>CAYFHO010000001.1:0-270547 GCA_964342825.1 uncultured Verrucomicrobiota bacterium
ATCCAAGAGAACTGATTTGATGGGATTGTTGTTGTTGATATCACCTCCTGGTTATGGAAAAACCACTTTGATGGAATACATCGCCAACCGGTTGGGGCTTATATTCCTTAAAATCAATGGTCCGGCCATAGGGCACGAAACGGTTACACTTAATCCCGCGGAAGCGCCCAGCGCCGTTGCCAAAGAGGAATTGGAGCGCTTGAATTTCGGATTTGAAATGGGGGACAACATCATGATTTATCTGGACGATATCCAGCATCTTAATCCTGAATTTCTCCAGAAATTCATCTCTCTGTGCGATGCACAAAGAAAAATCGAGGGAGTGTTTCAGGGGCAAAGCAAGACCTATGATTTCAGGGGGAGAAGGGTCTCGGTCGTCATGGCCGGAAATCCTTACACGGAAAGTGGACACCGATTTGCCATTCCGGACATGCTTGCCAACAGGGCTGATATCTACAATTTGGGAGATGTGGCTCAAGGTTCGGAAGAGGTCTTTCGTTTGAGTTATCTGGAAAATGCAGTGACCTCCAATCCGCTTCTTTCAAAACTCTTGACCCAACATCAGGAAGATTTGATTCCGTTGGTACGAATCGCAGAAGGTGGCGAGCGCGAATCGGAATCAATAATCGGAAATTATGCACCTCAGGAAATTGAAGACATCGTTGCGGTGATGACCAAACTGCTGTGGTTGCGTGAATCCGTTTATAAGGTTAATCAGGAGTATATTCGATCAGCGGGGCAAAATGATGCCTACCGCACCGAACCTACCTTTAAGCTGCAAGGTTCATATCGAAATATGAATCGCCTGGCTGAAAAAGTCGTGCCCATTATGAATGATCAGGAATTGAATGCCCTGTTACTGGATCATTATAAAAACGAAAGCCAAACCCTGACCCATGGCGCAGAATCAAACTATCTGAAGTTTCTAGAAATCATCGATCAGCTCAATGATGAGCAACGTATTCGTTGGGATGACATTAAAAAGAAATTTCGCAAAAACCTGCTTTTTGGAGGACAGGATGAGAATGACCCGGTTGGGCGCGTCGTCAAACAGCTTTCTGGTGTTGGAGGCGAACTCGATGAGATCCGGGAAGCCATCCAGCACGGGCTGAAATCCATGAATCTTAATGCTGAGCATTCAAGTTCACCAAAATCCACACCATTAATTTTGATCCATTCTTCCAGTCCCGCCAGACCCATTAAAACATCTCTACCTGTCACCACCTTCTCCACCGGTGATTCAAATACTGGAGTCAAAGAGATCACCATTGACGAAGAAACTCTCAAGAAGATATGGGCAGTTATTGAGGGGAGTAGCTCCAACAGTAGTGAAAGTTAAAAAATTAATCTTCCAGTTTTTTCATTCTTAATGGAGTTTGTTTCATAGCTGCGATGCCTAATCGATGAGCTAACTCAATGCATTCTCTGGTAGGTTTTGGATTGGGTTCCACCAGGAAAACTGTGATTGCCAACCTTTGAAGGAATTCAGATTTTATTATTAATTTTGGAACCGGTTGTTGGGAGTCCACAGTAGTGAATTCTAACTCGTTACCTTTTTCAATAACGATCCAATGAAGTGCACCATTCTCCGGTTTCTTTATTAGAGCAAGAGCTTTCCAAGATTTTGAAAGGTGATCATCTAGCTGGACAATCGGATTGTCATCTTCCAGATTCAGCAGTTTGAGAAGGAATCCATCTTGAGATAGTACTCTGCAAATGTCGGGTTGAAGTGCCCCTTGCGTTGAATGCATAAACGGAATTGCTGGTCTATCAATTCCAAGCCTCTTTCGCAACTTATGATCATCTGGGGGTAATCCGTGTGCCTGATAAATCGAACGTAGGGCATGAAGTCCACATGTGTGGTTTTCTATTTGTTGTTCGGGTATCGCACTTTTGGCGATCAATTGTGGGCGAAAACCTAGTTCCAAGGCACGTGGAAAAGCGTTCCTAAAAATTTGATCAATAATGATAAAGTAGGCAATAATAGCGACAGCAAGAGACGCGCATGTTATCAAACTCAGGCGCTTGAAATTTATTCTACACTTTGCTCCTGCTTTCATTTTGATTTCAGCCAGACATTATTTTGACACTCACTGTGATGCAATGTTCAAATGGGCGCGGAACTGGTGTTTCCAAGCAGAAATGATTGAATGACTTTTACCAAATGACGATAGAGGCATTGCTTTATATTTTGTTTGGACTGATGGGCCTTGTTGCAGGGGGGGAACTGTTGGTGCGGGGTGCGGTTGATTTGGCAAAACTCGCACGGATTTCGCCGCTGGTCATCGGTTTGACGGTTGTTGCATTTGGAACGAGTTCTCCCGAGTTAGCGGTTTCCATTCGTTCGATGCTTTACGGAAGCACGGGCATTTCGATTGGGAATATATTAGGTAGTAACATCTTTAATATCCTTTTGGTCCTTGGTTTGACGGCTTCGCTGACTCCGCTGATTGCATCCAGGCAGCTCATAAGATTCGATGTCCCCGTCATGATTCTGGCATCGGTGATGACACTCGCTCTTTCCTGGGACGGAGTGCTTTCAAGACTCGATGGAGTGGGTTTGTTTTTATCCCTTTGCGTCTATTCTGTCTGGAAATTGAAAGAAGGTAGGAAACAGCATCATGAAGTTTCCTTAAAGCAGGCTGACTTGGTTGCTGAGAACAAAGGGAAATCCATTTGGAACCCCCTGGGATCCATCCTGAAACTCTTACTTGGCTTGATCCTGCTGTCCGTTGGTTCAAGGGGATTGGTCATCGGCGGCGTTTCCATAGCGACTGCATGGGGAGTCAGTAAATTGATTATAGGATTGACCATCGTGGCCATTGGCACCTCGTTGCCTGAAATCGTCACCGCTATTATGTCGATACGTCAGGGGCAACGCGATATAGCAATAGGTAATGTAGTGGGCAGCAATTTGTTCAACTTATTAGGAGTGCTTGGACTGACTAGTATCGTCGCTCCAGATGGACTTGTCATTCCACAAGCAGCCCTGGATTTTGATATGTTCGTGATGGTGGCCGTCGCCATGGCATGTTTGCCTATATTTTTTACGGGACGCCAAATTTCACGATGGGAGGGCGGTTTATTTCTTTTCTATTTTTTGGTGTACACCTTGTTTCTGATTTTGGATGCCATGGGAAGTCAGCATCTGAGAACTTTGGCATGGGTCATGGTTATCTTTGTTATTCCTCTAACCGTGATTACCCTTTGTGTTACTGTCTTTCAAGGTGTCCGAAACAAATCCTGAGTTATTTTTAGCATGAAGATACATTTTATCGCCCGTTTGCTACTCATGGGTTCTATCCTGTTGAGTCTTTGTTTGGTTGAAGTTGCCAACAGTCAACCGAAAGCCCAGTCCATTGAAGTTGCAATTGATCAACTCCTGGAGCCATTTGATCGATCAGATGCACCAGGATTGGCGGTGGGCGTGATTTTCAAAGGAGAAACAATTTACTCCAAAGGGTGGGGGATGGCTGATCTTGAGAATAAGGTTCGGCTCACACCAGATTCCGTATTCGATATAGCTTCTGTTTCCAAACAATTTGCCGGTATGGCCGTTGCCATCCTGGAATCCGAAAACAAACTCAAGCTCAATGATCGAGTCATGGCGCATGTCCATGGGCTTCCTGACGTCTTTAATCCTGTTTCGCTAGACCACCTCTTACACCATACCAGCGGTATTCGGGATTGGCCTGGAACACTGGTGCTGGGTGGGCGGCGTTTCGATGATGTCATTGAGTTTGACGATATTTTGGAAATGGCGCGCCGTCAGGAAGCATTGAGTTTTACTCCCGGCGATAAATTCTCCTACTCCAATACTGGATACAACCTACTTGCTCGTACGGTAGAAACGGTGACTGGAAATGATTTTTCAAACTGGATGAAGGAAAATGTTTTTCATCCTTTGGACATGACCGATTCCCATTTCCATGACAACCTTGGAAGAGTCATTCCCCGACGAGTCCGTTCCTATCAAGGTAACAAGAATGGGCCATTCAGAAATGTGGGCAATCAATTGATGGCCCTCGGTTCCAGTTCACTTTATTCCACTGTCAATGACCTGTTGAAATGGATGCATCATTTTGAGGATCCCAAAATTACAACATCAGATGTTATCCAGAGAATGATGGAACCCGGCAAATTGAACAATGGGAACTCGACGGGATATGCCTACGGATTTGGGATTGGCAAATATCGTGGAACCAAACGCGTTTCTCACAGTGGCGCATGGGCAGGATTTAGAACTTACCTGCTTTACTTGCCAGAATTTCAATTCGGTGTGGTAGTCCTGAGTAACTGGAGCGGATTGAACACCTCCTCCTATGCCTACAAAATAGCCAACCTTGTTCTAGACAATGACCCCTCCAAGCCAGTCCCGCTAGCAAGCGAAGAACAATCTTCTCAGATCAATGCCCCAATCTCGTTTTCAGACGTGGATTGGAAAAAATGGCAGGGGATCTATTCATCGACTGGCAACAGCGATTCGGTCATTCAATTGTTCGAAAGAAACGCGCAACCATGGATCGAGCTTCCAGATGGCAGGGGTTTCAAGTTATTACCGACTTCAACCACTGAATTCGTCCATTCCAAACTAAACATAAGGGTTTCATGTTCCAGCGGTATCAATGGGTGGCCAAAGAAACTGAGCATAAAATCTCCAGATTGGACCGGCAACGCAGAGGAAAGAGCCTCTGCAAATTTTGAAGAATCAGAACTGAAGGATTACGTCGGAATTTACCAATCGACCGAACTATTAACTGAATACCGCATTGAAGAATCCGGCAGGAATCTGAAAGCCATTCATCACCGTCACGCCCCGGTTTTGCTTCAAAGATTTTCCAAGGATCGATTTACCTCAAAAGTTTGGTATTGGAGTCAAGTCGATTTTGATCGGGATTCATCCGGCAAAATTTCCGGCTTGAGGGTTACTCAGGGTAGGAATCACAATATGCTGTTCAGGAAAAAGGACTGATCAAGGATCGGAATTTATTTCCCACGTCTGAAGAACCCTTTCTTCTTTTTCTGGTCGGCTTCCTTGTCTTCTTCCTTCTTCAAACCCTCCACCTCACCCACAAATTGGTTCAGCTCTTCCTCGGTGAAAGCCTTGCTTGCGAGTTGTGAATTCTCGGATTCAAGTGTGGTCATTTTGTCCAGTTCCCTGGGGTCTTGAACAATGTAAGGTGTCAGGAAAATTAACAATTCCGTCTTGGTGTCCTCTTTCACCGTCCGGCGAAATGCCCAACCAAGTAATGGAATGTCCCCAAGCAGTGGAACTTTACGTCTACTTTCAATTTTATTCTTTTCCATTAAGCCGCCGATAATGACGGTTTTTCCATGAGGCGTCACCACCACCGTTTCTGCAGCCCGCTTCGCAAATACAGGTGCTTCCACTCCTGCAGAGATTGTCACGGTTTCGTCACTGATCGTTGAGATCTCAGGAGCCACGATCATTTCCACCATTCCGTCCTGAGTAATAAAAGGTGTCACCCGCAGGATAATGCCTATATCTCGATAAATGACCGTATTCACCTGCTGCCCACCCTGCAGGAAGTTGACGTTGTCGATGAAGGGAACTTCCTGCCCCACTGTAATAATGGCTTCCTGATTGTTTCGCGCCAGGATGGAGGGACGCGAGAGCACTTCCAGTTTTCCCGCCTCAGCTATGGCTTTCAGCGTGACATTGAAATCGTTATCCAGGAGTTGGTAGATCCCTCCTTGCCCTTGAGTTGCCATGCCGAATGCTGATTGCACAATGTTGGTCGTGGAACCGGAGACATTGGTCCACCCCCCTTCGACTCCTACATCGAGATCATCTCGATGCGTGACTTCCATGAATACAACTTTAATGAGTACCTGCGGCTTGGGGCGATCCAGTGTTTTTAATACCTCTCCTATTTGTTGACTGGTTTCCTCATCAGTGACAACGATGACTGATCTTGTCTCTGGATCCACTTCAATGAGGGCATCTCCTACCTGAGTGTTATTCAGATACTGTCTGGTCGTTTGTCCTCCAAGAGCTCCACCTCCTCCAAATTGAGCCAGGGCGGTATCATTCAAAAGGCAAATGCCAATGATCAGAAAGAGCCATTGCATGCCGGTCTTTCCTGATGATGAATGACTCCTTTCACATGTGGCTAATGGAGCGTTTTTGAGTGTTTGTAAATGCATCATATTCCCTTTTGATCTGTAATTTTCCAAACTAACCACTAGCGATTCGTCACTCCACCACCTGCACCGCCAAGGCCAAAGTTTTGCTGATTGACACTGCGATTGTTGAGGGGGTTGTTGTTGTTTTGTCCGCTTCGGTTTGCGTTGTTGCGGTTGTTCAAGGTAGTGCTTTGAGATTCGAACATACCTCTTAAAATGGTCGCCACATTATCCACGTCTGCATTGTCGAGTGAATAAACATAAACCTTCTGCTTTTTGGAAGAGTCGGAGTCCAACTGAGTGATCATACGCTCGATTTGGCTCATAAGATTCGACGCTGCTGACACAATTACCGAATTGGTTCTAGGATCTGGTACGGCAGTGACTCGTGTCATGGCCTGCACGCGGGAACTCTCCTCATTACCTCCAGAACCACGACTGCCTCCGCGATCTCCTCCTCCACCAAACGGCCCCCTGCCAAAACGAAATCCTCCTCGAGAGCTGGTCTGTTCCTGGCTGCTGTCATCAAATAAATCCTTCAGGATTTCAGACATTTCAAATGCGTCGGCATACTGAAGCGGAAAAACCTGTAACTCGGTGATATCATCCACATTCTTGTCTATCTCCGTCACGAGCTGGATGATGGTTGGCATATATTCATCGGGAGCACTCACCACCAGTGAATTGGTGCGTTCGTCAGCGACTGCCACCACTCTCGAAGCCGCCTGCAAAGCTTCACTATCTCCACTGTTGCTGCTACCTCCTCGATCACCACGACCTCGATCATCCCCACCACCACGTCCGCCAAATCTGAAACTTGAAAAAATACTACGGCCACTACTGCTTCGACCGCGTGACGATTGTTGTGGTGCTTCAAATAAGTTTTTCACCACTTCGGCAAGTTCTGTCGCATCAGAATATTTTAAAGGAAATACTTTGAGCTGGGAGATGCCGGAAATACTGGTGTCCAGGGCACGAATAATTTCAGCCACTCGCCGAATGTTGTTTTCCGTACCGGTCAGCACCACGGCATTGCTGCTTTCATTTGCTGTCATGCTGGCATTGTCCGGCAGTAAAGGTTCCAGGTTTTCAATCAGATCAACGGCTCCTGTATATCTGACCGGAATAATCTGGGTCACCATCCTGTCGGTTTGAGGAATCTCTGCCGGATCATTTCCGGTACGAACTGGAAGATTTTCAGTTTTTGCACTGCTGCTTGAAACGATCTTTAACGTGTTGCCGACTCTAATGGCTGCATAGCCCTTTTCATTCAGAATAGAGTCCAACAGTGAAACCGCCTCTTCTTTATTGAGTGGTCGATTATTCCAGACGCTGACCTCTCCTGAAATATCGGTTTCTGCGATAATGGAAAAACCAGCGGCCTCGCTCATGTAATCCAGCACCATTTCCAGAGGGACGTTTCGAAAGTTCATCCTCAATCCGGTTTCGCTCTGAGGCGCAGTCTCATTATTCAGTGGTCTGGATGCTTGGTTCTCCGCATTTTGTGCGAGCACCCGCCATTCCTGGATATTGAATGCCAGGCAGAGTGTCATTAGAAGAATGTATTTGTTCATAAAAATCTGATTCATTGTCCCATTTGTTGTTTCCTGCGCTCCATGAGCTGTTTCAAAATGTCATTGGATTCCAGTCCAGAAAGGTCTGGTGCATCGGAATCATCAGAATTCGTTGCGTTGTCTGAGCTGCTGGAGGAGCTAAAACGCCTCGAGGATGTTCGTCCAGAAACGGATCGTCCTTCCTCCAGGGTTCGCCATTCCTCATCTCCTCGTTTTGAACGACCAGACCCAACCCGCAACTCGATGATTTTTCCATCGAAATCCAAAACAACTTTGTCGTATTCCACACTCGTCAGTTTGTGATTGCCCAGGGACTCACCTAGCTTGATAGCACCCGTCCAGTCCGAGTCCGTGCCGTTGAAAAACGCAAGTTGTTTGTCGGCATAGCTCATCGTGCCCAGAAGAGTGAATGACTCTTCACGCGGAGGCTCCGGGCGACGTTCGCGATCTCTCTGCCTTGGGCCGCGACGATCCGGATCAAAAATATTTCGATCAAGAATCAATTGGAACCGTTCAAATGCATTCGGAGCGCTTTCATCTTTGATCTGAACTTCTGAGGATGTCTCGTTGGATTCACCTTCATCGGCACGAACTGAAATCTGAAAAGCAATGGATAGAACCAACAGGAGTTGGAAGCCCGGTTTGGTGATCGTTAGAACATTACTCATCTCAATGCCTCCGGTAGCAGCAATCCGCTGAAATTTACGTTCATTCCAATACTGGAACCTTTTTCATCCCTTTGGGTTAGTTCCAGCGTATCCACCTTGAGGGCCAGAGCATCTGATTCCAGTGCATGAATAAATTTGACTATCTCTGCCAAGTCACCATAACCGTTCGCACGACATTCCAGTGTCAAATGGCCTTTATCTGAAGTGCGCCAATTGGGTTTGATGGCTGTAAAGCTGATCCGACTGTCTCTCGCCCATCGATCCACTGATTCCAGTACCTGATTTTCTGAAACGGATTTTGTTTTTGGAATACCCGCCTGCCATATTTGCATCCATCGACGTCGGATGGCTGATTCTCGATCCATGAGCGCTCTGCCTCTGACCACTTTTTTATCCAGCTCTTCAATTCTGCTGGACCGATCATCCCAGGACGAGAGGAGCGGTCCTATAACGAACTTATCGCCAAACAGAATCACCACCGCCACGGCAGCAGCTATCAGTAGTATTTTTTCTCGATTGGCACTATTCATTGGATTTGGATTCCTCCCATCGATATTGAAATGAAAATTGAAGCTGCTTGTCTTCGCGGACTTGAAGCACGGCCAGATCTTTGACTTCGGAGGATGTCCTAAGTTTTTCCAGCATTTCAAGCCAGGCACGATTGCTCCTCGCAAAGCCGGAACACACGACGGTGTAAGGTTCGCGAATATCCAATTCTTTGACCCAAACTTCGCCCTGCTCTGGAAAGGCTTCGGTCAAATGCCGGATAAGCTTCAATGTTGGAATGGATTCATCAAACCAAGGACGATAAAGTCGAATCCGATCCTGCAATTCTTCCAGCTCGCCAACCTGTACTTCCATGGCCTTCCATTCATCATCTAGAGATTGAAGTTTTTGACCTTGCCAAAAAAAGAGCAGACTGATGATCAAGATGGCTGCGGCGGCTCCACCTCCGAGCCACTTGTTGCGGCCAGTGGATACCTTTTGGCTCCATTCCTGAAACGCGCTGACTTTGGGCGGTAAAAACTCGAATGGGTTGGTTCGGTCCAATAAAAAATCAGAGGCCAAAGTGAATGCCGGACTGTTGCTTTGAGACAAGGTGGACGGCTTCAGTCCCAAGCGGTCGGCCACCTCTTGAAGTGCCGCGTCAAATTCACCTCCGGTTTCTTGCTCCGGGAAGTAATAGCATTGTTTTAATGAGGATTGTAAATCGGAGGGCAGTTCACCAACACTGATTTTGATTTCGCGTGCAATTTGCTGAGCATTCGAGGTCTCATTCAAAGACCTCGCCATGGCCAGTTTTTGATCGGAAAGTGCTACAAGATCAAAACCCGAAGAGGTGGGGGTCAGGCAGAGAGCATTCGCATCTGGTAATGCATTTAAAAATCCAGCCCCTCCCCAATGTAAAGACCAGCTCAATGGTTTGAGTTTTGCTGCTTCTAGGATCTTGTTCAGATGTGTCAATCGTTGAACAGGAATGCCGGCCATCAGAACGTAAGATGTTCCCTCCGGTGATGTAAATGTAGATCTCGTAATGTGTAAATCTTCGACGGGAACTGGAAATTCTCGCTCAGCCTGGGTGGCATAAAAGAATTCCAAATCCTCTCCACCAAGGTCCGGAACTTCAGTTCGAAAAGTAAACAACCAGCCAATCGGCAAGGTTGAAACACAGTTTCTGTCGTTCATTCCTGCGAGGTTGAGCTTTTCTCTGAGTTGAGCTCCAATCAGCTCGGGTGCAACAGAAAAGAAATCTCCTGATAAATTCAGTTCTCCTTTTGCAGTGGACTGGCATGCATTCGTTCCTTTCCGGACGGATTCGAAACGGAGCGTGTCATAGCGCCAATCCAGACTTAGGACTGAAGCAGGTTTATTGTGTTTTAAACCAATCATCGTTGACGTTGCTGTTGCATGAGTTGTTTAAGTTCTTCGCGAAGATTTTGCCCCAAAGCCCAGCCCTGGCGATCAAGATCCTTGCGGTAAATCACAACAGGTTCCTCTCCAGTCGTATCCACCACAAAACGGGTTCTTCGATACCCTCTTCCATTTTTACCCACGGCAGCGACATCAATGGTGTACTGATAACTCGTTCCCGTAAAATACTCTTGAGTCTGCGTGAGGTCTCCATTGTCCAGGGCCTGATTCACCCATTCCGTGTCACTTCCCAGCGGTCCAAGTGTGGCTCGGTAGGAGACCAATTGCTGGGCCTTGGCGGCATCCATTCCAGGTAAAACAGAGAGCACGGCTTCGCTGGCCGTGTTGACGTTCACCTTGAGAGTTTCTTCCTCAGATCCGCTCTCAGCATTCCCAGCCTGATTGTTTTGATTCTCACCGTTTTGCTCCTCTTCGCCCTCTTCAGGAACGCCGCTGTACACGGTCAAATATTCAACCAAACCAAAATCAAGAGTGCCATTTGCATTATCCATGGGCGGAGAGGCATCCCCGTCATTTTCATTCGGGTCCAATATTCCGTTGTGATTGGCATCTTCTCCGTAAACCAACAACGGATCCGCACCATAAACCAACATGAGTTCATCGATCGAGTCGAATGGTGCATTCTTGATTTGCCTGGAGGGATTGAGTCGACCGTAGACGTCCCCCTCGGCACCGTTCTCGGAAACTTCATCATCCTCATCACGCCAATCCACAATGGCTGCGGCAAAATCAGGAGTCATGTTTGGCAGGTATTCCAACATTTCCTGGGTGGCCAGATTGAGATTCAGTTTTGAACCTTCATCCACCAGCGAAAACACCGGAACTGTAGAGACGGTGTTTTCTTGTCCCCTGCCAATGTACCAATAGTTTGCCTCTCCAATGACACCGCGTTCTGCCACATAAGTGTCCGGGTCTGGCAAAGTTCCGGGTTCCTCCAGATTCGCCAGGAGATAGGTCGCATATCGCAAGGCTCCATCAATAGCGTGCTGGGCTTGATATCCCTCGTATTCGTTTTCGGCTGCTTTGAACTCGAAAAACATGGAATGTGCAAAATACAGCGTCACACTCACAAGCCCCAAGGCGACCCACATGACAATGATAAGCACCGAACCTCGATTTCGGTGCTTGCTCATGTGTCTGGATGGATCACTTATTTCCATGGAATATTAAATGACACCCTTCTGGTGTCTCAACAGGTATTTTAAGCAGACGGCCATTACGCTCATAAGGTTACATTCCATTGTCGGTTTCATGCATAATATTTGCCCCAAATTCGGCCTTCTGATGACTAACGAGATTGGTTCAGTATGTTCTGCATGATCAACTGATTTTCCTGCACATCAGCGAGCGTGGAGGATAACTGATCCAAAGTAGTGGAAACATTGGATAAATCTTCATAGAGGGTTTCGATGGAAGCATTCATCTGCTCTGCGGTTCCCATCAAACCATTGATGGATTCCGAGTGTGTCAATAGTCCGGACTGCAGGTCCGTCAGTTCGGTTCGGAGATCCTCATCAAGGATCTCCAGAGACCTCAGGACCAAGTCCATCAATTCCTGATTCGACATGGTTTCGCTCTTGGCATTCAATGATTGAGCACGCCTGAGCAAATTAGATTTTCCTGCAGGAAGATTTGCGACAGATTGAAGTTCCCTTTCCACATTCGGCCGAATTCCAGGTTTGATTTGTGCTTTGAGTTGGGAAACCTGAAACGCAAGAATCAGATTGAATACCACCAGGACAACCAGCAAACTCGTGATAATTGGATTGGAGCCATGGATGACCTGATGGGGTTTTTGCTCTGAACTCGATTCAAATTTTTTGCTACGATTTGAATCATTATTTTCAGCCAGGTGGGAAAGCCAGACCGGTTTTTTACAGCTCGGACAGACATCAGTTGTTCCCTCTTTTTCCGATGGAAATTCCATCCGCATACCACAAGAAGGGCAATGGATTTTATGAGTTGCATTCATAACAAGAGCGTGGGTTGAACCTTAAAAGTTATTGACCTGTGATTCGCTATCCATTTCCTCCTCCTCTATCTGAGGAACGGCCATCAAAGCGATGGTTGATTGAATAAACGGGAGTGCCTCATTTCTTATATTTCTGGATCGAGAGTTGGAATCATTGTCGTCTTGAAGGAATTCAACACGCACACGCACCGCAGTGGGCAATTTGGTTTCATCAACCGTTGAATCCCAGTTCTCCTGCCAATATTCGCCGTCAAAATATTGAAAAGCCAATGAATTGATTCCGTTGGCGATGGCCTGAGGTAGTATCACTTCCTGAATAGAAGGGTTTAAGTCTCGAGTCACCTCACGATAGAGGGTTAATCCCTGTGACAACTCCATCCTCCCCTCGTTCATGGGTTGATCCACAAAATACCTGACCTTTTGGAGGTTGCCCCAGGGTAGATTTGTGATCGTCATGCCCGACAAGGTATAAAACTCCAACTGGTCTGTTCGACTTACACCACCGCCCAAAGTGTCTCCTTTAAAAGCAGGTGCAAATGTGGTTTCCGTTAAAATGCATTGTCTGAGATCCTTCTCAATGACTTCCATTACGCGCAATCGGGTATTGAGGATATCCATACGCTTCTGAGCTCGTTCGCGCAGTTCCAAAGATTCCATCAGTGTGACCTTGATCACCAAGACGATCATCGCAAATGCCACGCTGGCCACAAGAATTTCAAGAAGCGTGAAACCTTTGGAGCCACTTTGATTCTGCGTGGACAAATGGATTTTCGTTCTCATTGCGAATCATCCTGAACAAGGGTGGTGAGATTAATTCGGTGCTGCTGCCCCTGAACAGGGTAGGATACAAACAAAGTTAGCTGCTGCATGTCATCCTGGGGCCAACCGCTTTGGACCAATTCCCACTCATATTGCTCGTAGCCTGGGCCAAAATTCCCCCGGTTTCCCGCATACCTCCACTGTTCTGTGGCGATGAGTTCAGTCAGGAAACTGTTTGCCAAATGAACTGCTGTGCGCTTCCTCTCCCCAACCACGGAGGCGCGGTTGGCAAGCACCAATCCCTGCATGACAACAGGCAACAGAATTGCCATGAAAACCATCGCAGCCAATACTTCCGCAAAGGTGAAACCCCTTTGAGATCTGCCTGCTTTACAGGAGGTCGTTTTGGATAAGGAGCATTTCATCGTTCCTGCGAATTTCGTATCGCAGCCAGTTTGGGCTCCGAACAATCTGAAGTCTTTGGTTCTCCTGCTTTTTGTTTTTCAGATAAAATCCTGGCAGACTTGTTGTTTCCAAATGACCATCCGGAAAATACACGATACTTGGGAGCCCTTGTTGGATCATTGTCGAACGATCCAACTCGATTTCCAGATCTTTGTTAATCTTGTATAAATGTTTTTCCTGCTGCAACTGTCCCATCACAGAGCTGTTCAAAGGATTGGACAAACCCGAAAGCTCGCGCATACCAAACCACTGGTTCTCAAGGTCAAACCATACCTGAATGGGGTATCCTGTTGAAATGGCTTCCCGACGTGCCATTTCAATCATACCAACAATCCGTCTTGCCTCTTCATTGAGTGCGGAATTGCGAAAGAATTTGTTGAGAGAAGGAGCGGCAACAGCCATCACCCCGGCCAGGACGACCATTACCATGATCAATTCTACCAGCGTAAACCCACCGAGGGCTCGCATCCTGAAGGAGCGATACTTTCCCTCGAGAAGCGAGTTTGAGATGGGGCTTGGCAGGATCATTCAAAATATTGCGGCGTTGATTGGGAAACTAATTGGCAGCTCCAACATCCCAGTTGGTGATGTCGTCTGAGCCTCCAACACGACCGTCGGGTCCCATCGACATGATATCGTATCCGCCATTATTCTGTTTGCCCGGATACTCATAGACATACTTGTTTCCCCATGGGTCAACGGGTATGCCCTTTTTCAAGTAGGGACCTTGCCAGCTGGTTGCATTGTTGGGTTGACTGACCAGTTCGTTCAATCCGTCGTTCCCGCTGGGGTAATACCCGTTGTCGGTTTCAAACATGTCCAGCGCGATCTCCAAATTGGCAATTTGACTGCGCGCTGAAGTTTCCTTTGCCTGTTGAGAGCGACCTGCAAATTTGGGGACTACGACGGCTGCCAAGGCAGCAAGGATCACCAATACCAGTAGCATTTCTACCAGGGTGAATCCCTTTTGACGTTGAGATCCTACATTACCATTTTGTGCGATATTCAATTTCATAATTAATGATGCTTTGGTTAATTCACTTAATGTAATCCTGGATGGTGAAGATGGGAATCACCATTCCGATAAAAATGGTTCCAATAAAGCCCGCAATCAGAAACAGCATCAGTGGTTCCATCAGAGATACCGCCGTTTTTAATTGCTGATCCAGATCCTTCTCGGTGGTTGCCGCCAGGCGCATTAATTCTTCATCAAGTCGACCGCTTTCTTCAGCCACGGAAATCATTTCCAAAATGGAGCCGTGAAACAATACACGGCAATCGGAAAGGCTTCTGGCAAGGGTCTCTCCCTTCTTAACCCGCTCAATGGAATCAGCCACCGCATCCACCAGAATTTGGTTCCCAATGGAACGCCGGGCGACATTCAATCCATGAATGAGAGGAACACCTGCATTCAACAAAGTCCCCAACATCCTGCAGAAGCGCGCCATGGCGAATTGTGCATTGAGAGGCCCGATCACCGGCAGGCTTAACATGCTTTGCTCGAATTTTCGTCGACCTTTGTCCGTAGCCAGCCAATTGCGAACCGCAATGCCCAGTATGCCAAGTCCGATCAGGATAAATAATCCATAATTCTGGCAATATTCACTGGTCGTCACGATCACCTGGGTCAATAGTGGCAAGGCAGCGTCAAAACCTTCGAAGAGTACCTTGAAGCGTGGGATGAAAAAGACCATTAAGAAGACCAGAACTCCCAGTGCCAGAAAGAGCAATACCACTGGATAAATCATGGCCGACAATACTTTTCCTCGCAGTTCCTTATCTCGAGATTGAAAATCGGCGATCTGCCCCAGAACAACATCCAGGAATCCGCCTGTTTCTCCTGCCTCTACCATTGCGACATAAACTTTGGGGAAGGTGTCAGGAAATCGGCCCATCGCATTGGCCAGGGACATGCCATCAACAACCAAATCATGAACTTCCTTCCAACGTTCACCCGCAGCCGGAGAGGCTGCTTCACGATAAAGGATCACCAGTGCGCGACTCAAGGGAACTCCTGCAGAGAGAAGTGAAGAAAGCAGACGGGTGAAATTTTCGAGCATTTTGAAGGTAATCCTGCCCGATTTCCAGGGAAGTGCCATCGCGCTTCCTTTTGAAGAATGACCTGAATTCTTACCTTCTTTTTCAATCAACTTGATTGGCTTCAATCCGAGTGCTTCCATCTTGCGGAAAGCATCCTGACGTCCTCCTGCTTCGATGTCACCGTTGGCGACGGTGCCATCACTGTTGATTGCTTTGTATTGATAAAAAGCCACGAGATCCCGAAAATTGTTAGAAAGTTGATAACTCTTCGTCCTTGGTAACCCGCATGACCTCATCCGGAGTGGTCACACCGGCTTCCACCAGACGCCAACCATCCTGGCTCAATGTTCGCATCCCTTCCTTACGCGCCAATTCCTTGAGTTGACCGCTGGAACAGTTTTGAAGGATACGCTGGCGAATCGGATAGCTGATTCCCAGCATTTCAAACACCGCTCTTCGACCATGATAACCGGTTTGACGGCATTCACGGCAGCCCACGGCTTTGTAAATGGTCGATTCAGGGTTGAGTTTCAAAGTTTCGCGCAGAGCTTTCACTCGTTCGGAATGATCCTCCTCGCGGCAAGCATGACAAAGTGTCCGAACCAGTCTTTGTGCCAAAACTCCTTCCAGAGATGACGCAACCAGATAGGGTTCTATTCCCATATCAATCATGCGTGTCATGGCACTCGGAGCGTCGTTGGTGTGCAATGTCGAAAACACAAGATGACCTGTTAAGGACGCTTGAATTGCGATACGAGCGGTTTCCTCGTCACGAATCTCACCGATCAAAACCACATCGGGATCATGACGCAAAATCGCCCGTAATCCCTTGGCAAAAGTCAGACCAGATTTTTCGGAGACTTGGATCTGGTTGATGCCTTTAATCTGATATTCAACCGGATCCTCCACAGTGATGATCTTTCTCACCATGTCGTTGATCTCGTTTAAGGCGGTGTACAGGGTCGTGGTCTTTCCACTTCCCGTAGGTCCCGTCACTAGAAAAATGCCATGAGGTATTCCGAGAATTTCCTTAAAGATGCCTAGTTCTCGGTCGGCCATACCAATTTGATCCAATCCGGGAATGGATCCATCCTGTCGCAACAAACGCATGACCACCGCTTCACCATGCAGCATGGGGATGATCGAAACACGGACATCCACCTCACCCTGGCGAACTTTTAATTTGATACGGCCATCCTGAGGTAGGCGCTTCTCCGCGATATTCAAATGGCTTAAGATCTTTACTCTGGATACGATGGCGGGCTGAAACCGTTTGATTTCCGCCGGAACCGGAACCTCCTGCAGGATGCCGTCAATGCGGTACCTGATTTGCAATTCATCCTCAAAAGGTTCCAGGTGAATATCTGTTGCCCTTAAATCGATGGCATCACTGAGAACTTGATTTACAAAACGGATGATGGACGCATCTTCAGCCGCATTCTCAAGGTCTGTATCTTCGGAATTTTCATCATCGACCACCTGGAAGGAACTGTCGTCCTTGAGTGTGTCGATGGTATCTGCGCCGACGCCAAGGCGCTTTTTGATTTCCCTTTGAATGGCTTCCGAAGGAGCCAGAACTGGATTGAGCTTGAGTCCGGTGAGGGATTTCAATGCATCCAGCCCCTGAGTGGCGAACAGCCGACTGGTGGCAATATCCACAGATCCATTCTCGCGACTCAGCGGAAGCAGTCCCTCTTTGAGCAAAAGTCTGGCTGGAAAAAGACCAAGAACTTCCTTGGAAATGTCAAGGTTCTCCAGGTCTGAAAATGAAACCGAATACTCCTCAGCCAGCCACTTGAGCACTTCGGTTTCTGATTCATAGGAGCTCTCCGCCCCGTTACTTTGTTGCTTCATCAGCCATTGGGCATCCGAAGCGGAGAGCTGCCGGGACTCAACCATTTGGTTTAATAACTCATTCATGGTGAGTCTGTTGTGAGTGGGTTATTCGAAATAAAGGTTCAATGACCTCTTGATCAAGGGATCAAGCCCATGGTTACCGCAACTGCTTCTTGTTTAATGGTCAACACAGATTTCAGAGTATCCTGAGATTTCTTGAGTGCTGCTTCCTTTTTGGCACGTGCGTCACGGAATGCTTTGAGTTTTGCCTCGATGTTGTTTCCGGATTCAATCGCCTTTTGCAGGGCTTCATATGCGGGATCTCCACCGTCGCGGTCTCCACCTCGACCACCGCCCCGGCCGCCAAATCCGCCAAAACCGCCGAATCCGCGCCCACCTGAGCGAACTTCACGCTGTTTGGTCTGCACGTCCTCAATCAGAGGCTGAATCGCCTTAAATTCTGCGTCGGAAAATCCGAACTGCTCTTTCATGCGATCTGCAATGCGTTGGCGAAATTCTTCAGGGTCAAAATTCCCGCGACCACCACGACCACCGCGGTCTCCACGGTCTCCCCCTGGACCTCCTTGTCCACCACGACCCTGTGCCGATACATCCAAAGATGTGAGTGAGATCGCCACAAGGGCGAACAAAAATGACAATGTTTTTAGGTATTTGATCATACGAAAGAGGTTAGACGCGATCATTCACCAAGTGGTTACACTGATTTAAACTGAAATCGATAAAGTTCACCCAACCGCAAAAGCCGCCCGGGAATAGCGACCTGTCATATAACTCAAACCTATATGTTTATTAAGGGATTCATCAAGAAAGCGCGTACTAAATCCATTGGCCAGGGCCTCGGACTCATTGCCTTTGCTATGGGATTACTTTTTGGTAAGCAGGTCCATCATCCCGGATGGCGGCACCAAATCTCCGTCACCCCGCATGACCATCATCTTTTACAGGAATCCATCCAACAATACTGCCGAGACCACCACAGAGACAGGCTGAACTCCCCGGAATGGATCACTCCGCAACAACTCGCCGAACAAGGCTACCTCCATATGGATTCCGCCCAGCGTTGGAATTCCATGAAGCTAAAGCTCCGTTTACCAATCCAAAATGAAGACACAGGACCAGTGGAACATGTTCTGGCCGAGGCCACCTCTCCTGGTGGAGATAAACTTTACTTGATGACCGATGGTAGTATTCAGAATTCTTTCTAGTCATGGAATTCCAGCTCAATTCCAAAAGTTGTGAGATCCTTAGTTTTTTACAAATGAAACACCAAATACTTGTTTCCATGATCCTAACTTAGCTAAACTTTCTGCCAACATTGGATACATGAATGTGACCATTCACGAAGCAAAAATCCACTTGTCACGCCTCATACAGCATGCACTTCTTGGAGAGGAAGTTGTGATCTCAAAGGGTCAACAGCGTGTTGTGAAATTGGTGCCGATAGAATCGGCTCAGCCAAAACGGCGATTGGGTGGGGCGAAAGGCATCATCAAAAAAATGTCTCCTGATTTCAATGACGAGATAGGTGACTTTGTGGATGAAGCCTGAACCGTATTTGATCGATGCCCACGCTTTCCTTTGGGCTGTAGACGGGTCTGAACAACTGAGCCACAAAGCCAAAGGAAAATTAGATCTTGGACTTCATTGGGAGAAGAAACTCGTAGCACAAAGAAAATCAAACAGGTAACAATGGTTAGAGGTGGCTACTTCACATTGTGAGAAAATCATTGGATTGCCCAATCACCACAAAGATCCGTTTGATCGGATGCTCGTTGCGCAAGCTCAATGTGAAAACCTGATGATTCTTTCCTGTGATCCAAAGCTTGGATTATATCCTTTGAAAGTGGTTTGGTAATGATCTACCTGATCTCACATCAATTTCATTTTGGGCAAATCCTGAGTATCGATGAGCCCCACAGGTTCTCCTGATTGATTAATGACAATCAGATCATCAATCGGTTTTTGATCGAAAAGATTCAAGGCTTCGACTGCCAGAGATTCTTCCTGAATCGTGATGGGGTTGGGAGACATCACTTTTCCGATGGCTGCCTCAAGCGGATGTTTTTCCCTGGCCAAATAACGCCTGAGATCCCCGTCCGTAAAGATTCCCACCAATTTTCCCGAATCATCGACCACACTCACACAACCAGCTTTGGCCTGCCCCATCACAAGGAGTGTATCCTTGATGGAAGTGGACATCGCTGTCACCGGATTGCGGGATCCGGATCGCATGACATCCTTGATTTTCAATAGAAGCGCACGGCCGATGGCTCCAGAGGGGTGACGGGTGGCAAAGTCTTCTTTGCGAAATCCTCGTGCCTCCAATGTTGCCATGGCCAGGGCATCACCCATCACCAGCATAGCCGTTGTGCTGGAGGTTGGGGCTAAATTAAAAGGGCAGGCTTCTTTGGGGACTTCAACATTCAAAACCAGGTCGCAAGCCCGGGCCAGGGTGGAATGGGGCATTCCGGTCATGCCGATCAATTGAACATGGAACCTTTTCAGGGCTGGTAAAAGATTGAGTAATTCTTCTGTTTCCCCTGAATAACTGAGCACCAAAAGCAGGTCACCATCATTCACCACCCCAAGGTCTCCATGCAAAGCATCGACGCTGTCCAGCAAGACGCTGGTCGTTCCTGTGCTGGTCAGGGTGGCAGCGATTTTTCGTCCAATGTTTCCAGACTTGCCAATGCCCACAACAACCACTTTTCCCCTGGCGTCCATTGTTTTCACCAGCGATTCAACCGCTTGATGGAAGGCATCATCCAGGAGTCCTGTCACATGTTCCAGTGCTTCGCGTTCAATATGGAACACGTTTCTGGCACGCTGTACATGGATCGATTCACTCATCATTTACGGTAAGAACTCATGTTGTAAAATCGCCGAGTAAGCTTCAAGAAGATTGATATCCTTCAGGATTCGGAAGTTGCCTGAACATCATCCATCAAGTTGTGGATTGAGGATATCCATTCGGGGGATGTTTGTCTCAATCCTTCCGGGTATCGGTATATGGATTCGAGGGTGCGAACTCCCAATTGACCATCGGATAACTCAACATGCCTGGAATCAATCAGTGTTGGGTGAGGCACTCCCGCTGCATGACAGACCCGAAGGATTTCTTTGCGCAGCACCCTGACATAATTTGCCAATCTTGCGGATTTTTGGGTAGGATCCAAACCTCGCATGAGCCATGCGTTCTGCGTCGCAACTCCGGCTGGGCAGTGACCAGTATGACACCGTTGCGCCTGGATGCATCCAATGGCCAACATGGCTTCGCGCCCCACCGAGATCGCATCACATCCTAATGCGAAGGCGACCATGGCAGTTTCCGGAAAACCCAACTTACCCGATCCCATAAAGACAATTTTATCCCCGAGGTTTTGCTCTGCGAATTTAAGATAGACACGGCTGAATGCCTGTTTGAATGGTAATGCAACATGATCCGAAAACACCAAAGGAGCCGCTCCGGTTCCTCCTTCCCCCCCATCGACGGTGATAAAATCCAGGCCACGAGAGCCGGTGGACATTTCGAGGGCGAGTTGGTCCCAGAATTCCAGTTGCCCCACAGCCGATTTGATCCCCACCGGTAAACCAGAAGTCTCAGCAAGTTGTTCGGCAAAATCAAGCAGACTGTCCGCATCGGAAAATGCGCTATGAACGGGAGGACTGACGCAGGCTTTTCGCGGTTCAACGCCTCTGATGGCCGCAATCTCCGGCGTTACTTTTTGGGCAGGCACAATTCCACCCAGTCCAGCCTTGGCTCCCTGGCTGAGCTTGATCTCGATGGCACGTATCTGGGGATGTTTCTGGACGGTATCCTTGAATGCAGACAGATCGAACCGACCCTCTCGAGTTCGACATCCAAAATACCCGGTTCCAATCTGCCAAATCAGATCCGCACCGTGCAGATGATGCCTGGAGATGCCACCTTCTCCGGTATTGTGAAGAGCACCTGAAAGCGCACACCCTCGATCGATTGCCTCGGTTGCTGCTGAACTCAGACTCCCAAAACTCATGGCTGAGATGTTCACAACTGAACGCATGCGAAAGGCTTTCCGCCGTTCGCGATGTTGTCCAAGCACCTTGGCACATGGAATGGGATAATCCGGGGAGCGGATGGGTTTGTTCAGCGGGAAGGGGCTATGCTTGATGAAGATGTAATTTGGAGTCTGTTCCAGATCATTATCGGTGCCGAATCCAAAGTAATCATTTTCTTTTTTCGAGGTGGCATAGACCCAACGACGTTGATCACGGGTGAACGGTCGCTCCTCGTCATTGTCTGTAACGATGTATTGACGTAACTCAGGGCCTATGGCTTCCAGGATGTAGCGAAAATGCCCAATGATTGGGAAATTCCTCAGAATGGCATGCTTTTTCTGACATAGATCATAAACAAGTACCAATCCAAGCAGAACCAGTATGATCCAAATCCATGTCATGTGCTAGGCCACGTTGAGTTATTCTCGCAACACTTGCCCCCTCAATATCAAGGTAAATCACTGATGGTTTTGATGACTTTCCCGACAAGTCCGTAGTCCATCGCTTCTTTGGGATCCATCCAGAAATTTCGATCACTGTCCTGCCTGACCTTTTCAATGGGCTGGCCAGTCTGATCGGCAAAGGTTTGGTTGAGTCGTTCGCGCATTTTGATGATTTCGCGCGCTTCAATTTCTGCATCCGATGCGGAACCTCCTACACCGCCCATGGGTTGATGCAACATGAAACGGGTGTTGGGCAGGCTCAATCGGTATTTTTTGGGAGGTGCGGCATAAATCAAGGCCCCCGCACTGGCCACCCAACCGGTTCCAATCACATAAACTTTCGATTTCACAAAACGAATCATGTCAAAAATAGTATCCCCCGATTCGACATGACCGCCCTGTGAATTAATGATCACTTTGATGGGATCATTGGATTCATTATCAAGATACAGCAGGGCCTGGGTTACTTTTTCAGCCACTTCCTGGTTGATCTCACCAAAAAGGGTGATCGTCCTCTGCTTGGAGAGGGATTCAAAAACTTTGTTGGGCACTACCGGTTTTGATTCTTCTGATTCCTTATTTAATTGCATCATGCTGCTGACAATTTGATGAGTTGAACCCCTTGGTGCAAGCGATATTTGGCGAAGCTTGAAGGATACTGACTAACTCAGAATATCCTCAATGGTTCATCACACCTTTCTACCTTAGTTGAATTCCTTTCAATTTTCCCGCGAATCATGATTTTTTCTGAATACTGGATTCGGACACCAAGGTTTGAAACTCGCTGAGTACTCGCTTGCGTGTGTAACGCCAAGCGTAGAAATAATTCCACAGCACTCCAATCAGGCACCAGAAAAGAATACGACCGCTTCCGAAATATGCATACCCTGGATCCGTGGTCATATCCCGTCGTGAACTTGAATGAGCTGGAGGCATTTCGATCCATGGTTCAATCCATGCAAAAGTGTATCTTGCAAATGGATTCCAGAGCATTTCCCAAATGGGAACCATACAGAAATAGATCGACCAGGGAACAGCCAACATCCAGACAACGGACCTCCCTATGGCTTTATGAGAACTGCCTGTAGTAAGAGCATACCAAATGGCTACCCATCCGATGGAGGCCATGTCCAGACCCAACATGCCAATGCCTGCCATGTATTGAAAGCGCATCAGGTAAATGTTCTCCATGTTGCCACCAACGATTCCTGAATTCTTAGGTACAGCAACAAAGCTCACCAGTATGATCTCTAAAACCAAAAACAACACTACAGGTTTCCAAAACTGAAGTAGAGAGGCCTTGAAAATCCCGTTGACAATCCCGCGCGCGCCCAATGGTGTGGTGACAACCAATTCGAGTGCTCCGGTGCGACGGTCTTCTGCGATGGCGGAAGCGGCTTCGGATGCCACCCAGATTTTCAGGAAAAAGTGAACGAACATTCCGAGCGACATCAAAACGGTCGATTCAGCCATGACCTCTCCATTGGTCCTGTAACCGATCACCCAGATGAACATGACAGAAATGACCAGGGTCCAGACGTATTTGAGCTTCAGTTTTTCACGCATGACCATCCAGGTCATGGGATGGTGGTCCAGTAACCATTGCCGGTGGGCTCGTCGCTTTTCACCTCGTCCAAAAAGAAAGTAGTGCCAGCGTTCTCGAATGACATCGAACCAGGTTGAGCGTCCTCCACCTGAAGTGACCTTGGCAATGGCGCGGCCCGAGCGATAGAGCAGAAACCACGCGAGGAGGTGTGGTATCAGGATGGAGGCATAAAATCCGATGGCTCCAGACTGTACGCCCAGGAAGCCAAACAAGGCAGACCTGCCAAAAAATCCGCTGACAATACCGTTCATAGATGTCAACGGAGAAAGCCAGAGCAACAGGTGGGAAACAGGTTTAAGGAAATCCGGTCCCCGGTCTTGTTCCATGAACTCAAATACAATAAAAGGCCCTATATAAATCGTTAATAATAAACCAATCGAAGCCCACAGCGCCTTTCGTTCATCTTTGCTGATCGATGAAATGAAGGTTCCGATGGAGATAGACAGAAACATGCAGTTCAAAAGCATCAGCACGGTTTTTCCGACCAGGGTCAAGGTGACACCACCCATTTGAAGCGTCATTGCCAGAATGGGAACGAATGCCAGCAGTCCGTAGAACAGGTTCAGTCCGTAGGCACATAATTTCCCAAAAACCACATCCACCGGCCTCAGATCTGTCAGGAAAAGTAAACCCAAAGTACCATCACGTTTTTCTCGGCTGAGGCAATCCGAGCACACAAACACTCCGGAAAAGGAACTGAACAAAAAGGCAATGGTGGTGAGAGTCAGAAACAAGTTGATTCCCTGACCAGTGCCGAGTCCCCCTGAACTCGAATATTGAAAGACCGCTCGGGCACAGAAGGCCAGGCAGATGAATACGGTCACCACCCTCAACCGATAGGTCAGCGGTTTTCTGGCCGCAATTTGCAATTCACGGCCGACAACAGGAAAGAAATTCATCGCATGGCTCCCTCCGTTAAGGTTTGGTCTTTGTGAACTGAATACAAATTCACCTCTGGATGGTGATTTGTTTCAAAAGAAAGCAAAAGAAAGGGTTACCTGTTTTTTAACCTTCCACTGAGCCGGGATCGAGCTGATTCCAGGATTTTACGTTCCTTGTCCGTCAGGCTATGGATCCCGTGAGCAGAGATTTTTTCGAGGATGGGATCCACTTCACGACTGATAAACTCTTCCTCCGTCAACGGAGCCTGGCTCTTGCCTGATTTGGTAACGCGCTTGAGTACGTTGCCCACCTTGCTGACCGGTTGCGTTTGCCTGACTCGACCGCCTGCGGGACGAGTTGGTAATCCAAATGAGAACGTTTTTCCTTCAACCACGAAATGTACATACAGCAATCCCGCAATGGCTCCACCGAAATGACCCGCATGAGACACTCCACCCCCTTTCGAGAATATGAGACCCAAACCCGCTATGGCTAACAATATGAAAAACAAGTGCTTGACCTTGATCGTAATAGGGATGGGGAACATCATCAACGGAGTGTCCGGCCACATTCTTGCAAACACAGCAATCAACCCGTAGACCCCTGCCGAAGCACCCACCATCAACATGGGGATGGTATTGCCGTTGATTGCCCAGGCGATGATGACATGCAGCAATCCACCGGCAATGCCCGACAAGAAATAGAGCCTGAAAAAGCCCGCTTTGCCCTGAGATTCTTCAATGCTTTTGCCGAAAAGATAGAGTCCCCAGCAATTGAACAACAAGTGAAGGAGGTTGCCGTGAATAAACTGGAAAGTGATCAGTTGCCATAGAAACCCTCGAGAAATACCGGTCTGACTCAGGAAAAAGTAATCTCCCCAGACAGATCCCAGCAAAGCATTCTGAGCAGGCTGAGTGAATACCTGGAGCAAGAACACCCCGGCGCAGATGACAATAAGCATCACCACCGCCGAATACTGTGTTTTCGGTCGATAGGGGGACTGCATATAAGAGCGGTCATCTAGCATCGACGGCAACCTACCCACTCCGTCTGGACAATTCAAGTCTCACGCAATTTTACATCCAAAAAAACAGAAGGCATATTTCAACACAACCGACGCCTTTTACTTCGGGATAATCAAAGGAGGGGCGGTGGATCAGGGTTCATTTTGGATGACAGAAGCTTTGATCATGAGAGCCTGACTCAGGGCTTGCTGGTGTGCGGCCAGTCTTTCAACTGGTGTCATGGCAAGGGAGTCTTCAAGAAGAGCCATGTCCACTCCGTTTTCAAAAGCCGCTCGCCAGTCTGGTCCAGCATTCTCTGGGCAAACGTAACCACGATTCAGCGCTTGCGACAACGAATCAGCTTCCATTGTCGTGTCAGAGGGTGGCACGTCAAAATGACCGGACATATTCTGAATTGTAACAATACTCAGGAAAGAAAGTTACTCCCAAAAAACAATCTTTCAGATTGATGCTCAGATTTCATTCAATCGTAACAATCTTGAAACGGATTTGTTACCTGTCATCTGCGGTCATGTTTGCGGAAGCATATGCCTCCTTCAGGCCAATGGAATGCCGTGAAACAATAAAACCCTTGTGGACTTCTTTTTAATACTTGGATTTGCATTGGCAGCCTATTCCGTTATCGCGAATGATGCCATACAGACACTGGGCACTTTTCTTAGTTCGAACGAAAAGCGGCCCTGGCCGATTCTGTGGGCTTATATTGGCTTCCTTTGTTCGGCTGTCCTGGTGTATGGATGGTGGAAGTATGCCGGTGATGTGAGTTATGGACGCTTATCGGCCATTCCCATCGCCATTTCACACAGCTGGATTTATTGTATCCCTCCTTTTGTGCTGCTCATTCTGACACGCCTGGGTATTCCGGTCAGTACAACCTTCCTCATCCTGACAGTATTTGCCCCCAAAGCCCTTCCCAGCATGCTATTAAAATCGATTCTCGGCTATGCGGTGGCCTTCATTCTGGGAATGGTTCTCTATCGTTTTGTTGTTGATAAAGTCGAAAAACATCATTTCGAAACAGGTGAAAAGTCTTCACCGGCTTATTGGGTTCCTTTGCAATGGTGCTCGACCGGTTTTCTTTGGAGTCAATGGCTTATCCAAGATTTGGCTAATATCTTCGTTTATCTGCCGCGCCAGGTCTCCTTGCCCATGCTGCTGATGGCTCTGGTCTGGATGCTGGGGCTGATGGCATTGATCTTTGCCACCCGCGGAGGGGCGATTCAAAAAATTGTTACCAGTAAAACGGGCACGACCGATATTCGATCGGCAACCATCATTGATTTTCTCTTTGCCCTTATTCTACTGGTATTTAAGGAGGCCAGTCAGATGCCGATGAGTACGACCTGGGTATTCATAGGGTTGTTGGCAGGACGTGAAATTGCTTTGACCCGGGTACTCTGGCAAAGAAGCATGAAAGAAACCCGTGATGTCGTTGCTCGCGATGTTTTCAAAGCTTTTTCCGGATTGGCTATCAGCGTTGTGTTGGCATATGTCATTCCGCAGTTGCTCCGTCTGGTCAGTACCGACTAAGCAACAGGTTTTAATCAGGAATTTCCTCCCACTCTGAATACTGTATTGCGAAGCAAACAAGGTTTGCACATTGAATGCCCTGAATGTAGTTTTGAATTTGTCTGTTAAGGATAAACCTTTGCCGTAAACGACCATAGTCATGATGAAAAGATCCCTGTTTATCTCCACGCTGTTGGCTCTTTGGACACTCCTGCCTTCCTTCACGCAGGCGGCCGAATTGGATAGTGAGTTGATCCATGCACACTGGCTGTTTGCGGCACATCGTCAGCAAGGTCAGAAAATGCTTCCTATTCAGGGTGGACCACGGCCTGTTTTCAAAGGAAAGGTTCGTTTCCTCATGGATCCCATTCCTCCTCGGATAGAATTGAGTGGTGATGGGGAACGGTTGGTCCTTTCCGATGGACCCGCTGATGCCAACCTGCCCGAACAGGACTTCAGCATCGAAACCTGGGTGCGTCTGGATGAACCTGCCGAGCTGGGTGCGATCATTGGAGCCGTGCAGGATGATCCAAATGCCGAAGCGGGTTGGGTGGTCGGTTATCGTAAGGATCGATTCATTTTTGGGCTCGCTTCCGATTCGCAGACCGAATTGACCTATCTTGAATCCTCTACGCGTTTCACTCCTGGGAAATGGCATCATGTCGTCGCAAGCTATAGTGGCAGCAAAATGGCCTTGTGGGTGGATGGTGAACTCTCGGGTGAATCTCAAACACAAGAGGGGAAAGTGCGCTACCCCAAGCATCCTTTCTACGAAATTGGTGCTTTCCATGATACCGATCAGGACCTTCCAATGAAAGGAGCCATCCACGAGATCTTTCTGCTCAACCAGGCCATGGGAGGTGATTGGATTCGGTCGAGATATGAAGAGAAAAAGGATTATTTTCCCAAGCCCGGGCCAAAACCGGTAATTATGGAGATCGCTTATGGTCCATTCATCGATTGGATAGGGCCTGGTAAAGTCAACATTTCCTGGGAGGTAGATGCCTCGATGCCGACGAGATTGGACCTGATGGGGCCTGAGGGTGAGTTCAGGCAATTTCAACATCCAGATTCCAGTTTCAGCCATTCCGTTCCATTTGATCAATTACAAAGAGACGCGGAATACACCTTTCGAATCCATGGGCCGGATCAAGCGGGTCACGCTCAGTTCAGTACGCTCTACAAATTTGATACTTCCTTTTATTACGCACCCGTAGGAGCAGGTGATCCTGAGTTTACTTCCGTCCAGGGTGAGCTTTCAGGTGAGGTTCTGCAAAGCGTCAGTGGATTGCTGAATGCAACTTCCCGAGAAGCGGGCTATGCACTGTTCCTTGGGGCGGGAAAAGTGCAGCAGAAAATGGCACACGCACTGGTTCGTTTGAGCCAATACAAAGTGATCCTTGTGGATCCGTCCAGTGAAACAATTCAGGACGCACGCAAGTATCTGGACGAAGCAGGAGTTTATGGTGAACGGGTTTCTGTTCACCAGAGTGAATTTACATCTCTCCCTTACGGTCCTTTCTTTGCCAACCTTGTGATCGCAACTGAACCGGATGCGTTCAGCATTGCGGACGATCCACAGGATTTACAATGGCTCAAGAGAATCATTCGTCCTGCGGGGGGCACATTGTGTGTGGCATTGAACTCTGACACGCCCTTCGCAACGGTATCCAAATTGCAACAATCGTTCGAAGAATTCGGAGTTAGTTTTCGCAAGGAAACCGAACGCAGTTGGATGATGGCCACTCGGGGGCAGTTGGTTGGTGCCGGGGATTGGAGCCACCAATATGGTGGGGCGGATAATTCTTCCTGTAGTCAGGATGCCCTGGTTCACGGTGATTTGGGGGTTCTTTGGTGGGGCGATCCGGGACCACGTCCCATGCCCGATCGTGGGCCTCGTAATCCTGCACCCATTTCTGTGAACGGACGCTTATTCATTCAAGGAGACCGGGTGTTGTTTGGCTTGGATTCCTACAACGGTTCCATTCTTTGGAATTATTTCAGTCCTGAGATGCGGCGTGCCAATTTGCCGAGAGATTGCAGTAACATGATTGGAACGCACGATTACTTATATGTTGCTCAAGGTCGGCATTGCATCGGGGTGGAAGGGGATACTGGTAAACGTGCATTGAAATTTGAAGCTTTAAGACCTGAGGGAACCCCGAAGGTGGATTGGGGATATCTGGCCGCCGTTCAGGATGTATTGATTGGTAGCAGCGTGAAATCAGGATCACGCTATTTGGGGGATGACGGTCAGTGGTTTGAAGAGTTTCACACCGAAGATGTCAGCCGGGTCACCAGCACGCGTCTTTTTGGATTGAACCGACACACAGGGGAACAAGCCTGGGTGTATGAAGGAGGAGCGATCATCAACTCCACCATTACCATTGGGGAAGGTGAAATTTATTTTTTGGAAAGTCGAAATCTTGAAGCGATTTCGGCACCAACCGGACGATTGGATCCCGAAATCCTGACCGATGTCAGACTTGTTTGCCTGGATCTTGAAAGCGGTCGGCAAGAATGGGAACGTGTTCATGATTTCAGTGATTGCCAGTTCATGACATACATGACATTCAGCAATGACACTTTGATTGTCACAGGTGCTGACAAGAATAAACACTATCACACCTTTGCGTTTAACACTTCAGGAGAATCCTCTGACTCGACCGACCTGAGTCAGGCGCCGCTGGCTGCCGGTTCACTTCTGTGGGAAGAAAGCCACGAAGCAGGTAAGAATCATCACAGCGGCCATTTGCAACACCCTGTTGTGATTGGAGATGTTTTCTATTCCGATCAAAGAGCCTTCAGTTTGAGAGACGGAAAATTGCTTCGAACAGATCTTCCCGAAAGACGAGGATGCGGAACGATGTCCGCCGCATTGAACAGTATTTTTTATCGTCACTATTATCACGGTCAATGGGATCTCGCGAGCAACAAGCGTGTTCAATTCGAAGGTTTGAGGAGTGGTTGCTGGCTCGGAATGATCCCTGCCGGTGGGCTTTTGCTGGCTCCTGAAGCCAGCGCGGGCTGTTCCTGCGAAAATGCCATTCAAACCAGTGTCGGTTATGTTCCCAAGCATCTGGATCCATCCGGCTTTCAGTTGAACAGTCCGCTTTGATATTTCTCCGTGAAAGCGATCACTCCGCCAGATACTTACTATATTTCCAGCGCTGAAGGCTGGTTGATTCTAGGGAACCCCGTTGAAGCTCTTGGTGAATTGGAACAGGTTTCAGCTTCCGTTAAATTGCGGCCTGAGTATCTGGAGTTAAAGTGGCGTGTGTTTGCAGATACCCAGGATTGGGATGCAGCCCTCGAATTGTCCGAGAGTATGGTTCGCGACCTTCCAAAACATCCAGGGGGATATATCCTTCGCTCTTATGCGTTGAGACGTTCAACGCATGGTTCGGTGGAAAAGGCAACGACATCGCTTCTCGAAGCGGCCGCCAAATTCCCTACTGAACCCATCATACCCTACAACCTTGCTTGTTATGCGTGCCAATCAGGTGAGCTGGATCAAGCGAGAAAATTTCTCAGACTTGCCCTCGAGATTGGTGACCGCAAGGAATTGCTTAAGATGGCCAGTATGGATGGAGACCTGAAATCACTCTGGAAGGAATTGAAATCCTTTTAAGCCAGTTCAGGTGATGGTGGCTCCTTGCCTGGGTTTGGAAACGGTCTCTCCCTTTTTCATGAAGAGTTTTCTTCCAGTGATCAGGTCGGCTACCTTCTGGGGAACATATGGTTTCCAGTCTCCTTTGCCCTCCTTGATCATCTCAAAAGCCTGATTGCTGCTGATACCCAGGCATTCGTGATCATAATCCCGCAGTGGCTGAATGAACTGGTTCTCATACAAATACTGATACAGGTGGCGAAGATGTGGTTCGACCAACAGGTTGGTAGCTGTGATCAAGGCTCCCGTTGAAGGTTCTTTCCAGGGGTAAACATAGAGCTTCAGATCGTTTTTGAAAAGTCGACCAAAGGACTCCAGGATACCACCCGCCAGATCTTCGTAGTATTTTTCATTGAACACCTCTTTGAGCGTGGGGACACCCATGGTGATTCCGATCATTTTTTGGGTGTACCTGAACAAGTAAGCTGCCAAACGATGAAACTCTCCGTAGTTGGAAATAGCGACCGGATAACCCAAAGCACTTAAACAATCCACTCGTTCCAAAAAGTCCTTTGAGTCAATCTGCTTGGCTTCGTTGGTCGTCGTCAGGTTTTGAATGGACATTTCCAGTAATGTGACGACCTCCTTGCTTTGGACTTTTGGCTCCTGGATAAATTCTGCCATGGAGCATTCCAGCATATCCACTGCCAGCCGTGTGACAGGGCGAAAGCTGCCTCGTTGTACCAATACCGATTTCTTATAGAAAAGTTCGGATGGCTCAATCATCGTTCCTTGCGGATTGAAAATGGCGGCATTGGCCAATCCCGTTTCGACCAGTTTCAAGCACATGAGTCTGTTGTCCACCTCCTTGAAAGCTGGGCCCGAAAACTCAATCACATCAACTTCCATGTGGCCTTTGGGAATGCCGTCCCCCAGGGATTCTATCAACACTTCAGGGCGATCATTGAATTCGTATGCCCCGTAGATCAGGTTGATACCGAAAGCACCGATGGTTTCCTGATCCTGGATGTACTCTTTTCCCCATAGTTGAAGGTGAATCAGAATTTGAGAAGGCTCGGCGTGAGGCGCGGTTTGAAATCGAATACCAAGCCAGCCATGACCGTTGCTGTTTCGGGCAGGGTTACGGGTAGTGACTGAGTCGGCGAACGCGAAAAAGCTGGTTTCTGACCCTCTGGTATCTCCAAGCCTTTCCAGCAGCAAGCGGTACTCATGGTCCAACATTGTTTCCACTCTTTGACGGCTGACGTAACGCTTGCTGGCTCCATAGATGGAGTCGCTAAACGTCATGTCATATGCGGACATGGTCTTTGCAACCGTTCCGGAAGCACTGCCTACACGAAAAAACCATCTGGCCACTTCCTGGCCGCCACCAATCTCTGCCAAGGTACCGTATTTACCCCTGTCCAGATTGATTTCTAATGCTTTTTGATGTGTATCCTTAGAATCTTTTTTCAAATTTGCCATTGGGTGTCTCAAGTGTTCCTCGCTACGAACGTGGGCAATCTACCCTTGATACTTATCTTTTCAATGGGAATTCGAAATATTTAATTCGTTGAGTTCACGTACATTCTACTGCTGAGCTCGAAAAGTTGAGCCTTCTAAAGTAGAAGTTTTTCCTGCCCGGCACAGCCGGTTTATGAATCCGAGTAGGAGGCTATTCCCATTCGATCGTTGCGGGCGGTTTGCTTGAAATATCGTAACAAACCCTGTTGGCTCCTTTGACTTCGTTGATGATCCGATTGGAAATTTTTTCCAGGACTTGGTAAGGGAGTTTGACCCAGTCAGCGGTCATGCCGTCCTTTGATTCCACCACACGCACTGCAATAGTGTATTCGTAGGTACGTTCGTCTCCCATGACACCCACGCTCTTGACGGGGAGAAGCACTGCGAATGCCTGCCAAACCTTGTAATACCAGTCTGAAGCTTTCATTTCTTCCAGCACGATCGTGTCGGCTTCTTTCAAGATGCGGATGCGTTCTCGCGTAACATCTCCGAGGATTCGGACACCCAGGCCCGGACCTGGGAACGGATGTCGATACACCATGGATTTGGGAAGCCCCAGTTCGAGTCCCAGCAGACGGACTTCATCTTTAAAGAGACATTTAAGAGGCTCAAGCAGCTTGAATTTCAGATTCTTCGGCAGCCCTCCAACATTGTGGTGACTTTTAATTAGTGCTGCAGGGTTCCCAGCAATGGGCACGGATTCGATGACGTCGGGATAGAGAGTGCCCTGAGCCAGGAATTTCGCGTCGCCCACTTTTTTGGTTGCCTGGGTGAATGATTCGATGAATGCCTTGCCGATGATTTTACGTTTCCGTTCGGGACTTGTGACACCCTTCAATCGCTTGAGGAACATGGCCGTGGCATTTTCATACCTGAGCTTGATCTTGAAATTGTGCTGAAAGACCTCGCGAACGGCGTCCGCCTCGCGTGCACGCAACAGGCCGTTGTTCACAAAAATACAGGTCAACTGGTCACCAATAGCTCGATGAATTAAGGCGGCAGCGACACTGGAATCAACGCCACCGCTCAAACCAAGAATCACTTTTTCATCGCCCACCTGCTCCCTGATTTCTTCAACGGCCTGATCCAGGTAATTGAGCATGGTCCAGTTGCGTCCACATTTGCAGATGTCATAAACGAAGTTATCGATGATGACACTTCCTCGTGGGGTGTGGACAACTTCAGGGTGAAATTGCAATCCGTATCTTTGTTTTTTGGTGTCGGCAATAGCAGCGAAATCTGAGTTTTCAGTAATAGCTACCGTCTCGAATCCCCTCGGCAATTTGGTAAGTTTATCGCTGTGCGAATTCCAAACCTGGATGCGTTTGGGGAGTCTGCGAAACAAAGGGCAATTCTTGGCTTTGATTTCCAGGGTTCCTTTTCCGTACTCGCGTTTCAAACCTCGCTCCACGCGACCATTCAAGGAGGCTGCGAGTATTTGCAGACCGTAGCAGATCCCAAGCATCGGCACCTTGAGTTTGAACAGGGCAGGATCGGGCTTGGGTGCCTCTTTGTCAAAGACACTGCTCGGGCCACCGGAAAGGATGATTCCCTTTGGTTTCATCTTCGCAATCTCAGCCGCAGGCGTGTCGTAGCGGAGGATGGTTGAATAGACCTGACACTCACGGATGCGTCTTGCGATCACCTGAGTATATTGCGAACCAAAATCAAGTATGATAATTTGCTCCTTCATTGGAACGGAAATCGGGTTTTATGCGGAATATTTCACTTGCTGACTAGCAAAAACCACGAAAAAGAATGAACCCCTAATGGGTGAGAATGCAAGCAAACGATGAATTGGCTGCTCAAATTATTGGCCGCAGGGGGTATTTGGAAGAGATTGTCTGGAACCTATCACCAGACCAAGACGGGTATTCGCCAGGCAAGAAGCTTTGCACATGGTGTCATGGAGAAGCATGTCATCAGCACTCTGGAGCAGGCTGAAATGGGCGACCGTGAATCGATTTTTGAGATGGGCGAGCGGTTTTATGAAGGCCGTGGGGTGCCTCAGGATTATGCCTTGGCTCTGGGCTGGTTCCGTCAGGCAGCCGATCTTGGGCATACCAAGGCACAGACCAATTTGGGCATGATGCTCTGGATCGGTCGTGGATGTGAGCGCGATAGAGACTCAGCCCTTCGCTGGATCAAGAATGCCGCCCGCAAAAATTATGAACCCGCCCAGGAACTCTTGCTCGAGATACGGAAAAAGCATGGAGCTTCGCGTTCATAGCCTCTTGGATTACTTTCGATCATTCTTCTTTCATCGAACCTTATTGAGCACGAAAAAGCCCGGTGATCGCATATCCAATTCTTCTCGTTTCAATCGCTTTAATCTGACAGATTGACTGAATGAATCAGGAGCTTCCATGGAACGCTGAAATTGAATCCGCCGCATTGACCTTGTGGAATTACCATTGCCTCCGGCAAAATATCGAAGCTGCGGACCTGGTTCTGATCCTTGGAAGTCACGATCTCAGAGTGGGGGATCGCGCAGCCGAGCTTTATCGTGAGGGGGTTGCTCCCATCTACCTCTTTACGGGAGGTTATGGTAACTGGACTGAAGGAGTTTTTGACCGCCCCGAAGCCGAATTGATATCGGCGCGCGCCATGGAATGTGGATTGCCCAAAGAAGTTATCCTGCTCGAACCCAATGCGACCAATACGGGCGAGAATATCAGGAATTCCAAAGCTCTCCTTGATCATTTGGAAATAAAAGTCAGTAAGGCCATTGCCATTCAAAAACCATACATGGAGCGAAGGGCCTTTGCATCTCTGACAAAGCAATGGCCGGAAGTGCAGTGGCAAATAACGTCACCACAGCTTGACTTCAGCTCCTATTGCCATGACGAAATACCAAAAGAACTCGTTACTGAAATCATGGTGGGCGATTTTCAACGCATTCTGGAATATCCAAAGCTCGGCTTCCAAACGAAACAAGAGGTAGGTCAGCAGGAAATGTCAGCTTACGAGTACCTCGTTCGATGTGGGTATGACGGACACTTGATGGATACTTGACTTAAGTTGATTTCAAAGTGCCTTTCCTGTATGGCTTGCAGCGCAGGACTTGATGACTTCCGGCGTACCGCAGACGACCAGCTCTCCACCCCCTTCGCCCCCTTCAGGACCCAGGTCGATGATCCAGTCTGAACTCCTGATCACATCGGTATGATGCTCAACCATCAGGACTGAATGTCCCGAATCCACAAGTTCCTGAAATAAATCCAGGAGAATGCGCACATCATCAAAATGCAATCCGGTTGTTGGTTCATCGAACACGTACAGGCAATGCTGAGGTCTATTCCTTTGATTGGAAATTTGGGTGAGGTGTTTGACAAGCTTGAGCCGCTGGCTTTCTCCGCCGCTAAGGGTGTTGACGGGTTGGCCCAACTGAAGATAACCCAAACCCGCTTTTTGGAGCCAGGTAAGTCCGTGAATGGCTTTTCTAGCATGATTTGAATCCTGGAAGGTTTGAAGGAAATCCAAAGCTTCATCGATGGTGGCTTCCAGCATATCCGCAATACTCCAGGATTTTACAGAATCAGATTCGACGGAGGTGGGGTCCGAAACTTCCGCCATTTCATTTTCACTGAGTTTGATTTCCAGGATTTGCGGTCGAAAGCGTTGGCCATCGCATTCTGGGCAACGAATAAAGACATCACTCAGAAACTGCATTTCGATTTTTTCAAATCCCACACCCTTGCAGTGCTGACACTGCCCGTTGCGTGAATTGAAACTGAAATGACCTGCTTTGTATCCCTTGTCCGCGGCCGCTTTGCTTCGTGCAAATAATTCACGGATTGCATCAAAGGCCCCCACATAAACCGCCGGATTCGAGCGCGGGGTGCGACCAACAGGGGATTGGTCAACGAGGACTGTTTCATCGATGCTTTGGTGCCCTTTGATGCTGGCCTTTCGTTTGGTAGAAGTAGAGGTATCTTGGGGCACTTCATCATCTTCATAGGTTTTTTCGGAGGTCAGGTCCTGATTTAACCGGTCTTTCAGCAAGGGGATCAAAACCTCACGGATTAATGTCGTCTTGCCCGAACCGCTGACTCCGGTAATGCAAACCAATCGATTGAGTGGAATGTTGACGTCGATGTCTTTTAGATTGTGCTTGGATGCCTTTCGTATCTGAATCCATTTCAATTTGTTTTTTGGATTCATGGGACGTCCACGAAATGCATCGATTTTTTTGGAACCAGCCAGATACTGACCTGTCAATGAAGATCGAGATTTGAGTAATTGCTTGGGAGTTCCCTGGAACACGACTTCTCCACCCGATGGACCATGACCAGGCCCGATATCGATGATTTGATCTGCTTCGAGCATCATTTGAGCCTCATGCTCCACCACGATCACCGTATTGTTTTGGTCCCGCAATTGCTTCAGAGTACTTATCAATTGCTGCGTGTCGCGTGGGTGCAGGCCGACGCTGGGCTCATCCAGAACATAAAGAGTGTTCACCAGCCTGGTGCCCAGGCAGCTTGTAAGATTGACCCGTTCTGTTTCACCGCCGGACAGACTTCTGGTTGGACGATCCAAGGTCAAATAGGAAAGTCCAACTTCAACCATAAAACCAAGTCTGGATTCAATTTCGTTCAAGACCAATCCCAGCGGTTCATTGACTCGCGGATTGAATTCTTTTTTCCAGCCTTCGATGATCGACAGAGATTGAGACAAAGGTAGTTTGTAGAATTCTGGTAAGGTAATCGAAGCTGTGTTCTTACCAGGCAATCGCATTCGGTAGTTCAATGTCTCGGGTTGAAATCTTGCTCCTTCGCATGAAGGACAAAGTTGATAGGTTCGATACCTGGCCAGCAGGACTCGGACATGCATTTTGTAGGACTTTGATTCCAGCCATCGAAAATATCCTCGCACGCCATACCAGGCCTTGGGCCATTGGTGGTCTGCGTCTTTTCCGTAGCCTTCATCTCCATCGATAACCCATCTTTGATGTTTTTTGGATAGATCTTTGAACGCCACATCCATTGGGATCTTTCTTTTTTTGCAAAAAGTCATCATGTCCTTTTGGCATTCTATCCCGTGTCCTGACTGCCAAGGTTTGACTGCCCCTTGTCTCAATGAAAGTGTCTCGTCCGGAATGGCAGATTGGTAGTCAATCGTGATGACACGGCCAAACCCCTTGCACTCCGGGCATGCTCCCGCAGGATTGTTAAAGCTGAACTGGGAAGGAGTCGGTTCCTTGAATTCGATGTCACATCGTGTGCAGTGTCGATGCTTGGAGTGCTTGCTTGACTCACAGTCCGGTTGATAGGTCTTGTTGAATATTTGAATCGTTAAATGGCCTTTGCCAAAATGGTAAGCCTGCTCACATGCCTCCACAAATCGTGAGCGCATTTTGGTGCTCAATGGAATCCTGTCCTGAATGATCGTGAGGTGGGTGGACTTGGCATCTTTGAGTTTCGTCAATGACTCCTCCAGGCGCATTGGATTTCCATCAAACAGAACGCGACCGAATCCCTGTTGTTCTACCAGACTGATGGACTCTTCCAAACTCAGTTTTGAACTCAATGGCACTTCGAAGGTGATCATCACCGTCTTGCCTTCAGCCTTCTCGATCCATTGATTCCAAACCGATTCAGCATCTTCTTCCTGCACCTGATCCCCGCACTGAGGGCAGAACAAATCCGCTTTTGTCGACCACAATGCCTTCATGTGATCACAGATCTCGGTCATGGTCCCGATGGTGGATCGCGTGGTTTTGACCGTGTTACGCTGTTCAATGGCAATCGCCGGAGGAATTCCCTCGATGCGGTCTACTTTGGGTTTGTCCATCCGGTCAAAAAATTGCCGAGCATAAGGCGTGAAGGTCTCGATGTAACGTCTTTGGCCTTCGGCATAGAGAGTGTCAAAAGCCAGGGAACTTTTGCCCGAACCGCTCAATCCAGTGATGACGATCAGTTTCCCAAGAGGAATGTCTAAATCGAAATGTTTGAGATTGTTGTGTCGAACCCCTCGTAGTTGGATGCAAGTTTCCCTTTTTCTTTTGGGCATGTGCCCGCCAATCTAACCGAGAGAAATCAGGTGTCAATCAGGACGCTTTCTTCATGCGTTTCTCCGATTTGGTTGTTCTTCTCGCTTATTTAGAGTGAATGACTCGCCTTATCAAGGCTTGTCACGCTCCCTATCTGCTGCTTATTCTGTGCCCATGAATTCCCATTATTTGAGTCGTAGATCTTTCTTGCGTCACAGCTCTCTTTTGACTGCTTCTCTTTCGGCCGGGCTTGGAACTTCAAGTGTCCTACAGGCTCAGTCTGCTGTCAAAAAATCCAGCATGAAATTTGGATTGGTGACCTACCTTTGGGGTAAGGACATGAAACTTTCTGAATTGATCCATGCCTGTGAAGCCTCGGGTTTGACTGGCGTTGAAACACGAACCGAGCACGCACATGGTGTGGAGCCATCTTTGTCTGCTGCCGAACGAAGAGAAGTGCGCGACCGATTCAAAGACAGTTCAGTGACCCTTGTGGGATACGGATCCAATGCGCAATTCCACGATGCCGATCCTGATAAGTTGAAAGCAAACATTGAATTGACCAAGAAATACATCCGCTTAATGCATGATTGCGGTGGAAGCGGGGTCAAAGTGAAGCCCAATGGTTTTGCCAAAGGTGTGTCCAACGAAAAGACCATTCTCCAAATCGGGCGCGCTCTCAATGAAGTGGCAGCCTATGGGGATGATTGGGGACAGGAAATCCGTGTTGAAGCCCATGGCAAAGGCACCAGCGATTTGCCGGTTATGAAGGCCATATTCGATGTTGCAGATCATCCCAACGTGGGAGTTTGCTGGAATTCCAACAGCGTCGATACCCAAGGTGCCGGTTTAAAGGCTAATTTTCAGATGGTTCGAAACAGATTTGGAGCGACGGTTCATGTTCGTGAGCTGAACCTGGGTGATTATCCTTATCAGCAATTGATGAATCTGATGGTGCAGACGAATTACGAGGGATGGATTTTACTCGAGGCGCGCACCAATCCTGCGGATAAAATTGCCGCACTTAAAGAGCAACGCCAGGTGTTTGAAGACATGATTGCCAAAGCACAGGCTTAATTCGTTTGAGTACGACCCAGTCCATCGACATCACACGCATCCTTCACGATATTGAAGGGGGAGATGAAAATGCAGCCGAGCAATTACTTCCCCTGGTCTATCGTGAACTAAGACAGTTGGCAGCTCGCCAAATGTCGAAAGAATCCTCCAACCACACACTCCAACCCACCGCACTCGTCCATGAAGCTTATTTGCGATTATTGGGCAATGGAGATCAGCAGTGGGAAAACCGACGGCATTTTTTTTCCGCGGCCGCAGAAGCCATGCGACGTATCCTGGTGGAAAATGCTCGTCGCAAGCAACGTCAGCGTCACGGAGGCGACTGGAAGCGCGTGGATCTTGCGGGCCTGGACGTGGCCGTCACCGCCAAAGACGATCAACTTCTGCTGGTCAACGAAGCCCTGGCCAAACTCGAGAAAGAAGATCCCGAAAGTGCAGAACTCATCAAACTCAGATTCTTCGTAGGCCTTCCCAACATTCAGGCCGCCAAAATCCTCAATATGTCCGAACGCAGTGCCAAGCGCAATTGGGCCTATGCCCGTGCCTGGCTTTTTGAAGAGATCAACCGGAATAAGTGAACCCAAGGGTTTCCTGATTCAGTGCAGGGGGTGGTATCTTTATTGTAATGAATAAGATACGTATCATTTCCGATTCGTTTCGAAGGTCTGGGTAAAAATTTTTCAGGTATTTTGGCCCAAAGTGAGATCTTTCGTCGCATTTAATATGGTGAAGGCGCAGTATTTTTTGTGATGAGTGATCTAAAGGAAAAAGAAATCTTTATCAAAGCTGAGGGGATCGAAGATCCTGCTGAGCGAGGACGATTTCTGGATCATGCCTGCCAAGGCGATCAGGTATTGCGCAATCGCATTGAAAGTCTTTTGTCGGCCCATGCTGCAGACAAGGGTTTTCTACCACTGGATCCTGAAGAGCAAACCAGATTGACCTCTGAACCTGCTCCCCGAGAGGGGGAGGGATCGATCATTGATCGTTACAAGCTACTGCAGAACATCGGTGAAGGTGGCTGTGGTGTGGTTTACATGGCGGAACAGCAGGAGCCGGTTGTGCGTCGCGTGGCTTTGAAAATCATCAAGCTGGGTATGGATACCAAGCAGGTGATCGCCCGTTTTGAGGCAGAACGTCAGGCACTGGCCATGATGGATCATCCCAACATCGCCAAGGTGCTCGATGCCGGCGCGACCGAGGCGGGACGTCCTTATTTTGTCATGGAATTGGTCAGGGGAATTCCCATCACGGAATTTTGTGATCAGCAGAATCTGGACACCAAGGATCGGTTGAAGCTGTTCATGGATGTCTGCAGTGCGATCCAGCATGCCCATCAGAAGGGGGTTATTCACCGGGATATCAAACCTTCCAATATCCTGGTGACGATGCATGATCATAAAGCGGTTCCAAAGATCATTGATTTTGGAATTGCCAAGGCAACTCAGCAGCGTTTGACCGACAAAACTCTGTTTACCCAATTTCATCAATTCATTGGTACCCCGGCTTACATGAGTCCCGAACAGGCTCAGATGAGTGGTTTGGATATTGATACCCGTACCGATATTTATTCGCTCGGTGTTTTGCTTTATGAGCTTTTGACCGGCCGCACGCCGCTGAATGCGCAGGAACTCACCAAGGCGGATTACGATGAGATGCGTCGTCGAATACGTGAAGAGGAACCCGTTTATCCTTCCACTCAAATCAGCACGATGGATCATGTCGAGCTGACGACGACCGCCAAGAGAAGAAACACCGAGCCTGCGAGATTAAATCGCATGATGCGGGGAGAGTTGGATTGGATCGTGATGAAGGCTCTCGAGAAAGATCGCAACCGTCGTTACGAGACGGCAGCCGAACTCTCTCTTGATGTCCAACGCTACTTGAATTTTGAGCCCGTCAAAGCTGCAGCTCCCAGTTCACTGTATCGCTTCCGTAAATTTGCCCGACGCAACAAGGCTGCTCTGATTACTGCTGCCATCATCCTGATTTTGCTATCGGTAGGATCTGTCGTCAGCACCACTCTGGCGATCAAGGCAACTCTAGCTCAGCGAAGTGCTGATGAACTTGCCCAGAAATCTCAAGCAGCTCAGGAATTGGCTGAGTTAAGAGAAAAGGACGCCAATGAACAACGCAATTTGGCACTCAGCAGTTCGCGAGCCTTGCGTCAGAACCTTTACGCCTCTGACATGTATCAAGGGCAGCACTTCTTGAGGGAAGGTAACATTTCCAAGAGCCGGGAGTTGCTCATGAAATATTTGCCTTCGGATTCAGATCAAGAAGAACTTCGTGGCTTTGAGTGGCAATACCTGTGGGATCGATCCAAAGGTGATGAACTGTTTGTCTTTGAAGATCTCGACAAAGCCGTGGGGGCGGTGGTTTTCTCCAATGATGGTTCTTTGCTCGCCGCCATCAGCTCCGAGGGTAAGGTTTGTGTTTGGAATGTTAAAACACGGATGCGCGTTGCTCTGCTCGAAACCAACATTCAGTCAAGGTGGGTGTTCAGTTTGCGTCTTCAATTTTCAAGCGATGATCAATATCTCTATGTCGGTGGGCGCAGATCATCGAGTCTCAGCGTGTGGAACACCAGCACTTGGTCTCAGGCGGCATGCTTCAAGGAGGCTGAATTTCCTTTGATCGAACAGGACAAACCGGGACGATTTGCTGCTTTTTCAGATGCTGGATTTAAAATTTTCGATGTGACACAAGAGAGGGAAGACGGAGTCACTTATTCTTCATTTCCTCTGACAGACAAGGATATCAGGGGATACGCTTTTTCTGCGGATCGAAATCTCATTGCCATCGAAGAACGTAACCAGGAACAAATTTCCATCCATGACGTTCGGTCGGGAAGGAAGGTCATGGATTGGCCACACTCCTCTTCGCGTGATACCGGGTTGATGTCCGTTGCGAACGGCATGCAATACGTGGCCTGGATGCCTGAATGGTGGAACCGGAGTGTGACCGAATTGAGACTCAGGTTGTTTCAACCTTTCGAGGAACGTGAGATAGAACTGGAGGACTCTCAACCAGGCAAGTTGATTGCCGCCGAATTTTCTCCTGATGCACAGTGGCTGGTTGCTGGTGGTTGGGATTACCTGTTGCATGTCTGGGAACCCTCTACTGGAACAAAAAGGGGTTCTTTCAAGGGACATCATGACGAGATCTTTTGCCTGGCATTTGCCCCCAATTCGCAAACCCTTGCTTCAGGAGCCAAGGATGGTCGCGTTTACCTGTGGGATTTGCGATCCATGCAGCCCAAGCCTGATTTGGAATCCATTGTATTCACTCAGTCTGAGCGAGAAGTGGAGGCCATCGAATCCAGCAAGGACCTTGCGGCAATTTTTCCATCTGACTTGTGGGCTGAATTTGAACGAGGAGACATCGATTATTTTTTTCCATCCGAGTTCAGGCATCGTGGATGGAGCGTTTCCCCTGATGGTATCCATCTTGCGCGAAGGGGGGCAGATCAATCGTTGGAGATCTACAACCTGACAGACAATCGATTTGAAGCTTCCTTGGATTTGGCTGAGCGTAGCAGCAGTAGATTTATTCGCCACACATCGCATTCCTTTATCTCTAACGATCGACTGCTCTATCGTTCCGAAAATGGGTATGCCATTTGGAACGTCCGCTACGACCGAAATGAACCCAACGCGATTCCCCTGGAATACACCTCCTTTAAAGGAGCCAGTCCGGATGGTCGGTTGCTTGCTCTTGAACGCGAAGGTGAAGACTCCGAAATTGCGGTTTGGGATTTTGACGGCCAACGACAAGTATCTACCCTTCGTGGCATGGATCAAGGCTATCAATCCGTCGTTTTTTCTCCCGATGGATCCCTTGCCATTGCCACCGGATGGGATAAGCGAGGCCTGGTATGGAATACATCCACTGGCGAGGTTGAGCATGTTTTGACAGGACACAAGCAGGGAATTCATGCCGCAGCCTTTGCTCAGGATCAAAAATCCGTTGGCACCAGCAGTCCTGACGGAACCATTCGAATCTGGCATCTTGAAACAGGCCGCGAAATGTTGACTTTCACTCCCGATGGAGCGAGTGCGGACCGACTGCTTTTTTCCAAAGACAATCAAAAACTTCTCATGATTGGTATCGATAAAACATGGCTCCTCAGGGTCCCTGGTATCGATGAAATTGATCAAGAATTAACCACGACATTCACAGAAACTTTACCAAGATGATCGCAACAGAATCCACTGTCATTAAAACAAGCCCTTCAAAGAATCCGCCCGAAGTTGCTGAATGGATCCGGCTAACTATCGAAGGAGATGATGAAGCTGCCAAGTGTCTCATGGAATTTCTATACCCGCAGGTCATGTCCATTGTTCGAGCCAGACTTCCACGAAGAGGATGTGCTGAAGATTTGGCACAGGATATATTCATAAGGGTCTTTAGAAAGTTGGAGCAATATTCGGGGAAAGTTCCGCTGAAACATTGGGTCAGCCGAATTGCCGTCAACATGTGCACCAACGCTTATCACAAAGCGAAAGCCAATCAGGAATTACGCCTGGCAGATCTTGGGGAAGAGGAAGCGCTGGTGATTGAATCATTGGCAACCAGTGAAGACGAACTGGAACCCTCGCAAAGATGGGCTGCTCGCGAATTAGTGGACAAATTACTCGAAACCCTCAATGTCAAAGACCGTCTTTTGGTGGATCTTGTTTGCCTGAAGGGCTACACTTATAATCAGGCTCGCGAGCAAACGGGGTGGAATATTTCCGCAATGAAAGTGAGAATGTTTCGAATTCGCCAGCGACTCGAGAAAACATTGAACCGTCTGTCCAGTGAGCAGGCAGGACCTGTGATAGATTTCCCTGTTCGCCCAAGGGAAGACTCAGATGCCATTACCTTGGCTGCTTGTGGCGCATAAACGATTTTCTATCGCCAGACCGGTTTGATATTGAAAAACTCTTGAAGCAAATCAGCCTTCTTGCGGGAATCTCAGATTGAGGTTTTCCTCATCAATTGGTTCGGAACATTCGTTCGTATTCTAAGATTTTGCATTGTTCTACCTTTGTTTTTCAAAACACCTTCATTTGAGTGATTTCGTCACCGGTTTCAGTATTCATATCCAACTTCCGTTGACTCATCACATGCTTTCAGTGAGGCTTGGAAATTTGATTTCCCGGACCTCATTTTTTCTAATAAAGGGCTTCTCCTTAGTCTGAAATTGCAATCGATTCTTTGTTCATCTTGAGTTTTTTTTAGAATCCTGATAATCGTCGATTAATAGGAGCCTGAAATGATGACTAATGACGTGCGCCACTTTGGAGCGAGTGGAGGGTGGAACCACACTTTCAAAGCTTACCTTCTCTGGTTTACATTTGCGATATTGGGACTTGGAGTCACCGAGAGTAGTCTTGCCCAATCCATCGACAGCGATGGAGATGGACATTCGGATGACGTGGAGATTCAAATCGGAACGGACCCTTTTTCGGCCGAATCGGTGTTCCGCATCCTGTTGCCTGTTGCCGCCGATCCTGCTTTGGGAGTCACATTGTCCTGGAGCAGTGTTCCTGGTTTGGAATACAGATTGCAACGTTGGAACGCCGAGGATCTGGGGATCATCAATGACCCGCCCTGGTTGGATGTGGCTTCCTCCGTCGCGGAAACTGATCTGACAACTCTATCCGACAATGAACCCCTCGCCCAAGATGTTCGTTTTTATCGCGTACTTGCAGTATTGCCCGAAGAAGAGCCCGAGGTCCCTCCAACAGATGGCGTCGAACTGACGCCTCCAACCCCGGACAACACCGAGCCGGCGGTCCCTGGTCAATTGTTTCTTAATCTCCCGGAAGGAACACAGACCGATTCGGTTGCTTTGTCGGGTGTTGAAGATTTACCAAGTCGAATAGAAGTGCAGCAGGATGGCGGATTTGATATTCAAATTCAACGGCCTGCGGGTGTGAATGTTGTTCGTAAAGTCCAAGCTGTATTTACGGACGCAGCGGGAGGGCAGCAGGCTTCGAACGAGTTATGGATGGCATTATTGGATCCCGATCGGTTTGTACCATTGGATGCCGGAGGTACGCCTCAAGAAGGACTGCCGGTCCCATTGGATGAGGATGGTTCACTGCTTCCTTTTGAATATCGTCCAATGGGTCACCTGTCATTGGGACGTCAACTGGGTTTGAATATTCGTTTTCCTGATGGTGCCAATCTGATCGAAACCGCTCAAGGAAGTCGATTGGTTTTTCAAAAGGCAGTCGGTCAATTTGGTGAAGACGCACCGCTACGTTTTCCGGAAGCCCTTTCCGTGGATTCAAACACCACCCGACAATTGCCGATTGGGTCGCTTTCCATTTCCGACATCGCCACTGCCTTTGCCAAGGAAGCAGTAAACGGCTTGTCGTTGATCGCCTATCGTAACGTAAGGCTCCAATGGCTGGAAGGCGAACTGGGCCCTCAAGGAATCAAGCGCGGGCGTTTCTCGGTTCAGGTTTCAAATTTTCCATTGGGAGGTGGTTCCATCTCGAATCTGGACACGGTGGTATCGTTCGATTCTACCAGAGGCATACAAATCCCTTTTGCGGGAACCTTTCAGTTGCCTGCAGGGGTGGGATCGCATGCCACCATACAAGCTGGGGAGCAACGTCCGATTGTTTTGACCATTCGTCCTGACGGCAAGATGGCCCTTTCCGGGCCGGTGGCGGTTGAATTTCCGGAAGGTCCCAAATTTCGGGCCAGTCTTGCGCTTGAGGATACTTTCTACGCATTTGAAATAGCTGCGGATGGGGTGAGGATTCCCATGCTGGCCTCCATGGCGGAAACCCTTCCCGCAGACCCTGCTGCCTGCATTGTCAATCAGTCCATTGAATTCACCAAGGACTGCCTGGAAGCACATCAGAAAGCTTATGCCACTTTCATCCAAAGCGCACTGGCCACCAGTCTCGATGTCAGCGATGGAAACTTGTTCGGATTACCTGATCCCGATTTCGATTTGCCCGGAGATCTGATCACGGCCATCGGTTACAGCGCGACGGCGAGCGGGCTTCAGGCAATCGATCTGGATGCCTTGGAGCAACACTTGGAGCAGATTGAGCAATCCGCCCAACAGACTCAATCGGCGGTGGATCTCTTTGCGAAGTGGGTGGGCTTGCAGCGTGTGATGGCAGCGATGAATGAGGGGAATGCCGATGAGCAGGCTCAATCGAATGTCGAGGCCATTCTTCTCGATGTCGTGATTGAAATGGAACGGTTGCTCGGCGATCCTGAAAATCTGCCTCCATTGGAGAACATGGCTCAAATCTTGAAGCTGGTGACGGAGGTTATACCTGTGATGGATGCTGCATCCACTTCCGCTTCCGACGCGTTCAAGGAATTGATGGAAGACATGCTCGTGGATTTTGTGCGCCATCAAGCGGCTATCTATCAAATCGAATCTGGCGTGTTTGATCCGCTTGGAAATGATTCCATTGAGATTCTGGATGTCAATGAAGCCTATCAGATCATGCTGACGGCGACGGGTGTTTACCAGGCGGCCATCGGACTGGAATTGCCTGGCATCATCGGTCTCGAAGGGGAAATCATCGAGGATTTGCCTCTTCATGAGTGGACGATTCAACTGGTCACTCAACTGGCTCAATTGCTGGAAGGAGATTTGAACACGGCGGAACTCACGGGAGATGTACCGGGTTACTTTCACGCCTTGGGCAATTACCTGGATCTGGTCGCATTGCTTGAAACTTGGGTGACGCCGTTATTGTTCGATGTCAGCGAAGATCAACTGCCAAACGATTGGCCTACCGTTGCCAAGGTCACCGAATTCGCGGAGAACGCGACTCCATTGATGATCGCCGAATTGGATCGGCCATACGGAGATCGTAGCATCAACAACCATGGTCAGGCGATTCGACGACTCCTTTTTGTGTTGGAGGATTTTCCCCAAGATCTGACTTTGCCGTTGCCGCCGATTGAACGTGCGATCGAGGCGCTGGATGAACCTCTGACATCAGCCATCGACGTGATCATTCTCAATGAATCCACACAGGAATTACTCGACATCCTGGCAGCGGGGAACATGCAGGCTGCGCTCGCGCGCCGGTTTGATCTATCTACCGCGTTGAATTGGGAGTCGGATCCGTTGACTGCCGTGGTGGATCGTCTGATCGACGTGAGCGTGGAACGTCTGGATTGGGTGACGCTCAATTGCGCGGTGACATTGTTGTCTGAAGCGTGCCGCTTTTCCGAATCCGCCGAAGCGAACGTGCAATTCGCATACGCGGACCAAGCCGCCCGAGCGCTGTCTTCCATGCGAGGCATCGCGATCAGCCTTTGGGAAAGCGAATTTTCTCGTCGGGCAAACAATCCTTTGCTGGGCTTGTCTGATATGCTGCTTCCGGGCGACATTCAAGTGGACCGGGCCGCGGGTTCATTCTCATATAACCGGTCGACGCGGGAATTTTCGGGAGGGTTTAGCGGACAGTTGAAATTGCCGGAACTGGAGACCTCCTTGACGATTCAACAGGCGAGTTTCCGATCCACTGGCGCGCTCTCCATCAAGGCCTACGGCGCCACGCAAATTCCCGCAGAAGATCCCGCATTCGCGCTTTCGATTTCGCGCCGCCGGCCGGTGGAACTCGAGGTTACGCCGGCCGGGCAAGTGTCTCTGCGCGGGGGAGTCGAACTCGAATTGCCCAACGGCATGAAGTTTGCCTCTCATATTGTTTGGGATGAGCCTTACTATGGGTTCGGATTCGAAGCCCGAAGCTTGCGGTTTGAACTGCCGGAAGAGACTCAGCTTTTTCTACCGGTTTTTGCTGATTTGGACGCTTTCAATGTTCAAACCGCCCGAGCGCTCAATCAATATTACCGGGCGCTCAATGGAACTCTGGAGAATCTGGCGCCCTTGGCTGAATTACCTGAACTGTCCGCTCCGGGAACCCTGCCCGCTTTTGAGACGCCGGTCATTGATGATCCTTTGCAACCTCTGGATCTTTATGCGCAGTTCATGAGCGGACAGTTGGAGGACCTCGCCAATGCTTCCCTGGATGTTACCCTCGAAGCTGTTCGCAAAATTGTGCACCAGTCATCCGAAGCCGTGAAAGGCCTCCGTGAAGAAGTGGTCGATCACCGCGACTTGCTCAGGAATCTTCAGTTGAGGCGTCAACTGGCTGTGGAGCTGGAGAAATACGCGCGCGACGAAAACAATCAGGCAATCGAAATCCTCAATGAGTTGGCCAATTCCACTGTTGCCTTGGCGCGGAAGCAATTTGAAGCAGCCAGCCAGGAAGTGGACGATTCTGAAACGGTTGAACTGACCGCCGAGGCTGCCTTGGAAGCCATGGAGATGCTGGCATTGGTCGATCGGGAAAACGAATTGATTGGAGATTACCTGGAGTTTCTCAGCGATTGGCGCGAGGCGATTTTCACTTCGGTGGGGTTGAATCCTGACACTGGCGAGATCGCAAATCAATCCGACTTTGAACAACTCATCTTGGCTCAGTTGGATCGGCGATTGCAAAATACCCTGACGGCCATCGCTGAGGGTATGGTCGCGGGCGATGAGACTGTGGAAATCTCGGCTTTCCAGAACGCCTATTGGCATGTGACCCTGCGTCGTCGGGAATTGTTGATTCAGCAATACGGACTCTTGGCCGAAACGGATTGGCGGGGTCGATACAAGCAACTTTCTCAAATCGAAACTCTCCTGAATGAGTTTGAAGAGTCTTATGCTCTCATCCTCAATAATTCGTTCGACTTTCCTTCTGATGTGATCCTTTTGCCCGGAAACGGCTCACGAGGCGCATTTAGTTTTGAGCTGGATTACGCATTGCTTCAGCAGGAATACCTGAGCGTTTATCAGGTCAAACGTGATCCGGCGCTGACACAGGAGCTATGGGATCTTTTGGCCGCGATTGGCCGCGGTGCTCAGCGCACGGGACAACAGATTCAAGCTGACATCGCGGCACGGGCACAATCCGACGTGGAAACCCTGGTATCCGAGATCAATGACTATCTCAGTCAGGACGAGAATTTGGTCCGAGTGGATCAATTGATTGCGTTCATGAGCTCTGTCATTGATGTGTTGGAACTCGTCGAGCAGTTGGAGGTGGGTGAGATCGATCTCGCAGTCAGTAACTTGCTGCCCAACATAACCATTCGTCTCACCGCCATCGCCGAAGCGCGCAAGGCCTGGTGGTTGCTACATCAATACGCGGATTCCCTGATCACCGCATCCCGGGAAAAACTGACTCAAACCAGTTCCACGCTTTCTCAGGCGGTTCGGCAATCCGTGTTGGACACCTTACAGTCCCAGCGCGTCCTTGCCCAAGCACTGCACAACCTCAAGCCGACCGTGCAGCCCTTCGACCTTGCGCTCCCGGGCGATCTTCAAGTGCGGCGCATCTTTGGCGATTTGCTTTATGATCGCTCCAACAATGACCTTCGAATCAAATTTGGGGGACGCCTTGAATTTCCCCAGTTTCAAGACGCTTATTTTGAAATTGTCAATGCCACCGTCGATACCGCAGGAAGCGTTTCAATGGCCTTGAACACTGGCGGCCCTTTGAAGCTTGGCGACACGCAAGCTTTTGCCACCGCAGAGGCTTCGTTCAATGCACAATCTAACGGTCAATTTTCGTTTTCCGGTGAAGGAGAAATGACCCTTCAGGATTCGGGACCCTACGAAATTGATATTCGATATGAACAAGCGGTGAACGATGGCCAGTTCTTTAACACTCTCAATTTCGACACCAAAGCCGCCGACGTCGAGTGGGCCCTTGCGGATGATTTTGTGATTTTCGACGCGGGGTTTGGATTTAGTTTTCGAACCGATCGCCCGGCTGGTGAAATTCGAGTTCAAGGTTCCGCCGGCATGTTCAAGGATGAGCGCTCGACAGGGGATCTTTCTGTGAATAGCTTTCTTCTTTCGGTGGATGATTTGTCCACCTCTATCCTGACGGACTTTGAAGGTCGCTACCAGTTGTCCTTGGAAAGCGGGACGCTGCAATTGCCGGTCTATTTTGTCGACAGCGAAGAGCTTGGCGTCGGTGGGCCCCGCGTCGTGCTCAGTGAGGCCAATCCTCTCGTCATCCTTTTGGAGCCCGACTCAAATCTGAATGGACTTCGACTTTCAGTGGACGGTTCCGTGACCTTTGAAAATTTGACTGCTGTGGTGCCCGAGTTGGATTTTGTCAGCGGCTCGATGGAAACGGCCACGTTGACCTTTAACGGTCCGATCCTACCGGAACTTTCCAACATCAATGGTTCCGTCAAAATGGAACTTCCCAGCCAGGAAATTCAAGTCGATCTGATCAATGGCGCATGGAGCTTGGGGGGATACCCAAGCGGAACCCTGGCTTTAGGGGCGGATGTCCGATTGTTCGAATCCTCGGGTTTTGGATTTGATATCCTTGGCGGAGAAAGCTGCACGGTGGCTGCGGAGGAGGGGGTGGCGACCGGCCTGACGATTTTTCCTGCTCAGGAAGGCCAGTTGCCTCAAGTTCGATTGGATGGCGGCGTGAAAATGTTCCTGCCTGGAAGCATGCTGGCCATCGATGAACCGGATCCAGAATCGGAAACCATCGAAGAGGACGGGCAATTGTCATTCCTGGCCTGTGGTGCCGTTGATATCCTGTCTGATGAGAATGGGTTGCCCGTGCCGCGCATTGAGTTGGAAACGGTCGGATTTGCAGCGAAATCCTTGCAGCTCGGAGGTGCCGACGGGCTGCGGGTCAAGGACGCGGCTTTGACCCTTGAAGGATTGGATAACCTGTTAAACAACTTCAGCGATGGATCCTTTGTGATTGATTTAACCGGGCAGTTGGAGATTCCCGAGGGACCGAGTTTTGAATTGCGGCATGCGCAGTTCATCTTCGAAGGACTGGAGGTTCCCACTTTCCGCGTGCCTGAAAAAGTGGCAGTTGATTTTCAGGAAGTGGAGCTGTTTGAAGGATTCCCCGTTCGCATCACCGAGGCTGGTCTTAACTTCAAGACCCAAACGCTGCCGCTGCCTGACCTGATTCAACCTGACAACATCAAGATCACCACCAGTGCTGAAATTGGCATTGATGCCGATCCGGTGACCTTGTCCGGAAGAGTGGATGACTTATCCTTTGAACTCGAGAACGGTCAGCCGAAAATCGCATTGGATGGGTTTGGCTTTGGTATCGAAGCATTGGAAATCCCACCATTGGGTCTGGCGGGTCAGGTTTACATCAGCGGATTGCAAAATCCCGGAGATAATTTCGAGAATGTTTACTTCTCCGGGTTGTTGGGCGGACAACTGTCAACTGCTGGAGTTACAGCCATGGTTGCGCTGACTCCTCAACGATTGGTAGGAATCTGTTTGGACGTCAATGCCGGTCCCGGCGGGATTCCATTGGGGCAAACCACCCTGCTTTTCACCGGTGCTTCTGGTGGCGTTTTATTCGCAAATACCAACCAGGATCCGTGCGAGTTTTTGGCTGATTTTCCAGTGACCGCCGCTGTCGGACCGACTCCGCAATCAATGCAACCCCAGTCCGTGCGACCTCGGCGCAATATTAACGAATACGGCATGACCTGGGATGAACTGGGAGCCAGAGTTTCCGAACAGATGTATCGTGATGCTGTCGCGGAGCAATTCCAAACCGCCATGGTCGATGTAGGTGCAGTGGGGCAAACCGATCCCTCAGGCCGCTTCCGAACCACTGCTGTTTCGACCACGCCTGAGCAGGATGTTGCCGACCTGGAGATTCCTTGCCCCAATGCTGATTGTCCGCCGACCACGGTCAATATTCTTTGTCAGCCACATCCCGATCAGGAGCTGTATCCGAATCGTGTGATTATCAAATTTACATCCCTTGATCGAGTTCAAGCCACTGATATTCTGGATCAATTGGGATTCACTCCGCAGGCACTGGAGGAGCTTGGGCTGGATAATGCCGAAAACATCGCCGCTGATATTGCGGGGTTTGTCCGATCCTTGATGGAGGAGGTGATTCCAGCGGCACTTCCTGAACTGGTCGGGGAAGATCTGGCAAATGCTTTGAATGAGGAACGTGACAAAGTCCTAACAGATATCGAGGACGGATTCAGGCTATCCATTCGGGATAGTATCATCGATGCCCTGAACGGTGAATCGTACGTTTACGAAGCCGTCATCCAGGCGGCTTACAAGGGAATCACTTGTCCAGATGTGACAGTCTCATTGAGAGGCACATTTTCTCAAGCGCTGGTCTCTTCCTTCTTGTCCGTCAAAGGTGGAGGTGTTCTGAGCACGGCCGGAGCGGTTGGGTTGGTGGGTGATTTGAATGTGATCGGCATTCCGATGGGTAAATTCCGAGGATTCGCCATGGGGACCGACAGTCAAGGTTTGCCCAATCCCGCCTTGTGCGGAACGCTGGACATGCAGATAGGCCCACTTTCGGCTTCGCAGGTACGCATGGCATTCACCTGCGAGGAATGTATCACCAGTTTCCTCGAAGCGTTCGGTGGTTTGGTCGCTTGTCTGCTGAATGAATCCGGCGAAGCGGTGGAGGCTGCAGTGCGCGATTCATTGGCCAAAGTGGCGCCAGAGCATAGCAACCTGGGTGCTGCCGCGCTGGATTCGGACCTGACCATTGAGCAGAAGGTGGCCTTGTTTGCGGAGCTGTTCAACCACCCACCCGACGCACTGCAGTTCAGCGAATGTTTCGTGAATTCGATGATCGCCGCCATCGAAGCGGTGAATCCCGTGATGCGCGCTTGCGCCACGGGCCCCAAACTTTTTGGCATGCCGATTGGCATCAGTCCGGTGTTCGGCGCTGGTGCTTTTAAGGGGATGCAGTTTGAAGCGACTAAATCAGGTTTTGCAGGCGCGGTCAGCTGGTCTCCTGGCAAGCTCTTCGCGGAAAGTCTGCTGCTTCCGATTTCCCTAGCCGGCGGCTCCTTCATTGCTGCAACTTTCCCGCCGTTTGATGAAATGACCTTGAGTGTGGCTTCCGAAACCTTCCAGCCCGCCGAGTTGTTTCTGGCGGCACTCAAGGGAGAGCTTTCTTCACCCGAAGCCTTTGGTCAGTTTATTGCAAATGGATTTGAACGGGCCATGACCCGGACCGTTTATGGCATACAGCACAAATTCAATCCAATGGGACTAAAGTTGCAGGATAATCAGGCGCGGCTTGTGATGCCAAACCTGGTGCGGCATCCTGCGGACCCAAGAACGGGTTGGCCCGGAGTACCTGAAGATAACGGGCTGCCATCCAGGCCTAAGGTGCTGTTGGCTGCGCTGGGTCAGGAGTTCCTGGGCAACGCTCTTTGGAAAGGGGACGCCGAAGATCTCTTCAAAGTCTTTCCTCCGGGTTCCCCGGAACGTGTCGCATTGACCGGTAAGAGTTTTGGTACCGATTATTTCCCGCACGGCGGATTTGTCGGTGCGGGCAGCATCGCTTTGCCGGCCATTCTGGCTGAGGCCCCGCCGCCTGAGTTTGCGATTGCACTAGGGTCGGGTGACTTTTTTGAACGGCTTGAGGCGGCGTCGACCATTGTCGATCAGTACATTCTCAACACGACTCCTGCAGGTAACATTGCCATGTATGTTCCCGCTCCCAATCCGCCTATCCTCACCGATGGCGAAGGCGGGGAATTGACTCCTAAGGAATTGTTGGACGCGATTCTTTCCGTCGATCCCACCAATGTGGCTTTGGCTCCGTTCTACCCGACCGAGCTGCTTTTCCTCGAAGGTAAACTCAATGGCAAGATTCTGGGCGTTCCGGTCTTGGAGGGAACCTTGTCAGGTCGCTTGCCCAATCCCGAAACAGGTGAACCGGCGCACCTGGAAGCGATCACCTCCGTTCCCGAAGGGTCCTGGATCAGTCCCTTCCTCGAATCGGCTGAACTGTCCGTCAAGTTTTCCCAGGCACCGCCTTTAAGCATTGAAGATTATTTCCTGACCGTGCAGGAACGGCTTCAATCCGCCATCGCCGCTGGACGGGATCAGGATCCGGAACAGGCCTTGGCGTTGCTGGATGACATTCGTGCTGACTTCATCGGCGGCTTGCCGAAGACATCCATCGCCGCATCACTGGATCGTTTGCGCGTTCCCGAGCCCTTCGCGACCTGGTTGGCGCCAGCGGAAGCCTCAGCACAATTCTCCGCCTTTTCGCCCTTGTATGAACCGGATGTCGACGAGGACGATCCATTGTCCGAAGTAAAGCGCAAGGGCGGCATCGCATTTGAGTCGAGCGCGATGATCGGCGGTTTCATCAACATGCCGGAAATGGTGTTGTCAGTGGCGGCTCCCACTTTCACGGAGCTGCCGTCATTGCATGCCAAAGGCAGCATTGAACCATTTAAGTTCCCACCGACTGGAGGCTTCACACTTTTTGAAGTGGAGTCGCCTCTTGGAGATGATTTGTTGGAAGCTTCCGCTGATTTTGACCCTAATGGTTCGGTGGATATTTTGATCGATCCGATTACGGTTTCATCGCCTTTCATTTCCTCCGGAAGTTTGATGCAAGTTTACAACGTCGTTCCGACCGAACCGTTCTCGATTCGATCCAGCGGACCTTGGAGCGCCACACTGGAATTTGGTGGAGCCACTGAAATTAATTTCCCCGATGGCACACCGGCGATTCGATTTGGTGAGGCGGATGATCGTTTCGAAGCGACCCTCAGCGGTGAGGGTTTTGATCAGGCATCTATTCATTTGGCTATCAATCAATCCCTGACCGTGACTGCTTTCCCAGGAAATCCGGATTTTGAGCAAACGATCGCTCTGGACGTGGCAGCCGACCGAAGCATTGAGCTGTTCGTCAGCAGCGATGGAACCTTCTTCCTCGAAGGCAGCGTCGGCGACCAGTTCTCTGTGCCACTGGTGGATTTGCCGGTTACCCAGTTAAAAACCGGGGCTCGGGTGCGTATTTCCAATGACGGTTTAAGAGTCGAGGGCGAATACGCAGGCGGTGCCTTGGAGTTGGTCGGTATTCCTGAAGTCACGGGTTTGCTGGAGATCAGTTTCACGACCGGCGTGCGTTTCGAAGCCGACGCTTCGATTCCGGCCAGTTCGCTGCCGCTCCACTACGGTGTATTTGAGGTGGATGCCTTACGGCCAGGGCAGGCGATTCCGATGACAGTTTCCAACGCAGGTTTTGAAGTGGGCAGCTCGGTGTTGCGGATACCTGGCATTAGTGTGGATCTGATCACACTCGAATCAATGCAGCTCTTTGGTAACGGCGATTTCTCGGCGGTCGGTAGTAACGGAGCGCTGACGATTCCGAATTTCTTCGAACTGACCGCTGGCGATCTAGCTTTCACCAAGGAGGGTGAGGATATATCGCTGTCCTTCCAGAGTCCGTCCCTGACCCTGATGCCTAACTCGCCCATGCAGACCAAATTCACCGCCCCAGTGCAGCAAATTGAAATGGAATCTAATGGCCGGATGTACGTCGACACCGGATCTCGAACCATACCTTTACCTGGCTTAAATTCCGCAACGGGGCGTATCGAGATTGGTTATGAACCGGACGGAGCATTGCCGCTGCCTTCCCTGGAAACCACCGTGGTCGATTTTGGCTCTGTGGGGATCGGTGATCATGCCGTTCAGACGGTGCGACTGACGAATATCGGCGGCGCCACTTTGGTCGGTTCGAGTTTAGTCGAGGAAGGATCGCCAATTTACCAAATTGCGCCTCCGCTCTATGTGCTGGAACCAGGTGAAGCCATCGATCTGGAGATCTACTTTTTTCCCAATCGCGGGCAAGACTTCGATGGCACGATCAATCTGCCCAGCACTCGATTCGATGACCTTAAAATTGCGGTCACCGGTCGTGGATTACCTCAGCCTATATTCCGGCCCAGCGTGACTGGAACCATGGACTTCGGAGCACAGCCCGTAGGTGGCGGATTGAATCGGCAGTTACTGATCAGCAACATCGGCTCGGACACGCTGAACATCACGGATACTCAGCTGAGTGGTCCGTTCTCCATAACACCTCGTGTGTTTGACTTGGCTCCCGGCGATTCCCGTAGCCTGTTCCTGACCTTCCGACCGACAGATAGGACTGATTTCCAGTCCACGCTGACATGGTTGACCAATGATGAAGCTGGGCAGCATCAACTCCAGCTGACTGGATCGGGCAGTCAAGTTCGCTGGTATAAGCAACGACATGGTGGTCCGATCATTCGAGATATTTTCATGGTAAATTCGCTCGTCGGATGGGCTGTCGGAGAGCAGGGGACATTGCTAAAGACCACGACCGGGGGCCGCGCATGGTCTGCATACGCATCCCCGACAGGTCGGACATTGAATGCGGTGGCGTTCGCCAGCGACGGGCTTCTCGGATGGATAGCCGGAGATGCAGGAACCGTTTTTGAAACCGAAGATGGTGGAGAGACCTGGCAACCAATCACCGAGAGTGAAGTGCAGGATCCTTCGTTATCCTGGAAAGACGTGGAAGTTTACTTGCGTGGTGGGCGCGAACGACTGGTGTTGGTGGGCGAAAACTCCAGCAACGGACGAGCGGCGTTGACCTATCAAACTACCAACACGGCATATCGTTCATTGAACGTTTCCGGCACGCAGGGCTTGTACGCTGTCGATGCCCATGAAGGCTGGGTTGGTGCCGTTGGAGCGAATGGCCTGCTGGTTTATACCTTCAATGGGGGCATCAGTTGGCGAGAATCCAGGATTGAAGGAGCCAACGCGGTTCGATTCAACGGAGTCAGCGTGGATGAAAATGGATCCGCTGTTGCAGTTGCTAATGGAGGCCTGGTGTTCCGAGCTGGAGAACTTGGCGATCCTTGGTCCCGTATTCTGAACACAGGCACTGTTCAAAATCTCTATGCGGCGGATCGATCCGGCGATTCTGTTTGGGTAAGCGGGGAGAGCGGCGTGATAATTCACAGTGTCGATGGCGGCGCCACCTGGATTCCCGAAACGGTGAACACGGGATCCAGCATGTTTGCCATCGCGGTTGATGGTGACCAGGTTTGGGCGGGCGGACGTCGCGGCGAGATCCATCATCGTCCAGTAGAACCACCATCAAGTCCGCTTTTATTGCTCAGCACCGATCGAATCGACTTCGGGTTGAGAGCCCCGGGTCGCGTTGTGTCGCAGACCATTGAGTTGAGGAATGCCGGACCCTCCACATTGAACTTTGGTTCGAGTAATGTTTCAGGCGACGAGGCATTCACCGTTCAAGGCGTCGATGTCAATACGCTTGAACCTGGCGAGACGGCTCGATTGCGCGTGACCTTTTTACCGGGCAATCCTGGAGTCAAGTCTGGGCTGATATCGCTACGGCCACAGGGAGATCAATTCTCGGTGATGAACATCCAGTTGTTGGGTGAAAGTGCCGGTTCCTCATGGAGTCTACTGGATTCTCCCACCACCGAACATTTTGAGGATATTCAGTTCCTGAATGAAACGCTTGGATTCGCCATTACCGAAGACGAGGTTTATCGAACCAAGGATGGCGGCGGAAACTGGGAAGCCTTGGACGCTGATCCGCCCGGGCCATTGGGGCGTGTGCATTTTGCCACCGAAGAGATTGGGTATGTTGTGGGTGGAACGAGCGGCAGCCGTACCTTCCAGAATACTGAGCAGGGGATGAGCACGATTCTCAGGACGACTGACGGGGGGAACACATGGACCACGTTGACGACCGGAGTGCGACATCGTGTGACCGATATTGTGACGCCCGTAACCAATGCCCCGAACTTTGTCTATGCCATGACGGAATCTTATGTCAGCGGCAACAACCGCCAATTTGCGGTTATTCTTCGTTCCACCAATTCGGGTAACACATGGTCGACGGTCAACACGCCGTCTGCAACCTTCCTAGGCGGCCAGGCGATCCATGTCAGCGCCGGTCTGGATGTGTTCTTTGTCGCCAGCGGCAATGTGCTTTATCGGTCCACCTCCGGGGGCAATTCGTGGACCGAGGTGATTTCCGTATCGGGAAGCCAGCTGATTCAAGACATTCACTTTATCGACAACAATCACGGTTGGGTTGTTGGATTGAACGGATTATTCCGGCGTACGGAAACCGGCGGCGCCACCCCAGGCGCATGGTCTGCCGCGACGAGTTTGAGTTCCGGAGATTTGCGTCGCGTTCATTTTGTAGACGCCAACACGGGCTGGATCGCGGGAGAAGGCTCTTTTCTCAACAACCGCGAACCGTCATTGTTCCGTTCACTCGACGGTGGCCGTAATTGGGTAAATACATTTGTGGGTGGAGATTTTACCACACGCAGCATCTCCGCTTTGTCCGCCGACCAGGCCTTCGCTTGCGGAGTGGGTGGGGCGCTGGTGGTTTATTCGCCCACTCAACCGGTGTCGTTTGGTTTGGTCGTGGCTTCCGAGCGATTGGACTTCGGTGATGTGGATGCCGGGGATGAATCAGCGTTGACCCTACAGTATACAAACGTGGGGAATCGAGAGGTGAAACTGATGGGTTTGCGTAGCCTTTCGGATCAATCCCTGACGTCTTTTCAATACGACGGACAAATTCCCAATCAACTTAATCCAGGTGAGTCTTTTGTGATCAATGTTCGTTTCCAATCCAAAGAGGCCGGGGACTATGATGGGGAATTGGAATTGCTGAATGACGGTTTGGATTCGGTGGTTTCAACCGATCTTTCCGCAGTGGTTTCGGTTGAGGATCAACTCCTATTGCTCGACAGTGAGCCGACAGGTCTGTCTTTGATTGTCAACGGCGAAACTCGACAGACGCCGGTTGCTTTGACCATCCGCCCTGGCGGCGAAGGCGAAGATGTGGTGCAACCAGGTCAATCGATCCGCGTTGAAGCGCCCGAATCGGTCAATGTAGATGCTTTCACATATCGGTTTGTTTCATGGGAACCCTCCAATGCTCGCGTCTTCACATTGGAGGTCCCCGAGCAATCCCAGACTTGGGAAGCTGGATATGAACCGTTCATTTCTACGCTTTTGCAAGTGATTCGTCCGCTTTCAGTCCAAGGAGGTAGAGGGGAGATGCAGCCAGCTGCAGTGCTGCCTCCCATCTTCCAATCTGATTTCATTGAGACCATCGATGCGCCTCCCGGGCCATGGATCCGCCTTTCCGGACCGGGGCTGGGGCAGTCGGCAGTCATCACAAATCCATTGCTGGGCACTTTTCCATTGAACGTTTCCGCCTACCTTGCCGCGGATGCGTTCGACATGAGCCTCCAATCGGTTCCTATGGTTGTTCCTGGCGGTTCCTCCACTGACGACGCATGGTTGTCGGTGACGCCCGGATCCCTGGACATCAAATATCGCCGGGACGAGTTGTTCCGCATGATAGCTGCTTCTGGCGGCATGAGTCTGTTTGGATTCGACCGTCCTGGCAGTAGCCATGTTGTTTTTGAGATGGATCCGTCCACGGGCGGTTATGTCGCGAATGTTACCTTGGATACCGATTTGCCGCTGATTGAATTTGTCTGTGAATTCGCCGCCGGCAGTCAGTTGACCATTGATACCAGGAATGGTACCTCCTTCTCTTTTGATGGTCGCTTGCGCATGTTTCGGGATCCGCTGAACGGATGGGTATACGATAGCCCGTATGAGTTCGAATCGAGCTTTGAAGACTTCGAACTGGTGGTGGACGATCTCACCTCCAGCCTGGCGCTTTGGTCCGATGGATTCATTGACATGACGACCGGGGCCTCGAACCCCAACCTGTTCGTTCGACGGACGGATTCAGGATACGAGGCGGGCATGCGAAATGTCACCCTTGGGCTCTTCGGCGAAAGCATTACGATTGATGAGATGACGGCAAATAGTGATGGGGAATTTGAAGTCAGCCTGGACCCATTGGATCTCAGCTTGTCCAACATCATCACGCTCAGCACGGATTCCGATGCAAGCTTCAGTTGGAATGCTCTCAACGGATCCTATGCATTGATGTTGCCAGAAGCGCGCTTGAAGGTCCCAGGCAACGGGCACTGGCCTGCAAACGGAGTGACGTTGGATCCCATTACGATTACAAAACCTGAATTCAACTTCGTGTTTCCATTTAACGGATTCACTTTTGCCGGGCTCGAATTGCCAAATGGATCCAATCAGGATATGAACGACAACAGCCGATATTTAAAGCTATCGGTTGGAAATGGATCAGTGGCCTTTGAAGCAAAGAACGAAATCACCACGACCATTGGGAGTTTTTCAGTTTCACTCAATGTGGATGATGATGGCATTTCAGGTTCCGCTATTGGTAGCATCGAAACGGAGGGCTTCCCATATCGACCGCCATCTGTGGATCCGCTTTCTCCCGGGTTCCCAGAGATTCCTGGTCCGATCGAGATCGGCAGTGCCGAAATTTCTTATGATTCCGAGGGCGTGAACTATCCGTTCAAGGGGCAGGTGACGTTTGGCATTTTTGATCTGGAGGCTCGGTTTGGTCCCTCCGGAGGTCAATTGTGCCGGGATTTGGGAGTGTTGGGAAAAACCTGTGTTTCCAATTAAAAGGAAGGGCAGGTCATTATGTTCGGTTCAAACCACACTTCCGCGCAAACTTTTTGGGAGTAACTCCGCAGTGTCTTTTAAACTGTTGGGCAAGGTGGCTTTGATCATAGAATCCAGTTTGCTCGGCAATCTCTGACAACGATGCACCTCCTCGCATGAGAGAAAGCTTAACCCTTTCAATGCGTTGCCGCAGGACGTATTGATAAGGTGAGTAACCCATGCTGAGCTTAAATTGACGTGCGAAATGAAAGGGGCTCAGACCAGCTGCACCTGCGATATTTTTTAGTGAAACTTCCTCCGATAAATGATCTTGGATGTATGCAATGGCCTTCCTCAATTGAGTGCCCGATAAACCGCAAATATCTATTCCTGATTGCGAAGTTTTACCTCCACCGTGTTGGCTTGCCAGGTGAACAGCCAGACTGGTAGCCAGCGACTCTGCATACATGGCTCCTGTGGGGCAGCCGTTTTCGGATTCCTGCAAAAGAGTCCGACATACGCTTTCAGCATAAGGATCAAGAATGCAATTTTTTGCCTGAAGTCGTATGCTGTCCAGTTGTAGTAAATTGCAGCATGCCAATGAAATAAAGTCTGGTGTCAAAGAAATCGATACAAATTCTACTGGCTGGCTGGTCCTCGCTTTGCTCACACTCAGAGCCGGGCGAATGGTGATGTGGCCGGGCTGGATTTCTGTGATCATGCTTTCTCCATTCGTGCTGATTTCAACCTGGGCAGGTTCTCCCAAATAGAGCATGACTACGTTGTTGATCCACATGATCTCGTTGCCTGAATATGAATCCAGACGGTGGTGCTCGACCAGGACGCCATCCCATCCCAGAGGTGCACTGGAAGAGACAAGTCCCTGAGACAAAGGAACCGATTTTCCGGTTGCTCGATCAATAACCATTTCCTGCCTGGTGGGCAGTTTGTGATTCATCGGTGCTGAGATCATGTTTTCAGGTCCTATCGTTAGCATTTACAATGCCTCAACAACTTCTGCTGTTTGTCAAAAAGCTCAAAATAGGCATTGGATGAAAAGACCCAGCTACGAATGATGGGGTTACTGAAATTTTTGAAATAGTTTTTTCATCGGGAGTCTCTGGAAAGCCAAAGGAAAAAGTGCATGGATTTGGGAGATTCTTGCTCTGTCGTGAGTCAAGAATTCCTGAGCTGGACTCTGGAGTGGAGGGAATAGGTCTGGTATTTAGAATAGAATGCGCTTTATCTGAGGTTGTCGAAAAATCGGCCTCGAAAGTCTTCCAGTTCATTATTGGGTAACCAAAATCTTTTGGTTCCAGAGACATCGTCGAATTTGGACTCATCCATTCTTTCGACATGCAAATCTGCCATGATCACGTGTCCCCTGGAATTATGGCGAATGGCCAGTGAACGTGTTGAGCTTTGTGGGCCGACCTGACCACTGTAATCGTCAGGAGCAAGGTTCCCTTCCATATAGAACATGGTTGCCGATGGGTTTTCAAAAGCTGTAATTTTAGTGTCGTGGCAAATAGCGCAATTCATTCCGTAGCTATAGTTCCGTGCATGTCTGGACCGCCCTCGCGGGGTCGCGCCCACATTGCCAGTGGATCGAGGTTTCCTTTTTGCGGCCAGTTCGATCTTATCTGTTGGGCAAAGGTAAATTGGTTCGGAGTTCAAATAGGGATACAGGCTGCCAGTTGTTAAATCACCCACGCGCTTGTAGAGCCAAGTTCGAAAAGTCGGGAAGTGACCTTCATGATCATCTGAATAAATGTGAGATGCCAGACCAATTTGTTGGACGTTGTTCAGACAGGCGATGCCGCGAGCCGATTCCTTTGCTTTGGATAAAACAGGTAGGAGCAGCCCAGCCAATAAGGCGACAATGGCTATGACAACCAAAAGTTCAATCAAGGTGAATGCGGATGATTTGGCATGGGGTCTGGCGCGTTGAATGCGAACCTGATATTTCATGTGTTCTACGGGTGATGACACAAATTCGATAGCACCCATGAATAAAAGTCAACGACCAAGTCGTATCGCAATCGGGCGTGATCTTAATTTAAGGTCGTGCACCAGTGCATCCGCTTGATTTGGATTTTTAAATCAACAGGAAGTCAGTTGAAAGAAGCTCTCCAAACTCAAACGGTAATTCCTTCCATGGCCAGGAGGCGTTTTTTCCATGCTAACCCACCTGAAAAGCCTCCCAGTTTTCCGTTCGCCGCTAGCACTCGATGACAAGGGATAATGAGAGGGACAGGATTGGCTCCACAGGCTCCACCGGCAGCTCTGACAGCTTTGGGGTTCTTGATTGATTTGGCGATTTCACCGTAGGATTTCGTTTTTCCAAAGGGGATTTTCTGCAGTGTTTTCCAAATTTTTTGTTGGAAAACGGTACCCTGTTTTAAATCCAATGTCGGTTTCGGGAGGTTGTCAGAACTTTTCCCGCTCAGGTAAGCCTTAAGCCAGGTTTTAGTCAGATTTGCGTGAGCTTTGAAATTTTTTGATTCCTCCGGGCCGCATGGAGCCACCTCAATGCTTTGAAATTGTCCAGGAAACCATAATCGCATCAACCCCTCGGGGGAAAAGCATGCTGTCCATTCTTCTCCCTTGATTTCAAATGAAATGATTTGAAGTGGCTGATCCATATCAAGGCCTCATGACTGCAAAAATTCCGAACAATATCAGGAGGAAAATCCCGAACATAAGCAGGAACCGGTTACGAGCAATTCTTTTTTCCCTGCGCAAAGGCTCTAGTCCCTGTACTCCCCCTGTTGCCATGTAGTGAACCCATTTATTTGTCCCCCCCTTTTCGACGGTTTCACTTTCCGAGGCTGGGGTTTTTTCAGTTTGGCGCTTGAGCCAGCCCAGGGGGTCCAGCTTTTTGACGCCCTGAGTGTTGTAATGTGATTTTGGGTCTCTTGTTTTTTCTCCCAGCCCCAAAGATTCGTGTTCGATTGTTTCAAACATGGAGGCCATGGATCCTTCCTCTGTTTGACTGGCACCAGGTTTTAGCCGGGTTGAGGTAGTGCGCTGAAATTTGGGTTCCTTGACCGATTGTTTTTCGAGTTTGCGGATTTCCGCTTTTAATTCCTTGGCGCGGCTGCTGATGGATTTTGCGCGCGAGGAAATTGGATCTTTCCCTGCGTGAAGGATCCTTGAGAAAATGGAATTTTTTCCGGTTAACTGCATTGGGTGGAATCGGATTTTGATTCAGTCATTAGAACGGAGTTAGGAACCGCCCTGAAGCCAAATCGCTGCAAGCATCAATAATCCAATCAGCAGTACGGTGGCTACAGGCCAAGTCAGAGCTAATCCAAATTGCGCCCACTGTTTCCATGAAAACTCATTAAAATCGATGGCGCCGGCCAGTGGGTTTGGTGTGACTGTTGATGGGTTGGGAGCCTGTTTTGCAGCAGGTTTGCCCGGTTTTTTCTCTGGTTCAGCATTTGGGTCGAGGAACGGGAATTTAGGTACGGCACTGATCCATTCCTTACGTGCATTTTCAATCGTGATCAGGGCTCGTGTTAATTCTCGATTGAGGTGTTCTTCATCCCAATCATCTTCAGATAACACTTCAACTTTCTTCAGATGATCCCTGAATTCTTCCAGGGCGGTGTCCATAGCTTCCAGGTTACGTCGAGCGTTGGTTTCCTCCTCTTCGAGGATGGTGATTCCTTTTGTGAGATTGCGAACCATCTCCTCCTGGCCCATACTAAACTCCGCCCGACGTCGTCTGAGCTCCTCCAGAGCCACGCGTTCTTTCTCGAGACGCTCCTGTTCTTCCTTCAAAGCAGCGAGACGTTGCTGAGTGGTGCCCACCTTGGCTTCGAGCTGTTCCCTGGCGGGGACGCGTTTCACACCCAGAGTTTGAGTTGATGGAATGGAAGTAGTCGGTGGGGAAGAAGGGGACAGAGGCATTTGTTGGGATTTTTCAAATTCCCTGTCGATAAAATTGTTGTCGTCGTGCGGAGCCATTCAAATAACTTAATGACAACCACCTCATCTGTAAAGCGGGTGAGGTCATTTTTACGACTTTCGCTCCATATTTTTGCCTCGAATGCTTTCCGCGGCTAGTTGACGCTAAAATCTCATGAACGGGTTATATTTCCAGATGACGAAGCCGACGGACACCGATGTGATAGGGCAGGTATCCCAACATCAAGGATAGAGTCATGAAGCAAGACCAGCCTGTGATCATGATCCATGTTTGCTGGTGATCTCTCCAAGGAGAGCCCAGTGCCAGTAACACGATACTACCGACGATATACAAAAAACTAAGCACCAGACAAAAAGTTCCCCCGAACCCACTCACGATCTTACTGGGATTGTCTTCTCTGAAATTGGGGTAAATGACTCCCAATCCCATGGCCAGGCCATTGAGAGTGAGGGTCATGATTGCAATAATGAGCGTGAAATAGATGATTTGGGAAGCCGGCATCTTCAACATACGACATGAAGTGAAAATCAGCGTGCCTGTGATGGCCATTGAAATCAGGCATGCCAACGTGTATTTGATCCTGATCACCTTGTTCAGTCCCAGCGGGGCCATACCAACAATCCATAATCGCTTGCCTTCAAGTGAAAATTGAGGAAATACAAAACGGGTTGTCAATGTGGCCAGGTTCAGAGAACAGGCACCCAGGTTCATGTAGGAAATCAGGTGAATCCAAAAAGGATTGTTAAGTTTGGATGAAAAATTTTTGAGGTTGATAATATAGGCAGCCAGCAATCCAAACAGCAGCAGGCTCTGACCCCATTGAGTGGTGTCCCTCCAAAATACTCGAACATCTTTTACCAACACCGCTCGGTTGTCATTGGGTATCCAGAACAGAAGAGAAAAAAATCGATCGAGAAACCCTGGGCTCCATTTGTTCTGCTGCCTGTCCCTTTTTACCTGCCACCTCTGCAGCCATTTCCAATGATGCACCAGGGATCCTCTGCTTTGCACCGCTGAAGCTGCATCGTAAAATGGACTACCAGCCATGACTGTTGTGACCCGTCCCCAAAACAGGCCATAGCTGAGAAGTACCAGGATAAAGAACCCCGTTGCACTGACCGCACCTTCGCTCCAGGAGATGACTCCTGAAGCCAGCCAATAGCTGGGCAAAAATGCAAACTGGCTGAATTGGGTATTTTTCAGAAGCCGGTCCAAAACCAGCATCACACGTGTTTCGAGCATGTCGTCGGTTACCACGTCTGGCTTCAGCCAGAAAGCCAGACTCAATAGAGCAATGAGAGCGAGCCCTAGTGTCGTGTATTGAAAAAACCGTCGATCCATGTAGCGGGCAAGTCCAATGGCAGCCCAGGCTCCTGCAATAGCAGGCAAGATGACGAAGAGGAAGATCATCAAAACCGTCAGCGGATAAAAAGTCCAGTCCACATTCTCAACAATTCCAAATGCCGCGAGCAGAGGGGCGATGAGGAAAAGGAAGGCCCATGAAGCCACCACTGTGGATTCCAGAAATTTCCATTGAAAAATGGTGTTTGGAGGTATCGGGAGGCAATGGAGGAAGCTCGTTTCCTTATTTCTGAATAGATTCGAGTAACTGATGACCATGTTGCTGATCAACAGCAATGCGAACAGGAATGCGAATAGAATGAAAATCATTCTTTCCACTAGCAAGTCTCCCAGCCCCGGGAAGGCTCCAACGAAGCGCATGGCACGGTAAAAAAGCGCAAAGGATAGCCAGCAGTAACCGAATATGAATAGCAATACGGTCGCCGAAAGAAGCTTGGACTGTTTTAGTACAGAAACGAGTCGACGCCAGTTTTGTTTAAGGTGAACGCCAGCCAGTAGGGAGAAGGGTGATTTCTCAGTATTCTGGACCACAATGGATTCCGGGGTTGCCATGGAAATTATTGATTTGTGGATGAGGTCCCCACCGGATTCGATTCCGATTCGGATGTTAATCGAAGGAAGCTTTTCTCAAGGGCGCCGTCTTGACCGCTTTGCTTTCTCAATTCATCGATAGTTCCAATGGCCACCAATTTGCCTTGATGTATGATACCGATTCGATCCGCCATTTCTTCTGCGATTGACAGCTGATGTGTCGACAGAAAAACTGTCATACCTTCTTTTGAGCGTTCTTTGAGGATGTCCTTGACGATGCGTGCATGCTGTGGGTCCAAGCCCACCATAGGTTCGTCTATTACAAATACCTCCGGGTCATGCAGCAAAGCCGAAGCTATGGCCACCCTTTGCCTGGTCCCATGTGACAGCCCTTCAATGGATTTGTTCAGAAATGGTTCCAGATGAAATCGTTTGGATAGAATATCTCCTTGGGAACGAACCCGATCCGAGGGTATTTTAAATAGCTGGCCCGTAAACTGCATGAACTCCATTGGAGTCAGTTTTTCGTAGAGGAATGGGAAGTCCGGAACGTATGCCAGGCGTTTTCTGGCTTTCAGTGGCTCTTCCTGGATATTAAAACCGGCAACACGAATTGAACCTTCTGTGGGCTTGATTAGTCCGGTAATCATTTTAATGGTCGTCGTTTTCCCGGCGGCATTAGGTCCCAATACTGCGAAGAACTCACCTTTCGGTACCGACAAATCGATACCATTGACAGCTGTCAAATCTCCAAATTTTTTAATGAGTCCCTTGAGTTCAATCATGAATGACAACCGGCTATCATACAGTCAGATGCTTTTCAAGCAGCGATACTTGAAAGTTGACTTCTCAGGTTTACAACCGTGACATATGGAGGCAGGTTATATAGTTTGAGTCCTGGCAGGGGGTTGAGTCTGAATCCATGAAGGAATTTTTTGTAAGAAAGTCGCTGCGCGGCAAAATCAACATCTTGACTGTCATCACCAGTGTGCTGGCGATGGTCTTGGTGCTTGGTGCGATTTTCGGGCTTAACTATTACCGTTACTCTAAAGATGAGCTTTTTAAATTTCAGGCACAAGCTCAACTGGTGACTCGGACACTTGTATCTTTGAACCCCTCCATACGCGAGGTCAGAGACATAGGATTGACTAAACTGTTGGCCAGCAGTGGCAGTGTTCTGGATGCCTATCTTGAGATCGGTGATGAGAGAATGCCATCCTACCACAGGGCCGGTGGGCCTGGTCCTGTTGACGGATTTTGGCCGTCATTCAACAAACAGGATGAGGCCTGGACAGAACCCACCGAGGGCAGGGCCCATGTGAAGGTGATATTCGATTTCGACTCGCAGAATGAAGTTCAAGGCAAACTTTACATTATCTACGATCTCAGCAGAGCGCGGATCAGGACTATCCGAGACATGGTGGTCATCAGTTTCCTGGCGATTGCAGCGGTGATGATTGCTGTGATTGCCAGTCGAAAGTTGCAACATTTTATTTCAGATCCTGTTCTTCTGCTTGCCGAAGCGACCGACAAAATTGCGAATGACAAAGATTACTCCATGCGAGTCTTTAGTCCCTCCAAGGATGAAATCGGCCTGCTCTATCAGGGGTTCAATCGAATGCTTGAGGAAATTGAACGTCGGGATGAAACCATTCGAAAAGCCAACGAGGAACTTGAGGACCGTGTTGAGGAGCGCACGTCTGCCTTGCAACAGGCAAAAGCCGAAACGGAATCCATCAATAATCAGCTGCTTGAAGCTAATCGAAAGTTAAAAGATTCCATCGAAGAGGCGCAACAGCTCGCCATTGAGGCACAAGCCGCCAGCAAGGCAAAAAGTGAATTCCTCGCTGCGATGAGTCATGAAATCCGAACGCCGATGAACGGCGTGATTGGCTTCACGAACCTATTGCTCGATTCCAATTTGGACGACACCCAGAAAGATTATGCCCAAACGATCAAGAGTTCGGGTGAATCGTTGTTGATCATCATTAATGACATCCTTGATTTCTCCAAGATCGAGGCTGGAAAATTTTTCCTGGATTCCACCCCATTTGACATGTCAGAAGCATGCAAGGAAGTGGTTGAGCTATTGTCAACGGAAGCAGATGCCGGAGGGTTGGAATTGAAGCTCTTTTATGAACCCGATGCGCGGCAACACCTCGTTGGGGATCCCGGTCGAATCAAGCAAGTCATGCTGAACCTCATCTCCAATGCATTAAAATTCACAGAAGAAGGTTTTATCCATGTCCGGGTTGAGAAGGCAGCCGTGGGGGGGCATCCTGACGGGCTCAAAATTAGCGTGACCGATACCGGTATTGGGATTGCTGAAGAGAAGCAGAATCTGCTTTTTGAGAAGTTTTCACAAACCGATGCCTCAACGACTCGGAAATATGGTGGCACCGGACTTGGCCTAGCGATTTGTAAGGAACTCGTCAGCATGATGAATGGTGAGATCGGGTTCCAGAGTCAGGAGGGTAAGGGGTCCGTATTTTGGTTTACACTTCCGGTTTGGGAAATCGGCCATGAGCATGAGAGTGGAGAAAGTGAAACGGTTCGGCACACGCCATTGCCTCAGGACGATAGTGAGTTCGATTTGTCGGATATGGAACTCCTTCCCGGAACCTTCAGAGTGCTTTTGGTTGAGGACAATGCGGTCAATCAGAAATTGGCAGCCAAAATCCTCGAACGTATGGGATGTCGTGTCGACATGGCAGCCAATGGCAAAGAGGCGGTCTCCATGGTTGGTAATCTACCTTACAACATGATATTCATGGATTGTCAGATGCCCGAAATGGATGGATACGAAGCAACCCGCAAAATTCGGGACATCGAGGCAGCCAATAAAGTTTCCGCTGAAAAGCGGGTACCCATTATCGCCATTACAGCCAACGCAATGCGTGGAGACCGAGAGAAGTGCCTTGAGGAAGGGATGGATGACTACATTGCCAAACCCGTGGACGCACGTCAGATCGGTCGGGTGGTGGAACGTTGGCGGCACCAGGCATAACCCTGCGAGTCCATTCCTAAAGGGATTTCAGCGCTGTTCCTTCAGTTAAATTTGTAGCGGACATTCTTGTCACCTTCCTCAATTTCACATAAGATTCATCGTACATGAAGGCTCAATGCTCGTTGACCGTGTGTTCCAGTGTTGGATTTTTATTTCGATGGTTCCTTTTATCGATAGGGCTAATGGCTGGATTCATTGGTGGACTCACCGCGGAGATAAACTTTTCGACGGAAATTCAACCAATCATCAATGAGCACTGCGCTTCCTGCCATGGCGGAGTCAAGCAGGCGGGAGGCATTTCGTTCCTCTCACGTGCTTCTTTGTTGGGAGAAGGCAAATCAGGTGAAGTTCCGTTAGTTCCCGGTGACGCCTCCTCATCCGAAATGATCCGCCGTATCAAATCCGACGATCCGGATGAACGCATGCCTCCGCCTGAAGAAGGGCCCGGGCTTGATGAGTCGTCCATTGCCAAGTTGGAATCCTGGGTCAATGAAGGTGCCAAATGGATGTTGCATTGGGCCTATGAATCTCCTCAACGGCATGCTGCTCCTCAAGTTTCAGATCCAGACTGGGTAAACCAGCCGATGGACGCATTTATTCTCTCTCGTTTGGATCAAGAAAATCTGAAACCCTCGAATCCTGGCTCCCGATCCACCTGGTTGCGTAGGGCTTCTCTGGATTTGATCGGGTTACCCCCTACACCAGAGGAAGTGGAAGCTTTCAACCGTGATCCTTCGCCAAAGGCTTTCGAGAATGAGGTTGAGCGACTTTTGAGATCTCCCAGATTTGGGGAGCGCTGGGCATCGATGTGGCTTGACTTGGCCAGGTATGCCGACACCCAAGGCTATGAAAAGGACCTCGAGCGCAAAGTTTGGCCATGGAGGGATTGGGTTATTCGGGCTTTTAATGAGGACATGCCTTACAAGGACTTCCTGGTCAAACAACTCGCAGGCGATCTGTTACCAGATCGTAGCTTGGACGATCTGCTGGCCACCGCTTTTCACAGGAATACTCAAACCAACACAGAAGGAGGAACCGACGATGAGGAGTTCAGAATGGCGGCTGTGATGGATCGGGTCAGCACCACCTGGGAGGCGCTCCAGGGAACTTCTTTTCGCTGCATCCAGTGTCACAGTCATCCATATGATCCGTTTGCCCACGACGAGTTTTATGAATTCCTGGCACTTTTCAACACCTCGTTGGATGCTGATGTTAATGAAGATTTCCCGCTCGTGAAAGTTCCCGAGAAGAAGAGCGATTTTCATAAGGCCGACACACTCTATCGAAAACTGGAGATCGTGGAGCAGGCATTGTACGTGCAGGGAAATCAACGGTTGGCCCATCAAGGCCCCTGGGTTCCTGTTATCGCCACCAAGGCCAAATCTACGGGCCAGACTCAACTTCGTATCACTCAAGATGGAGGACTGCCCGAGTTAAGGGCGGAGGGCAATTTATCGACAGGATCCGAATATGAGTTGGAGTTTGAAGTGCCTGAAAACGTCGCCCGTCTCGAAGCGCTACGAATCGATGTTTTACCCATGGACCCCGAAGCCGCCAAATCAATTCCCGAGATGGGGTTTGTTTTAAGTCGGTTAAAGATGTGGGTGACGGATGAGGGTGGCTCTTTTGATGAGGAGGACAAACTTGGCATACCTTTTCGCTGGGTGGTGGATGATGACCCCGCTCCGATGTATGATGCGCAGGATAGTTTGAAAGACAATGGCAACGGGTGGGCTGCTTATACGCGTTTGAACGGACCCAGGAGGGCTGCCCTGGTGCCGCAAGAGCCTGTCCATCTTCCCAAGGGGGGATTCATCAAGTTGAAGATGAAATTTCAAAAAGCCGCCACAGGTTCCATCCCGCTATTGATTCGCCGCGCCCGTTTTGCCATTTCCCAATCAGAAGAATGGTCTCAATGGAGTCATTCCGAATCATTTGTTCAATTGCTGGACGACTTGAAGCAATTGCGAGACGAGCGCAACAAGATGCAGGGAGTGGCCGTTCCCGTGATGCTTGAACAGCCGTCAGATCGTAAACGAGTGACTGAAGTGTTTTTGCGGGGGAACTGGTTGGATCGTGGTGATTCGGTGAACCCTGGAGTTCCTGCCATTTTACCTCCTTTGCCGGAGGGTGAGTCGGTGAATCGACTCACCATGGCCCGGTGGATGACCTCAGAAAATCATCCGCTGACAGCTCGAGTATTTGTGAACAGGATATGGGCGCAGCTGTTCGGCAAGGGCATTGTGACTTCCCTTGAAGAATTCGGTTCAACCGGAAGTACACCTACTCATCCTAGATTGCTCGATGATTTAAGTGTGCGATTCATGCGTGACATGGATTGGAGTCTCAAGTCATTGCTTCGAGAAATAGTTTTATCTTCCACCTACCGTCAGTCGCCTGTCATTCGTCCTGATTTGAGAGAGAAAGATCCAGACAACCGGTTGCTTGCGCGTGGACCTCGAACAAGGTTGACCGCCGAAATGATCCGTGATCAGGCTTTGTTTGTTTCAGGTTTACTGAGTCCCAAAATGTATGGTCCACCTGTCATGCCTCCTCAGCCGGAAGGTGTTTGGCGAACCGTTTACAATAGTGCCAGCTGGAAAACGGCAGAAGGAGAAAACCGCTATCGACGTGGGCTGTATACTTATTGCCGTCGAACCAGTGGTTACCCGAGTTTTCTGGCCTTTGATGCACCTACCCGCGAAGTTTGCGCACCCCGGCGCATGCCGACCAATACACCACTTCAGGCTTTGGTGACACTGAATGATCCTGTCTATATGGAATGTGCACAATCACTCGCTTTGCGAATGCGACATGATCAGGAAGAGTTCGATCCCTTCATCGCGATACAAAATGGAATGAGATTGGTGACTGGCCAGGATCCATCACGTGGAGATGTGCAACCTCTACAAACTTTGTTTTCCGCTTCCCTCAGTCACTATCAAAAACATCCAGAGCTTGTCGGTCCTCTGGGGGAATCTGCGGATCAGGCCGCTCTGGTGCTCGTTGCAAATGCCCTGCTTAACCTCGATGCTATTCTAACGAAATGAAAGCTCTTCAATCTTTGCAGTTGGAAACCTTACAGAACCTGACACGTCGTCACTTTCTAAAAACGTGTACATCCGGTCTCGGCGCCCTGTGGTTTGCTTCTCAGGGTCGTGGTTCCCAATCCGGCATCATTCAACGGGATCCATCCAGTCCTTTGTCACCACAGGTTCCGCATTTTGCACCCAAGGCAAAACGCGTGATTTTCTTTCACATGGCCGGATCTCCAAGTCAGCTGGAATTATTTGATCACAAGCCCGAGCTGGCTCGATTGGATGGTCAGGACTGCCCGGATTCGTTCATGGAGGGAAGGCGTTTTGCGTTTATTCGAGGAACTCCCAAGTTGTTGGGACCCATATTCCCATTTCATCAAGAAAAGAAAACGGGAATGCCGATTTCCGACCGATTGCCTCATTTTGAGAAAGTCATGGACAAGGTATGTTTTATACGATCCATGACGACAGATCAGTTTAACCATGCACCCGCTCAGTTGCTGCTGCACACAGGCAGTCCAAATCTGGGGTCGGCAAGTGCGGGAGCCTGGGCTACCTATGGATTGGGTTCAGAGAATGAAAACTTGCCAGGTTACATTGTTCTGCTCAGTGGTGGAAAAGTTCCGAGTGCAGGAAAATCAGTATGGGGTTCGGGCTTTTTACCCAGTGTTTATCAAGGCGTTCAATGTCGCAGCGAAGGAGATCCGGTTCTTTATTTGTCCAACCCGGCTGGGGTAGATCGGGCTCTGCGAGGCAAGGTGGTTGAAGCAGTGGCACGCATGAACCAAAAAACTTACGAATCATTGGGAGACTACGAGACGATCACTCGCATTGCCCAATATGAAATGGCTTTCCGAATGCAAACCAGTGCTACAGATGCCTTCGACATTCTCCGTGAGCCGGATCATGTTAAAAATCTTTATGGTGTTGAACCAGGCAAGGAGAGTTTTGCCAACAACTGTCTGTTGGCACGTCGGCTGGTGGAAAGAGGGGTGCGTTTTGTCCAGCTTTTCGATTGGGGATGGGACTCTCATGGGGCAGGTGAAAATGAAGCGCTTAATGCCGGGTTCAAGACGAAATGCCGACAAATGGATCAGCCTCTTGCCGCATTGCTTGAGGATCTAGAGCAACGTGGCCTTCTCGAGGACACCCTGGTTGTTTGGGGTGGTGAATTCGGCAGAACTCCCATGCAGGAAAATCGAGGCGGACGAACGATGAAGTTCGCCGGACGTGATCATCATCCTTCTGCATTCACCATGTGGATGGCCGGTGGTGGAATCAAAGGCGGAATGGGGTATGGAGAAACGGATGAAATTGGATTTTTGCCCGTTGTAAATCCTGTTCAGATTCAGGATTTACATCGAACGATGCTTCACTTGCTGGGAATGGATCACGAACGATTGACCTTCCCTGTTTCCGGGGGACTCAACCAACGCCTCACCACCGTTACCAAACAAGCAAGTTTACTCAAGGACATTCTGGTTTGAAAAAGGATACCTTTGTTAGAGGTGCTTCAAGTTGACTTTTGATGGATGTATCATGCCGCTGGTTGACTGAAAAAACTTTGTTTCCGCAAGTTCTGTCCTTATACATCGGTCCGCATGTTTGAATTGTTGAAGACAGATAGTGGAAGCAAGGCTCGCCGGGGAAGACTGACCACCTCGCACGGTGTCATTGAAACGCCAGTGTTCATGCCCGTGGGAACGCAGGCGAGTGTGAAGGCACTTGATCCACGAGAACTTCATGAGATGGGAACCCAGATCTTGTTGGGTAATACCTATCATCTGGCTATTCGGCCCGGGATGGATATCATGAACGAAGCTGGCGGATTGCATCGATTCATGAATTGGGATCTACCGATCCTGACAGATAGCGGAGGGTTCCAGGTATTCAGTCTGGCTAAAATTCGCAAGGTGCGGCAGGACGGTGTTGAGTTTCGGTCCCACCTTGACGGATCCCCTTTGTTTCTCGGGCCTAGAGAAGCGATGAAGATTCAAAGGGAATTGGGTTCAGACATTGCCATGGTCTTTGATCAATGCCCAAATCACGATGCTCCGCCAAAGGAAATGAAGGAGACCGTGGATCGTACATTGCGCTGGGCTGAATTATGCCTTGAGCAACCGCGGGCAGAAGGACAGCTGGTTTTTGGGATTGGACAGGGCGGAAGCAATGCCGAACTCAGAGAATATTGTGCAAAGGCACTTTGTGAAATGGATTTTGATGGCTATGCAATTGGTGGAGTCAGTGTTGGGGAACCTGAACCGGAAATGATGAAAGCTGTCGAATATACCGAACCCTTTTTGCCTGCCAACAAAGCTCGATACGCCATGGGATTGGGCACTCCTGCCCAATTAGTGGAATTAGTCGCTCGCGGTGTGGATATGTTTGATTGTGTTTTGCCAACGCGAGTGGCCCGCAATGGAACCGCATTCACCAAGAAAGGAACCATCAGCATCAAAGCCGGCTACAACAAAAGAGATTGGGGGCCCATTGAAGAGGATTGTGAATGCTATGCCTGTCGACATTTTACCAAAGCCTATTTGAGACATTTGCTGAATGTGGACGAAATATTGGGGCTGAGAATGCTCAGCGTCCACAACAGTCATATGTTTCTCGATTTAATGAGGAAGATTCGAGATCACCTTGACCAAGGTACGTTCAGCGAGTTTAGAAAGGAATTTATTGCTGGTTACACACCTACCTTGAAAGTTCTGGAACAACGCGCAAAACACACAGAATCGCAGCAAGAATCTCCTTCAAAATAGGTTGAAATAGTTTATTTGCATTAACGTCTCTTTAGGGTAGTTTTTCTCGCAACAATCAGAGTCATGGAACTGCCCGGCCAAATCATTGTATCTTCACCGGAGTGGCTGCCCGGTTTGCTGGGTGGTTTTGCGGTTTTCCTATTAGTCCTTGCTTGGACTTACCGCGGAACTGCTCTGTCCATGGGGCGTCGAATCTTCTGCATCTTTCTCAAAGCACTCGCCGTTGCTCTACTGATTCTTTGTTTACTTGAACCGCAGTGGACTCAGCAAAAACCTGAAGCAGGGGCAAATTATTACGCCATCGTCGCTGACAACAGCCAAAGCATGACGATTTACGATCCTGGGTTGAATCAAACCAGGGGTGAAAATACCACCGGTTTATTGGTAACCGAGACCGGTCTATGGCGCGACACTCTGGATGAAATGTTCCAAATTAGAAAATATGGCGTGGACTCCAGACTTCACGGCCTCAAAGATTTTTCAGAGTTGTCGTATGACGGTGGCTCCAGCGGACTGGGTTCTGCCTTGCGTCAATTGGGATCCAGGTTTCGAGATCAGCCCCTGGCTGGTATTCTCCTGATCAGCGACGGCAACGCTACGGATGGTGACCTGGATCAACTGGGGTTGGCAGATTTGCCTCCTGTTTATCCAGTCGTGATCGGTTCAGATCAGGCTTCCAGAGATGTTTCCATCAGCACCATGTCGATCAGTCAAACCGCATTTGAAGATGCACCAGTGACCTTGCGAGCAGACGTCGCAGCTTTTGGTTTTGGCGGGCGAGAAGTTGAAGCCAGATTATACGCAGCAGATTTTTCTGCCGAACCCGGTCCTGGAGGAACTATTGACGAAAAGGGCTCGCCATCATTGCCTGCGCAAGCTCCCATAGACTCCATGACCAAGGGGGTTTCGAGTGATCAGGAAACATTAACTTTCCGGTTTCAATTCAGGCCAGAAAAACCGGGTGTCTCCTTTTACCGCCTTGAAGTATCTGTTGTTTCTGAAGGCTTGGCAGGTGAGAGCTCCAGTGAAGAAGCCACCATGGCGAACAACAAGCGACTGGCCGTTGTGGATCGGGACTCTGAACCTCATCGAATTCTTTACGTTGCTGGTCGCCCCAACTGGGAATACAAATTTTTGAATCGTTCCCTGGACGAGGATGATCAAGTACAGCTGGTCGGGTTAATACGAATCGCCAAAAAGGCTCCCAAATTTGAGTTCAAGGGAAGGCAAGGAGAAACCAGCAATCCCCTGTACCGAGGTTTTGACAAGAAAGACGAGTTTACAGAGCAACTAGATCAGGCGGTCTTTACTCGGTTAAACATCAAAGACGAATCCGAACTCATTGGAGGATTTCCCAAACGTGTAGAAGATTTGTTTGGCTACAGCGCGATCATACTGGACGATTTGGAAGCCGAGTTTTTCACACGCGACCAGATGAGCCTGGTCCAGAAATTTGTATCAGAACGCGGTGGAGGCTTAATGATGCTGGGTGGCTATGAATCGCTTACACGAGGGGACTATCAGGATACGCCCATCGGCCGAATGCTGCCGGTCTATCTGGATTCAGGTAAAGGTCTGCCCGGAGTCCAGGGTGTCTCGCTGGAATTAACGAGGGAAGGGTGGTTGCAGCCATGGATACGCCTCCGCTCCACTGAGTCATTGGAATATGAAAGGCTTGAATCGATGCCGGAGTTCCAGGTCATCAATTTGGTTTCTGAGGTCAAACCCGGTGCTTCTGTTTTAATGCAGGCAAAAAGTCCGTATTCCGGTGAAACCTATCCTGCCCTGGTCAGTCAACGCTATGGCTCGGGTAAAAGTATGGTTTTGGCAGTGGGGGATCTTTGGCGATGGCAGATGCATGATAAAACGGAAAGCGGTGATCTGGGCAAAGCTTGGAGGCAAATGATACGCGGTCTCATTGCCGATGTTCCAAGTCGCATTGATATTGATTTGCAGCGCGAGCATACGGTTGCCGGATCAGCCATGCGTATTCAAGTGGGTGTTAAAGATGAGAAATTCTGGCCAATCGACAACGCCAATGTGCGACTAACCGTCAAGACCCTGACCACGGAGGCACCAGCGGATAGTCAAGACAATGTTCAAGCAGGTGGTATTCGAAGCACCGAAGTCCAGTTAAATGCAGAACCAAGTATCAAGGAACCTGGCCTGTATCAGGCAATGTATGTTCCCCGTCTTGAGGGTGGATATCTCCTGGAGGTCGAAGTTGCCGATGCCAACGGAGTTGTTGTGGCGCGTGAGGAGGCTGGATGGACCAATGATCCCAGTGCAGAAGAATTTCAATCCTTGGTGCCACATCGAGCCTGGATGGATTCGGTGGCGCAGAAAACCGGTGGTCGTGTCCTCAGTAAAAACGAGCTTGATAATTGGGCGTCCAGTCTCCAATTCGAGGCAGCACCCATCATGGAAACCATAACCACTCCTATTTGGCATACTCCCTATTTGTTCATTGCCTCTTTGGTTCTGTTCGCGCTGGAGTGGTATGTACGTAGAAAGAGAGGACTGGCATGACGTTTAGTAAATTGAAGGTGTATGCAATCTGCCAACAACGTTTCCTCTGCTTGTTTTGCTGGGCCGTTTTGAGTGTCCTTTCATCACTTTGTGCGGATGAACCTGAAAAGGCTGATAGCCGTCCTGACCTTCTGATTATTGTCGGAGCCGGTGGCGAGTCTTCGTATTCAGAAATGTTCAATGAATGGGCTTCCATGCTGCAGGCGGTTGGTGAGGAAGCACAAGCGAGAACCACACTCCTGGGACCTCTGGTTCCCGAAAACAATGAGGAGACTCTCAAGGAACAAATCAAAAGGCAGCTGGACGCATATTCCGGTGAAACAAAAGAACCTCTTTGGATCGCATTGATCGGACACGGTACGTTCAATGGTCGCGTTGCAAAGTTCAACATCACTGGTCCAGATATTTCGAGCGAAGAACTGGCAGCATGGTTGAAACCTATTAAACGTCCGGTTGCCGTGATGAACACAACTTCAGCATCCGCTCCGTTCCTGAATGCTCTTTCAGGGCCAAATCGAGTGGTGCTGACCGCAACCAGAGATGGTTATGAATTGAATTTCGCCCGGTTTGGTTCTTACCTGGTTAATGCCCTCGGCAATACGATTGCTGATTTGGATAAAGACGGCCAGACTTCTTTACTGGAAGCTTTCATCATGGCTTCAAGACAGGTAGGAGAGTTTTACGATATCGAAGGTCGGCTCGCATCAGAGCATGCGTTGCTCGATGATACAGGGGATCAGAAAGGGATCCCCGCTGATTGGTTTAAAGGTGTTCGTCCGGTAAAGAAACCGGAAGGCGCCTCACGTCCGGATGGACGGGTTGCAGCTCAGTTACATTTGGTGGAAAACGAATTGGAGAGCCGCATGTCTCCTGAAATCAAACAACGAAGAGACGAGCTTGAGCAAGCCATCTTCGAATTGCGGGATCATCGTGAAGACATGGACGAGGAGGCTTATTTCGAACGCCTGGAGGCTTTACTTATTCCTTTTGCCGAACTTTATCAGTCTCTGGAGGACTCCGAGTAATCAGCTCCAGACAAACATTGTTTTCGTACTCTTCTTGGAACAAATCGTAATAGCGTTCCAATCACCACCGAATATTGGTCAGGTTCACAACTTTTAGTTCCCAGTCCTCAAAACTCTTTTCAAAGTTGAGCACTCCAAAGGTATCAAAGTCATAGCGATTGCCAGCTCCATAATTGCTGTCTGGGGCGACATTAAAAGTGTAGGCTGCACCCTCAACCAGATGACGTTTATTGGCCGTTTCCAAATTGAGGGCGTTTAGAGAATTGTCATTTTCCAGAGCAGATGGAGCACGTGATTCCTGCCAATGACGGAAAACCCCATGACTGTGGACCAGGCGACGCATCATTGGATTCGGAATTCCCGAGTGTTGGTGTGCCCGAAAAATTGCTCTGACTTTGTTACTGTTGGAGGAGCTTTCCTTCAAAACTTTTCCAGTCAGCTCTTTTCCATAAACCCATGCTCTTCCGGGAAAAATGGTCAGATTGTCTTCATCACTGGTTAAGCTGAAATCGTTCCACATGAATCCAAGGACGGTCGGAGTCGTCGGGCTGGTTGGTGTGAAGTCTTTGAAATTACTTTTTGCAATACGATTGCCGTTGCTCCCCAAAATAGGGGTCAGTTCCGGATGTGCACCAAGAAAGGTTTGTTGCTTGATATCTCCCAAAAGGTGAAAGGCAATGTTTGTTGGGTGATCCAATAATTCCGCAGGATTATAGCCGGGCTCCATGCCTCCATGATTGCATTGGATGTAGTCACTGCCATGACCTGTGTAAATTACCACCGGCAAGAAATCGTAGATTCGGGATAGTCTTTTAATCGGAAACTCGGGGCCATACTTGGCCGTGGCTTCTTTCAAAAAGCCATAATTCATGGTCAGTTGAATGTCCTCATGATTACCACGTGCCATCCATACTTGGCCGGGGTTTTCAACCCTAAGCCTCAGCAGAACATACATAACTTCCACTCCGTAAGAGCCTCGATCCGTATAGTCCCCAAGGAACATTAAATTCAAGTTTGGATCCACTGCTTTGAATCCTTTCATCCATCCTTTGCGATTCAGATGCTTCAGCCATTCGTTGAGTGAATGCAGGTCGCCATGCAGGTCGCCATGGAAGAGGACTCTCGAATCGGAAGATAATTTTAATTTTTGAGCGAAGGGTTCAAATGGAATACCTCCTTTTTCAAAGTAGACCTTCGATGTGTTGAAAAATGTTCCTAGAGAAGGTTTGCTTCCCAGCCAGTTTGCTTCTTCCGACAATGGACCTGTCAGTTGATTTTCAAAAAACTGATCCAATAACCATTTGAATTCTGTGAGATCCTTGAGAGGAAGCTCGTCATTGGAAGGCAATCGACCATTTAGTTTACGATTCGGTGGAAGGTTGCTGCATTTGTTGATCCAGTTTTCAAAGGTGGTCAAGGCAAGATCGTTCGTCAGGACTGGCGCATCTTCGATTTCTGGAATGTTGATCTTTGTCGGTTCGGCCGATGTTTGAATCCGATCAGAACCTTGTCCACATGAAATATTCAGACTGAGCAGGCCGGCAAGAAGGGTGTTTCTTAAATGACACATCATCACAAAATATTTTGAAGCGAATTTGGTAAGGATGGAATACGGCCTTGATTGTTCATTGACTGGATGATGGATTCAATCGGACTTGTCGTCAAGATCATGACAAGTGGTTGGAATTACCCAGTTCACGCGTTCTAAAAGAACTCATCTGTTGGTTCTTCTGATATCGCTTGTTCTTTGCATCAAAGGATTGCTGAAGTTAAATCTGATCAAATCCACTTGCAGAATCCTTCTTGTGGATTTAATGAATGGAGCATGAAATTTCCTGTCACTAAAGGTTCGCATTTATTATTGGTGCTGCTGACTGCCGTATTGGCGTCATCTTCATTTGTACTTGGAAATGAATCCATTGGTTTTTCAGTGAGCGACACCGCTTTTGAAGCCCCCTCATCCTGGGAGAAAATCAAGCCATCTTCGTCCATGCGTAAAGCCCAGTTTGCCGTCACTCGTGAGGGCATTTCTGACAAGGGAGAAATAGTATTTTTCTACTTTGGACCGGGCGGTGCAGGTGGTACCCGGGCCAATGTGCAGCGCTGGTACCGACAATTCAAAGAGCCCGAAAGCCAACTTGGTGCTTCTACGGAGAAAATCGAAGTCGATGGTGCCGCTGGCACGTTGGTTAAAGCGACCGGCACATTCTTAAGTGGTGCACCCTTGGGGCCCAAGACTCCCAAAACAGGGTATTCATTACTTGGCGCCATTATTGAAGCCCCCAAAGGACATATCTTTATTAAGTTCACCGGACCCAGAGATCTGGTAACAGATGCCGAAAAAGAATTCAGGCAAATGGTCGAAAAGGCGAAAATATCGCGTTGATTGAGGAATAAACAGCTCATTACTGCATTTCTCACTTGCCTTTTTCCCTCGTATCACAAAGATAGCCCCTCTTATGAGTTCAGAAACTACAGAATCAACCGGAATGATTGATCTTCTGGCGTGGTTTGAAACCAACAAGCAGAAGCTGGTGTCGGGCGGTGTCGTCGTCCTCATTGTGGGATTTGTTGGATACTTTTTCAATTGGAAAACCACACAGACCGAGCTGGATGCATCCCACGACCTGTATCAAGTTCGCGTCGCTGCCAGTAAAGCAGAGGAAACCTCGGCTGACCCAACAAAATTACTCAAGGTTGCCTCCGATCACTCGGGCACTGCAGCTTCAGGACGTGCCCTTCTTTTTGCGGCAGACTCTTACTTCAAAAAAGGTCAATACGCGGATGCCCAAAAGCAGTTTGAAGCTTTTTTGGTGGCAAATCCTGACAGTCCACTGAGAAACACAGCCATGTATGGTGTTGCTGCCTGTAAGGATGCTCAGGGGCAAACTGCAGATGCGATTGATGAATACCGTCGGGTTGCCAGCAGCTTTGCCAACACATTCATAGCATTCCAGGCCAAACTGGCGCTTGCTGGACTTTATGAATCTCAAGGTAAAGCCAAGGAAGCCCTGGGCGTTTATGACGAACTTTCTCTGCCCACCATTCCTGCTTCTTTCAGCATGGAAGCCGGCTCTCGTCGAGAATCCCTGCTCAAGAAATATCCCGAATTGGCTCCAGTTGAAGAAGCCGAGGCCACCATCAGTGCTGCCGAATGATTTCTTAGCTCTCAATCATTTTTATCTGCGGTGGCGTCCGATGGGCACCACCGCATTTTTGTTGATAGATGACCTCGCAAACTTTCATTGAAGTCGCCGCGGCACTTATCTTTTGTGATAAAAAACTCTTGATTGCCCAACGCCCTCCGCATGTTCATTTAGGAGGACTTTGGGAATTTCCAGGAGGAAAACGAGAGCATGGCGAATCCTTTGAAAACTGTCTGAAGCGTGAGATTCAGGAAGAACTGGATTGCATGGTGGAAGTAGGAGAGCTTGTTTTTCAGAATGTTCACCGCTACCCGGAAAAGACCATTGATATCCGTTTTTACGCATGCAAGCTTGCCTCCGGTGTTCCGAAGCCCGTTGAGTGTGAAAAGATTGAATGGATCACGCGTGACAAGGTGAAAAATTTCTCCTTTCCAGATGCTGATCTTGCTCTGTTAGAGCATTTGGATCGATGCAATGCGCTTTGGGAACAATCTGAGACTGACTAGATCAATCAGTATTTAGGGTCGATCTTTTTATGTTAATGATTCTATAAGCATCCAGTCATGGAACAATTCATAGAAGTAGAATGTCCTTTTTGTGGATTCGAGTGTGTTGTTCCAGTGGATCCATTTCAGGCAGATTTGGATCTCGTCTCAGATTGTGAAAATTGCTGTCGCCCTTTTCGATTGAACGTTTCCATGGAAAGTGGAGAGATTTCCGGCTGGTCAGTTAGTATTTGATTTGTTTTTTGCGGGGAATGTGTGGATGAGCCCGGTAAATTTTACGGTATGCTGATTTTTCGAAACGTGTTAATCCTTCCTCATGATCAAACGTTTTACGATAATTCTGGTCGCTTTCCTGGTCTTATCAAATTCAATGCTGTCCTCCATAGCGGGCGAACTTGAAACACTCAAAGCTGTCATCGATGACCAACAACCGGGTTGGCGTGCTTTGACTGAAGGAGATTTTACCCAAGTCAACAGTGCTCCAGAGACTTGGTCGTGGGACGAAGGAAAGCTCTTTTGCACCGGCCAGCCCATCAGCGTTCTGCGCACCGTCAAGCAGTATGAGAATTTTGAAATGGTGGTTGAATGGAGCCATCAGAAACCGGCTGGTAATTCAGGTGTTTTTGTATGGGTAACGCCTGAGTCCATCCAACGGTTGACGAATGCAGGAAAACCGGGGTTGCCCGATGGAATCGAAATTCAAATTCTTGACCACGCTTATACGGATCGAGTCAAAGCCAATGGCGGAAAGACAGATTGGTTTGGAACCAATGGAGATGTTTTTCCTGTCCGTGTGAAGATGACTCCATTCCCTCCGGTTTCGCCCAATGGTCAAAGGAGTTTTCCCCGCAAGCATCTCTCCAAAGGTCATGGGGAGTGGAATCATTACTACATCCGAGCCATCAACGGTGAGGTGAGGTTATGGGTGAATGGAGAAGAAGTCTCTGGTGGAACCGACTGTAAACCTTCCAAAGGCTACCTTTGTTTGGAAAGCGAAGGTTCACCGATCATCTTCAGGAAATTAAGGATCCGCGAGCTTCCATAGGCAATGGTTCAACTTAAAACCATGACTCGATTTCTTCTTGCTTTGCTGATCTTGATTGTGACCTCTCCCATAGGTTGGGGGGAAACTTCAGCATTTGACATTAATGAATTTATCCACTCTTACTGCTATTCTTGTCATGGAGGAGAAAAGGTCAAAGGTCAGGTAGATTTCTCGTTCCTCAGTACGGGTGCTGCCTTGGAATCTCATTTTGAAACATGGGAATCGGCATCATCATTGATCGAAGAAAATGAAATGCCTCCCGACGATGCGACGCAGCCTTCAGATGATGAGAAAGCTGAATTTGCTCGTTGGTATCAAGACAAGTTTGTTCGCTCTGTTGAGGCTCATCCCGGATATTTTACTCCGCGTCGACTCTCTGCAGAGGAATACCGGAATACTTTAAGGTCCCTGTTTGGTTTTGATTTGGAAGTGCAGATCATGGAGGCTCAACAAACCGTAGTTGAGCGTTCATTGGTCATGAAACTCCTTCCAACCGATCCTCCTGGAAAAAGTGGGTTTACCAACGATACACATCGAAACCCTTTAACCACGCTGATTTGGAATCAATACTCTTATCTGGCAGATAAAGCCCTGGATCGATGGTTTTCTGCCCAAGAAGACGAGTTATCAGTAAATTCCGATCATGGTTCCCTAAGTGTCCCTTTCTCAAACGAAAAAGCTGCGGCCGTCCTTCAATCATTTCTGCCTCGAATTTTTCGTCGACCCTTGGAGCGAAGCGATTTGGCCGAGAAGTTGGATCGGGTCAGAACCGCTAAAAATCCTGGCTTGGCCTTAAAACATGAACTCAAGGCTGCTCTCATGTCTCCCGGTTTTCTTTACCGAGGCTTTCTGATGCCTCGCGAATTGAGAAAACTGCAACCTGTAGATGCCTTTGAGTATGCGGAGCGGATGTCCTATTTCCTATGGGGTGAAATGCCCGATGAAGAGTTAATTCTTTTAGCGGCGGAAGGTGCTCTGTTGAATCCAGAAGTGAGAGAAGTTCAATTGGACCGAATGCTGTCATCTACAAAATCGAGATTCCTCGCAGAGAGTTTTGCATGGCAGTGGTTTTCCCTCGGTGATTTGGACGGAGCCGTTCGCCAGGTCCCGGTGCGGGAGGCCATGCGGAGTCAGGTGTTGGATTTTGTTCACTATCTTTTTACCGAAGATCGACCTTTGATGGAATTGATTGATTCCGAGGTCTCATTTGTCAGCCCGGTGATCGCCAAGTACTATGGAAAGGATCGTCATCAGCTCAAACCTTATCGAAAACAAAAGGGGATTGAACTGGAGATCGTCCCCACTCAGCGCATTAGCCTTGAACATACCAAGGAGCGTGGCGGCATTTTGACGATGCCCGGCATTCTGGCAATGAATCGTGGACCCGTCATTCGAGGGACCTGGATGCTGGAGCGCATTTTAGGTGAGCACCTGCCCGATCCTCCTATGGACGTAGGTCAAGTTCCCCCACAGCAACCCGGTGAAGCTTTGAGTTTTCGAGAGAGATTTCAGGCACATCGTGATCAGGCTTCATGCGCCTTGTGTCATGACAAAATCGATCCACTGGGATTTGCTGCTGAAGGATTCGATCAGCAGGGGGCCTTCATTTTAACGATGCAAAAAACGCTTCCAAACGGCGAACTCAGGTTCGTCAGCAAGAAGGGTGACCTGGTGGATACTTCTGGTGTGATGCCCAATGGAACTCCCTTCAATGATTTTGAATCATTAAAGCATATCCTTCAGACCGAGTATCGATCTCAAATCATTCGAAATTTGACAACGCGAACCTTGAGCTTTGCATTGTGTCGTTCACTCGAATTGTATGATCGTCCCACGGTTGATGCCATTGCCTCGAAACTGGAAGAAACAAATGGCACTTATCGTGATTTACTGTTAATGATCCTGGAGAGTCTTCCGTTTCGGGAAACTTTCGTCAGAGTTGAATCGTTATGAAATATCAAATCCATCGGCGCACTTTTTTGAGAGGTGTAGCAGGCGCGCTTTTGCCGCTTCCTTGGTTGAACTTGATGGAAGCCTCAACAGCAACTTCCAAGTCGTCTCCGCTTCGGTTCATGACTCTTTTCAAGCCTAACGGTGTGCATCCTCCTTCCTGGAACATTAACGGAGGAACCGAATTCGATTTTCGAATGTCTCCTTTGATGAAGCCGTTTGAAAAACATAAGGAGGATCTTTTGATCCTGGATAACATGGGGGATTTCGGGTTTTCTTCTCATGCCAATTCCACACGTCGCTTCCTTTCAGGGCATCATCAAAATCTAAAATCAGCTTCGATTGACCAGTTGATTGCCGACAAGATTGGAGGTGAAACGCCTCATCGCTCATTGGAACTTACAACTGAAGGTTTGTTTCCCAGTCAGATTGGTTGCAGTTATATTTCTTACGACCACAAAGGTCAGCCAATTCCTCGCGAAAGTGATCCGCAATTGGTATTCGACCGGTTGTTTCGAAGTCCAATGCAGCATCCGGACAAACGAGGTGAGATGACGAGTTTATTGGACCGGGTCAGTGAAGATGCCAAAGCTTTAAATCGACGCGCAGGTTATGAGGATCGGCAGGTTCTGGACAACTACCTCACGGTGGTTCGTGAAACTGAAAGGAGATTGGAAAACATTCAAAACTCCCCTGTTCCTGCTGTTGAGGTTTCTGATTCACTTCGACCTCCAAGGGCTTTGAATCTGAATGAGCAGGTAGAGTCCATGATTGATCTCATATCGTTAGCCCTTTGGACCGATTCCACGCGGTGTGTTTCATACATGCTTGGAAATAGTAACAGTCGAATGATTTTCGATTTCCTTGGAGTCAAGGAGCAGCATCATTACTTATCACATTTCTTCCGCAATTTCAGTCGATCGAACATTGACGGACTTTTAAAGATCAGTCTTTGGCATATGGAGAAGTTTGATTATTTACTGAACCGACTTAAATCTTATCGAGATCAAGACGGTACATTGCTCGATCACACCCTGGTATTATTTGGGTCTGGTATGGGTCACAGTGATAATCATACGGTCAAACGAATCCCTATGATATTGGCCGGAGCCAAAGGTCGTCTCAAAACAGGAAGATACCTGCGGTATGCAGAAAACCAGGAACTGGGCCGATTACATCTTGCGTTGATGAAGGAATTTGGAGTTTCACCAGGCGGCTACGCGGGTGTTCAATCGCCGTTGCCCGGTCTTGACGGTTCCCCTTATGAAGCTTATCGGGAACGTCCATTCCAGAGTTGGGTTCGTCACGAAGGGCACAGTGTCACCGTTCAGGGAAGGTTGCGCCTTTCTGAGGATCTCAACGAAGCCAGGATTTTTTATTTAGATGTGGAAAAACAACCTTCGGTCAGGGTTGATGTTTCCTTTCGAGATTTCCATCATTACAATCTGGCTTACCACTGCGGCACGCCAATCACCATTTCAGGTGCTGCTGAGAACCAAAATGGTCAGGTAACAATCACTAAAATTAAATCACTCAAGTCTTTGTTCGGTAAATTACCTGGCACTCAGAATGGCTAATCGGAAGTAACTTGCAGCATCATCTTCTTCTAAAAAAGCCTCGACGGCGCTGTTCAAATCGAGTCGACGAAGGTTCGTCTCCCAGGATTTTTTGTGCTTTGGCTAATTCAATCCTTAAATTTTCAATGATTGGAAATTTGGAGGTGTCGTGCGACAGATCGGTCAATTCGTAAGGGTCATTCTTGAGATCGAAAAGTCGTGCTGTCTTGGAATTTAGATCATAAAAAAGTTTCCACCGCTTGTCCCGGATGCTTCGTTCATTTGACATATAAGCAGTGAACAAATAATCACGAACCTTTGTTTTCCTGCCTTGGATAATCTCCGCGAGACTTCTTCCCTCCACTGCTTCAGGAATTGGAAGGTCAGACAATTGGCATAATGTGGGGAAAATATCTAGCAAGTAAGTAAGGGCGGGGGATGTCTGATTTCTCGGGATGCCCGGACCTGAGATGGAAAGTAAAGCGCGTGAAGCGTGTTCATAAGGGTTATGCTTCCCACTCATACCGTGACATTGCATGGAAAGGCCGTGATCGCTGGCAAAGACAATGATGGTTTCTTCAGATTTGCCTGTTGCTTTTAGCGCCTTGATGATTCGTCCGATTTGAGAGTCCAGGTGACTGATCATTCCATAATAGGACGCATAACTTTGAGGGGACCCATCTCGGATACGTCGACGTCCATTCGTTTCAGCTCCCTTCAAGTTTGATGTATGGTTGGGTGGCAGGACCATTTTTTCGGGATCATACATTTCTGCAAATTTTCCTGGTGGAACAAATGGTCCATGGGGAGAAGTAAACGGAATGTAGCAAAAGAAGGGGGCTTTGGATTCTTTTTGTTTTTTCAGGAAAGACACCGCTGCATCGGTAAAAAGAGTTGTGGAGAAGATTCCGGGCACTTCATACGGAATCATTTGGTCACCTTCACGGTAATTGAGCGGGACTTGATAATGATCGCGTGCAGCTCCACCGAAAAAAACCGCCTCACCTTGATCAAAGCATTTTAAAAAAGAATCGATTCCATTGTGCCACTTACCCGTTGCAAAGGTGGTATAACCAGCATCCTTGAAAACTTCTGGAAGCAATTTTCCTGTGTCCAGGTACAACGGAGCCCTGAACAGCGTCTTGCCACTCATGATCATGGCTCGACTTGGAAGACATGCGGCAGGTGTCATGGTTCCCTGGGTATATGCCTGGCTGAAGAAGGTGCCGGAGCGGACAAGTTGATCCATCTCTGGTGTTTTGACGTTTGGATTCCCCAGTATACTCAATGAATCGGCCCTTTGATCATCGGTGAGAATGAATAGTATGTTTGGATGCGGTCCGCCTTGGAGCTTAAGGGCAACCAGCAGAAAAAGGCCCAGGATTTGTGAAAAAGTTTTCATGAGTACAGATTCCCAAAGGAATTTTGACAAACAGACGACTCATCCCATGATTTGGTTACAGCATTATTAAAATATGCTTTTGGTAGGGTTTTCCCGTAATGAGCAAACAGGGGATTTCGCTGAACCCAGAGGTTCATTCGGATGATTACAGTAACACTGTGACGCGGGTATGCTCAAAAACAGAAAGTGTGCGGCAAGGCTTTTCACCGTTGATTAACGACTCAAGGCTAGATGTAATACATTTCGCGAGTTTGATTATCCTGTTCGAGTATGGATCGAAAGTGGATGGAATCAGCTGTTTCATCCAGACAGGATTGCATCTTTTCCCATGCTGTCCTGAGTGCTTGGGGACATTCGTTGTTCCCCAGGGCCGCAGGTTCGAAAATGGCTCCGTGAATGCAGCGCAGGATTTCTCCAAACGTAATTTCTTCGGGATCCTTGTTCAGCAAATAGCCACCTTCCTTGCCGCGAACGCTTTTTACGATTTTTTGTGATTTCAATTCAATGAGTATCTGGACCAGATAATTTTGGGGAATGTTTTGCTCCTTCGCCAAGTCCTCAACTCGCAATGCTTTTCCTGACTGATATTGTCTGGATAAGCCAAGAACCGCGCGAGCTGCATAATCACTTTTAACCGAAAGTTTCACTACAATGAGTCTAAGTCATACAAGGGTTCAGAGCAATCTTAGATCTCAGAATTAACTCAACCTGCTAACCAAGGCAGAAGGATCGATACCAACTAAACTTGAACCAACGGGATCTGATCACCAAACGACGTGACTTGCATCTCTTTGAGGTGGATCAAATGTCATGAATATTCCAGGTTGTACACTGTTATTCATTGTGGCTTTTGATAGCCTTCAGTCATGAGTTTTCGATGTTTGACCTGTTTTTTGATCATGTCCGCAACCTTGAGCTTGCGTGCTGAAGATTCGCTAGTTCCTTTAGAGGAAACCCATTTGCCTCCATTCTTTAACGGAAAAGTATTGGAACCCAAGATGGTTTGGGAAGAGCATCGTCGCGACGAGATCCTGAGATTGTTTGAGCAACATGTATTTGGTAAAGCCCCGGAGGAAGGATATCAATTGACCTTTGAAGTGATGGATGAATCAGACCTGGACTCATTGAAGGCACGACGAATCAAGATTGCGACACATGTCCAAACGGAATTGGGAAGTTTAACAATCAGAACAGTTGTATTTCTTCCTCTTGAAGTACATTCGAAAATTCCGGTTTTTCTCGGTATGCATCTGTTTGATTCCAACAAGGAAATTCCCATCGTCGGCCAACCCTGGAATGATCCTGACCATCGACTTTCCGGTTTGGCTGAAAAGGATCCTACTGCTTTGCTTCATATGATATTTAGTCGTGGCTACGGATTGGCTACCATCGACGCGAATGATGTAGATCCAGACAACCACGATGGTTTTTTGAATGGTGTGCATGGGCTTTTTCATAGTGAATCCCAGAGACCACATGGTGAAAGTGACTGGGGAACTTTGGCTGCCTGGGCCTGGGGATTGAGCCGATCACTGGATGCCTTGGAAACGCTTGAGGCAATAGATTCGGAACGCGTATTTGTGATAGGACACTCCAGGATGGGAAAAGCTGCCTTATGGGCAGGCGCAAGGGATGAACGTTTTGCCATGGTGATTTCCAATAACTCTGGTTGTGGAGGAGCGGCCATCAGTCGCCGAAAAAAAGGGGAAACAGTTGCCCACATCAATCGCGTTTTTCCACATTGGTTCTGTCAACGATTTCACGCCTATGGAAACAAAGAAGATCAACTGCCTGTTGATCAGCACATGCTGGTTGCTTTGTCAGCGCCCAGACCGGTTTACGTTGCCAGTGCAGAAGAAGATGCCTGGGCTGATCCTTTTGGGGAATTCCTTTCAGCTTATTACGCTTCCGAAATTTACCGCTACCATGGGCTCGAGGGTTTGAGCAAAGAGGAACGACCTGTTCTGAATCACTCGATAGGAAGCAGGGTGGGGTATCACCTTCGCTCAGGCCGACATGACATCACGGCCTTTGATTGGCTAAAGTATCTAGAGTTCGCTGATCGACATTTTTGAAGAAAATACCAACTTTCACCTTTGATGATTTGTTGATAAACGATAGGGATAGGTCAAATGAATCCAGATAACTTACCGACTATTAAAAGCTTTTTCTGTGGTTTATGTATTTTTTGTTTCGCTTATTCTGGCTGTTGTTGTTTGTGGGTTGCAGGGACGACTATAGAAGGAGAACATTCAAGTTATTCCGGATTTTCCCGGGGTGAGTATCTTGCTAAAATTCTTGAAGAGACCCCAAAAACGCGACTCGCCAGGCTGCAAAGAACCAGAATCGAGCCCCGGGATGAAGTTTCAGACGAATTGATCGGGGTAACGATGGTTTTGAATGGTGAGTATAGCGATGCGATAAATGTTTTTCAGCAAATAGAAGAGAACACTCCTGGTAGATATACGACAGCTGCTAATCTAGGAACTGCATACGAACTGAACGGTCAACTCGAGGATGCATTGAAGTGGGTATCTGAGGGAATTAATCGAAATCCGGATTCTCATCTGGGTACCGAATGGTTGCATGTGGAGATCATTAAAAGCCTCATAAGATTAAGGGACGATCCCGACTATTTTGAATCAAACCACATTTTAGAAATTCCTGAAATCGTTTCCAAAGACTGGTTGCTTAAGATTGGGGGTAATGAGTTTACCCTTACTGAAGTTATGGCAGCCCTTGACTACCAGCTGAAAGAAAGAATGATTTTTATAAAACCACCAGATCCAGTTGTTGCAGACTTACTATACTCTTACGGGCTTTTGGAGGCTAGAACCCGAATAGTTGAAACTGGAATTCCATTACTCAAATTATCATTGCAATACGGCTTCTCTGATCTGTCTTCGATTGAGAACGAAATTTCGAATTACGAATCTCTTATTCAAAAAAGGTTATTTCGGCGAAATGTGTATATCTGTATAGGTTCATTTGCATTGCTTATCTTAGCTTATTTTGCCATCAAAAATAAATGGATCACACTAAGAAGGCATTCAGCATCCTGATTGTCACCGAAGAATATTGCTCGATTTGTCGACAATAATTCCAGAGATTGTAATATTCGGATCCCTTGGATATTCTTAGAACATGCTATTTCGTAAATTCTACAAACTTTGGTTTCTGCTTACCTTTTGGTCGTTGAGCCTTTCTGGTGAAGAAGCAGATCGACAGATTCATATCCTCAAAGTTTTACCCCACCTTTTGGATGCCAACGGTAAACATGCTTTGTCGCCGAGTCTTCTTGAACGCGATGCTTATCAGGCTCATCTACGGAGCCATCCCGAAGAAGTTTCCAATCTTCGATTTGATGTGAATTGGAAATTGAAGGATAAGTTTGGTGATGAACTGGAACTTCGAGTTGAGGTTCGGTTAGGGAGTGGGAATTCTATTCGTACATTGAAGGCCAAAACACCCTTGCGCCCCAAAAAGCTCCGTAGACGAGGCTGGACTTCTGTTGCGTTGAAAAAAGAAGATTATGATCCCAACGCCAATCTGATTGCCTGGCGTATTACTATTTGGAATGGGGATCAGGAGCTTGCCTCTCAGAAGAGTTTCCTTTGGTAATTCTCCTTGAAGATATCATTCAACGCGATCGGGTTATTTGTTTCGCATGTATGCGGTTGGTAGGCGCGTACTGCTTGAACGCACCAACTTGCAATGAAGTTAGGTATGACTTTATTTGCGCTCACAGACCTGCGGCAGCAGGTCCCTACCGGTTTCTCAGATGGAATTTATTGTACCCTTAATTCCTCGAATACAGTGTCTGGTAATTCTGAGAGGAAGCGCGATGGTGTTTGCATGAAATCACCATTGCCCCTTTGGGCAAAACGCATCAGTGGGTAGCAAAGATACAATTCGTCCATTGCCCGGGTGGAAGCCACATAAAAAAGGCGACGCTCTTCCTCCTCCGTTTCCGGGTTTTCCGTCGATCTTTCAGAGGGAAACAGCCCCTCGCATAGCATGATGACGAAGACCACCTTGAATTCGAGTCCCTTGGCCTGATGGATGGTGGACAGCTTGATGCGCTCTTCATCGGCGGCAGCATCTTTTTGATCGCTCGGTGCCATGTCCGTCTCAAGTGCAAGCTGTGTCAGGAAAGCTTCCGGTGTCTCAAATTGTTGAGCATAGACAGCAAGTTGTTCGAGATCCTCCAGTCGGTTTCGATAATTTGCATATTCTTCTTTAAGATGGTCCTCATAACCTGCATCCAATACGTGACGAATCATCAAGGGCACACTTTCACGTATCTTGGAATCCTCCATTTGTTCGATGGTTGCGTGAAATTGTTCAAAGGCTTCCCTTGATTTTTTGGGTGCCTTGGACATGCAGGCGTCGAGTCCCGGCATCAGGGAGACATTTGGAGTCCAGTCCGGGTCTTCTTCGCCTGCTGCATCACCCGAATCAGAGGTGCTCTGTGGTGAACTGGCCAAGCCTGATTGGAAATGTTGCCAAAGTTTGTCAGCACTTTTAATTCCGACACCCGGCATCAACTTGATGATGCGTTTAAAGGACAGCTCATCTCCGGGATTTACCAAGAGTTTGATGTAGGCTGCGACATCTTTGACATGGGCTTGTTCAAAAAAACGAATGCCACTCGTGATGGAAAAAGGAATATTGCGGCTTGTTAATTCCATCTGCAGTTCCATGGCGTGAAAGTGGGACCGATACAAGATGGCCATTTCATTCAGTTCAATCCCTTCATCTCTCAGTTCCAGGGCTTTTTGTGCCACAAACATGGCTTGTTCATGGGCGTCGTTGGTGACGACCACCATGGGTTCCGGGCCTTTCGGACGCGCGGGTTCAAGTTGCTTGGCGAACTGCTGCTCGTTGGAACGGATAACGGCATTTGCAAAATTCAGGATCTGCGGAGTACTGCGGTAGTTGGTTTCGATTTTGTGAACCTTGGCATCCTTGTAGCGTTTGGGGAATTCGAAAATATTGGCAAAGTGGGCACCCCGCCAAGAATATATGCTTTGAGAATCATCGCCCACCACCATGACATTTTGATGGCGTGCACCTATCAGATCAACCAGATCACTTTGTATGCGGTTGGTATCCTGATACTCATCGACAAGCACAAACTGGAACTGGCGTTGGTATTGTTCCAGGACATTTTCGTTTTGACGCAGCATGTCCAGCCACAATACGAGGAGATCGTCGAAATCCATCATATTGTTGGAGCGTTTCCGGTTTTGATACAGCTTCATCACCAACTCCATCTGATCGACGAGATGCGAGAAGTAGGGGAATTGTCTTTCGAGCAGTGATTCCATGGAGCACTGTTTGTTTGCAACCAGAGAAAAGATGTCGGCGAGAACTTTGGCTTTGGGAAATCGAGTTGCCTTGACATCAATTTTGGATTCACCCACGCATGCGCTCATCAGATCAATGGCATCTTCACGGTCCATGATGGTGAAATCCTGTCTGAATCCGATGCAATCCGCATGTCGTCTCAACATTCTGGCTCCAATGGAATGAAAGGTGCCTCCCCAGACGACGTAGGCTTCATTGCCCAGAAGGTCACCCACTCGCTGCATCATTTCACGGGCTGCCTTGTTGGTAAAAGTCAGCAAAAGAATACGGTCCGCAGGAATTCCTTGTTCCAGCAGGTAGGCCACCCGATAGGTCAAGGTGCGGGTCTTACCAGCACCGGCACCGGCGATCACAAGTGCCGGACCTTTGGGCGATGTGACTGCTGCATATTGTTGATCATTCAATTCACCACGATAATCGATCCTCAATTCCACATCGGATTTAAGAACATTTCGCTGGAGTCGATATTCCTTTGCCATAGACCAAACGATTGTGCACAGGAAGGAGGTCTGCCGCAAAGTAAATTGAAATGGCAGGAGCGAGCAGGTAATTCACAGGGCGAGTCACCAGTTAGGTTGAATCTCCATAGAGAGGCAACTATTTCAAGTCCCTGTTCTCATTTATGTTGTCGGAATGGGATTGATCCAGCGAAGATGCACAAAACGGCCGAAATCAGCGTCTATTGAATTTAACTCCGCACCATTTTCGATGACCCATGCTGCCAAATGAGAATCGGTTGTTAAATTTCCAGCCGTAGTTGTATCTGCAAAACTTCTTCCCTGTTGTTTTTATGGGAGCGTTGATGCAATATTCCATCATGTCGAAACGCTATGAAATGGTTCAGATGGATGAGGTTGATCCTGTTCGCTGCCCATGCGGATTTGCCAAGCGAGCCTTTGCATCGCCTGAGAACAAGACCGCTACGCTTCATATGGTGGATATTCAGTCGGATTCGAAAACTCATTATCATAAAAAGCTGACCGAAATTTATTTAGTCCTGGAAGGGGAAGGGGAGATTGAATTGGATGGTAAACGCTTTCCGGTTCGACCGATGTCGGCGATCATGATCAAGCCAGGATGCCGCCATCGTGCCATTGGTAAATTGAAAATTATCAATGTCCCCGTTCCTGCTTTTGACCCTGAAGATGAGTGGTTTGATGATGACAGTGAATAAAATAATGAACTTTCGATCAGGAATCAGGCATCCCTTGTCCAGTTTGTTGATCCTTTGCTTGGCTTTGGTAGGACTCATGGTGCTCGGTCAAAATGATCGTGAGCATGTTGTTGGAGCCTGGACCTGGACCACTCAGCAGAGTGATGGAGGATTGTTTACCAGTGTCATGGATATTCATCCAGGAAATGCGAATTCCTTAACCGGATCCATTCGCAATCCCAAAGGTGAAAGTATTCCTTTTAAATCGGTGCGCCTAAGAAAGGGGCAGATTCAGGTAACACTGGATTACCAGGTTTTGGGGCAAACTTTCAAGGCTTCCTATATCGGAAAAGTTTCTGGTGAAAATATTGATGGAAAGGTGGAGATTCAATTTCAGGATAGAACCATCAAGCGCATGTGGAAGGCCAGGCGTTTGCAGGAATTTCCCCTTGCCGGAAAATGGGATTGGAAGCTTTCTACTCCAGATGGCAATGAACTCAAGGCAACCCTGATACTTCAACAGGATGCCAGCGGAGTAAGTGGCCGATTGGAGTCTGATCAGTTCAACATGCCTTTACGTGATGCAAGCTTTGAGGCCGGGCAATTGAAATTTGTGACTCAGCGTGAAGAGGATGGTGGAACTTTTTATTCCACAGGTAAGTGGCATGGAAATCTACTGAGCGGAGTGGTCAGTTCTCCTTCGATTGGAGAAGAACTCAAGTTGCCATGGGAAGCGCGCAAGCGACCTTGATGGTTATTTTTAATAAAGAGGTTCGCCGAATTCACAGTTATAGATCGTCCCGCAACTGGTGCATTCGGCATCCATGATATTCAATTCGGGCGTCCAACGATAGGAAACTCCGCACTTGGGACACGCAACTTGGTAACCTCTGGCAGCCTTACATTTTTCCAATGCTTTTTCCGAAGTGGAAGTCAGGTCCTGATCCTGCAAGGTGACTAGATCATCCTGCTCCGGCATTTCCAGGCTCGCGAGTCGATTGGCCTGGGCATTCACCACTTGTTCAAAACAGTTTCGAACCAAACGCGCATTCCCGAAATGCTCCTCGCGTTCCTCATGGTGTTGGTAAAAATGGTGTAGAAGCTGAAGTTTCAACTGAGATGAAAGTCGAAGGTCATTGCGTCTGCAGAGAAGACTGAAAATGCGGCACAACTCCGTCGGGTTGTAATCTGGAAACTCGACGAAACGAGTGAATCGACTGTGCAGCCCAGGATTCGAGTGCACAAACTCCTCCATCTCTTCCGGATAACCCGCGACAATGACAATTAATCTGTCACGATCGTCTTCCATACGTTTAAGTAAAGTATCAATGGCTTCACGCCCAAAATCCTGGTCCTGTTTGGCCAATGTGTAAGCTTCATCAATAAACAAAATCCCATCCAGAGCCGTATCGATCATGCGATTGGTTTTGATGGCTGTTTGGCCCACATACTCTGCGACCAGTGAAGATCGATCACATTCCACAAGGTGGCCTTTTTTTAAGACTCCGAGGGCCTTGTAAATCCTTGCCATCAACCGAGCGACGGTGGTTTTTCCGGTGCCTGGGTTACCGGTATAGACCGCGTGGTAGCTGGTCGGGATCGCTTTCAGTCCTTTAGCCAGTCGCATCTGTTGCATCTTGGCAAAGTTGGCGGTTTGCCGGACCTTGTCTTTGACCTCCTGAATACCAATCAATTCATCCAATTCGGCCAAAACCTGTGCCAGATCTTCTGCGGAACCTCGGTGTTGATTGGATTCATTTTCGTCATGTTCATCGCAAACCGAGTCAATTTGTTTCAGCAGATAACTGATGAAACGATGTTCCTTGGATGAAAGAGAGCCATCGATGTGTGAGAAAGAATGGCAGACTTCCTGTGTCAAATGAGCTAGGAAAAGTAAAACGGTTGGAGGCAGTTCAAGTTTTTTCAGGATTTCCGCCATGTCGAGGAAGAACTTATCCAGCCCGAGCTTGATGTTATCTGCGACCGCTTCGTGGAGTTTTAGAAAGCGCTCGTGAGAATTTTCGATGTACTCGGAAATGGCATCCTGCAAACGCATGCCTGTTTTTCTGATTTGCCCCCGATTGAGAGCCAGGAACCGGTCACGATGCGGAGCAAAAAAATAACCCTGGAATGCCTGAATCATATCTTCGGGTCGATTGTTATAAAGACAAGCCGTCCAGAATTGTGCCGAGGCATCCGCTACTAATCCGAATTCTTCGCGAGGGAAAAAAACACCCCAGGCTCCACCCACAATTTTACGGAACAGATCGGATAAATTTTGAAGCAGATCATGGGTGCCTTCCGGAGTTTTTTCGTAAGACAACTCCGGTGGAATCAACACCTCCATATACTCCCACAGCAGTCGACACGAAAAAAGAGTGCGCGCCAGTTGTTTGACCGAAATCTCCTCAGCATTGGTAACCTGGGCGATTTCCGGAATTTTTTGTTCCAGTTTTTTGAAGGTGCCCAGAAAACGGTTCTCGATATGTTTCAGGCGATTGGATTGATCTTCAGTAATGATGTGGTTGTCAAACATCCACTGGATAATCTCCTCCGCTGGCATTTGGTTAAAGGCGATCAGTTCGTCATGAGTGAATGGTTGCTGACGACGGGATTCGGGAGTGCCTGAGATCGAGATCAGGACACAACCCGGGACTAAAGAGTGATTGGAAAAATCTTTAACCAAATTTTTCATTTTCCGATTGGAGGCAAGCGTAAATCAAAACTTACATCCAGGGCCAGTTGAATATCATAAAAAGGAAGGGACGCAATAACTTGCGTCCCTTCTGAGTTTAAAACTGTGTTTGGCTTGTGTTGCTCAAGCTTCCTCTGCTTCGCGATACTCGCGGTCGCGGACGATCCCTGGTTGTGGGATGGGGTAGGTTCCGTCAGCAAGTTTTTTCAAAGGAGCATCTGATTGGAGGGTTAATTTATCGACTCCAGGAGCGAACTCGTGGTCACTGTTGTAAATCTGATCATAGGTGACCTCTTGACCCGTGTGAGCAGCCATACGTCCCATGGAGGAAACCAGGCTGGCGATCGCTCCTCGTTTGACTTCGTTGTAAGGCTTGTCATTGCGAATAGCGTCGAGCAAATCATCCCATTCCAACTGATAAGGATTTTTCTCAGGTTGAGGATAGCTCCAGATCATGTTTCGTCGGGATAGATTCTGTCCATTGAAAGTGCGACATTTCCCTGGTGAATGAGAGGATGTGGATACAATGCCCAAACCTTTAGTTCCGTGAACATAGCTTGAGAATTGATCATGGCAGCCCAGCATGGTGCGTCCGTTGAACTGGAATTTGGATCCATCTTCGAAGGTGTATTCCACGGCATAGCTGTCAAAGTTCTGGTCAATCGCATCATCGGCTCGATAATGACGCCCACCCAGGGCATGTGCCTTGATCGGCCATGCATTTTTCATCCAGCAACATTCATCCACCTGGTGAATGTAGAAATCGTTGTAAAGACCACCACTGGCCCAGAGGAAGCTATGGAAGCGCTCGATTTGATACATCAAGTCACTGACTCTTCCAGGATTTGGGCCAGAGAATGCAGAGCCGACGGGACCGTGCATGCGGTATGCTCGCATGTTCAGGATTTCACCGATTTCACCGCTCTGGATACGGTCATAAAGTTCCTGACGCGCACGGCAGTGGCGCACCATGAGCCCGACACCTACCTTGATATTTTTCTCACTGGCTTTGTCAGCCAATTCAATCATCCGACGGGTTGTTGGACCGTCTGCGGTGAGTGGCTTTTCCATGAAGACATTGACCCCTTTTTCGATGGCGTATTTAAAATGTACCCAGCGAAAAGCCAATGGTGTGGTGAAGATAGCGACATCACCCTTGTTGAGGGAATCTATCGCGTGTTTGTAGCCGTCGAATCCAATAAATTTGCGATCGACGGGTACTTCCATCTTGTCCTTGAAATTGTTGTCCAGGGTCTTGAAACTTCCGTCCAATCGATGTTTGAAAACGTCCGCCATAGCCACCAACTTGGTGGGACCATTCGAAACGGAAAGTGCATTTGCCGCGGCACCGGTACCACGTCCGCCACAACCGATCAATGCGACCTGGACGGTGTCGCTTCCCTGGGCGTGTACTTTTGGAAGGGCTACTCCGGCCAAAGCTCCTGCAGCGGTGACTTTTCCGGTGTTCTTGATAAATTCACGGCGCGAAGATTCTTTGGCGCCTGAAGTATGAGATGATGTATTCATTTTTTACTCTGTTATGACTCTGAATGAATTGTTGTTCTGGGATCTGACGCAATTATCTCGTCAAACATTCATCCTTGGCAAGGGATTTGTTGGGATTGAATTTTCATTTGCCCACAAAACGAGGTCTCACTATGATTCCCTCATGATCCCCAAGATTCTGCTCAAGGAGTCCATTGTCGCGCCTCCTGATTTTAACCGATGGCGTGTACCTCCGGCATCCATTGCCATTCACTTGTGCATAGGCTCTGTTTACGCGTGGAGTATTTTTAATCCGGCTCTGATTCGCGAGTTGGGCGTCGTTGGGGCTTCAGCCAGTGATTGGACCTTGAGTTCAGTCGTCTGGATTTTTTCAGTAGCCATTGTCTTCTTGGGACTTGCGGCAGCTGTGGCTGGAAAATGGTTGGAACGAGTCGGCCCGCGTTGTGTGGGAGTGACGGCAGCCATTCTTTGGGGGGGTGGTTTTTTAATTGGCAGTCTGGGGGTTGCCCTACACCAGCTCTGGTTGATCTATTTTGGTTATGGAGTACTAGGAGGCTGTGGTTTGGGGCTTGGATATGTCTCACCTGTCAGTACTCTGATTCGATGGTTTCCTGATAGGCGAGGATTGGCAACCGGACTTGCGATTATGGGATTTGGTGGCGGTGCCATGATTGGAGCACCTGTCAAAGAAGCCCTTTTAAAGACCTTTTTCAAAGCACCGGATTACGTCGGAACCACATCCGATGTGTCCATGAAAACAGAGCAGGGAAAACGGTTTGTGCAAGTGAACGGTGATTGGAAAGAAGCTGTGGTGGCCACCCAGGCTGATATTGCCAAGCTACCCGAAACAAATCTTAAGGAGGGAGTCTATCTGGTTGGAACCGGTAACACAGGAGCCGCAGGCACCTTCATGACCCTGGGCCTCGTATATTTCGCAGTCATGATGGTGGCTGCCTTTTCGTATCGTGTCCCGGCAGAAGGATGGAGGCCACAGGGTTGGCTGCCCCCATCCGAATCAGATTCCACCAAACGCATGATCACAAGTGGTAATGTGGACATGGATCAGGCTCTCAAGACTCCTCAGTTCTATTTCATGTGGATCGTGTTGTGCTTCAATGTGACCGCAGGAATCGGAGTGATTGGTGTGGCCAAAACCATGATGAATGAAATCTTTGGAACCACGTTGCCGGCTGTGGTCAATGGCGCCTTTGCCGCTACGTATGTTACGATGATTTCTGTGTTCAACATGCTTGGAAGGATCATTTGGGCAAGCGCATCCGATTACATAGGCCGCAAAAATACCTATCACTGTTTTTTTGTATTTGGAACCTTGCTTTACCTTTCGATTCCCTGGACGGCAGGGAAGGTGAGTGCTGATCCTGCCGTTACTTGGCTGGTGATGTTTTACGCTGCCACCATGATCATTTTCACCATGTATGGAGGCGGATTTGCGACCATACCTGCCTACCTGGCGGACATCTTTGGGATGCGCTTTGTCGGGGCCATTCATGGTCGGCTCTTGACGGCCTGGAGTACGGCTGGCGTCCTGGGACCATTGGCAATCACCTATTTACGTCAAGCATCTGTGGAAGATTCCATTCGCTCTTTGGCGACAAAAGTGGAGGACACTGCATTTGTTCAGGCTTTTGGGGCAGGAAAAGATCAGATCGAATCTCTCATGGCTGCCAAAACCGTTTCGGTGTCCAAATTAATGGAAATTGTTCCGGAAGGCACCATTGACCCAACGCCGGGGCTTTACAATACCACCATGTACGCGATGGCGGCGCTGCTGGTGATCGCTTTCTTTGCCAACCTGGCCATTAAACCGGTCGCAAGTCACCACCATATTAAAGAAGACTGACCCTTTATTGAAGCCAGGAAAAATCCGCTCGACGATTCTCGAATCGTATGGTTTCATTCGCCCAACAATTCCCATTGACCTATGAAGATGCAAAACCTCACCCGTTGCGCCTGTTTAGCCACAGTGCTGCTATTCACAAGTTCATCAGCACTGAGTGCTCAAACATCCCAAACCGCCCGCCCTGGAGGTAAAATCCCGCGAGAGCTGGAAGTGCAGATGGAAAAGGTTGCAGGTGGTTTTGCCGATCCAGTCAACGTGGTCAGTCCGCGAGATGGGTCCGGTCGTTTGTTTGTCGTCGAACGTCCGGGTATTGTAAAAATTGTCAAAGATGGTGAAGTCCTGAGGCGTCCGTTCCTGGATATCAAGGAGACCGTCGTCAGTTCTTTCCTTGAGCAGGGATTGTATGACATGGAATTCCATCCAGATTTCAAGAACAATGGCCTGTTCTACGTCCATTATTCCGACATGTGGTTCAATGGCGATTCCTTCATCGTTGAGTACAAGGCATCCACCGATAACCCGAATCGTGCTGATCTGGATTCGGTACGTGTGGTCATGCAAATCGAGCAGCCTTACTCCAACCACAATGGTGGTGAATTGGTTTTTGGTCCTGATGGCTACCTTTACATTGGTAGTGGCGACGGAGGTTGGGAAGGCGATGTGCTTGGAGCCGGGCAGGATCTCAGCACATTATTGGCAAAGATCCTCCGAATAGATGTCAATACACGAACCGCCGAAAAGGGGTATGGTATTCCCAAGGACAATCCTTTCGTGACGCCTCTACAACAGATGGTCCTGTTTGGCGTTTCGGAAGAAAGGTTTGCACAGATCCATCCAAATGCACGGCCTGAAATCTGGGCTTACGGAGTGCGTAATCCGGTCAAAATGCAGTTCGATTATAAAACCGGTGATCTTTATATAGCGGATGTCGGGCAGAATCATTGGGAAGAAGTCAACTTCCAACCCGGAACCAGCAAGGGCGGTGAAAACTACGGCTGGAAATTCATGTGCGGAACACACCCTTTTCCCATCTCCGCGAAGAATGCACCCAAGGTGGGAGTGATGCCTATTGGTGAGTATTCACACGTTACCGACGGTATCTGCGTCATTGGCTTGGGTGTATATCGTGGAACCAAGTATCCAACGATGGACGGAGTATATTTTGTATCTGATTGGGGCTCCGGAAAAATTTGGGCCATGGAACGCGACAAGGACGGACAATGGCAAATGCAGGAAATGCTGGATACCCAGATTAGGCCAACTGGGGCGGGAGAGGATGAAGACGGGACGATTTACGTGACCTCTGCGACTTCCAATTATGGAGGACCAGTGGATCCTTACGATAATGAACCTGGTGCGCTTTGGCGGTTGGTTGAAAAATCAAAGGTCAAAGATGGTACCGAGACTGTTCCTCTGGACTAATTCAACCAGGCATCATTCAAGCTAGGTTATTTATCACAAAAGCACCCATGAATCGATCCTTAAAAAGGCATGTCGCCACCGTGTTGTGTGGACTTTTTGTTGTTTGTCCGACTGTGCATAAGGGTTTTTCAACAACCCTAAAGGCGGATCAGACTGACCATAAGCATCATCCTGCAACAGGCCGCAAAATTCCGTCACCAGGACCGGATGATGTGGATAAGTTCCTCCGCATCGACAAGGAGGCTAAGAAGGTCTACATCCCTTTGACCGCCACCTACAATGATGCAAACTACGGCATGAATTTTAACGGACATTACAAAGGCCGGGCAGTTTACAGTGTGCCAAAAGGTTGGGAAGTCACGATCCATTTCAAGAACATGAGTCCGGTTCCGCATAGTGCCGTGGTTGTTGAACAGGTGATGGCCAGGAAACTCCAGGTCGGTGAACCCTACTTTGAGGGAGCGTCCACTACCGAACCATTGAAAGGTTTGAAGAAGGATGAGAAGTTTACGTTTGTAGTTGATGAAGCAGGCAAATTTGCCATTGCATGCGGATTCCCAGCACATTCCGCTGGGGGCCATTGGGTGGCTTTCAATGTCAGCAAAGACGCCGAACTTCCGAGCCTCAAACTACCGGAAAGTCCACTTTAAAGTGGCCGACGGCCAGGAGTAAACCGTGATGGTTGCTTGATTGGATCAAAAGGCTTCCGGTCCTTCTTTACTCCGTCAGCCTAACGGTGGTGCGCTCTGCCAGCCAGATGACATCCGGGTTGTTGGGCGACGCCACATTCAGCGACAGATTGTTTGCATTCTCAACAGGTGGCATGGTGCGGGGATCCTGCCATTTCTTGATCTCTGCATGACCATCGGCGAATGAGATACCTGCTGCCCCATTGTGGTAACTTGCAGGGAAGTCTATTAACCGGGCAGAACCTGGATTGGAAACCATTTGGTTCGCATATCCTCCTGCATTGATGCTGTCGGGGTGCTCGTCCAGAAGGACGTAGAGGTTTGAGGGACCAGGATGACCGAAGTCACTGGATTTGGTAAAGATCTTATATGTCTTCTGGTTTGCTTGAAAACTTCCCCCGGGAGGCAGCCATCCACCCGGTCCTCCCATGGCCTGGCTCATTCCCATGCTACGAACTCGAGAATGGCGTTGACCATTGATCCTCACAAAACTTTTGTCTGCGGGGCACAGATACACCTTGGCTGTTGGCAGGTAAGGTGCAAATTTAGCTCGGTTTGGATCCAATAAGTCCTGGATATTTGTATTGTCTCTGTTTGAAGGGTTGAAATCCAACCAACCCCCTACCCAGGCTCCTTCCTCTGTTCCACTGTTTCCGGGTTTGGTAAGGTAATCCCCGTTGTCATCGGGATACATCAAATGAGCCAACTGAAGTTGTTTCAAATTATTCAGACAAGAAATTCCCTGAGCTTTGGTCTTAGCTTTTGAAAGTGCCGGCAAAAGCATGCCGGCCAGGATGGCGATAATCGCTATGACGACAAGCAGCTCGATGAGGGTGAATCCTTTTGATTTGAGTGACAGTCTTGGAGCCATAAAAGGGACATTCTAAGATTCCTTCGCTTTGTCAATCATGAAACTTTCCTTCCGTGGATTCCTTTTTTTGCCACTGAGTATTCTCCCAATGATGGTGTGACGGACTGCGATTTGATAGGTGGCGGTCAGGATGGCGAAAGTCACCATACAGGTAACTAACAATTTGAAATACCATGGCCATGGAAAGGGTGCGAGTTTTGCCTGAAGGAAGAAAACGACGGGTAAATGTGCCAAGTAGATCCAGTAGGATGCGTCTGAAATGTAGCGCCAGATTTTGTTCTCTCTTGGGAATTTTTTGATGAAGAAGCCGATTAATCCCAAACTGAGTGACACACTACCCCAGGCATAAATGAACAATGCTGCCGATTTAGCCAGCCATCGGAATGGGTGATCCACCTGAAGCAGAAATTTTTGCTCCAGACCGAACGAGATCAATGCGCCGATGCATCCAAGGAACAAGTTAAATCGATATCTATCCGACATGGTCATGAGGGCATTCGGGTGTCGATCCAGGATCCAACCTGCAGAAAAAAACATTCCATAGATAAGCACCATGTTGAGTTCCAGGCAGCCAATTAAGAAAAAGGGGAAGGGGAGGAATATACTCAGGGGTGTTCCCAGTCCCCAGTTGTAAACGTTGAATTGCACAAAGAGGATCGGGAAAATCAAAATAGCCAATGGCAGTCCTATCCATCGACTGCGGATACTCACCCGATTGAAATCATCCAGCCGTTGAAACCATTCCTTTCCTAGTTTTTTTTCCACCCAGGAAGCCATCCGCGGTATGGTGAGAAAGAAAAAGATGAGATAATAAAGAAACCACATGTGCCCAAGCTGAGTGTTCTTCCATATTTTTGAAAAGCTCCGCTTGAGATAGAACCACATGGAATGTCTGCCTGTGGGTTCTCCCATCTCGATAGGGCGCTTACTGGATAATTTTTCACGCTCCATCCATTGATCGAGATTATCCAATTCCATGCTCGGCGGTCCTGCAATGGAATCACCATAAGATTGCATGGCTTCATTAATGGGGCTGAGAGTGAAGATTCCAATCAGTAGCGGAACTCCCAACCGGCTCCATCTGCGTTTCATGAATTCCTCAGCTCCCACCCGGTAGAAGACGCCTCGAGAGAGGTAGCCTGAGAGAATGAAGAACAACGGCATGCGAAAGCTGTGGATGATGTGATAAATCCAGTCGGCCAACACATGCCTGGAAGGATCTTGGATCGGCCAAACGTATGAAACGGTGGTTTGATGTGCAATGACACCGTGAAGGACAATACCAAGAAGCATAGCGACAGCACGGAGGTGATCCAGCGCATGAATCCTGCCCCCTTTCTCCCGGCCGTGCTGAGTCGCCTGACCGTCCTCTTTCTGTGTCGCCTTGCTTTGCATTCCCCTTTGAGGTTCTTGATTCCATTCAGGAACACGTGGTGGGAGCATGGTGATGCATCCCTTTTCAGGTATCTGTAGAGCAGAGGTTTGGTTGGTTGGTTGTTATTGAGGTGAACTGCAATAGAATTCTGAGCCGCAATCTATTAAGCTATGAGTTTTGATTACGTTTCACCCCAGGAACGGTGTTATTTGCCCATAATCATTTCCAAAAAGCAACCCAATATCGTTCACAAAAAAAGGCCCTGCATGGCAGGACCTTTGATTGCTTAAATAGAAAATCGAATATGATTCATCAGTTTGAGGCAGTGCTGCTGCTATCAGAATTGTCCGTCGCCATACGCACAGAGGCCAGCTGCTGTTGCAGCCATTCTGAAAAAGTTTCGTTGCGGCGCGTTTGACGCAATTCTTCGATGAATTCAGGTAGTTCCTCGTTCATGGTGGATGCATCCACGTCGACATATTCTTTCAGGTACAGGATCCCAGCCCCATCGCTGGTATCGCTTACGTCGCTGACTTCTCCCGGTTTCATGGCAAACGCCAGATCCTGAAGCCAACTGACAGTCACTCGTCGATCCTGAAAGTTCTCCAAAGTTCTTGTTGCCAGGGAGAAGTTGGGAATTTCGATCGGTGATTGTCCCAACTCCTTGCAAGCTTCCTCGAAACTTTTGCCTCCTTCCATAGAGGAAGTCAGTTTTTCGTGGAAAGACTTTGCCTCCTCTCGAGCCGCATCCAGTTGCTTTTCTCGCCTGAAATCTCCCATGACTCTAGCTCGAACTTCATCCAGCGTAGGAGGATGGTCGGGGATGATTTCTTCCAAAGCCATGACATAGAAGGCGTCTTCAGTTTCCAATGGGCTCGCTATGGGTTCATCCTCGGTTAACTGGTAAGCGGTCTGAGTGAAACTGTAAGGCGCTCCCAAACCCGGAGCGAGCTGATTGCGGGAAAATTCTGTGGTCACTTCTGATTGGTAACCCATTTCGGTGGCCAGCTGTTCCAAAGCACCTGAGGAGTAAGCTTCAAATTTGGCGAACCCTCCCATGAATTTTTTGGTAGCTTCTTCCGCGATTTCAAGACCCTTATTTTCAAGCTCTTCCTGTCGGATTTGCTCTTTTGCTTTTTCCTCTGACAGAACTTCCCCATTCTCGGTGAAGGAGTTTGTGCCTCGGGTGGTGTAAATTTGGTCGATCATGGATTGCAGGTTCGTGCTCGCGTTGAGCTGTGTCTCTGCTTCTGCAAGGTAGTTGGTGGCTGCGAACTTCACATAACGGATCTTTCGTTTCTCTTCCACGCGATACACCGCCATATTGTTCGTGAAGTATTCCTCCATTCCTACCAGGTCCTGACCTGCTGACATATGATTCGTTCGCGAGAACAGCAGGGCCATGGTGGCGGCTTGTTGATTTCTTTCCTTGTAAACGCGTTCTGCCTCACTTGGGCTCACTAATTCGCCGCTCAGACTCACCAATGACGTCAATTGCCCTATGCCAACTTGATGAGCAGCATATCGATCCACATCTGCTTCGGTAAGCCCTCTAGGTTTGATTGCTTCGAGAAATCGGTCATAGAGTTCTCGTTGAAAAGTGCCTGTTTCCTGATCCACAAAGAAATTAACTTTCCAAGCCGCGACGGTATCATCGCTGGTCACGATTCCCAGCTCCTTCAGTTTGCGGATCATGAGTAGACGGTTTGGAGTTTCCTGTTCAGGATCAAATCCATATTGCGCCCCCATTTGGTCCGGCCAGGCTCCTGTCATGGAAAAAAACTGTAAAGCCACTTCCTTGTAGGCATCATAATAATCTTGCTGCGTAATTGGTTCGTCCCCAATGGTTCCCACAATGGTGTCAGAGCCGGTGCCTCCGCCTCCTCCACCGCCGGTGCCGACGCTTGGTGTGAAAAAGATGACAAAGGACACAATCACAACCGCAATGATTACGACGAACAACCACTGCTGATGTTTTCGAATATGTGCAAACATGGCTTATTTATTTAATCAATCGACCTATCCGGAATTGCCCGAATCGGTTTACGTTTTTATAATGTCAAAGTGGCGCACAGTAACCATCCTCACGGTCACAGGTCAAATCCAAAAAATGAATCATTTTTAACAGTTTGTTCCATTCGGAATCATCTTTACAGCGATTCCGCTCTCCGGTATCGCTTTTCTATGATGCGTTTGAGCTTCTTTAAAGTCTTTTTGTTGACCATGACCGTCCTGCTTCAGACGGGGTGCCTGAGGACAACTGTCGTCAATTTAACTCCCTCAAAGTTATCTCGTAACTCCGACGGCATGTATCGATTCGAGGCTGCCTGGGAAAGTAACCAAAAAAGTGTCCAAGATGAATCTGTCGAGGGCTATGTTGTCTTGAATGAAGTGCAATATCCCATGAAGAAGGTTCCTGTGGTCAAGGATCGGTGGGAAGCTCTGGTTCCGCTTAATCCAAATGACGAGGGATATACATATCATCTGAAGTTTGATTTTGTTTATGACAGCTTTCCAGAGCCCAAACCCAACAGCTTGAGAACAAAATCCTTTTCCCTAAATATTGTCGAGCCCAACGCTTATTGAGCCCAGCGGATTCTTCGATCCTGACCGTATTCACCGGTTGAATATCAGAGAAGTCCCCATGTGTGGCTGAATTTTCAGACGATCTTGCATGTTCGCTATTTCGACACTTCCTTTTTCACCCGTGTCCCAAATGACAGGCTTGGAGTTGAATGCGGCTGTTTTCAAATGCATCATCCAGTGATCCTTGATCCCAGCCTGTATCCCTGTCACGAGAATGAGTTTGGGGTTTAATAAATCGATCCAGTGTATGTTTGGAGTTGTATCCAATTTAGGCCGATTTAACACGAGTATGTCCGCCTGCAGATCAGGATACATGTTTCCCAGCTGGATGATTCCCTCCCTGCTTAAATCCCCAATCATAAGGATCCGGTGATCTGCCATGGTATGAGCGAGGACCAGGTTCGCGTCATCCGCCGTCTGAAAGTCTCCGTTTTGTGGTGGGTAAAGGACTTGTGGTTTTGACTCAGATTGGTCTGCGTATTTAGATCCAATGATAATGCCCCTTTTTTCAGAGGATTGGATCATTTCCTTATAATATGGAGATTTGTAATTGTGTGGGAAACTAGACACCCGCTTTGGTTTCAGTTGGTCGATGATTTCACTTAATCCTCCTATGTGATCCGCGTCTCCATGAGTCATCCATATCGAGTTCAATGTATTCACTCCTCGTGATCTCAGGAAAGGTATCGTGGAACGCTCCATGGCAAATTGGTGCCCGCCGTCTATCAGGAAATCGTTTTCCAGTCCAGGTTGGTTCATCCAGATTGAATCACTTCTGGGGATGGGAATAAACGTGATATCTTCGGCTCGATAGGATTGATAAATGTGAGAGGCCAGCAGCAGGATCATTGAGCAAATACCCGCAACTTTCAGTCTGGGGTACCATTTCTGATTTCCTACCCTCAAGGCCATCAACAACAAAACAGCAAAATGGCACCAAAGGAATGAATTCGGAATCGAGGGGACGTGGAAGTGGGATCCTGCGAGATTGGCCATCCAACTGCTTATTGATTTCATGCAGGTCATCCAAAACCAGCCGCTATGGTTAAACAGTTCAGAAACTTCCGGTGCCCAGGGATTGCATAGCATACTGCCCATTGCACAACTGATGGTGAATCCAGCCATCGGGATCAGCACAAGATTGCCTGCCAGACCAATGGGTGCGATGAGGTGGAACTGTTGCCAAATGATGGGTAGGGAACCCAACCAGGCGGCCAGTGAAACCGCCACAGGAGTGACAAGCTTTCGCATGATCCATGCCTGGATTTTCTGAACGAGGGATAAGTGCTCCTTGATGATCCATGGATCGGGTTGTGTCCATTGCATCAGTCGATCACGTATAGGATTTACCAAGGTTATCAAACTCAGTGCGACACCGAAGGAGAGCTGGAATCCAGTTTGAAAAATCTGGTTGGGTTGCCATAACAATATGATCCAGGCAGCTGAAAAAAGAGAATTCACCATGGAATGAGGCCGCCTGAGCATCCACCCTCCGATCAGGATGGACATCATGATACCTGCGCGGATAGCTGAAGTTTGCCAACCCGAAATGGCGATGTATCCCCATACACACGGAATGGTGAGCAGACCGCTCATTAGCATTGGAAGCTGACACACCCGAAGCCCGCCAAGGATCAGTCCTGAAACGATGGCTACGTGTAGTCCACTAATGGCAAACAAGTGCATCGAACCTGACCATCGAAATGGCTCAATCATTTCATCGTGCAGCCAGGTCTTCCAACCCAGCACCATGGCCCATTGCAATTTGGTTGCATCGTCCACTTCCGGCAATCCCTGATTCATGGTTCGCATTGCCCAGGCTTGGAAACGGTCTGTCCACGGCCTTCCTGGTTGCTCCGTGATTTTATGGTCCAATTGCCATGATTCCGTGGAATCCGCAGTCAAAATTCTATGGATACCCTGATGGCTCAGGTATTTCTTGTAATCAAATAAACCTTTGGCTGTAGCTGCAGGAGCCTGACTGAGCACTCCAGTGATGATGATGCTTTGCCCTTTGTGAAATAGTGGGGAGACTGAGCCATGTGTTCTTACCAGCACTTCTCCGTGTACTGGAAGGCGTTGTTCACCGTGAGAGATCCAAAATGTCTGCAACCGGGCTTGACTTGATTCCCAAACACCCTCCTTCTGCATCGATTTCCTTTGGCGAGGTGTTTCGAGCAGTCGGCCTTCCAGAGCTACGTATAATCCTTCCCCTGTTTTGATGTGCCTCAAGTCGTGAGGATGTGTGGGGCGTGTTTGGATTGCGTGAAAAGTACTTCCAGAAAAAAGGATCATGACAACCAGGCAAAAGGTGCGGCTTTTTTCCGATCCTAAAAATCCCGCGACAAAGATGATCCAGGTTAAAAACAAGATCCAAATGGGCAGGGGAATCCATGCGTCCAACAGGATGCCAGATACAAAGGCGACCAATATTTTCAGCATGGGATGGGGCATTTAATCGGCCTTTTGATGATTGTTACGCCAGCGGATCCATAGCATTGCCGCGCTCGCTCCGATGGAATCCAAAGCAACATCGAGAGGGCTTCCGATGCGGTCACTTGTCCAGGTTTGGTGCCACTCATCCACCATGGCATAGGAGATGCATATGACCAGACTGTAGATTCCACCCTTAGGATTCCAGATTCTTAAAGGCTGAGGGAATTTCCTGTTCAAGGCCCGGTACCAGAGGATATACAAAATGGCATACTCGGTAAAGTGACCTGTTTTGCGAATGAAAAATTGTATGTTTGAAATGGTGATGTCTGCAACGTCTGGCAGGAAAAAACGCAGCAGAGGTCCAATAAATCTGGAGGTCTGTTTTCCTGAAAAATGGTCTGTTGAAAACAGGGAAATGATGACCATCCAAATCAGGGGGGGAAGCCAGAATTTAATCCAATTTTTCTGATTTCGAGACATGTAAGGCGAAGATTTTTGGGTTCGGTCCGAACAATTTTAGAAAGTGAATTTGTCATTCATGCAGCCACATTGAGGACACCGTGCGCGGTCCACTGTTGGATCATCGGTATAAACGTAGGCACAGTCGGAGCAGCGAAAAACGTGATCATCCGACGCCTTGGGTTCGAACCTTCGGCGTCGTATTTCCGTGTAAATGGCACAGATAAGGATGGCTCCGAGGAGCACTGAGACATAGGCGAAAATCCACTCACTCAATGCACTCACATTCATCGTATTTGATCCTCCCCTTTGACTTTTGAAGTTTGATTGTTGGTGGGAACTTCCTGCTGCCATTGGATTTCTATTTCACCCCATTCAATGTTCATGGATGGAACAGGATGGCGATCAATGACAGGTTTGAATTTGAGCCTTTTGCTGGCTTGAATGGCCTTCTGCAGAAAATCTCTTTGAATCGAATCACTTTGTTGAGGTTCCAGTAAACGGATGGATTGAATCATTCCTGTGGTATCCACGCCGATCTGCATCCGGGTCGGAGACAGAGGAGAAGAGCCCTTCCAGTAGGGTAAATCCGGTAAATTATTTGGAACTCGCGGTTGAAGATTCGGGCTGAATCTCCATGAGGAAACCCTATTTATTTCCAGAGGTTCCGCGCTGACTTGATCAAGTTTTGCTCTCGGTTTTGTGAGCTGTTTCCATAGGGTCTTGGATGATTGGTCGAGATAATCTGAAAAGGCGCTTCCCCAATTTTGAAAAGGGTCACTCAAATATCTGGGAGATTCATTCCAGTCGGTGTAGGGGTTCGGGCTTTTAAAGGACTTGTTCCAAAGTTCACCCGTATATCCTTTTGCATGCGCTCTGGAAAGCAGGAGAGGATCGCGCATCAGCGGGTGCTCCTGAGAGGCTGCATCCAAATCTGTGCCGGCAGCCATGATGACTGGGGAGGCGGGCATGGACTGCCTCATGTTGGCGGGATTAGGAAAAGGAATTTGATAGAACCAGATCACTAAACCGTGTACCGCGGCAATCATCCCGTACAATCCCCATTTCCGTTTAGCAATCATCAGGAATAGGCAAGCGCATCATGTTTGGTTCACGGGACAACGGGAAAAGGTTTTACCTGGGTGCCCCAGAGAGTTTTCGAAACACCGGCCTGCGACGCGATATGACATATTCGCAAGACGATTTCCACATCCGCCTTGGCATCACCCTGGATGATAAGTGTCGGAGGATTGACAAAGCGAGCCACGGCATCCTTGAGTCGCTTGGGGAAATCCTCCTCAGCGACCGGCTGGCTTTCAAAATGAATTTTTCCGCTTTGATCTATTGCCACCGAAATCACAGGAGGCTGAATACCTGCAACTGCATTTTCACCAACATCAGGAAGATTGATGACGACACCCGGTGAGTATACCATCAAAGTGCTGAAGGTGAGCATCAGGGCCAGCACGAAAAATATGGCGGCAAATGGGGCAACATCCAGTTGACCTCGGAAGATCTTTGCATTTCGAGGGTACTTCATATTGCTTTACTGATCTTTGTTGCCAAAAGTCCCAATGACGATGCTGACGATTTCTGAAGAGGCCTTTTCCATATCCAGAACGATGGAGTTGACTCGACTGACAAGGTAGTTGTAAGCCGCGTAGCTAGGAATGGCGACCGCGATACCCCCTGCGGTGCAGATCAATGCCTTCCATATACCCGTTGCCATTTCAGGAATGCGCGCATACAAACCTGCTTCGGCTATGTGCTTGAATGTATCCATCATTCCCAGGGCTGTTCCGAGCAAGCCAATGAGGGGAGCGATCTGTGCGACGGTTGCAAGAAGATTGAGTTTTTCTTCAAGTCTTGGCACTTCCATCAGTCCCGCTTCCTCCAGAGCTTCCCGGACCCCTTCCTTTCCGCCTTCACGGCTCAAAATGGCAGCTTTTACGAGTCTCGCGACCGGGCCGGGTGTGGCTTCACAGATGGAGATAGCCTCCACGACATTGTCGCGACGGAGAACATTTCTGACACCGTTAATGAACTCCATCGAATTGATTTGAGATCGGTGATAATGAAGTAGCCGTTCCACAAACACGCTGGCTGCAGCCACACTGGCCAGCACAAGCAACCACATGACGGGGCCCCCCTGTATGATAATCTCCGGCGTTTTCATGATTGTCTTATAGGCAGCAAGCCCATGACCCGCAAGTGTGATCCGCACCGCTTTTGGGGGTCAGTCCCAACTATTGATACTTTTTTACTTTTAAAAAATATGCGGTTGGATTGTGGGTGGTCGCCGTTGCCAGGGATTATTTGCGGATTGTCATCATTCAGGAGGGGACGTTAAGCTTGCCTGCATGGAACAGGATCAGTTGCGAGAGTTATTTCGAATGCAGAAGGCATTGAATGAACGAATTGGAGTCCATACCGATTCCATGAACGAAGAGCAGAAAACTGAATGGATTCTCAATTACTGTCGTGCCATGAGTCAGGAATTGGCCGAACTCACTGACAGTGTGCCGTGGAAATGGTGGGCCAAGTATCAGGAATTTGATCAACAGAATGCACGCGTTGAGGTTGTTGATCTATTCCATTTTTTGATCAGCATGGCGCAGGTATTGGGGATGAGTGCGGACGATGTTTATCAGGCATATCTCAAAAAGAACGAGGTCAATTTCAAGCGCCAGGAATCAGGCTATACCGAAAAAGATCATTCTGATTCCAAACATATTTAAACCTACATAATTTTTTCGACTGATCGTCAATGAAACGACAAAGCCTTCTAATCTATGTGCTATTTTCTGTCGCACTAGCTACAAATGCAGAAAATTGGCCGTCCTTTCGTGGCAGTGATGGTACAGCCGTCAGTTCTGAGGATTCCTTTCCTATAAACTGGTCGGAAGACAGCCACATCGCCTGGAAAACAGACCTGCCGGGCAAGGGAACCTCCTCTCCTGTTGTCTTCGATCATTTCATTTTCCTGACCACTCAGCTTGAGAACGAAGACCTTGTTGCCATGGCATTTGATTTGAGAACCGGACGGAAAATCTGGGATCAAAAAGTCGGAAACGGAAAATTGCCCACGCACGAATTCCACAACATGGCTACACCCACCCCGGTGACAGATGGGACCCACTTATGGGTGTTTTTTGGTACCGGAGACCTTGTTTGCCTCACAACTGATGGAAAAGAAGTCTGGAGGAGAAATCTGCGGAAAGAATATGCCGAATATAATACCAACCACGGCATGGGGAATTCCCCTGTGCTGCACGATGGTAGACTCTACATTGCCTGTATGCATCAAGGCCCTTCGTATCTTCTTGCCTTGAATGCACTCAATGGAAGAACCGTTTGGAAAAAGGATCGTAACCTTGGGGCACGAGAGGAAGGGAATGACTCCTACTCGACCCCTATTGTGATTCAGGTTGAGGGGCGGGATCAGGTTGTCCTGTCTGGTGCAGAAAACTTGAATGCTTATGATGCCGTTACTGGCGAAGAGATTTGGAAAGCAGGAGGGCTGCAGGTGCCTCACCCATACGGACGCACCATTTCCGGTCCGACCGCAAATAAAGATAAGGTGATCACAGTTGCCTCCGGGTTTCGAAACCAGGGTTTTGTTGTTGGCGTTACTCCTGTTGCAAAGGGGGACGCTGTCACGATCGAGCATGATTGGAAACAGAAACGATATGCTCCCGATTGCCCCACGCCGGTGATCTTCAATGACATGGTGTTTACTATTCGTGACGACGGGATGGCCTCCTGTATCGATATCGAAACGGGGCAGGCTTATTGGCAAGAAAGGCTTTTCGCTGAGAATGTCAAAGTCAGCCCGGTGGCTGCCAATGGATACATTTACTTCATGAGCGGTCGGGCTAACACCAAAGTTGTCAAGGCATCGAAGCACTTCGAGGTCATATCCACCAATGAACTCAATGATGAGACCCTGTCCACTCCGGCGTTAAGTGCTGGCAGAATCATCATACGAACCCTTCATTCACTTTACTGCATTCAGTAATTTTGGTTTGGGGGTCAGTCCCAACTATTGATACTTTTTTGCGGCACCGTTGAGTCCTCGCAAACCGAATGAACAGGTTCCACCCAGTCAGGTGCTTCGCATGTGTTTGTGCGCATACAGGCCAAGTGCTCTGGCGATCATCATTGTGGTGTAGATGCTCAGAAATGAGCCAATGATGGACAGCATAATTTCCAGTATTTTGTTTTCTCTGAAAGCAGGGCTCAAAAGGTCCAACAAAAACTCCAATCCGATACTTATTGCCGCCAAGGCCACGATGCCGGTATAGGCGAGAGGAGCTCTCAGGATCGAACGAATGATGGCAGGAATATAAAAGCCCGCCGCCAGATTGTCATTCAGCACGACGAGCAACACTGCCATTGGGAACATGATGATTGGTATGGACATGACCACAAATTTCAAGGCCAATGGCACTTCCTCCCTGCCGGCTATGAATGAAGTGCTCCCGATCCAAACAAGACCGAGCAAGAAGTATTTGAGTAACAGATCCTTTGAGCCTTCCAGGTCAAAACTGTCTGCCAAAGGAATCTTGAGATTGTCTTCGGCCTCCAATGTCGAACGAATAATTTCTTTTACAGTTCCCAAGATGGTTATAGCGAAAAGAATCATCAGAAGGATTCCCATGAATGCCGCGGCGAGAAACAGAAAACGAGGGACGAAAAGCAATACATTATCCAACACGAGAAGGATGATCATCATGATCAATGCATCTTCCCGAAAAGGGTAATGAAAGATATCAGTCCAGTTTTTCGATTCTGCCTTTGAAACTACTTGTTGCGGCAGTCTCTTTTCTGGGGCGGAAACAATTGGATGGTTGGGGGGAGTTGCAACCAAGGACTCCCTCCCAACCGTGACCTGTCCGATCGAACAGAAATCTCCTGGAAAGAGCGTGATCATCTCCTGGTCATCACCGTCGGAGTCGGTCATTCCAGAAGGAACGAGTGATTTGATTAACACCTGTCCGCCATCCGAAATATCCATCACCGCATGGTGGCTTGAAACCGTTTCGTGACCCACCTGAATGGCGTTATCCTCAGAGCTTCCTATCGTGTATTGGCCAGCTTCCAAATCAAACTCCGTCTTGCCTGATGTAGATAGAATGTAAAACTGCATGCCAGGATGAATATCATTCAGTTTAGGCAACTTCATGATCATCATCCATTACAATTCAGGATGATGATTACAATGACGCGACTTTTATGCTTTCAGCGCAATTGGTTTGTGAATCATTTCCTCGTTTTTTTGAATTCTCGAATATAAGGACGACCTTGACAGGGTGATTCTGATTGTTAGTGTCGCTTGCAGTTCTGTGAAATTCGAAAGGGCGGTGTTGATACTGCCCTTTCCAGAAAGTGAATCAATGACAGGGAACCCCGTGAGAATCGGGGACGGTTGCGCCACTGTATGGGGTGACAAGTTTCCAAGTGCCACTGGCCTGAAAGGCTCGGGAAGGCGGAAACAAGGTTACGAACCTCAAGTCAGGATACCGGTTGATTTGCTCTCGTCTGAATCCCATGCGGATTCACTTCTCCGTCAATGAGAAGGATGAGGCCAGCCGAGACACGAGTGTGCTCTCGGGTAGCAAGCTTGTTGTCTTCAGCAGCCTTCATTCTCTATGCGGTGGGAATGTTGGCTTTTTTTATTTCCCGCCGCCTGGTCTTCATAAACACAAAAAATGGCTTAGCTCATGCAGGCCAAAATTAGAAAGATCAGTCAAAGTGCGAAAATATCCGTCTATGTGGCAATTGGCCACGCTATCCTTAATTTTCATGTTGAACATCAAGTCAAAGGCTTCGTCCTATGTCACCCGAGTTGAAGCGTATGAACCCGGCATTGGATTCTCAGTCGAATTCGGAAGTGGCTTGGGATTCACAAATACAGTCTCCCTCATAGGGGAACCTTCTCGGATCACTCCAGGCGATTTTGGTGGTCCCGTGGATCCATTTGCACCGCCCTATTTATCTGAGCAGCTTCTTTCAATCGGAGAGGGTGGGTTTGTAGTTTTAGAATTCGATCAGCCTGTTTTCGATTCGCCAAATAACCCTCACGGTTTGGATTTTATTCTTTTTGGCAATGTTGGATTTATCATTACAAATGGGGATTTTACCGGAGGTGGAATCACGGATGGTTCGCTTTTTGGGTTTGATGATGCTGAAACTTCCCTTTGGGTCAGTGAGGATAATGAAAACTATTATCAGTTGGATCCTGAAAAAGCTCCCAAGTTGGATAGCTATTATCCCACGGATGGACAGGGGAATTTTCAAAAGCCGGTTCAACCATCATTGAATCGCACTGATTTTGCAGACACAGGTTTGGAGCAGATCCGACAACTTTACCAAGGTTCAGGCGGCGGTACCGGCTACGATTTAGCATGGGCAATGGGAGCTCAAAACCTAAAGTCGATTCGTTTTGTTAAAATCATGGTTGAGTCAGGTAAAGTTGAACTGGATGCAGCCTCAATCGTCGCTCCGGTTCCTGGTGCCGAGTGGAGCCATATTGAAGATGATTTTTCGGTTGAACCATTGAATGGCGACAAATGGCGTGTTCACGGAGAATCGAGTTTGTTCGCCTGGGATCAAGAGCAGGAACGCGTTTCGGTTACATGGGATTCCAGGCTTCCGAACAGCTACTTTTACCTTCCATTGGGCAGCAAATTAACCAGGCATGAAAATTTTTCACTTCAATTTGACATCTTGGTGAACAATCTCGAATTGGGGATTGATCCCGACAAACCCTTTACCTTCCCGCTGGCAGTCGGATTGGTGAACACTCAAGCAGTAACCAGTGAAACTTTTTTCAGAGGTTCAGGCATACATGAAGAATTTGGGCCCAGAGGATTGGTCGAATGGAGTTATCACGCTGACTCCGGCTTTGGTGCGACAATTTCTTCCGGACTTATCTCTTTAGATAACCAGTGGTCGCTCGCAAATACCTTTCCCTTGGAATTGCAAATGGGAGCTGTTTACAGCGTTGAGATGAATTTTGATGCTGAATCAGAAGTGTTACAAACAACCATGCTTGAAGATGGTTCCCCATTTGGTCCGATTCGCGAAGCCAAACTCTCGGACGTTTTTGGTGGTCCGGAAGGCGGCTTTACCGATGTGGATGTCGATGCCTTTGCGATTGCGAGTTACAACGACGGAGGGCAACCGTCACCGGAATTTGCCGGGTCCGTCCTTGCCGATGGCTGGATTGACAACATCGCCATCCAGCGCGAGCGATTTTTAATCATTGAGAATCTCCATGTTTCCGGTGAACATGTATCTGTGGAGATCGAGGCTCAAACTGGTTGGGAGTATTGGCTGGAACGCACGAGTGACTTCATTCACTGGGAGACTCGTGGTCATGTTTTCAGTGAAGATGCTCAGCGCATCCTGATCGAGGACCAGGGCGATACTTCAGCCAAAGGGTTTTATCGAGTCGTTGCAAATCGACGATGAGGAGAAACACGCAAGCATTCACTTTGGTGGAATTGTTGGTGGTGATTGCCATTATTGGCATCCTTGCAACCGCGGTTGGTGCAGGACTGGCCAGGGCAAAGAGTGCCGCCAAGAGCACCATTTGTATCTCCAACCTGAAGCAGTTTGGAATGTCATCCCAGATGTACTGGGATGACAATGCCCAACGAGCTTTTCCCTACCTGAAATCCACAGATATGGATGGAGCTGTTTATTGGTTTGGTTGGTTGGGACGTGGTGAGGAAGGGGCTCGTGCCCTGGATCGGTCAAAAGGTGCACTCTGGACATATCTGGGGGGAAGTGGTTTGGAACTTTGCCCATCTTTTCGTTACCAGGATCCGCTCTACAAACCTAAAGCCCTTTCGGCCTCTTTTGGGTATGGCTACAATCTTCACCTGACTCAGCCTAAATCGGGTGCCTTTCGCTTTGATGGACGTGGACGTTTAATTTCAGAGATAGCATCACCTTCAAGTGTCATATTGTTTGCAGATTCGGCCCAAATCAATGACTTCCAGGCTCCGGCATCTCGTGATCATCCACTCATAGAGGAGTTTTACTATGTGAACCACGGCCCCTCAGTCTATGCCAATGGGCATTTTCGGCACACCCGCCAGGCCATGACGGTTTTCTGTGACGGTCACGTCTCATCCGAAAAACCTGAACATGGGACTACGGACACGCGGCTACCGGATGCAAATATTGCTCGTTTTCGCGCCGAAATATTGATTCCTCGGTGAGGCATTGGATGCGAGGTTGAAGACGTGGTTCATTTTTGCGTCCATTCTTCTCAGCGTGAGGTAACATCTTCGGTTACATTAAATCCGGCGCCGGCTGATTCTGCTTCCATCTGGTTTTTGAACCTCCATTGGCGAATGCCCAACCCAGCAACGACGAGGATAATGATCAGTGCGAGTCCGGGCATGACCAAGGAAAGCAGGGAAGTTCCTACGGCTCCCCCCAGCTCTGCTGTAGCTACCAAAGGATTACCAAGACCGGCTGTCAAAAAGGTGCTTCCTCCTCGAATGACCGCCATGGCTACGTGAATGGCTCCCGCTACGCCTCCGCCTGCGATCAAGGCTAGAGACCAGTGCATCATCGGGCTCAAGTCCGTGAATATTGAAGCACTGACAATGGCACCTGCTACTACCGCTGCAGGAGCAGCAACGGTATCCAGAAAATGATCCAGAATAGGCAGATAGTAAGCGCCGATTTCCAGCACAACAGCTGTTCCCAACGCGATCACTGCCGGCAGAGTGCTCATCCAGGCAAAACTCTCGGAAAGTTCCAGGTGTCCGGATAAAGCTGCCAGGCTAATAATGAACGGCGGGACAAAGATACGAAAACCACAGGAGGCACTCAAACCAAGCCCAATCAAGAGACTCAACAGTGCTGATGAAGGTGTTTGTATTAGTTCCATAATTGCTTCTGGTTGAAATTGGAGTTCAGGAATATCATTTCCATAAGAACACCTCAAACCGTATCAGGGTTTCAAAGAATTACTTTTATAATGTTCTGGATGGATTGGAATCATGGAATTCCGTCTTTCGCTGAGATGTAATCCTCTTGACCTTGAGGCGATATCCGAACTATGTTCCACCGATTCAGGCACATCCATGTTGTCTCAGTTTAAGAGCTTATTCTCCAATGATATTGGAATCGATCTAGGGACGGCCAACTCGTTGGTTTACGTTCGTGATCAGGGTATTGTACTGAGAGAACCCTCGGTCGTGGCGATCCAGGCCGGGACGACAAACGTGCTTGCTGTTGGACTTGAAGCCAAAGAAATGCTGGGAAGGACACCCAGCAACATTGTGGCCATCAGGCCCATGAAGGACGGTGTGATCGCTGATTTTGAGATCACGGAATCCATGCTCAGGTCCTTTATTCAAAAAGTCCATTACCGAAAACTCATTGCACCACGCGTCGTTGTGGCTGTGCCTTCCGGAATTACGGAAGTTGAAAAGCGGGCAGTTAAGGATTCAGCAACGCATGCTGGAGCCCGCGAGGTCTACCTGATCGAACAACCCATGGCATCTGCCATCGGAGTTGGATTACCTGTACACGAACCCGCCGGAAACATGATCGTCGATATTGGCGGGGGGACCTGTGAAATAGCCATCATATCGCTGGCTGGAATCGTCTTTGCCCGGAGCCTGAGGGTCGGGGGAGACGAATTTGACGAAACAATAGTGGCACACATGAAACGTGCCTATAACCTGATGATTGGCGAACGCACTGCGGAGGAGATAAAGATCCGCATTGGTTCGGCTTTTCCCTTGGAGCAGGAGCTGACAATGGAAGTCAAAGGAAGGGACCTTAGCTCTGGACTCCCCAAAACATTATCGATTTGTTCAGAAGAGATTAGAGATGCTCTGAAAGAACCGTTGAATAGTATTTTGGAATCGATTCGAATCACATTGGAACGTTGCCCACCTGAACTTTCCTCCGATCTTGTGGATCGGGGCATCGTGGTAGCAGGCGGTGGTGCATTACTGAGAGGCATTGACCGCCTCATTGCTGAAGAGACTGGATTACCTGTTCATATTGCCGATGATCCACTAACCGCGGTTGCCGAAGGTACGGGCCGTGTGCTGCAAGAACTTCAGTTCCTGAAACGAGTCGCTTCCTCAAGCCGAACCTGATCTGTGCGCGTTCGCTCCAAAACAACGGAGTGGGATGCTAAAACAGCCCAGTATAGTGTCATTTTGCTCGGTGATGACAGCAGGTATACTCCTGCTGAGTCTGCCGTCGCGTGTGAACAGCCACCTCAAGTGGGTGGTTGCAGGGATATTCCTACCCTTCCTTGCTTTAGCCGAAGCCGCTGATGAGAAAGTGGATTCGCTTCAATCCGCAGTTGTTTCCAAACAGGAATTGCTGCGTGAGAACCAGCAACTTCGACGAGAGATTCAAAACTACAAGATCGCTCTCCTCCAAAATCAGGCCATTGCCTCCGAAAATGCCCTCTTTCGGCAGCAATTGGGCTGGAAAAGGAACCTTCCATGGCGTCTGTTGCCGGCTCGTGTTCTTGTTAAAGACCCAACGAATTGGTGGAAGAGTCTTTACGTGAATCTTGGGGCCAAGGATGGGGTGGTTGAAAACGCTCCTGTTTTGTCACCTTTAGGACTTGTGGGAAAAGTGGAACAGGTCGAACCACATCGATCCCTGGTACGACTGGTGGGGGATCCTCACTGCAAGGTGGCAGCCATGTTGTCGGATTCGGGCCAAGCCGATTCAACGGAGCCCGCGCATGGAACCATTTTACCCGGAGCCGATACGGCTCTGAATCCCAGGCTCGTTGATTTCCATCACCTTCCGGCGGGAACAAAACCTGAACCGGGATCCAAGGTTGTAACCAGCGGGCTCGGAGGTGGATATCCACGCGGCATTCCTGTGGGTCATATTGTGGATAGTCGCTCCTCTGCTTCAGGTTTGTTTGCCGAGGCTCGAGTCAGATTGGCAGTCGATCTCAATCGATTGGAAATGGTTTGGATAAAATTGCCTGATCCCCAAAAACAAACACCCCCAGATGGGATGTAACTCCATGATCTAGTTATCATTAAGAATACCTCATGATGTCACGTCACACATTCACATGCCTGATTCTGTTTGCCATGGTTATTACCTATGTGCAATCGCATTGGTCGGTGATGGAAGGGATGTGGCGTGCCCAGGTTGATTTGCTGCCCATATTCGCAGCTTACGCCGCTCTGCATGGAGGCCTGGGTGCCATCATTGGTGTCGCTCTGGTGGCTGGAGCCTGGTTTGATGTCTTATCTGCAAATCCAATTGGAACCTCCCTTATTTCCTTGTTTTTAACGGCTTTGATCATTCACCGAGTGCATGAAGTGGTTCTCAAAGGGCAATTGGCGGCTCAGTTTTTTGTCAGCTTGTCTGCCGGTATTTTGGGGCCTGTCCTGTCATATTTTCTGCTGTGGAGCATGGGCATGCAGCCATTGGCAGGGTGGGGGACACTTTGGCAGATCGTTGTCAATGCCATGGTTTGTGGTGTATTTGGTCCGTTTGTATTCCTCATTTTGAATCTGATGGATCGTTGGGTTTCATATGAACCCGTGGCTCAGCCCTGGAACCGGCCAGTCGTCGAAGTCAAACGCAGTAAGAGATATTGAACGATCTGATATGAAACCGGTTCAACACACAAGACGCGAAGACATGGGCCTCCAATGGTTGGCTTTCGGGTTGTTCATTGGGTTCCTGATCCTGGCTGGCGGACTTTGGTATGTTCAGGTCGTTTCCTTCAAGAAGTATGAGAAATACCGAGAGGTGCAATCCTACCGAACAGTGCGCATCCCTGCGCCCCGTGGCATCATTTTTGACCGAAATTCCAATGTTCTTGCCGACAATGAACCCAAATTCAACATTGTCGCATATCTGGATCAATTCAGAAAGGAATTCACCAAAACATACTATCAGCTGAAGGGGGATCGAAAACTAACCAATGCTGAAAGCAATCGTCTGCAGAGTGATGCTCGTTATCTTACGGTCAGCAACAAGGTTCACGAGGCGAGTGTTGTGATTGGTCTGAAGAAACCTGCCGTGCTGGATCGATCTGATTTTCAAATCCACTACCACAGACATCGGTATATGGCCATGCCTGTGCTGAGTGGATTGAGTCGGGAACAGATGGCTCGCTTCATGGAGCAGGGCTCTAGGTTGAAAGGCTTCGATTTAGAGGTTCGATCCAAGCGGCGTTACCCCAATGGCACTTTGGCAGCGCATGTCCTGGGTTATATGCGTCCCCGACAGCGCAGTTCCAATGAACAATCCACCACGCTCGAGATGTCCTTTGATTATGAACTTCCTGATTTCATGGGGAAATATGGTTTGGAAGGGCAATATGAAGAAGAGCTGAGTGGGGAACCGGGAGCCAAGTCCATTCTTGTCAACAACATGGTCTATCGACAGGAGGAGGAGATATGGCTTCCATCTCTTCCTGGCAAACATCTATACCTCACTCTGGATTCGAGGATTCAAAAAGCCGCCGAGAATGCACTGGCTTATCTGGACCCCAACCAGCAGCGTCGAGGCGCCATTGTGGTGATGGATTGCACCAACGGGGACGTGCTGGCTTTGGCGTCGGCTCCGACATTCGATCCCAACATTTTCACCGGTTTCTTACCTGCATCCGTTTTCAATCCAATGATTGATAAGGACGGCCCGCTTCCGCTTTTCAATCGTGCGACCTATGGCCGTTATCATCCTGGGTCCATCTTCAAAATCATGGTTGGACTGGCAGGTTTGGAAAAAGGTTTCATTGATCCTGAAGCGGAGTTTTACGGACAAGGATTTTATCCAATGGGACGGCGCAAAATCAAGGACACCGCAGGTGCGGGTTATTTTGATTTCGAGAAAGCCTTTTACAAATCCAGTAACGCATATTTCATCCATTATGGATTGGAAATGGGCCCTGACGTTATCGTGGATTATGGAAATCAAATCTTCCTGGGGAAAGAAACGGGGCTTCTGCCTGCACAGGAAACAGGTGGGTATTTCCCAAGCAAGAAAAGTTTAAAAAAGGGGTGGTACGATGGCGATACCGCCAACCTGAGTATCGGCCAGGGCAAGATCGATGTGACACCCCTTCAAATGGCGGTGATGACTTCGGCTGCAGCCAATGGAGGCAAGGTTTTCTGGCCCCGCATTGTCGCGGGTTGGGAAACAACCTTGGCGAATGGGGATTCTGTTTTTGAGTCAACACCTTCTGGAAGAATTCGAGGGAGAATCAATGCGTCGCCTCAAAATTTCCAAATCGTTCAAAATGCGATGTTGGCTGATGTTGAAAAAGTTCAAGGTACTGGTTCCGCTTGCAAGATTGAGGGTTATTTGATTGGGGGTAAAACCGGCACAGCCGAAACTGGTTTTCGTAATAAAGACGACAGGCGTATCAAGCATACATGGTTTGCCGCCTACGCACCTTTTGAAAACCCCAGATATGCTGTTGTCGTTTTGGATGGCGATGGTGCTTCAGGGCGAACCAGCTGTGCTCCGTTGGCAAAAATGGTTTTTGAGGTGGTCAAAGATTTACCGGATCCATCCACCGTCAAACCAAGAAAAAAGGTCTTTAGCCAGGGGGAGGGGTATGAACGCGCGCTCTAAGCATTGGACTCACCAGATTGACTGGGTATTGTTACTGGCATTGATTGGCATTGCCTCCATCGGCGTTGCGTTCATTTACAGTGCTGCCTCAGTGCACGGTATCACCGATCCGGAGCATTGGTATCAGCATCGTTTTGTGAAACAAATCCTGGCTTGTCTGCTGGGATTTGGGATTGCTGCCGGTGTCTGTCTGGTGGATTACCATCTCATCGCAAGATGGTCGATGGTGTTTTATTGGGCGGCCATCATCCTGCTTCTGGTAGTGTTGTTGTTTGAACCAGTCTTTGGCGCTCGCAGGTGGATATCCATTGGGCCGATAAGACTGCAGCCTTCTGAATTTGCGAAAATTGCCACGATATGTGCTCTTGGAAATTTTTTGAGTCGCCCCTTGGATGAACTGAGGGTTCCAAGTTTGTTTTTTCAGACATTGGGTCTCATCGGGCTGCCGTTTTGTCTGATTTTAATTGAACCTGATCTGGGCTCTTCCTTGGTATTGATACCCGTTGGATTGGTCATGATGTTTATCGCTGGCATCCCCAGAATTTTCCTGGCCCGGTTACTCACTGGTTCATTTCTCGTTTTGGTGCTGGTGGTGGTGGACACTCTCTTTTACCCAAAATTATTGCCGGTAGTTCAACTTGAAGAATACCAGAAGAACCGACTTTTGGTTTATTTTGGAATGTCTTTTGCACCTGCCGACGCAACACCTGAAGAAAAGCGTAAAGCTGAGCGCAGGGAACGCGAGATCACACACAATGTTGATCAGGCTTTAATATCCGTAGGATCCGGTGGAATGACTGGGAAGGGTTGGTGTCAGGGTACGCAAAACGCCCTTGGATACCTTCCCAAGACAGTGGCTCATAATGATTTCATCTTTTCGGTGATTGCCGAGGAGTGGGGCTTTTTGGGCAGCATGACCGTTTTGCTGTTAAACGGAGTGGTCGTCATTCAAGGCCTGCGAATTGCGTCGCAAGCCAGAGACCGAATGGGGAAGGTGATTGCCTGCGGAGTTGTCATGCTTTGGTTCAGCCATGTCTTCATCAATATAGGCATGAATATTCGATTAATGCCCGTGACCGGGCTGCCCCTTCCGTTACTGAGTGATGGAGGATCCTCTGCACTCAGTTTTCTGATGGCCATGGGGCTTTTACAAAACGTTAAAATATACAAGAGAAACTATTAAAAACATTTAAATTATGAATCAACGTAAAGGGAACCGTCGCCGGAGTGGCGGTATGCGATTTAAACCGTCAGCTGGTATTGGAGCCAAGAACAAGAAATCTCAACGAGCCGCAGCTGTGGCTCGGGCTGAGGTGCTTGGAAATCCCACTGCCGACGAAGAACCGGTATACGAAAGTCAGAAACACGCTCGCGAAATTCAACGTGCAGAAAACAAGGCCGCTGGTTTGCCTCCTGATTTAACGGATGAAGCCTTGAAGGAAAAAATAGAGGCTGAAAAAGCTGCCAAAGCCGAGCAAAGCGAAGAGTCCGGAGACAAGAAAGCGAGAGGTAAATCCAAATCCTCAGGAGGAAAGCGAGAGGGGAATCGTCGTGGACCTCGTGAACGTCGGGGCGAAAAGAAAGGCAAGGATAAGGATAAACCCTACGAACCGGTGGAGATTCCTGAACAACCCGCCAAGGGAATTGTCGGGAGTATCAAAGCCGCTGCGGACAAAGTAATATCCCGTGTCAAGCGCGCCTTCATACCTTTGAATCGCCAGCACAAAGAACTCATCATCAATGTTGAACCCCTCGAATCCAGGGTAGCCGTGCTTGAAGACGGGGTCCTGGAAGAATTTACGATCGAGCGAAATAATGATCATCGCCTGGTAGGAAGCATATACAAAGGCGTGGTTAAAAACCTTGAAGACGGTTTGAAGGCTGCGTTCGTCGATATCGGGTTCGAAAAGAATGCCTTTCTCCATTATTGGGACATTGTACCGAACAATTTCGACAGTAATATTGAAATAGTTGAACGAAAAAAGGGCAAAGGCAGAAAGCAACGCCCCAAGGTCACTCAGAAAGACATCCCTAGACTTTATCCGATTGGCACCGAAATTATCGTTCAGGTGACAAAAGGTCCCATCGGGACCAAGGGACCTCGCATCACGACCAATCTTGCCATTCCAGGACGCTTCCTGGTTCTATTGCCCACTTCCGATCAATGTGGTATCTCGCGAAAAATTGATAACTCGCAGGAACGTCAGCGATTGAAGCAAATTGTTCGTGACTTGACGATTCCGGATGGAATGGGAGTGATCATACGCACTGCCGGACAAGGTCAAAAGGCTCGATATTTTGTACGTGACCTGGCTTATCTGGTGGAAGAATGGAAACGCATACAGGATCTGATTAACAACAAGAAACCACCCTATTGCGTGTTCCAGGAACCGGATCTTATTGAACGCACGGTGCGAGATTTCCTGACTGAAGACGTGGAACGGATCGTGATTGATTCCAAGGATGAATACGGACGTGTTCAGGATACCATCGGCCGTATCTCCAAGCGCTCGATCAACAAAGTGAAGCTTTATCAGGATACACAACCCATATTTGATCGATTTGGCATTACGCGACAATTAGAGACTACTTTTACCAGGCAAGTTCACCTGAAGAGCGGTGGATACATCGTGATTGATGAAACAGAAGCTTTGGTGGCCATCGATGTGAACACCGGGCGTCACAAAAGCAGTCAGAAAGAAAAAGACTCCACCATTTTGAAGGTCAACCTCGAGGCTGCTGAAGAAATCACCCGCCAGATGAGGCTCAGGAACATTGGAGGACTGATCATTTTGGATTTCATTGACATGAAGTCCAGGCGTGACCAACAGAGTGTGTACCAAAAGGTGAAAGAGGGATTGAGACGTGACAAGGCTAAGACCCATGTCCTCCCAATTTCCCAGTTAGGCCTTTTGGAAATGACACGCCAAAGGCAAACGGAAAGTGTTCGGGATTCGGTGCACGACGATTGCCCATATTGCAACGGCAAGGGCAAAGTAAAGAGTGTGGTTACGATGAGTGTTGAAATTCAGCGGAAGCTCGGAGAGATACTCAAGAAACGTCAACGAGATGAATCCGATTACCAGTTGATGATTGTGGTGAATCCAAAAGTCTACAACCGTTTGAGGACTAAGGACGAGCAATTGGTTATCCAGATGGAAAAACAGTATTTCGGCAAATTATCATTCAGACCCGACCCATCTTATCATTACGAGGAGTTTCGAATCGTGGATTTGGGAACTCAAAAAGAATTGGCCAGATCAGAATCCTGATTTTAACTTGGTCTTGATAGTGCGTAATGAGGCTTATGTCTCATACGCGATCCAGATCAAGGTAAAGATTGGATTTGGTCAAAACGTAAGGCGGGGCCTAAAAACTGATCCTCCGGTTTTCTGGGGATTGAGGTTGATTTGGTGCCTTACTTTTTTTAAGTTGAGCCATTCCAAGGCATTGAACTTGCTAATTAAACTAAAGATGCAAAAGATTTACACAATCCTGGCGCTCTGTCTTGCTGTTTGCTGGGCAACGCCTTGCGGCGCGGCTGAAACCCAAACATTCCTCATGGAGAATGGGAACATTATTGAAGGAAACGTTTCCACCATGGATGAAGAGAGTTTGGTGATTCGCCGAAAAATTGGAACATTTACAGATCGAATTGATTTGGTTTTCTTGTCCCAGGAAACCCTAAAATGGCTCAAGGAAAACCCAAAATACGCAGAATTCGTCGATCCATTCATTGAGCTACCTGAAGACGAAATCCATCCACCGGAAATCAACGTCAGGCAGCCTGAAAGGATGGAGCAGCCAGATGGAAAGGCGACTTTCTTTTCCACTTTGACGACCCCGATTGGGTTTCTGATTTTGTTTGCGTTTTATGGTGGAAACCTCCTTGCAGCCTACGAAATAGCCGTTTTTCGGGGACGCCCTGTGGCATTGGTTTGTGGACTTTCTGCCATATTGCCAGTGATTGGCCCTATCCTTTTCATCTCGCTGCCGGGAATCGAGAGTGCCTCACATTATGATTCAGAACCTGTAGCCGATGATACGGGTGCGCCAGAAGCACCAGCACCTGCAGCACCAGCACCACCTTCAGGTAAACCAGGACTAGGGTTGGCCAAAGGAGCTGCTGCAGCTGGAGGAGGTGCCGGGGGAGGATTGGCAGGCGCTGTATTTTCCAAAGATGATACCAATTTCAATCGAAATTTCATCGAAACCAAGTTCACCGAATTCTTCCGAGTCGTGCCCTCTGCCTCAATCAAAAACCTGGTGCTTGCATTCAAGACAGTTAAAAGGGAATACGTGGCCACACGAATCACACGTATCTCTGGAAGCGACCTTCATCTTCAGCTTCAACAGGGAGCCAAAGAGGTCTCTCTTTCGTTCGGAGAAATCATCAAGATCGAGGTTCGAAACAAATAGTTTTTCGATCGTTTCATTTTTACTTCAACAATCCGGTTCGGTTTTCATGCCATCCGGATTGTTTTTTTGATACCACAAACATAGGTCGAAATGGATTTTCTTCCAACATCGTCATGGGTTAGAATGGTCACATGATTCGTGTCGTTTTTTTTGGGACAGCTGAAATATCTTGTCCCGTACTTCAGACTCTTCATGACATGCCCGAAGTGGAACTGTTGGGGGTCGTGTCGCAGCCCGACCGCCCTCAGGGCAGAAAACTTAAATTGCTTCCCACCCCAGTCAAAGCCCATGCCGAGCGGTTAGGATTGCCTGTATGGCAACCTGATCGACTTCGCAAGGACACGTCATTTCTCGAGCAGCTGAAATCGCTTGATTTGGATGTCGCGGTCGTTATGGCCTACGGTCAATTGTTGCCGGCATCCTTGCTGTACATGCCAAAGTCGGGTTGCGTGAACATTCACACTTCATTGCTGCCAAAGTATCGGGGAGCTGCCCCCATTCAATGGGCCATCTGGAACGGTGATACGGTGACTGGTGTCACTTTGATGGCAATGGATGAGGGGATGGATACTGGTCCCATCCTTTCTTCAAGGGAAGTTCCCGTTACAGATCAAACCACTGCGCCCAGGCTTCATGATCAGTTGGCAGAGGAAGGTGCACAGCTTGTGAGGGAGCAATTGTTGGATTATGTGAATGGTGTCTTGAAGCCAATTCCACAACCTGATGAAGGAAGTTGTCACGCCAGAAAAATTTCCAAAGAAGACGGATGGCTTGATTGGACAAAGCCCGTTTCACACCTGGATTGTCAAATACGTGCCCTGACTCCTTGGCCCGGTTGTTTCACCCATCACCACACTTCTGAAGGTAAAGTCGAGCGATTAAAAATATTGGAAGCAAGACCGCTTGATTCAGAGAAGGGGAGGGATCCGGGAGAAATCGTCCAGGCCGACCGAGAGAAGTTGCTTGTTGCGACTGGAAGCGGGGCTCTGGAGATTTTGAAACTTCAGCGATCCGGGGGTAAAGTGCTCAATCACGATGCTTTCCTGGCTGGGTGCACTCTGCAGAAGGGTGATGTGCTCGGAGCAGATGTCTGATTTTATGAGTATTTTCTCTGCAAGGGAGATACAGTATTTCACACAAAAAAATCCGAAGCATGACTGCTTCGGATCCGAAAGTTATTTGGAGGTGGTATTCTTCACGGCGCCACTTCGCCCTCAGAGTCGAACGGACCTGTCAGCCCCGTCAGGGATTCTCCCGCCGGCAGACTGGCCGTTGCCGATTCATTAACCTTTCCAATGTTATAAGTCTCGCCCACAACAGGTTCAGGGAATTCTCCCTTGTTAAAATAAGGAGCCAGTTGTTCAGTTGTAGCCGTGGCAGAGCTTGATTGCCCATTTTCAAGCGACCACTGACTTTTGGCACTGTCAATGAGGCGAAGGTTATTCTGGATCAAGCTCAACTGCGTACGTTCACGGGCACGAATAAGATTAGGAACCGCGATGGCTGCCAACAATCCAATGATGGCCACCACAATCATAATCTCCACTAAAGTGAAAGCGGCGCGTGTGCGAAATTGTTTTAATTGCATAACTGTTTTTAGGTTATTGTTTTTAAGGCTTTATTCAATCCCAATTTAGGGTGTCCTGATCGCTGCTGCGAATCCGAACGAATGGCCATTAGTTCGAACCCTGTTTCAGTCGAAAAGTTGCGTCCAATCAGAATCCCTTGCGGGACAATTCCGATTGCAAGGCCATTTGGAATTCCATCAAGTCGGTTTGAGAAGGTTTATAACCCTCCTGGTCTGGGGATAGTCCCAATTGTCCAAACTGATCAAGGTGCCACCCCGCGGTTTGTTGGTCGCTGAAGGTGACTTTGCCACTTACCAGCATCCCTGGCCGGGCCAATTGATCCAGGCTGATTTTAACCTTACCCCCAGCAGGGGCAGCTTCATCATCCACCAATTCACCCAAATCATCTTCAGGCACAGGTGCTGTTGCTTCAGCTGGGACCTCCTCCGGGGTTTCCGGAATTTCTTCTTCACTGATTTCAGGTTCAGGATCCTTAGGGAGCACCCCGAGGTCATCGACCAGGAAGCGAACTTCCATATAAGTCATGGTGATGTTGAAATCCTCACTTAATTTTTTCTGGATGTCTGCGACTTTTAAGCCGCTTTCAATCCATTGCCGAACCGCTTGTTTTTGTGAATCGTCCAGTGTCATGTAGCTAATGTGCCGAGTATTAAATACAATTACCCCCGATTTTCAACGATTATTGATAATGATGGTTTTTCCAATAATTACGGCTGAATTCTACAGGCAAGGTCATTTCCTGTTTCTACGGCATGAATAATTGGAAAAATCCAGATGCTTCCAGAGTTTCAACGATTACCGAATCCTGACCTTCAATAATGTTCCAATCATTATGGCGAAGGGTGGGTCTGTGGCGTAGTTGGAACCCTTCAGGCACGGTGAACTGGATGCTTCCATCAGCCTCCAAGGAAAATTCAAGTTTCGGTGGATCATCAACACTTCCTCTGCCATTACCCACCGATTCTCCTGTGTTTGCATAAATATAGCTATTTCCGTTTGAGGATTCAGTTGTGACATACACCGAATCACCATAGGCACCCAGAAGTCGAAGGTTGTTAAAAGTCTCACCATCCATTTTTCTGGTTGCCAGAACAGGTTTGAATCCATTTTCACTGGAATAGGAGACCAAGCCGCGTGCCGGGCCGATCCCTGCCTCAAATAATAAATCTTCTCCCGATACAGCTATTGAACTGCCCGATAGGAACACAACGACTGAGTTATCACCAATGGTGTCACCGGGAGACAAGAGGACATCGAATCCAGTTTCGGACTGCAGGGCAAAATGGTAATTAAAAGATTCATCTTGAACCATTACTGCGATTCCATATTGAGTATAGGCGGCGGCACCAAAGAAGGTCATGGAGCTGTCTCCCAGAGGGTCACCTTCTTTGGCAATTGAAGTGATGCTGCCTTCCTGGTCGACTTGGAACAGGCCTCCGCCTACTCGAAACAAAACCCTGTTTCCATCGAATGCCAAAATATTTCCTACAAACGATTCTTCCTTGCCCGGTAGTGAATCCTCCGGTGAGACCAGTGTTTTTAGTTCACCATTGGTGTATTGTAAAATGTGGTAAAGTTGATTGTGGATTGAAAGAAAAACAATACTTCCATTCTGGTAAAACGCATTGGAAAAGGAACCGACAGAAGCGGATTCATTTCCTGGAATTGGATCGGATGCTTTCACCAATTCTGTGAGGTTTCCGTCTGTCCATTGAAGCAATCGTCCATTTAACTGACCACTTGTGTTGTTGAGCATAACGGCAATGTTTCCGGTGATTGGGTCCGCAGCGATATTTTCTATCCAGTTGTAATTTGCCCCAAATTTTTGGTTCAAGTCTGCCAGGCTCAAAAACACGGACGCTGATCCATCCGGATCGAGTTTGCCGAGTCCAAGTGTGAAACCGCCTGAATTGTAGTATCGAAAGATGAGTGAATCCCCTGCCGGTCTGCCATCGCTCCAAGTGCTTGCCCTAAAGGGTCCTTGTGCTCCTTCAATCGTTGAATCTCCACCTGCTAATCGAGCAAACCGCCGTCCCTTATAGGCTGGGTTAGGTGGCGGTGGTAGAACTTCTATTTGGGCTGGATGGCTTAGGATTTCGCCCAAGCTGTTCGTAATCTTGACTTGATAGGCTCCCGAATCAGATTCCTGAGCCGGAGAAATAAAGATGGCAGGTCCGGTAAAGTTGGTTTGCAGCTCGCCGTCTTTGAACCACTCATATGTAAAGGGAGCAAGCCCTACTGCTTGCACACGGAGATTGAGAGCCTCGCCTGATTCATAGGATTTATCTTCAAGGTCCAAACTTAGAATAGGCGGAAGATTCAGCTCTACATAAGCATTTTCGCTAAAGATTCGAGTCCCTTCAAACTCTATTAAAACTCGATAGTTCGCTGAATCTTCAATTTGAACATCTGGTAAATTCAGGGTAGTTCCTGTTTCTCCCTCAATATTGCGCCCGTTTTTGGTCCATTGGTAGGAGACTCCTTCCGGTCCTGTGACCTTGATTTCCAAAGTGACTTCCTGGCCTAAATCCGTCAGGATGCCTTTAGGCTGTTCGACAATAACCGGTACAGCAGGGGCATCCAATGTTGCATGAAGCGTGATGGTGAGTCCTCCCCGACTTACGTTTTGAACTAGCAATTTCTCACCCACTGCATCCCGTAAAATCAGACTCACAGGTTTTTGCCCCTGAAAGAATGGCTGGGTATTGTTCAAGACGGTTGTAATCTGTCCGTCTTCCAACGCATAAATTCCCGAATGAGTGGGTGATCCTAAGGAGGAAAAATAAACTTTTCCATCCGTTGCGAACATTCCCGCTGAGCCTATCTGATCGAATACCACTCCATCTGGTGCAGCTGTTCCATTGACAATGACCGTACTCAGAGTTCCGTTTTCACTCTTTAATAAATGAGATTTAAATCCTTCGGAAAATGCTACGAAGTAGATCGTTCCGTTATCGACCACTGGGGGGCTCATAAAGGACTCAATAATCAACTGTGTTCCGGGGATGGTATCACCTTTCACTGCCAGGGCTCGCAAAGATTCAGCATCCTCTGCAGCGAACATGCCTTGATGGTCTGAAAGTGGACCGCCCCAGAAGGCGACCGTCTCTCCGTCGAATCCAACCTGGCTGCTAGAGCCTTCAAACATGCCAACGCCCCTAGGCAGGTTTGTGTTGGAATCCGCTATTTTTATCACGGTTTCATTTTCGTAGATATAAACTCCCCGAAAATCAGTGTCGTCAGCAAAACGGTGAAAACCTAACCAGGCAATTCTACCGTTCACATAATTTGGTTCACCTATGCGAGTCCAGTTCAATCCTCCACTTGAAGGTATCACTTCCTCATTGGTCAATAATGTTGTAAGCAGGTTGTCTTTCACTTGGAACAAACCAATGGATTGATCCTCTGAGACAGCGGTAAAAGCGAATCCATTGTCCTGTCCTCCACAGGCAAAATTGTATCCAAACGAATCAAAATTTTGATTGGAGTCAGGCCATTGTGTTTGCTTGCCTGCCACCAATGACTGTGGTGCAAATCCACTAGTCGTCATTCCTCGACCACTCATCATGGCGAAAATGTTAAAATTTGAATCCTGCACTGTATATGCCACCTGATCGCCAATCAGTTGAGATGAGCTGAATCCACGAATGATGCCGCCATCGGGAGTTCGGTTGCCATTTGAATCGATGAGGACAAAGGGACGTCCTTTATATGAAGCACTATATACTGCGGCATATTGTAATAATCCCAAACCAATCAGAAGAACACGAATCCAAGACATATACTGTTTTTTCAGGCTTTAATTGAAAGTATCCCTTTTCTTGAGAGAGTAAATTCTATGAACTCACTCTTTAGAAATCAAATTCTGATTTGAGATTTTAACTTTTCTGGAAGGAATTATTGAGCCCATCCAGCTCGAGTCTTGTTTGTTTCAACAAACGGTGTTTCTCAAATAATTGAAACAATTCTTCAAGACCTGTGTTCTTCATTTATTCCTTTGAACCTCCATTTCAAAACAAGCTAGCGGTTAGTCGATGAGTCGGAAGTCACAACATTCCAAGAAGTGCCACATTGTCATTCTGTGGATAATGCGGGCACTGGTTCTTTGGTTGATTGCAGCAGTAATTTTTGGCGTTTACGCATGGATCTTTGCTTGGAGAAAACTCGAAGCTTACACTCCCAGCAAGAGTTTTAATCCCGAAATTTTGGATCACGTTCTAGATGGTAAGGCCTATGGGGAGCGCATGGATGATCATGCGAGACCTTATTTGGTGGAATTGGATTTTGATGATCAGGGCAGCGTATTGGTATTTGGGGCGGAGCACACTAAAAATCCTAAGGATCCCCAGCTAGCAGACATCAAGTCACAATGGGTTTCGTTTAATCCATCCGTCGCATTATGTGAAAGTCGACTTGGAACGTTTTTTCCGGGTTTGATGGATCCGGTCAAGACCTTTGCCGAACCGGGATACGTGCATCACCTTGCCCGGCGAAAAGGTATTCCAACCTATACGTGGGAGCCTCCTGTATCGGTTCAAATGAATTTCCTGCTTCAGGATTTTACGCAAGAGCAAGTCGCTTTGCGTTATATCTTGGGTCCCTATTTTTCAAACCTTCGCTTTGGCCGCCCTGAACAACCCGACCAGTATCTCAGCGAGATCCTGCGCAAACGATCCAACTGGCCAGGAATCGAAAATACTTTCCAAGATATCAAGGAGCTGCAGGCATCCTGGAGTCGTCATTTTCCCGATGGCCCTGACTGGAGGGATGTCTCCGATCAATACGGTTTACCCGGATTCATGTCCAAGATGGATACCAATCTCATTCGCGACCTTCACCTAGTGGAAACTATATTGGATTTGGTGGAACGAGGAGAGCGCGTATTTGTCATCGCCGGATCCAGTCATGCTGTAAAAATCGAACCCGCCCTCGTGATTGCAGCTGCTGAAAAAGGGGGAGACTGAGGTGACAGCGTGTCTTCGTTTCTAAGCACCCTTGGATCCATGGCCCCAAGCTCAAAGTACCTGATTTTCAGGCTGCAGGGTAAACACCATCAAAGACCTGGGCGTGGTTTATTCAAAGCTCGTTGTTTTCAGATAAACCGTTGCAATTGCGATGAGTACAGAAGCGATGGTGATTGCTTTCCAAGTCAGCATGGACTCCGGTTTACGGTAAGCCATGCCGGCCATGCCGCTCAGGGCAATCCAGCAGATGAGTTTGACAAACACCCACAGTGGCCATCCGTATTTCATTACTGCCAGCATACCGAATCCACCGGTCAGCATGAGAAGGGAAAGAATTCCAGTGATCATCATGGTTCGCTTCTTACCTTTGGGATCAGGATTCGCAAAGGCACTGAATACGAATCCTGTCAGCAATACCATGGATACCACGTGCATGATTTGATAAATCTGTAACTTCATGCAGGTAGCCTTAACTCACTCCAGGCAAAGTAGCAACTCGTAAGAAGTGAGATCGGTTTATTATTCCTCCGATCTTACTTCTGAGCAAAATGGACTCTTTGAATTTCGATTGTGGAGATGATCCAATCATTGGGGCCATCCATCCCGATATACTCAAGGTATTCTGTAGATTTTATTCGGAATAAATCGGCTTGTGAGGTCTTGGATCTCCGTTGATCCCCCTCCTTGTTGAAGCATATCCAGAGTGACTTCGGAGAAAGGAGTCCAGGTTTCCAGATCGGTGGTCTGTTCGATCATGACAGAAGGTGTCGTTGCATTGAGAGTGCCCGAAACGGTTAACGTAATGATTCCGTTTGCATCTGGAGAGATATTGGTGAAAGCAAGTTCAACTGGCTGTGGGTTGGTGGAACCTGGGCCAATTAACATTTCCGTGCGCTTGCCGACACCTGCATATTGCTGGATGCCGAATGCCAATGTTTGCCCTTGATCTGTCAGTGTAAAAAAGTTGAGGGAGACTCGGTATCCCTGACCATTCATCAATGTGCCGGCTGGGATATTAATGGAAGTAGCTGAGGGGGGGAGTTCAATGTTTTCACATCGGTCCGGTGCTTGAAAAACTCGATTGCCATTCAAATCTTCAATGGCCATGGAGACGTGGGTGTTCACGGTCAGAGGTGTGGCGGCATTCCATTGCAAGGTCCAGGCTTGGGACAGGTTGTTGTGAGGGATGTTCTCCAAACCGGTGAACAATGGATCGGACACTGCGCTCAAACTTCCCATCTGAATGGAAACATTCACGTTTCCACGGTTGGATGGACCCGTGAATTGGTAGCGACCTCCCGGATAGGATTCATCCAGGGAGGAAACATCGCTAAAGACGGGTGGCGCAATATTCGGCAGGGGTTGAGTGCTCAAAATAAACCAGTCCGAGGCAAGCGGATTTTCCAATTGGATCAGGTTCTCTTGACTGCCATTCGGTTTGACTAGCGTCAGACTGTCAAAATTTGCATTGCCAAGTATTGGAGGAATCGTCAATCCGCCCACCACACCGTGAGGTCGATCCGGGTGATCTGACAAAGCAGATCCTGTTTGCTGAAATTCGAGGTTGCGAAACAAGTACAGCGCTCCATCCTCCCGTGTGTTCACCGGATCATCAGCACAATTTTCTTCAACAGGCGGAATAACGACACCGCCACCGTTGTCTCCACCTCCGCCGGGGGTTCTGAAAGTTCCGCTTGTTTCAGCCAATGCTTGTCCGCTGACACTTTTCATCACACCACTGTTGCCTGCGTTCAAGGTGTAGGTGACTTCGACTCCTTCAGGCAGTCCTCCCTGATATTGACATTGTAAGATAATAACAGGAAGACCGGGGAAGCTTTGTAACCAGGAACACTCAAATTTGGATGCATCTATGTTCCCGGACCAAGTGAGGTCGATGCTGTTGCTATCCATGGGTTCACTGAAAATGAATTGGATGCTTGGATTGAATTCGAGTATTTCAGTGGTGGGGCCAACGGTCAGTACGGGTTGTGCCTGTGTGATGGTGAGGCTGCAAATCCATCCCATGATGAGGGACGGGACGAATCGGATAAATAAATTGGATTGTCTCATTAATGTAAAAATCTCCTTGGGCGATCTTTTAGCAATTTGGGTGCCCAGTTGCAAATGTGCAAAAGAGAAAAATGATCTTCGCCTTATTTTCGACAAGTTTCCAAAATTAGATCCTTGAATTGTTTTTGCACCAACGTATAGCCTCGGCCTGTATTTGGAGGCATTCGACATGGTTAAACGGGTTATCTTTTTCGGGATCATTTTCTTCTCATTCAGTTTATTTCACCTATCAGCGCAGACCCATCACCCCGCTGACACCAATTTGGATCAACAAATCGACACCGCGGAGGTGGGTGCTTACTACGCCGAATTGGTGGATTCAGGAATCAATCCTGAAACGTCTGTGCATTGGATGCAGGCCGATACTATCTGGCGCCATGGTGAGCATTATAGGAGCTTGCCGGCTGTGGATGCTCCTTTTCACTGGGTGCCTGATGTTGCAGGGAAGTCTTTCGTTTCACTGTCTCAACGACGAGTGAAGGCGTTCAGTCAGGTCTTGGTCCAAGGGCTTCCCACGGGTGCAGATTTATCGAACGCTCAGGTGCAATTTCAAGTCAAGGGCACCGAGATCTGGGTGGATGCCGATACGCTTATTGAGCAGGATCAGTTGGCTTTTGAAATACCTTACCTGCCTGAAACAGTTTTATCTTCCCACCGCTGGGACATTCAAATCAAAATCGACGGGTCGGTTTGGGAGGCAGGTGAGGTGACCTATTACAATCCACGCCCGAAACAGCTTCATGCATCAGATCTGTGGCAATCCATTTGGAACCAGATCGCTCGAGAAGCTCCTTTTGACATCCATTCATTAATGAACCGAGCCGAGGCAGAAGAGGTTTTGAGTGCGGAGGAACAAGTCTTCGCATTTTATGGATTGACCGCCGCATATCAACGTGACCTGGCCAGATTCCTTGAGTCTGCCCCTCTAAGGCCTGAATCCCAACTTGAGCAAGAAGTTCTGGACGACCTGCTCTACCTGATCCTGGGCGAGGAAATGGTCGAAGGTCAGACACCCTTTGCCCCTAATCTGGTCGCAACACCCAGAGAGGGCGGTAAATGCGCTTCCATTCGAACGGAAGACAGGGAGCAGGGCTTCAACGACATGATGTTTGAATCCAAAGAGCGGTGCCGCATTCAGAGTGACATTGATGATGACAGTTTCAAAAAGAAGGCTACCGATAAGGCCCTCGATAAGATACCGGATTTGGTTAAGAAGGTGGCTTCAAAATGGGGTAAGAAAACCGGGAAGAAAATGGGGTCCTCGGTTGGGCGGGCCATCACCATCGTGTTGGAAACACGTTCGTTTATGATGGCGTGGAATACTAAAAACCGGCCCAAATACATTCGTAATCTTGTGGCTAAACCGACTTTCCTGGATGCAATAGATCGTGGCTACTATCTGGAAGATGGGCCATTGCTTTCAAATGGAAACTGTGATCAACCTTTCTACATCAGAAATGTGCGCATCGATGTGGAATCGGATGCGTTCAGTTTTCTTGAATATTTAATTGATAACAAGATTCCTGAAACAGGGGACTTACTGGAAGCGGCGACTTCGAGTTTCAATATTCCACTTAAAGGTGTTGCAAATACGGTTTTAGCGGATCTTCTGGAAGGGCCGCGTAAGCGTGCCCTGGACGGTTTGAAATCTAAGTTGTCTGATCTGGATGTCACCTGGCCACCCTGCCAATGGAAAGGTATTCACGTCCCCATGAAGACCAGGGACGGTACGTTGCTTTTCACTTTGGATGCAATCGCCGGGAGCGCTCTCCTCCCCACGGAACCCAATGGTTACGTGGTTCGCAGCGTCGGCCGAGGTCAACTGGGCTTGAAGATGAAAGTGACAGACGACTTCAGTACGGAAAATTCTATTCCTTGCCTGGAGCCGTATTCCCAAATCGTCGAGTGGCCGGTGAACCCCATTCGAGTGGAGTTGGAGCCATCCATTGTGAATGTCCGACCCGACTCGGGGCCTGTCATCATTCAGGCGATCATCCATGACAGTTACGACCACAAGCTTTTGAAATGGGAGCTGTTTGACAAGAATGACCGACTTCTTCAGGAAACCACCACGGACATGCACGCACCTCTCTCGAGTATTTCCGCATCCCACATTTGGTCCTTTGACGCTCCGACGGATGAGTCACTTTATCCGTTAAAAGTATGCGCCACCTCCTTGTCTAATCGATGTGGTCGCGGCAAAGAACCTGTGCGCAAAGGGGAGAGCGAACTTTTGTTTGATAAACGCAGCTTCGTCCTCAGTCCCTCCAGTGACTGTGTTCAGCCTGGGACTTGGTTGACCGTGACAGCAATTCCAACGGATCCTGAGGAAGAATTAAATCTTACCTGGGAAGTCGTATCGGGTAATGCCCAAATCACCAGTCTTCCGAGACCTGAGATCGAGTTGTTTGTCGAAGAAAGTCCGCAACGCGAGGTCGTTATACGGGCGACTGGAAGCGACGGCTTTTATCAAGAGGCCCGGTATACGGTGGGCAACTGCCTGGATGGCGTTCAAATTTGGGGACGATTCGAAACCGATTTTTCCGACCAGATTCAAAAAGGAGACTCCCTCACCGCCAATCTGTCATGGATGAACGTGGGCGCTGAAGCGAATCTGGGTATCTTTTCTGTGGGCATTCCCGCGGTTCCTACAGCCCCGATTCCTGGAATCCAGGGGCTTACTTCCTTCGGTCAACTGGAAGGGAAGGTGGTTGATGTGAAGCATTGGTCACAGGGCGGTGGAGGCATTGCCGATGTCGATTTGAAAGGCATGCACATTGGGATATTCCGATCGGACAGCCATAACTTTTTAGACCCAGCTATTTTCGAAAATGCCAGCGGTTTGTATGTCGTGGAGCGAGATCCGGAGTTCACGCTTCCTCTGATCGTGGATGTTGACTCTTTCAAGGTGAATGACTCCGTCCTTTCATTCCGTGTTTACATTGAGTTATCAGCCTCCGAGAACGATGACTTCAGCAATATTCAACCTGTTTGGGAGGCGATCAATGGTGAGATTTTGGACACCCAGCGGGACATCGATCCGGAAACGGATTTTATCATTCATTCCGTTGAAGTGGCGTATCCGTTAAGTGTCTGGAATCCGCAATTGCGGCTGATGATGACCGGCCTTGTGGAGGATGCATTGAATGGGAAATTCTATGGTCTCGATTTCACAAGCACGACCATATGGAACAAGATTCAGATCACAGGTAGATCACGATTCCGGTTCACCGATCGTTCCGGGGATTTTGAGTTGTGCGGACTCGATGGCTTCAGCGAAATGACGGATGGTTTGTTTCAGGATGGATGCTGCGGCAAGTTCGATTTGTTTGGGTATCCGAGGTATGAGGGGACGGCCTTCCAAACATCCACGATGAATTATTTGTCCGACTTTGAGATGAACGATGAGGCACAAGGCTCTTACATGTTATGGGCCGCCGATGATCAACCCGGTTTGATCGAGAACTGCAAGGATCTTCCACCAGTGATAGACACTCCGGATCCCGAGCCAGATCCGGATCCAAACCCAGATCCTGACCCGGACCCGGACCCTGATCCCAAAGAAGACAAGACGCCCGAAGCATTGAAGCAATACTTTGTAAACAGCCCAGTGGTGAATGGATCCTTTCCTCCGCTTGGTGAAGCGTTTCGTCAGGAGCCACCCGGTGTGTCATCCGGAGTCGTTCCAGGCAGCACGGAGCATCAAATTCCTGTCTATGAACTACTGAGTCAGGAGGTGGCCCTTCATCGCTTCAATGCGCAGGGTCAGTTGCTGGAACGCGAAGTGATTGCCGATGCCGATGCGTTGGATTTCATTGGGTCCGATTTGCGACTGATTGCTTGGATTCAATGGGGCGGGCAGGAAGGTGTGTTGATGCAACGTCTCATCGAAAACACAACTCACCTGGATTTCTGGGGACGGGTCTCCTCACAGGATTTATGGACCGCGCAGGAAGTGCTCAAGGTCAATGGCACAGTGCCTTTCCTGAATTTAGGCGAGTTTAATCGCGATGGTTTTGTAGACCTCCTTCAGGTCGACGATGATCGAACCGTTTCCATCTGGGCGGGCAACGCAACCGGTTTTGAATCTCCAGCAAATTGGATGGAAGCACCTGAAGGATGGCGCATGCGCAGCATCGCTCGAATATCCGACACGAATCAACTGTTGGTCGGTATGGACGATTTTACTGGTCAATTCTCTTTGGAGTATCGAAACCTGGATGGCACTAGTCAAGGTGTTCCAAATGTGTTTCCCAAATCCGCCTTTATTGATCAATTGATGACATTCACCGATTGGAATGGGGATGGGGTGCCGGACATGATCGTCGAGCCCATTTTCAGCGAGTCCTTTAACGTGCGCATCCTGGATACGAATCTCAACCCCGGAGTGGCACAAACTTATCCCCTCCCAATGTTAGGCCAACTGCCAGGAATACAATGAGACCTCGAATGATGAAATTGAAGCCTATGAAACTGATATATTCCTCCCTAGGACTTTTGCTGGGAGCCCTATTGCCGATAGCGAAAGCGGGAGTCTATTCCATTCATCTGCAGCCATCCCAGGGGCCACGTCGATTCGTAGAGCAATCCATACCTTCCGGTGTAGTTGTGACCAGTATTTCCCATGGCGGCACCTTGGATGCCCATGCGGAGAAAATAAAATGGGGGCCGCTGGATCCAATTCATCCTTCTACATTGACTTTTACACTGCTTGGTGAACCTGCAGATCAGAGCCTGCCTCATCAGGCCTTTCCATCGGCGTCGCTCAATTCCGATCATGTCGCATTCGAGAAAGACAGCGACGGAGACGGCGTGGTGGATCGATTGGAGATCGCGCTCGGTACGCCGGTTGAACAGGCCAATCATGGTTTGGATACAGATGGAGATGGACTCTCTGATCTGGAGGAAATCATGGCAGCCACCGATCCAAATAATCCCGAATCCGTGATTGCGATTGAATCTTTTGAAACGGAGGATGGAGACCTGCTGAAGTTATCGGTTCGATTGCCAGAAGGGATGCTGGCGATTGTTGAAACGACACATGACCTTTCAGAACCCACTCAATGGAAAGCGCAATCGGGCGTCTGGAATCAATTGCCCGACGAGGGCATCAGTGAATTTACTTTTGAATCTACCTCGTGGACAGGTCTCGAATTTATTCGAGTGCGCATCGCTGTTGGGCAATAGCATTAGCGCCCCAACTTCTCGTGTAGTGTCACAGGTCAAATTTCCATGGAAATGGCTTTGTCCTGGTGCTGCCTACTTACGTTTTGTGATTTCCAAGATGGATTCTATGAAGGTCGCTGCGATCGTAAGTGCCAGACCCGATCCTGCTATCCAGAGAAGCGGATGTAATTTATTCACATTGCTCACTGCAGGAAGGATGCAAGCGACACCCATCGCACTCATTCCAAGGCCGCGCATGAAGGCGAAGCATCGGTCTTGAATATTTTCCTTACCTTTTGGGTTTGCAAATATAATGAGGTTGTAAATTCCTGGTGCCAGTAATCCCAGTGCAACCAATGCCAATGCCCAGGATTGTTTCAAATTCCAACCGAAAGAACCTCCCAATCCATAAATGGCACACCCGAGTCCGGCGACCAATGATAGGAACAAGATCAAAAATATCAGAATCTCCCTCATTCCTTGGCCTTCAATTCTGTGAGTGAAACAAACGAATTAGACAGTTCAATCAAACCAACACAGCCTCTGGTAATTTGCTGGAAAAATTCGCTGACAAAGTAGTGGGTCAACGAACCGAAACAGAGGATGTTGAAACCTGAAGGTGCAATCATCGAAGTATCGAGGGATCTCATCATAGGACGCATTAAGAAATGTTTCATCACATTCAATAGGTCAAGAAATTCGTTAGACATTATTTCCCGAATTAAACAGCAACAATACTTGGTGAGCTAAGTCTTGATATTGGGGCGATTTCGGCTCATGTTTTCCTCAATGTCCCGAATAAAGCTTCCATACAAAATTTCTACCTCGGTTCAAAAGGGGATTTGGATTTTTGTGGGGATGTTCTTCTTCATTTCTCAGTTATTCGCAAAAGAGCCCCTTGCCGAATCTTTTGAATCCCGGGTCGGGGGATTTATTCAGGATTACTGTCTTGAATGCCATTCCAGTCAGAAGAATAAAGGGGATCTTGATTTAGAGGCCATGTTGACGCCCGGCGGGTATGCTCGGCATTTCAAGGAGTGGGGTTGGGTGAGAGAGCAACTTGAATCCAGGGAGATGCCTCCCAAAAAAGCCAAACAGCCAGGAGCCGATTTAGTGAAGGAAGTTCTCGGGCTCATTGAAGTCGAAGCGAAACGATCTTCCAGTTTACATGCAGGCGATCCCGGTCCCGTGGTTGTCAGACGATTGACTTCAGCTGAATATATTTATGCCATCAAGGACCTCACCGGATTGGACATGGATTCCCTTCGGTCAGTGCTTCCTGAGGATGCTGTGGGTGGGGAAGGTTTTGCAAATATTGGTGAAGTGCAATTTTTGCAGGATGCGTCTCTGGAACGCTATCTTGAGTCTGCTCGCAAAATCGCGTCGCATGCCATCATTGGCGCTGGGGATTTGGCTTTTTTTCAAGATCCTGGCGACACCGGCTTTGAACTTTCAGCCATCCGCCGGATACAATCCATTTATCGAGAACATGGATTCCGGTCAGGCGCAGGCGAAGGGGCCAAACCTTACGGTCTTGAAATGTTTCCCAAGGCATTTCTGGTGGTCTGGATGCATCATTACCGACAGGAACTTGATCTTCCAGATTGGTCCATGGTGCAATTCGCGAAATATGTCGGGATTTCTCCCAAGTTTGCCGCGCACATGGAAAATTCCTTAACACAAAAACATGAGTATCCATCGCTTCAGGAAATTCATGAATTTTGGGTTAAGGCCCCAAGACCGGAATCCACAGACTTGACTGCGGAAGCAGATCGATTGACTCCCTACTTTGAACGTCTTTTCAAACTTGTTCAACGCTGGCAGAAATCATTCGCCAAACAAGCTCGACATCGTGAAGAATCCGCCTTGCTCGATGCCCAATCGTCGGGAGATGAAGGCAAGACCGAAGCGTTTGTATTCGCAAAATTTTTTCCAAGTGTTTCTCATCGGGAACCAGCGCCTTCTGATCGGGATCCGATACCGCAACCCTACGATAACAGCTACAATAATGCAGAGCGGAATGCTTGGCATTATCAAGTGAAATACCATCGAGATGATTCATTTCTGGTCAATCATATTTTACCAAACCAGACCATTCTCGAATTGAAAGTTGCATGGAATGATCTCTTCGCCTCATTTGATTATCATCAGGCAAATCTAAATCTACTGGCAAAACACTTTGATGTCTTTCAGAAAGATGTTCCAGGTGTGGACACATTGGACAAGCGAGATGTTCAGGATCTGCCATCGGACGCGTTACCTTGGATTGAGTCCCTGATTCAACATCGTGAAGGGGTGATTGAAGCGATGGCTCAATCTGTTCCTGACCATATCGAACAGTGCATCGATTTCGCCGGAAAGGCTTGGCGACGTCCTTTGAGTTTGCAAGAGATCAGGGACCTTCGATCCTATTACCGACAGTCTCGTGAAGAGGAATTTTTGACACATCAGGATGCCGTTCGGTTGGTCTTGACTCGCATTTTGGTTTCTCCTCATTTTCTGTTTCGTCTTGAATCCCTGGAAAAATCTGAATCCATCGTAGATCTTTCCCCTCATGAGAAAGCCGCGAGATTGAGTTTTTTTCTGTGGGCATCCATTCCAGATGATGATTTGTACAACGCCGCAAGGAAAGGGGAATTGGAAACGATTGACGGTCTGAAAAGTAATCTTAATCGAATGCTCAAAGATTCTCGTAATTCCAGGTTCGCAACCGAATTCTTCGGTCAATGGTTTGGGTTTTACCGCTTCGATCGGTTTCAAGGGGTTGATGAAACACAGTTTGACGAATGGACACCCGAACTGCGGCGTTCGCTGTATGAGGAGGCAAAGATTTTCTTTGCAAAATTGGTGGAAGAGGACCGTGCCATCGATGAGGTTCTCCTTGCCGATCACGTTTATGTAAATGCCACTTTGGCGAGGCACTATGGGGTTCCAGTGGCTGGTATTACCAATGAAGACGTTTTTCAAAAAGTTAATTTGGATACCGGCAATCAACGTGGTGGTTTGTTGGGGATGGGCGCAGTTCATGCCATTACCTCGGCTCCGTTGCGCACGAGTATCGTCAAACGGGGCGATTGGATATTAAGAAGAATCCTTGGAACTCCTGTTCCTCCCCCTCCGGCGGACGCGGGGTCGATCAGTACCGAGGGACAGGCAGCTCAAGGGAAATCCATTCGTGAGCTGCTACAAGCTCACCAGGCCTATGCCTCCTGCGTCAATTGCCATGCACGAATGGACCCGCTTGGATTTGCGCTTGAGGCCTTTGATGTGACAGGCAAAAATCGAGAGGTCTATCGCAATGGTTTACCCGTTGAGTCGGTCGGTCATTTACGAGATGGAACGAAGGTTCAGGGATTTGATGGTCTTCGAACATATTTGAAAAACAACATTCAACTTTTCCATCGCACCTTTTGTACGAAACTGATCGGCTATGCTTTTGGGCGAAGGGAACTTTTATCGGATCATGCATTGGTGGATAAATTAATGGTTTCCCTTGCCAATAAGGAACCGATTTCCAGACAAATCGAAATAGTGGTCAGCAGCCCTCAGTTTTGTCGAAAACGAGGTTCCATGTTTACAATTACAGATCCAGATTAGTCACCCTTCCAACCTCATGAAAAATCATTTCATAAGAAATTGTGTTCAACCCTTTTCACGTCGTCGGTTTATAAGAGGCATGGGGGTATGCATGGCCTTGCCTTGGCTGGAATCGTTACCTGCTCATTCCGAGGAAACTGGCAAGGTATTCCATGCTCATGGTGACGAACTCTCTGCACCCATGCGATTTGCCTGCATGTATTTCAGCAACGGAGTGGAACCTGCCCATTGGTGGGCAAAGGCGACCAACGATTCCATGAACATTGGGCCGGGACTGGAGCCCATGCGGCCGCACTTGAAAGACTTTGTTTTTCTGAAGGGTCTTTACAATCAAAAAGCAGTGGATCATCCGAGTGCCCACCTTGGGAGGATCCCGAACTTGCTGTCCGGTGCCTGGGTGAGCAACGATCAGAATGTGATCCGGGTGGGTGAGACAATGGATCAGGTTCTTGCGAAATCGGTTGGTCAAACCAGTCCTATTCCGAGTTTGGTGCTTGGAATAGAACCAACTGAGATGCGACTTGAGGATGGGCTCTCCATGCTTTACGGATCCAACATTTCATGGTCATCCGATACCAAACCTGCCATGAAAGAAATCTACCCGGCACGTGTGTTTGATGCCTTGACCCGTGACGGCTCAGGTCGTCGTACGGATCGGAGTGTGCTTGATGAAGCCATGTCGGATGCCAAATCGCTCAGAAACTCGTTGAACGTCACCGACCGCTCCAAGTTGGATGAATACCTGGAATCTATTCGCGACATAGAAAAGCGCATTGAACGCGCTGGAGCAGAAGAGACGGTGGTAGGTTGGAGCCCAAGTCTCGACAAACCTGACATGCCGCGTCCGAAAGACGGGTTGCCTCAGGAAATTCCCAGACACATGCGTTTGATGACGGACCTGATGGTCATGGCCTTTCAAATGGATCAGACACGTATTGCGACGTACATGTTGAACAATGATTTATCGCAGATGAATTTCGGGTTTCTCAAAGGTGTTCAAGGAAGTCTTCATCTGGATTTAACTCACAATGGCAGAGATCCTGAACTGGAGGCGATGTATCTAAGGACCAATCAATTTCATACTGCTCAGTTTGCTTATCTCTTAGAGCGGATGAAATCCATTCAAGAAGGGGAGGGAACCTTGTTGGATCATTCGTTGTTATTATTTTGCTCCAATTTATTTGATGGCGATAAGCATCAGGCTGACGAAATGCCAATGCTCCTTGCCGGTGGTGGGAGTAACCTGAAAACAGGGCGCATCCTGGATTTTTCGAACGAGCCCAAAGAGGAACGTCGGGCTTGCAATCTATACCTTTCCCTCATGTCTAAAATGGGGCACCCCCTCAGTCAATTCGGAGACGCGGATAGACCCTTAAAGTGGCTGTGAATGATCCTGCACTTTTCCCTGCCGAAGTGTCTTCTGAAGATTGGGCACTTTTGCAGCACAAGCAGACGATTGCTGATTTAAATTGGATACTGGATTCGCCTCCTTTGTTCGAAGGCAAGGATGGCTTGCTTTCAATCATCGGGGAAAAAGGGCGAATCCTTTCGCGCCTAGAAACCGCTGCAACCAATTTTAAAAGTCCCTCATCTCGCCGTGTTGGTTTGTATTTTGAATCATTGCTGAACCTCTGTTTTGATACCGATCCAAACATCAAAATGGAGGCTCGTCATCTTCAGGTGTTTCAGGGAAAACGCACTTTGGGAGAAATCGATTTTTGTTTGCGTGACCAACACGGAGCACGTTGGCGTCTTGAGAGCACCATCAAATTCTACCTGCACCATCCAATTTCCAAAGCTCAGTTTGGAAGTGACTTTGTAGGACCTGATCCGCGAGACAATTTTGAACGGAAATATCATCACCTAATGGACAAGCAACTGAGATTGTGTTCGCCCCAATTGGAACCTGTTGATCACGCATTACCCATCACTCGTGGGATTATATTTTATCATATTCATGATTCAGAAAATCAAAGCCGACCCTCCACAGCAAACCCGGATCATCTGCGCGGGATATGGATGAAGGCATCTGAATGGAATGAAATAAATGCACGCGAATTTGCATTTGATCAAGCCGCACACCTCCCAAAGCCTTATTGGTTGAGCGGGATCTTCAACCCAGGATTGACGGGTTCATTGCTTAGTTGGCGCGACGCAGGACGAGCCTTGAAAAAGCATTTCGAAGCATTCCATTCCCCATTGATGATGAGTCTGTTTTCCGATGGTCAAGAACCCTCACGGTGTATTGTCGTGAACGACTTGTGGCCTAATGCGTGAATTCAACTGTAAACACCTTGAGTTTGTCTTGGGCATCAATCATTCCCTCACTTGGCTTAGATCAAGTAACATTCACACCGATTGTGATTCGGTCGACAAGTCATTCAAGGAGTCCATTCAATGGTTGCAATTGTTATTGTAGTTCAACTCCTGATTTCTAAACGCGTTTCACAAGATCTCATTGTTCCTTGACTCACCAGAAAGTTGGAAAGATAAAACTAGGCATGCGGAAAGCGATACTCTTTCTTTGGGGCACACTCTTAACTTGTTGTTTGGTAACAACCCAAGCTCAATATTCTCACCGCCTACTAGTCAAGGCGGGCGATCCCGCACCGATGCCACCACCGCCTGAGGAATTGACATCTGGTTTCTGGAGCAATTTTCCCAATGGCATTTTTAATGAAGAGCAGACATTCGCTGAGTTCGACGAAGATCGCCACTATATCAACGATGCGGGACTCGTGGTTTTCCGAGCGCGATTGAACAGCGGGTTTTGGGGATATTGGCAAACCGATGGAGTCTTTGTCGAATCCGTCTTTCTGGAAGGGCTCCCCGAGCCATACGATTTTGAGACCAACGTCACATTCGTAACCCAGAAAGGGGACGTTTTGCTTTTTCAACCCGCTTCTGAAACTGACTCGTTCCCTCGTTTTTATCAATTCGCTGCGGATCCGCAGGAACCCATCAAGCAACTGTTGCCTCCTAGCAGGACAGGGCGGCTGGATTTAATCGGCATTGGGGGCTATGATTTTCACGATGATGGCCTGATCGCCACAACCAGCTCGATGACGGGAGACGGATCTCGAGCGGAAATTCGTTTTCATAGGTTTCGTGACGATCGCGAAATTGTGTTTGAACAAGAAAGAGAAATATTTTCCTACCGAGGCGACTCATATAAAATCCGCGGACTTTCGTTTGCGTCCACCAGTCTTTCTCATGCTGTCTGGTTGGCGCACGTCGCGCCCACGGATCCAGCGCCTGATCGCAGTTATCCTGGATCTATGATACGCCGATCTTCCTGGTGGAAGGATACTTTTTTCTCAGCCGGATATATTGCGATTGGGTGGCTATCCATTGGCAACGATGGAAGCGTCGCGTTTCACGGTAAAGTGGATGATCCCACCGGACCATGGGGAATTCATGTCATCGATGAAAGGACGGGCAACAAGAGATTGATCGCCGAGGAAGGTCCTGAGTCGCCAGACGCGAAGGCCAAACGGTTTGACATATTGCGTTTTTTTCAGGTTTCCAGCGCAGGATTGGTCACTTTTATGGGGCGTGAAGCTGGTTCCAAGGAGTGGGGCGTTTGGAGCGAGTTGCGTTTTTCCAGGGATAATCATGAACTCTTCCCGCTGGCGATCGAAGGCATGACCTCACCTTACGACAGTAATTTGAAGATCGATCAAATCCTTCGTGCGGTCGCCAATGATCGGGGAGAAGTGTGTTTCGTGAGCACTCAACGCGACCAAGACAATAAATTTGCGGGCACGACCTATTGGCTGGCTTATTTCGATCCGGAAACGGGCGAGCCGGTTCATGAACCCATCATCACAGAATATGAACCCGAACTAACACTACCTTCCGGAGAGCTCGTTCGCGGTTCCGATATCGATTCACTGGGCACGAATTTGCGGCACAATTCTCCCCATGGTCGCGCGCGATCATTCAATTATTGGAGGCAGGTTTCTTTCCGTACGAAATATCTCCACCCCACCACCTTTGAGTCGGTGGATTCTCTTTGGATTTCCTCACCTTCAAGCTTTATCGTGAATGACCCGGGAGACGAACCCGACGCCAACCCCGGGGATGGCATCGCTAATATTGATCCTGATAATTCGCAGGGCGATCCGATTGTAACCCTGCGAGCCGCCTTGATGGAAGCAAACGCCAGTAAAGGCCGGAGTCTAATCGAATTCGAATTCGAACCCGAGTACCAACAAGATGGAATTGTTACGATCAAGCCAAAGAAACCATTGCCTGAAATACGCAAGTCCATCGACTTGGACGCATCGACCCAAACGGGCCCTGACGAGAATACTTCCGGTGTGGTGCTAGACGGATCAGAATTGGACTCGGTCGGCAACGGTTTCATATTTCATGGCCAGGACAATTCTATTCGTGGTCTGTCTATTCGACATTTCCCTCAGAACGGCTTGACTGCTCACAACGGACAGCTTCGATTGGTTGATGTGGATATTGAACAAAATGGCGAAGTAGGCGTGGAAGCACAGGCGCTACATATATCTGCGACACCGAAGCGACAGTCGGTTATGATTCAACAAAATGGCGATCAAGGAATCCTGGTTCACGGATCCTTGGATGCGGATGCATGCCATATCCAGCACAACGGCGCGGAAGGTATCTTAAGCTTTGGCGACCAGATTATTTTGAATCGTTCCGATCGGACAAAGGTTTATATCAAGAACAATGGAGCCGCCGGGGTTGAGGCTGAGTCCGCTTTGACCATCCAAGGAGGACGGCTGGCAGTTAATGGTAACGGAACAAAACAGCCTGAAGGTGGAGTCGGTATTAACGCGCCAAAAGCGAATATCTCTCTCTTTGATTCCGAGATTAGTCAAAATGCTTCCATCGGATTAATCGGCGATGCCGTTGATTTTTATGGAGGCCAGACTGTGATCGATGCCAACGGCTCACACGGTATCCAATGTGCCGGTAATCTGGACACTGAAGTGATCCGGGTGTCCAACAACAATGGTTGGGCTGTTCTTTCCGAAGGTGATCGAATCCTTATCAATGAGGAAGATGACGGGACTTGCCGCATTCACGACAATGCCTTGGGGGGCATTTCGTTTTCGGGAACCGATTTGTTTGCGGTCAAAACCGAAATTTACCGTAATGGGACGAAATTCAGGTTTCTCGAGAATGAAGGTTTAGGAATCTACGCACCAAAGGCCTTGGCAGTTCTTGATAATGTCAAAGTTTTCGAAAATAAGTGGACCGGTGTGCTTGCCAAAGATCTGACGTTGTGGGGAGATCTTGGCGAAATGCGGGCGAATGGTAATAACGGCGCCTTCGTAGAAGGGGATTTTCTCGCCGAAGAGCGGTGTTTGATGACGGACAATGCGGGATGGGGATTGGAAATCGAGGGAGATTCATGCCGTATTGGGGAGACACTGAGTCCGAAAACCAGTTCCATCGACGGGAACGGACTGGGCGGCATTCGATTTGCAGGAACCACCTTTGAAGCCGTAGCCTTGGAAATCCAAAACAATGGATCCCCTGAGAAACCGGCTGTCGGGCTCGACGCGCGAATTGCAGATGTGGCATTGGATGGAATCAATATTGTTGGACATCACGGCCCGGGTTTGGTTGCGCAAAAACTGACGCTTGGGGACGAGCCAGCTGTGTTCAATCAGAACGGTGACGCCGGCGTCCATGTACTGGGAACTCTTACCGCTTCCAATGGACTTACTGCCTCTCACAACAAAGGCTGGGGAATCATTATTGAAGGTGAGACGTCCGAAATAGGGCTGAATCCTACCCCTAACAAAACCCTGATTGAAGGCAACGGCTTTGGCGGGATTCAATTCGGGGGAACCACCTTTCGTGGCTGGGAATTGGACATCGTCGACAACGGTTCACCGGACCATCCCGGCGCTGGATTGGAAGCGAAAAAAGCCCATGTCTTTCTGGGCAGAATCAGCTCTAAAGGCAACGCAGGCGATGGTGTTTGGGCGAAAAACTTGAACTTACTCGAGGGTTTGACGGAATTAAGCGGCAACAAGAAAAGCGGCGCCATGGTGCAAGATAGATTCACTGCTACGGATCGATGTATCGTGTCTGAGAATGCAGATTGGGGATTTAAAATCGAAGGGGACAGCGCGAAGTTCGGCGATCACCCGGCGGGGCTGCGCTCCACTATCGTGAAGAACGGAATTGGCGGAATAAGTTTTGGAGGAACTGATTTCAAAGCTTGGTCGATTGAGATTCTTGAGAATGGTATCACTAATGTTACAGGTGGCATTGGGCTTCAGGCTCCGTTTGCGGCCGTGTTTATGGAGGATGCAAAGATTTCAAAAAATGCAGTTATGGGCATGCATGCGAAGTCTGCTGAAATCAAAGACGCAGAAATCAGTGAACACTTCCTGGATGGCATACTCATTTGCCCGGGCCCCGTCTTGATGGAAAGCGTTGGGATCATCGGCAATCGTGGCTCGGGACTAGTGGTTTGCGATACGGACGGAGGTGCTGAATCCGTTTTGAAGTTGCTCGAGGTGCGCGACAACCACGTGGATGGTATACGAAACGAGAGCCTTTCTCCCATGAATATCACACAGACTTTATTTGCTGGGAACGGCAGATATGGCGTGAACAACCTGGCCCCCACCATCAATGTCCGCGCCATCGGAAACAATTGGGGGCATCCTACGGGGCCATCAGGATTCGGACCAGGCCAGGGAGATCCGGTGGGCAAAAATGTGTTATTCGAAGAACCGGTGGATACTGCGCCACTGGAAATCATCGTTGCCGAAAATCTGAATCCGCTGGAGCCTGGGTCGCCCAGCTCGGTTCCTGTAACTATTCGCCATGGCGATCACGAGGAAGAGATCACCCTTAGAGCGAGCGATACGATGGGGTGGCTTCAATTTGATCCGTCCGGGCTGATCATGCTCCAGTTGGTCGATGGAGCAACAGAGACACAACTTCAGTTTTTTCCGCCTCTGGACGTCTCACCGGACTCGGTGAGCGAGGTGGTTCTGGACGCCACGGTCGTGTCTGGGGCGTTCTTGGGAAAAACAAGTCAGGCGACTTTTTTGATTCAAACCGCCTCAGCGCCGGAGCCGGAGCCGCCGACTCATCCCGAAATCTTACCCGATCCGCAAAGCGGCGTCACCGGGTATCGCGGACAAAACGACAGCGTGCTTTACTTCGAGGTCACCGGCAGCGTTTGGGGATCGATTTGGGGAACGGGCATTTACACCGATGATTCCACCCTCGGGACCGCCGCCGTGCATGCGGGTATCTTGGAGCCCGAGGAATTGGGCGTTGTGAAGGTGACCATTCTGCCGGGCCAGGACAGTTATGAATCCTCGGAGCAAAACGGCGTTACTAGCCAAAGCTACGGCTCGTGGGTCGGGAGCTACCGAATTGAGGCGTCCGATCTGAATCAAAATTTGGAACTTCCACCAATGAGCATCGAAAGACAGGCAGATCAATTGATCCTTACCTGGATGTCGGAAGGGGACTCCCTAATACTGGAATCGACCGCTAGCCTTGGGGCACTCTCTGACTGGGGCACCGAGAGCGATATCGAGCGCAACGGTGCTGCCTACCGACACCAGATCAATATTCAGGAAGGTATCCGGTTTTACCGCCTCCGCAGGCAACAATAAAATCGCTGCTTCATTGCGCCTCCTTGAAAGCGATATCACCTTGCTTGATACGGGCGTCCAGAGATTGTTGCAAGCGCTTCAAGTCGGCAGAATATTGAAGGTCGGCTGCGAGGTTGTTGAACTGATTTGGGTCCTTTTTCATGTCGTATAGTTCTTCAGTACCGTCCTTGTAACGCATGTAAGCAAAGTCTGATTGTCGTAATCCAACTCCATTGTGGAAAGAAAGAGCCCCTGATTTAACGGATACGTTTGGATCTTTGAGCGTGGGGACAAAACTGGTTCCCTGCACTTCCTTTGGATTTGACAGTCCGGAGAGTTCCGTGAGTGTCGGGTAGATATCGATCAGTTCAGTGATTGCATCTGTTTTTCCCGCTGTCATGCCTGGTGCGGATACGATGAGCGGGACGCGGACGGCTTCTTCATGCAGGTTGGCCTTTTGCCAGAAGGTATGTTCGCCGAGGTGGTAGCCGTGGTCGCTTAAAAAAACAACAGTGGTATTTTTGCGCAGATCGAGTCGTTCCAATTCTTTCATGATACGCCCGACTTGTTCGTCCATGAAAGTGACTGTCGCATAGTATGCAGCCCACATCCGTTTTTGATTGTCGGGATATTTTCCAATCGGATTGTTCGAATTCATGATGTGAGGTCGGCCCAGCTTGGGGATGTCAGCAATATCATTTTCGATCCATGCAGGTAATTCCATGTCCTGCCAGGGATAAGGTTCGAAATATTGTTCAGGTGCCACGTTGGGGTAATGCGGTCGAATCAAACCTACTGCCAGGAAAAAGGGTTTGTCCTTGTGATTTCTTAAAAGATCGATGGCTTTGTTTGCGGTTTGATAATCCGGCTGATCCGATCCATCTCCCTGATATTTCACGGAAACAAACATCCGATGAGGCATTGCGGTTGATTGACGATTTTCCGGTTTATCCGTAAAGATGTTGAGATTCAGGCAAGCATAATCCCCGGGTGTGTGTGCTTCTTTTCCTGGTGAGTTGTAACGTTCTGTCCAGGAACTGGCGACATCCTTGCCGTCGGTTCCGGCGATGATGTCGCCCGGTACCCGCATGTGATAGATCTTTCCGACACGAGCTGTGTGCCATCCGTTGTTTTTGAAATGCTCAGCAACATTAACGCCTGCATTGTCCTGGTAACGACTGTACATAAACGACTGTCGAGAGGGAAAACAGGACACACCCTGACAGTAGGCACGATTAAACAGCATTCCCTGACTCGCCAATTTGTCGATATTGGGCGTCTTGCAAACCTTGTTCCCGTAACACCCCAAAGCGCTGGCTTTAAGATCATCCGAAACAATGAATAAGACATTTCGAGTTTTAGAGATATTATCCGCCAGAGGGTGGACGGTGATCAGTGAAAATAAAAACGCGGTTGCCAATGTCCTTATTGTAAATATGTGAAATAGTTTCATTTTTTAAATGCGAAAATTAGAACAAGCCATCTGACTTCCATTCATCCTTAATTTTTTTAAAAATCAGCACGGATTCACCTCTTGCCCTCACTACTCCATCGTCGGTTTCCGTAGAGTAAATAGTGAACACTGCTTCCGTATCCGAAGTCATCTTGACTCTATCAAGCCTAACAGCCCTCAAAGGAGCGATCATTTCTTTCATGCTAGCTTCAATTTCTTCTTCTGATTTCCCTTCAAAATACTTGATAGCCTCCTCTTTTCCATTCTTTGTCAAACTATCCAAATAGTGTCCAAAGTTCCCTTCTTTTGCAGCAAACACCGTGGACAAGAATGAATCCTCTGGCGTTTTAAATCCTGCATATCCCCAAAGATCTCTCGGTATGGTATGTGAGTGCACGAGTAAATTTTGGATTTTCTTTTTCTGTTCGTCTGTCAAAGTGTTTGTCTCATGACGGTCTTCGGTGTCGTTGGCGCTATTAATTGACACATGCTGGTCTTCTACTCTTAAAGCCAACTTTTCTTTGAGAGAATCTAATTCTATCTGTAAAGCTTGGACCCGCTCTTGGGTCATTTTTTTATCCAATAATAATGTATCCACTTGCCTTTCAAGCAACTCAAATTCCTCCATCGTGAATTTGAACTCGCTTGAAGATTTTTTCGTTCTCATTTGATCCCTACTCTGAAATAACGCAGCGATAACTATGAAACTAGCGAAGCACAGCATCCCAATGATAATTTTATTCTTCATCTTGACTCATATGAAAAAACTCAATGAAAGCACATTGTAATAGGACCATCAAAGTTGCCAATCTATAAACTCATCATGATGAGGTTCGATTTCCAAACTACGGATAAGCCGGTTCAACTGGTAACTTCCATTCGTGAGGTGGCCATTTTTCTGGTTTGGGTAACCGGGTCAGATTTTGGGAGCCTTTCAGGTCGTTGAATTTGGCAAGCTGGGTTTTCAAACGAGCGGTGATGGCATCGGGGGTATGCTTAACTGGATTGAGTTCTCCCGGATCATTTTTTAGATCGAAAAGGGAGTCATCTTTCCATTTCCAACGATCGGTCACGATTGTTTTTTCATCCAATATCAGGGAGCGATTCTCCGGGGGATGAGTGCCCTTTAAGAATGGCAGCAAGTTGATTCCATCCAGATTGGGTGGTGTCTTCAATCCAACAGCGGATGTCAAAGTGGGCACTAGGTCGATATATCCTGACACCGATGGATAAATGGTTCCTCCTGGAAGCTTGGATGGCCAGCGTATCATGGCAACGACTCGAACGCCACCTTCCCAGGTGGTGAATTTGTTGCCGCGCAGTGGACGATTATCTCCTCCATGATTTGGAATCCCCCCATTGTCGCTGTGAAAGATCACGATGGTATTTTCTTTCATCCCTTTGTTTTTTAATGCCCTCATGATGCGCCCAATATTTTCGTCGAGAGAAGTCACCATGGCGGCAAATGTTTGACGAACGGTGTTGCCTTTTCCATTTGCTCCATAGTCGGGTGATTTTTCTCTGCGCGCGATACCTGAGACTGTGTTCTTCGCTCGAGGACCTGAAGGATCAAATCCGACTTTGTCCAAATCACTTTCTTTGGCCTGGATCGGGGAATGGGGTGCATTGAATGCAATACACATATAAAGTGGAAATTCATCATTCGAATTTTCGATCAAGCGAACTGCTTCGTCAGCCAGGAGATCGGTGGAATAACCTTGTTCATGAACGCTCTGATGGTTCCGATGCCAATCAAGCTCGCCAAAACGTTTGCGACTGAAGTAATCGATGGCTCCGTTATAGTGTCCATAAAAGTCGGTGAATCCGTGGTTCAATGGATGAAATTTATCGGAAGCCAAACCGAGATGCCATTTCCCGAGTAGGACCCGCTTTCGATAGCCCGCCTCTTCAAGCAGTTCGGGTAGGGTCTGTTCGGAGGGAGGCAATCCATGACGTTGGGAAGGGGACACCACGCCACCCCAAATGCCAAAGTGAAATGGGTATCGTCCAGTCAGCATGCCTGCTCTCGTGGGGGAGCAAATGGGGGTGACATAAAATCGATTGAGCACCACTGATTCAGAAGCCAGCTTGTCGATGGCTGGTGTTCGGATTTCGCTTCCATGGAAGCTCACATCATTCCAACCCAAATCATCCGCCACGATATGAATGATGTGAGGTTGGGCATTTTCTGCGCTGATTGAGAGGGCAACCAGGCTGAACATCAGATGGAGACATATAAAGTTATTCATCATACAAAGACAGCCTTCTTCTAGAATAGTTTCATTCGGTATCCAGCCGATATTGAGCCCATCGTCCCTGACCCTCACAGATCAATTTACCTTGTTTTTCCAATTTTCTTAACAGGTAAGAAGATCGGTTACGGTCGATGTTGAGCAATTGTCTGCAGACCGTGTTGTTGATGATTCCCTGAGTTCGCACGTAGTCGAGTATTTGGGTTTCGTCATCACCCTCCATGTCACTTTCTGCGGAGGGGGCGCTGGAATACGATTCTTTATCCGTTTCTTCAAAGCCTTCCGGTTCGTAAAAGAAGTGCAGTGACGAAGCTTCAATAGAGCTGGAATTTCCTGATTCTATCACCGCTCGCTCAAGAATATTTTTCAGTTCACGAATATTTCCAGGATAGGAATATTGTGAAAGTCGTTCGAGAGCTTCTCTGGAAATACTGGGTTTTCTAATACTGAGTTCATTCGCAAACATCTCAAGAAAATGGTTCGCCAATAGGGGGACATCATTGCGTCGTTCACGAAGTGGCGGGACCTCAATGGTAAATCGGGCCAATCTAAAAAACAGATCCTTTCGAAAGGAACCGTTTTGAATCGATTTTTGAAAATCCACGTTACTTGCCGCAATGATTCGAACATTCACTTTTTCTGTCCGATTCGCTCCCAGAGGTCGCACTTCGCCATCTTCGAGTACCCGTAACAAAACGCTTTGCAACTCCAATGGCATTTCCCCAACTTCATCCAAAAACAAAGTGCCTCCATCAGCTAATTGGAAATATCCTTTCCGATCCGATACTGCTCCAGAAAAAGAACCTTTTAAGTGGCCAAAAAAGAGGGATTCGATCAGTTCGTTTGGAATGGCCGAGCAGTTGACCGGTATAAAGGGTTTCTTGTCATTTTCTCCACTGTAGTGAATGGCTCGCGCCACGAGTTCTTTTCCAGTTCCACTCTCTCCTGTGATCAATACACTCGCTGAACTGAATCGACTCAGTTTGGAGATGCTCGCCAGAATATCTCTAAAAGTGGCACTTTGCCCAACGAAACCCTCAATTCCCCACCGTTTTGCTTCTCGAGCTTCGATGACCGATAGTTGTCCATCCGCCTTGTCACGGTCTGTTTCAGCTAATTCTCGACGGGCAATCTCAGCTCGGAGTGCCTCGTTTTTCAGTTCCAGATCTCGTGTGAGTCGGCTGATGTTGACGTGGTTGCCTACCCTTGTGAGGACTTCTTCCGCTTGGAACGGTTTGGTGATGTAATCCACACCACCCACTTTGAAACCTTGGACCAAACTTGCCATGTCGTGGTTTGCGGTGATGAATATGACAGGAATGCTGCTGGTTTGCGCCTGTTCCTTGAGTTCTTGGCAGACTTCATACCCGTCCATGCCTGGCATCATGATGTCCAGGAGAACAACATCTGGTGCTGCCTTTCGCGCAACTTTTAAGCAAGTCTCTCCACTTGAAGCCAGCAACACTTCATAACCGCCATTTTCCAGTGTTTCTCCCAGTACGTTACGATTGGCGGCAATATCATCCACCACAAGGACTGTGGCTTCGATGGATTCTTCTGGAGTGGTTGGCATGGAGCTATCTTTTCCTTTATGAGACTCTTTGAAAAGTTCAATCGGATTTCACATCCACGGGTAATGTCATGGTGAATGTCGAGCCTGATCCTTGTTCACTTTTAACGGTCAGGTCTCCGTCCATCAATCGACAATAATGCCTACTGATCACCAAACCCAGTCCCGTCCCTCCGTAACGATTTGAGGTGTGCTCATTTGCTTGTTGATAGGCTTGAAACAAGCGGTCAACTTCCTCTGAACTCATGCCAATGCCTGAGTCCGTGACATCGATACGTATCTTGTCAGGTGTCTCCATCCCCAGCCGAACTGAAATATTTCCCTCCCTGGTAAACTTAGCGGCATTGCTAATGAGGTTTAAAAGGACTTGTTTTGTTTTCGTCGCATCTGCCGTCACCTCGGGTGCGATTTCTGCGCAGTCCAGTTTCAATGTATTGTGTGCTTTTCGAATGAGTGGTTCCACATCCTTGCTCAATTCTTTGACCAGGGATTCCGGACAGAATTTTTCAAGTGAGAGCGTCATCTTTCCTGATTCGATTTTCGACAAATCCAACAGATTGTTGATGAGTCCGAGCAGGTGTTTTCCGGATCGTAAAATACTTCTGGCGTCCTCTAATGAATCAGGATCATCTTGCGGGTTTAAATTTTCACTCAATTCCTCACTAAAGCCGATGATCGCGTTCAGGGGAGAACGCATTTCGTGACTGATGAAGGAGAGGAAACGGCTTTTGGCTTCGTTGGCTCCGTTGGCTTTTTCCTCCGCTTGCCTTCTTCTTGCAACTTCATCTTGCAGTGCGATGTTTTTTTCAGCGAGAGCCTCATTGCTTGCTTCCAATGCCTTTGTCAGCGCGTGAATCTTAAGATGGGTCTCTATCCGCATCAGAACTTCCTGGCGCTTGAATGGTTTGGAAATATAATCCACCCCACCGACTTGGAATCCTCTGACAAGACTTTCCATATCATCGTTTGCTGTGATGAATATGACGGGTATTTCTGCCAATGTCGGGTCGGTCTTTAGTTTTGCACACACCTCGTAGCCATCCATGTCAGGCATGTTGACATCCAGTAAAATAACACCCGGCCTAGCTTTGGCAGCTACTTTCAGCGCCATGGCACCATTCATGGCCAGCAACACTTCGTAACCTTCAGGTTCAAGCGTTTCCCCTAGCAGGTTTCGGTTTGCGGCAATGTCATCGACAACTAAAACAGTTCTTTCCATAGGTTGCCTTTTTAGTTCCGGTTCATGCCATCGAGGAACTCACTCACCCGATCCAGATCTCCTTCATTGATTAGCTGACGCAGGTAGGTCGCCAACTGTTGATCGGATTCGTCACCCGTATCCAGTGGATCGATGGCCCGCTTTAATCCGGTCAGGCTATAACGGTCCGCCGCGTCTTTCAATGCCTGCCACCGTTCGGATGAAAGCGAAAGATCGGCCGGATCCAGGGCATGGGTCGCCGTTTGAGTGGTGGGGGTTTCTTCCAGATATTCAAATTCAATATCCAACAACTGCTTCAGCGTTTCACAGACTTCCGGAAATCGAAACGGTTTGCTCAGAAATCCGTGAAATCCCGCGGCCATGTGTCCCGCTCGTTCATGTTCCAATACCGAAGCGGTAATGGCGACAATCTTGATGCGGTCGGGTCCGTGCTCGCTGATGATCTTTCGTGTCGCATCGGCACCATTCATGCCCGGCATTCGGATATCCATGAAAATCAGGTCCGGGGTTGCTTCCCCGACTTTGTCAAAGGCTTCAAAGGCGTTGTTGGCGATTCGGACTTCACAGCCGATGCCTCTCAACAACTGAGACAAGACTTCGCGATTCTGCTGATTGTCATCCACCACCAATGCGTTCACCTTTGAACCCGTAGCGAGATGCCTGACTTCACGCGCTTCTGTCTGATGCTTCTGAGTGAGTGAGCCCTTGGCCGGAGGCAAAGAGAGCTCGAAATGGAATCGGCTGCCTTTGCCCAGGTTGGATTCCAACTGAATCTCTCCTCCCATCAACTCCACCTGCCGGCGGGTGATCGCCAATCCAAGACCGGTGCCTCCCTGATCCAACCCTGCCTGGGACTGTTGAAAAGGTTGGAAGATGGAAGCCTGATCTTTGTCTGATATGCCGGGGCCGGTATCGATCACATCGAAGCGGAATCGATGCTCATCTGCATTCCCGATACGACGCACTTTCAAAGTGATTTCCCCTTCTTCCGTGAACTTGACGGCGTTGCCCAATAGATTGATCAGAGTCTGGCGGAGTTTTCCCTCGTCTCCATGGACTGGAATCGGTTTATCGTCGAAAGCGACCACGTTCAATTGAAGATCCTTTTCTTCGCAACGTATTTTGAACATGGCGGTGATGCCCGATAAAACCTCGTTCAAATCAAAATCGCCAGTTTGCAATTCCATTCTACCTGCCTCGATCTTGGATAAGTCCAGAATGTCATTGATCATCGCCAGCAGGTGATCCCCGCTGCGTTCAATGGTTTCCACAGATTGACGATGCCGCCCGGGCAACGCCTCATCACGTTTCAGGATCTGCGAATACCCGAGGATGGCGTTCATCGGCGTTCGGATTTCATGGCTCATGTTGGCAAGAAACAAGCTCTTGGCTCGGTTCGCTTCATCAGCCGCTTCCTTGGCTTTTTTCAGGGCTGCGTTTTGTTTTTCCAATGTCTGTCTGGCTTCATGTTCTTTCTGGAACATTTCCTGTTTCAGGCGTTCGGTCTCACGTTTCTTGCGGTATCCGGACACACCGCTGAATCCGGCAAAACCAACCAACCCGACCAGCCCCAATCCTGCAGGCACCACGACGGCCATGTTTTGATACCATGGAACGATCACTGTAAGATGAGCGCTCGCGGCGGGGGAGTAATTCAAATCGCGATCGATGCTTTGCACGAAGAACGTGTATTCGCCTGGTTCAGGATGCGCCCAATCGAAACGGCCTGAGCGTGAAACCTTCCATTCTGGCGCGTCCTTTGAAGGAGGAGACTCAAGTCGGCCAGGGAACATTCCGAAGCGATACCACCGCTTGTAAACCGCGGTGCGATAATCCACCGCCTTGAACCCAAACGAGGCGGTGATTTGCCCGCTCATCAAATCTGGAATTGCCTCTAAATCATCAGATCCATACTCGCGGTCGGTTTGAATGGTGAGCTTTGGCTTCAGGTCATTAGATTTTCTGGGCTGATAACGCGTCAGACCCGCCGGCCCGCCAATCCACATGCCTCCTTGTTGATCAGGCGTCATCGTCCAGATATCGGTGACAGCCATGCCGTCCCCCGCATCCAGTTGCGTCCAGACATGGCCATCATGACGATAAAGACCTTCGCTCGTGGCGAACCACAGCACTTCCTGCTCATCCTGGTAAATCTGATTGATCCTCCCCTGAGGTATGGGGGGTTCGGAGTCGATGGCCATGCGTTGGATGGTTTGCGTTTCGCGATCGAACCAGGCCAGCCCATCAGGCGTGCCAAGATAGAGTCTGCCATCGAGCCCATCCTGCATCCACGTGACACGTTTCAATAACTCGGCAGCGCCACTGCGATCGCCTTGGCCAAGGAGTTCGGCTTCATACTGGCCAGCGTCATTTAAGTTGAGTCGCGAAACATCTCTGCCAAAGCACCAAAGCTGTCCTTGTCGATCCTCATAAACCGACGACACCAAATGCTTCAACCCCTTGATTTCCGTCGGTTTCGCCTGTGGATCATGCGCCTCATCCTCAGGAATATGCCAAAGCCCCTGCCTGTAAAGCGGCAGCCAGAGGGTTCGATTGGAATCAATCACGTATTCAAGTTTGCGAAGATGAGAAAATCGCAGGTCCTTCAGCGCCGGAGGAATGATGATCGGTGATTTGCCGTCCAATTCTCGGCTGGGATCGTAATAGGGGATACCTTTTCCAAATACCGCGTTCATCCATAAACCGCCACGCTCATCCGCAAGAGAGGGCGCTGCAAACACAAATCCGTCCTCGGAATCAATTTCCATGCGTTCGAATGGATTCAAGTTCCGCCCCAGTTTTCCAGGATGAACGCGGCCTAGAAAAGCTCTGCTCAACCATCGATCTCGATTGGCGATGTCATCTGAACCAGACAACCATATGGATCCGTCTGATGTCGTTTTGGCGCGGGTGATATGAATTCGGGGCAACCCATCTTTCTCGGAAAAGTTGTAAAAAGTCCCCTCTTCATAGCGGATCAGGCCCGAGGAGCTGGCCATCCAGATAGCTCCATCCGGTCCTTCCACCATGTTCCATATGGTTCCGGAAAGGCTCGCATCGAATTCATCGGCATTCAGAACAATCCAGGAACCTTCGACAGGATCGAATCGAAGAACGTATCCCAGTTCCGTGCCCATCCAGACGTGTCCTGATGCTGAGAAACAGACGCTTGTCGGAACTCCGTCAACCTCTCGTCTGTTCATCCTCAATGATTCGACTTGCCCATCCTTGTATCTCGAGATCCAACCTTTTTTAAAGTAGGAGACGCAATCTTGAAGCCAAAGAGATCCGTCAGGCCCTACTTTCAATGCGTCGTGAATGACTGATTCAAAACCGTCTTCAAAAGTCAGCAGGTCAACTTTCTCCTCGTGGACACGCACCAGTCCCACGCCTTCGGTGACGGTCCACACCACGCCGTCTCCATCGATGGCCAACGCGTTCCCTTTGCTATTGTGCGGCTCCTGATCCAGAGGCGGAACCCCTTCTATCGACCGGAATCCACCCTCCTCATACATGCTTAACCCTTGGCGCGTTCGCAACCAGACGGCTCCGTCAGGAGCTTGATCGATTCCAAAAACCCTGCCGTTCGCCAATCCTTCCTTGCCACTCAGAAAGGTGGATTGGATTTGTCCAGCGATGGGGTCAAACAGGACGGCGCCGCTTTCCGAGCCTGCCCAGAGCATGCCGTCACGCGTCAGGTCCAAACAGTAAATGGTGTTGTCAGGAAAACCGTCCTCCCTTGTGTAACGGGTAAATTCCCTGCCATCGAAACTCACGAGCCCTCCAAGAGTCGCCAGCCAGAGAACGCCATCCTGGGAGAATTCCAGATCGTAAATGCGTTGGTTCGGCAACCCATGGGCGACCGTGTATAATTTCCAATTTCCCTTGCGGAAGGGCGCCGCATGAAAGTCGGCTTCGATAGAACCTTCGTCGGCCAGCAAAAACGGACCTTCCGGGTGCTGATGAATCTGTTGAGGTAAGTGGATGCGCACATTGAATTCCTCTTCGCGCAAGTGATCAAAGCGATACTTTCCTTCCGCATTGGTCCAGACTTCCTCAATCACCCCTGGGTATGCGAACGAGCCGGGAACAAATGGGGGAACCTCCGCATGTGTCAACTGAACCAGGACCTCTGGAATGGGCGAACCATCAAAGGCAAGCACGCGTCCGTGGATGCTCTTTCCGTCCCCAAGGGTCAGGTCCAATTGGGTTTCACCTGGGATTACAGTAAGCTTTTCGCTCCATACGCTTCGACCTTGTTTTACGGCCAACAGATGGAACGAATCGCCTTCCTCGGCTCTCAATGCCAGTCGAAATCGTCCCTGCGAATCGCTCGCTGCCATGGCCAGCTCACGAAATCCGAAAAAGGCGGTGACGCTCGATTCTGAAGCAGGCGTGCCGTCCTCATCAAAGACCGTTCCGTATAGGATCGTCAATGAAGCGGTTTCCGATTCCGATAAAACAGTTGTTATTTGAGGCTCGCCTGAGGCCAGGGGCTCCTCAACGGAGATTGTTTTCGTTTTCAGAGAAGGCAACTCGGCGGGCATAGTCTCAGGCGAACCGTTTACAATCCCGTTCAGGGCTGGGTTGGCGGCGTTCATCCCCGGATCAACAGGATCGTCAAAATTCAGCAATAAAACCAACCCCGTTTCATCGCCGCTCAATCGACGTTGCATATTCCTTCGAATTTGGTTCGGAGTTCGTTCATGATTCCAAATTCGAAGCTCATCCAGTTTCCCAAAAAACGGGAGATCCTCCGGGTCGAAATTTCGGCCGACCAGGTAAGCGGAGCCTTCTTCCATCATGGCCATGGCCTCGGTAAAACCACGCTGCCCGAGTAATACTCCATTCTGGTAAAGCTTCATGCCATTCTTGGATGAGACCGCAGCAAAATGAATCCATTCATCCTCGGTGAGCACGTTCGGAAACTGGAGCGTTTCCCGAGGGGCGACGCCATTGTTTTGAAACTGAAATTTCAGATCCGCGTTAGTGCCAACATTACCAAGACTGAGGTTGACCGTCGTGGCGCCAAATTCGAAAACCCTGGAAAACCGCCGGAATTCGCTCCAACTCACCCATCCTTCAATGGTTGCATCCGTCACTCCCTTGAACAGCTCAGGTGGCAATTCTATGTGATCCTCCTCACCATCGAGCGACAAAACGTAGTTGGATTTGGTTGTGTCCGTTTTACGAAGATCCGGTATTTCCACCAAAGTGCCAACCCCCATCAATTGGCCATGGTAACCATGAGGGCCTTCATCCAATACCACACCGTCCTCCAAGGTATCAAAATTCCAAAGCCCTTCCAGGTCGGGTTCTCTGCCTTCAAGTCTTCGAAACCGATCGGCCTGAATTTCCTGTTCATTGCGAGCACGACTCCATACGCGGATTTCTGAAATGGCGCCCTTGAGATGATGCACTCTGCTAACCTGATCAACACTTTTACCAAAATGGAATCGAGATACTTCGTCTTTGAGGTTTAACATGGCAAAGCTACCGGCATGGGGATCTTCTCGAGTCAGAAGACCATTCACATACAATTTTGCGCCACCAGGCCCACTCACGGCTGCCAGATGCACCCATTCTCCCATCTGGAGAATACCACGATTGTGCAAGCGAACCGTTTCAAAACCACCTGGTTTCCCATTACTCATGACAAAATGTAGATCCTCATGGTTTTGCGGGCCATTGTCCCCAAAAAGGGTGGTGACCGCAGCGGTGGAACCGTAGGCAAATACCATATTCTCGGTCAGATTGCCTTCTTCAAACTGCACCCAGGCTTCAATGGTGGCTTCAGTGAAATCATCGAACACATGCGGTGGAAGTTGGACATATCCCCCATCCCCATTGAGTTTGAGAGCGCGATTGGGGACATTGCTTTGTGCTCCCGTCCAAGTTGGAATCAACGAGGTCGATATTAGGATCAAGCAAACAAGCCGTGATAGGAAGCTGATTGCTGGAACTTGCATCATGTTAGGAATCGTAGAAAAACTAAAACAAATCGAATCTGAATGCCATATCCAGCGTTCCTTGTAGTGCGCATATAAGTTCATGTTGGTCGAATATGCATTCCGTGTGCCATCTACAAGTGGATCACCTCAATGCTTTCTCCATACCAACTAGTCATCATGGTTATCCATTGTATTTGTGAGCGTTAGAATAAAATCTAAAAATTTCATTCATTACAAATCCGCCCATCCAGCAACCATCCTATGCGTAAAATCAAAGTTCCTATGCGCAATTTGATTCCCTATCTATAATGAATGCTCTGCGCAATGAATCGGTATCAATGCCCATGTCTTGATTTCGATTCATGCCTGGATCACTCCAGATTCTTAGATTAAGAATCGCCAGTGACCATCATTTCAATGTCTCAATATATTTAACAAGAGAGCTGATCTGGGATTCTGTCAGGACGCCTTCGTAAGTGGGCATGCCTATGTCGGATTCGGCGTATTCTTTGATTACTTTCTCGGCTGGTTGAAGAATGGATTCGCGAATGTAATCTGCGTCTGCCACTCGATCAGGACCTTTTGCGAAGGAACGTTTTTTACCCACCAATCCGGAAAAAGTGGGGCCCACGCGTCCCTTGGTGCTTCCGTCGATGGAATGACAGGCCATGCAGCCCATGGTTTCGTAAAGAACCTTTCCTGTCGCGGCGGAAACCTCCTGGGAGGAAGTAGAACCTTGGGTTCCGGTTACGACCGCCGCATTGGGATCGATGGGCGGTTTGGAAAATCCCAGAGCCTGCCAGTCGGTTTCGGGAAGGTGATGGAAAGTGAAATAAGCTGATCCCTCCAATTCTTTGCTTGATTGTGATTGGATTCGGTAAACAACTTCGACCTGCATGACAGGTTGCGGATCGGCAACAGCAATGAAGACTCCCTGAAGGTCATCAGTCAGGTAAACACCATACAGCCCCATCCATTCCGTTCCGGTCTCACCATTCAACTGATAATACCCCGAGCCGTATTTTGCCGAACGTTTGTAATTCCATCTCTGCACACTGTAGTGAGCCGGGTTTTGCGCGGAGCCTGGATCCAGCTTTTGGTCGAATTTGAGAAAAAGCCCCTCCTTCAAACCTTTCACTTCAACAGGGTATGTCGCTGGTTTTCCTGTGGGGCGTAATCGAACGATACCTTCCCATTCGCTGGCATTGGATCCCCAGATTTTGAAGCCAGTCAAGTAGAGTTGACGACTGATGGGGTGTTGCGTGGCTTTGAGCAATGGGATGTCAAAATGAAAGGGCAGTGGAATGACCGCCGCCTGTTTGGGCGAAGGTAATGAATCCATGAACACACTGACCAGTCTTGGACGATAGTAATCCAGATAGATCATCTGATTGTTCAAACTTCCCATGCCCGAATCTTCCAGCCACACCTGGCCGGCGCCGCTTTGAACCACGCGATGGGGGATCCAGCCAAGGGGCTCGGTGACTTCTTGTGTCGGGGCTTGAACTTCCTTGCTTGGACGAAATCCATAATGCAAACCATCCCGGATCCAGTGCACGGGAGTGCTGGGAGTCCAGTGTCCTTGTTGATCGCTGGCCGTGACCATGTCCCATTTTTTGGAATACCCCAGAAAGGGTTGTCTCAGACCATTTGCCATTTCCTCAACACTTTTTCCATCTCGAGAAACTCGAAGAACCTTGCCATTGTCGATTCCCTGGTAGGTCAACTGTTGTCCTCCTTTGGAAATATAAAAACTATCGTCGTTCGCCAGGACCATGTCCATTGCGAACTCACGCGTTTCGGCCGATTGGGTGAAAAGGTTACAAAAATTGAAATGTTCTTCGTATTCACCATTTCCGTCATGATCGATGAGTTGGACGATTCCATTGCGTGTAAAAACAAAGGGGGAACCATCCCGTAAACAAATGCTCATGGGTTCATGAAGGCCGGTGGCCACGCGCTTCCAAACGACAGAATCGGAGTCTTCCTGATCCGGAGTGCCGGTCCATAAATCTCCATCAAAAGTGGTGACAAATAAGGTTCCCTTTTCGTCGAAGGCGAGGGCAGAAGATCGTACTTTACGATTCCAGGGATTGTCTTTTGGCAAAGGCAGCTTTTCCTGAATATGAGTGCCCAGGTCGGAATGAGTCTCCCATTGGGTGGTGATGGTTTCCGGCCATTGTTTTTCTGGGGTGTTCTCGACCGGGTAATTCACCCAAGCCTGACTGTCGGGATTCGTGGCATGGAGTGACCGACCGACAAAGATCCTGGCTCGGGTTGAGTGCTCTGAAGGAGCAAAACGAGCCAGCACCACATTGCCGGGTGTCATGTATTCAAGATGAACGTTCGCGGCATCGGTTCTTGCCCAAAAGTGAGTCATCGGGCTTTTTCCGTCCGTGGGTGAGGCATCCCCTGCGGCTCCCCGGAATTTGTTCAGGCGAACCTCATGCTTGGGGAAAGCGCCCAGCACGAGGACCAGGTCCTTGTCATGAGGTGCTATGTCCAGGATTCTTACCCAGTCAGCCCCTTCATCCGTCACCTTCATGAAAGGTTGTTCCTTGATGAGAGTGGTTCCGATTTCGTAATTCAGCACAGGACCGGTGGAGGATTGTTGAACACTGATCCATTTCCCGTTTTCATCAGGGACAGGCCCTCGGCCCAGGTCGCGTTTTTCAGGGCCTTTTTTTCTTGGATCGGCCAGCCACGTCAATGCCTCAAAACCACCGGGGTAAAGACCGGTTGCTGTCAGGATTTGACCGGTTGGTGCGCACAAGGCCGTTTGGCCTCCGCTGTTCTTCTTGCCAACCTGAAAGTAAGATTGTGTCGACATGCTGCGGTAACTCAGAAAATCACCATGCCAAACCACGCTCCATCGTAAAAGGTCGGTATCAAAACAACCATAGGCTCCATCCCCCAATCTAAAAACCAGTCCGCGAATCGTCAGGTTGTCCTTGATCTGATATCCTGGCACTTTCCGTGCATCCACCGTACTCCCCATCCATGAGGAAGTGGGTTCCAGGTAATCCGCAGCAGCATCTTGAGCTGTGATTGACGTCGAGGGTGACAACCCGATTCCTAAGATCGTGATGTAAATCAGGGTTCGTTTTGTTTTGAAGTGTCGCTTTAACATGGGGAGCTTAAGCATGGCTTAAAAAAGATTTGAATTGTTGCAGGGCGCGGCTTCGATGACTGATCTCATTTTTGATTTCGGATCCCAGTTCAGCAAAGGTCTGATCATAACCCTCGGGGCGAAACAGGGGGTCATAACCGAAGCCATGATCTCCGCTTGGTTCCAGAATCAAACGTCCTTCACAGGCTCCACTAAAAGTCCACTGACCGGATTCTGTGGTTTCGCTGGCTGGACGGACCAGAGCCAATACGCATCGAAATCTTCCCGTACGGTTTTGTTCCGGGATATTTTTGAGGAGTCTGATCAGTTTGGTATTGTTGGCTTCATCGGAAGCGTTGCCCTTGGCTCCTGTTTCCTCAGCCGCAAACCTGGCCGAAAGAACCCCGGGTCGTCCATCCAAAGCATCCACTTCCAAACCGGAATCATCCGCCAGGACATACCAATGTTGGTGTTTAATATCTTGAGTTGTCAACCAGCTCGCAAGTTGTTCGGCTTTGGCGAGCGCATTGGCTTCAAAGGTATCTCCGTCTTCGATCAGCTCAGGAGGGAACGACAACGATTTCATCGAAAGGCATTGAATTTCAGTGCCCAGCATTTCAGAAATTTCCGAGACCTTGTGTTCATTGCCTGTGGCAATGTAAAGCATATCCATCTTCATTTCTTTTTGCCTTTCTTCTTCTTTTTCTTCTTTGCGGCCTCTTTCTCCATTTCTACCAAGTTTCTGACTTTTTCAAAATCTTCCTGGGCGACCATGTAGCCCACGCAGTCTTTAGCCCCGCATCCACACAAGCGAGTTTTGAAGTCGTCGATGTCGTATCCGTAATTGTAGGTTAACTCTTCCCCTTCCTTGATGTTTTTGATGGCAAAAATCCAAACACGATCTTTGATGATATCGCTCTCGCAATTTGGATCACAACTGTGGTTGAGGTAGCGTGCAATATTCCAATCCACACTGCCATCAATGTCCACCTCATCATTCAGCGTGAAGATGTATTCATTGAGGTTGTTGGTGAGAGCCTCTTTTGCTTCCTTTTTGGTGATCTTGGGGCCGATGTATTCGATGATGCGTTTCTTCTTTCGAATATTGGTTCGGGCGTAGGCTCCATAACCGTGGATACCGGATTTTTTCACCTTCACGAGCGGGTGATCGTTGTGTTTGATTTTTGGCATGGAAATATCCTGTGGCTCCTGAATGTATGTATTCCTTTCAAGTTAGGACATGGAGCCCTTTGGGATCAATCACTTTGACACAGGATTAGTCTTGACCAACCCCAGTGCCGATTCCAACCTTTCCGGGATTCCTATGAATATGAAAACATCCATGATCCGTTTTTTCCTGGCCTGCACACTGGCGGCCCATTGCTGTCTCCTGCAAGTCCGATCACAAGATGAAGCCTCTTCGAGCGAAGGTGTTCAACCAGCTCCTTCAGCCCGGCCTGCCATTGGAGAAGTGGTTCGGCTTGACGATCGAATCAATCAACTCATTCCACCTGGTGCCACCATCGAACTTTTGGCCGAAGGATTTGAATGGGCGGAAGGACCTGTTTGGGATCGAAGGAACAAGGCGATTCTTTTTTCAGATATCCCCAACAATGTCGTCAACCAATGGAACGAGCAGGAAGGACTTTCGGTCTTTTTGAAACCCAGCGGTTATACGGGTGACAACCCCAGAATGGGGGAGATGGGATCCAACGGTCTGACTTTTGACAGCTCAGGCCGTCTGGTATTGGCCATGCACGGTGATCGTCGAATTGGACGTCTCAAATCGGATGGCCAAATCGAAACAGTGGTCCAATATTACAAGTACCGAAGATTCAACAGTCCCAATGACCTGGTTTATGATTCCAAAGGAAACCTCTATTTTACCGATCCCCCCTACGGATTGGAAAAGAACATGGACGATCCCGCCAAGGAACTTTTATTCCAGGGAGTTTATTTGCTGCGCCGTAACGGTGATCTGGTTCTCTTGACTGACAAAATGACGCGACCCAACGGCATTGCCTTGTCACCGGATGGGAAAACTCTGTATGTGGCGAATTCCGATCCACAGCAGGCTTATTGGGTTGCATTTGATGTACAGGCTGATGGAACGGTAACAAACGAAAGAGGATTCTTTGATGCAACAAGCATGGTCGGTGCGTCCAATCCCGGATTGCCGGATGGATTGAAAGTCGATGTCCATGGTGCAGTTTGGGCAACAGGCCCGGGAGGTGTGCTGGTATTCACACCCAAAGGCGAACATTTGGGAACCATTCGTCCAGGACCTGCGACCGCCAATTGCGGTTTCGGTAATGACGGTTCCACCCTCTACCTGACCAGCGACATGTACCTATGTCGGATCCAAACCTCGACCAAGGGACAGGGTTTTTAAATTTACCTCAAAAGAAATTTAACCATTGAGGCGGAAGTGCACTTCCGCCCTTTTTTTGATATGCAAGCGTTTCATCAAATTCGAGCCGGGGTCATTGGAGGCGGTTTTATTGGACCTGTACATATGGAAGCACTACGCCGACTTGGTGTGCAGGTCACAGCTATTGGAGGTTCTCGATCATGTGAGGCTTTGGCCAAACAATGGGGCATTCCTCATGTCTATCCAGGCAAGGAAGTCGATGGATTGCTTCAAAGCGATCAAGTAGACGTCGTTCACATCACTTCGCCAAATCGGTATCACTATTCTCAATCACTCAAAGCATTGGAGGCAGGCAAACATGTGATCTGTGAAAAGCCGCTTGCGATGACGACTGAAGAGACACGCCATATTAGAGACATGGCGCGTCGTTGCAAAAAACAGATCTTTGCAGTGAACTATAACGTCCGTTTTTATCCTGCTGTTTTGCAATTGCGGGATGATATTGCCAGTGGACGCTTGGGCGAAATCATCCATGTGAACGGCTCCTATTTTCAAGATTGGTTGTTGAAAGATACCGATTACAACTGGCGACTTCTACCCAAAGAGGGAGGAGCTTTGCGGGCGGTGGCGGATATTGGAACCCATTGGATGGACACGGTCACTTTCATGCTCGGTTCGCGCATTAAGGAGCTTTACGCCCATTTGGGGACTTACCATAAAACGCGGCAACGGCCGGTAGGAGAGGTTCAAACTTTTTCAGATGACACAGTAACAGAAACCAAACCTTACCGGGTGCAAACTGAAGATTTTGCTTCCATCATGCTCCAGTTTCAGAGTGGTGCCCATGGGAATCTTGCCGTTTCACAGGTTGCTTCCGGGCGCAAGAATTCGATTCGCGTTGAAATTTATGGAAGCCAACAGTCTGCCTGGTGGGATTCGGAACGCCCCAACGAAATTCAATATGGCGCGCGTGATGAAAGCAATCGTGTGGCATTGCGAAACGCGGCCGGATTTCAGCAGGGAGTTCAGGGTTTTACCGATTATCCCCCTGGGCACAACGAGGGATTTCCTGATACGTTCAAGATGCTTTATCGAGCTGTGTATCATGACATATTGAACGGTCCCGGCAAACAACCGTTGTATGCAACGGCGGAGGATGGGCATGCAGAAGTGCGCTTGTGTGAAGCTGTATTGGAAAGTGCGAAATCCAATCAGTGGGTCAAAATTCAACGGAAATAATTCAATTTGGAAATGAGAGGTTTGATTGGAATTTTATGCGGTTTGATCGCCTGGGAATGTCTTGCTCAGGTGTATCCCGAACTTGAATGGGCCTCCATTCAGTTGAAAACCAATGATCAGGTTGAATTACGGTTTCACGGGCAACCTGAGCGGAGTTACATCATTGAAGCCTCCAGAGATCTGATTCATTGGAGTCCTGTTTCAGAATCGATGACCGCAACCCGCACCATGATCACCTGGACAGATTCTGAAACGAGTGAAGCGCTGCGTTTCTATCGAGTCGTTCTTTTTGATCGAGATTACCAGAAGAGTCAGTTCGAGGAGAGCAGGCTTTTGTGGAATGAGAAAGGATTGACCCATTACACCTACCAATTCAATTGGTCCTGTTTTTGTTTGCCTGATTACATTGCGCCGGTTGATATTCGGGTAGAGCAGGGTGAATGGATTTCCATCTTGCAGTCTGAGAGCGGAAGCCCGGTCGCTCGAGAGGACTGGGATCGTTACGAAAGCATTGAAGGGCTCTTTGAGATATTAAAGGATGCGTTCGATCAAGACGCCTCGCATATCCACGCTGAGTACCATCCTGAATATGGGTATCCCACCTCGGTATTCATTGATTACAGTAAACAGATTGCAGATGAAGAACGAGGCTTCAATGTTCGTCTGACTCTTGAGCCCGCCGTGCAATTCAAGGCCGTGGATGTCGAGTCACTTCAAGTGGATTCCTTCCGTCTCTTAAGCGCGGAGGTCAGGGGAGACATGTTGCAAATTGAGGTTGAGTATGGGGGTGGCTGCCGTGAGCATGAATGGAGTCTTTGCGCCGATCCAAATGCCTTCATGGAATCGCAACCTGTGCAGATCAATCTTTATCTCAGTCACGAAGGCAACAACGACCTTTGCAAGGCTTTGGTCAGGGACACCCGTGTGTTTTCACTTCAAGCATTGAAAGAAAGGTTTCAGGAAATTTACCCTGATGATGAAATCCTTATCTTGAATGTTCATGGGTTTCACCTTTCCGAACAGCCAACTATACTGAGCACTCAGTATCAGATGATTCCGTGAGTTCCAAGATTCCTGCCTGTTGAAGTCCGGGCACGGGAAGCGGATATATGACCATTTCTCAATTGCCTGTCGCTTTCTGATGAATGTGATAGGTGCCATTGCTCAGTTATCTTCTCCAAGGGTGAACTGATAAAAACATTCAGAAAAAGCTTGCTAATGAGACTGAGTCTCAGTATCACTAGATGAGGTATGAAAAACCAGAGTCTGTATAGAAAAGGATTTACCCTGATTGAGTTACTCGTCGTCATCGCCATTATTGCCATTTTGGCAGGGATGTTACTGCCAGCCCTTGGCCGAGCCAAAATCGCCGCAAAATCCATTTCCAGCCTCAATAACCTCCGTCAACTGGGACTGGGGCTACAGTTGTATGCGGTAGATCAGGAGGGGTTTTATCCAAAACATTCTTCCCTCAAATCCGAGACCACCGCTTTAGGTAAACCCAGAACTCGCTGGGCTGATTATATTTATCCTTACATGCAGAATGAAAAAGTTTACTCGAGTCCCAATTTGTCCCAACAGGACCGTGAGTTCATGACCAAGCCGTTCGCACACGCCCTGCTTGAAGGACGTGAATCTTTTTTTGGTGGATATGGATACAATTATCAATATCTGGGCAACGCACGTCGTCCTGCTGAAGAAATCAGACCCTTTCACGCCAAAGACACATCCATCCAGGCTCCATCCAACACGCTTGCGATAGGGGACACCAAAGGAGCGCGAAAGGGGAATCCTGAAAATCCCTATGGTTTCGGTGGATCAGGTGTTTATGTTTTGGATCCACCACTGGGATCTTTTGCATTGGGATCCAGAGGTAGTCGCAAAACCGCAGGAGGCCCCGGTAGTGGGAACGCTTATTACGAGGGGGGCAATGATGGTTCAGATGCTCATCGTTCCACACCTTCTGCACGCAACGGAGGTAAGGTCAACCTGACCTTTGTGGACGGTCATTCCGAAGCCAAAACACCTGAAGAGATCGACGGTCTTCGAGCTGACGGTAGTGGCGTTCCCAATAATGCCCTCTGGAACGGAGTCTTTGACGCTAACAGGCGTTGAGTTGCCTTTTTCAGGCCAACTGCTCATACGTTTTAAGCGACAAACCAGAGGTTCATTCCAGCTACGTAACCCAGGCCTTGAAGGAAAGAAGCGATTTCTTCCCTTGCGCCGGCGGCTCCAACTGCAGCCACGATTGGGATTTCTGCGTTGTGATGTTCCTGCAACTGATCGGGGGCAATGACCTCCACTCCGTGGATTTTCATACCCGTTTTCCTGGGTGAAACGTCGACCGCACAAGGAACATCAATGCTATTTCTCAACAGCCATCTCAACCACGGTTTGCCTCTTTGACCTACGCCCCAGAGAATCACTTTTTCAACATCCTCTAGCGGCCCTTTGAGCAGGTAATGCTGCTTGCATCGATCAAAGGCTTCCTGCTCATATCGTTTATCCGTTCTGGTGAGACGGTGAGGATGATCACGCCAATCGAGAATGATTGAGTCCGTTTTCCCTACCTTGGCCCCCTCGGCGATGGCCTGTAACCACTGATCATAATCTTCGGGGTAGTCACCTTGACCGCATCGGTTCAGGAAAAATTCCCTGCGAGCCAGGATACTTGGATTAACAAGGGGAAGTTCAACGAATCGGTTTGCCACTATTTCGTCATGCCGAGTCAAGCTGTTCAACCAATCAGAGTATCGCTGCATGCTTGCAACTGGATTCCCCTCCAAATCTGTGATCCTGACCAATCCACTGACAACGTTGCAGCCGGTTTGATTTGCGAATTTCCATTGTTCTTCCAATCGGCGAGGATGTGAAATGTCATCGGCATCCATCCGGGCGATCCAATCGGCTCGTGTCATGGAAGCTGCCATGTTGGCGGTTGCCACAATACCCTGGTGCTTGTTCTGAACGAGCACCATTCTTGGATCCTTAATCGATTTAAGAATTTCCACTGAACGATCGGTCGAACCATCATCGATCACCACCAGTTCCAGTGATTCAAAAGTTCCTTTCAGTACGGAGTGAACTGCCTCCAGAACGGTGTTCTCGGCATTGTAGACAGGCAGGATAACCGAGATGAGAGGCACTTGGGAATTCACTGCTCAGTCAATCCTTCTGTCTCAGGAACCAAAATACCTTGGGGATTATTCAACGGGTCAGGAAGCTTTAGGAACTTCCGCCCCAGGGAAAAGTTCCTTGATCTTGCGTCTTAACCGATCCGCATCCTGAGGTTGGAGAAGTCGGCGATGTACCCTCCGATCCACCCCGTCCAGGAGTTCCAACCAATCTTCAAATTCAGGTTTTGGCACCGGTTCCCAGTTGTCATAACGCTTTTCGCGATCAAAGAAACGCCAGTCTTTGCCAATTTTTTTGGCGTATGCCTGCCTTTTTCGACCATCTTCAAACGTGCCTTTCCAACTGATTTCACCTTTTGCCATATATACTCTGGTGCGGATTGTAATCAAAAAGCATCAAATGTCCATGAATGACCTCAAAGGTAAAAGATACGGGTATCTTCCCTTTGACATTCGCCAGGGCTCAAGTCACCTTCGACGGCATGGAAGTTTTTGGTAGAAGGACATGGTTTTCGGTTATATTGACATTTGCTACTGTGTTTCTTTTGGCAGGTTGTACTCAGGAAACACAAAACAAGTTCAGTCGAGCTGTTCAGAATTGGACCGGCACGGATGGAGTGTTGGAGATTTATGCAGGGGACAAACTTGTGCACAGATTTATCAAGATTGACAAGCTGTCGACTGCTGCCGCGACTCAGGGCGAAACAGTGTCCAGGCCCTATCGTTATGGTTACGGTGTGGCTGACCTAAATTTCAATTTCAAAGCTGATGAAGGCGAGAAAAAGGTTTATTTCGAGTTTAGTGATTATTCCTCCAATTACATATTCTTTCAGAATCCTCATTGAACTCACTTAATTCTTTCCTTCACATTTTCAGCTTTGGCATTACAGTTTCCGCTTCAAATTCTTTAATACGAAAAAACAAACAACTTAAATTTATGGGATCAGAACCGATTGACGCAAAACCGTTGGAAGCCCCGGCCTTGACGCCGTTGACCTTGAAAAACCGCCTGGCCGGCACTCCGGGGCAAGCTCCCAAATATGCCACAACTGTTAAAAACAATGCTGGCGAGGATATTGTGCTGGGAGATCCCAAAGCTACCCGCGCCCTGGTTGCACTGATGAATGTGCACGCTGTGAATGGCGGAGCTGCCTGTCACTGGGGTGGACCTGCGGCTTTGGCTGAAATCATGGCATCCATCCATGGGCTGATTTTTTCCACCACGGACCGCCCCTGGTATGAGGCTTACAATTTTGTCAATGACGCCGGTCACACCGAAAACGGAGTGTACGCACTTCGAGCCAATCTGGGATTCGATGGATTGACATTTGAAGATCTCAAGGGGTTTCGAAGCATTGAAAGCAAGCTCACAGGACATGGAGAGTCGCACTTGAATCCCGAAGGTGTACTTTTGAGCAACGGCCCTCTCAGTTCTGCCGTTGGGCAGTGTCAAGGACTGGCCATGGCTGACAAGACTGCCGGAAATGATCGGGTGACGGTACTCGTGCTTTCAGACGGTGCCTCCATGGAAGGGGAAGCAAAGGAAGCCTTTTCTGCCATTCCCGGGCTGGCAGCCAAGGGCAGGGTGAATCCATTTGTCATGGTTCTTTCCGATAACCAGACAAAACTTTCAGGCCGCATTCCCGCAGATTCATTTGACATGGCACCCTCTTTCGATGCCATGGAAACTCTAGGATGGAAAGTGGTCGATGTTGAACAGGGACACGATTTGCAGACCGTTTACCAGGCCATCGAATCCGCGGTTGAATCCGCCAAGTCGGATTCCTCCAAACCGGTTCTGGTGCGAGTCAAAACCATCAAGGGTTTTGGTGTCAAAGCCACCGCAGAAAGTGCCAGTGGCGGGCACGGATTTCCGCTTAAAGGCGGAGAAAAAATCATTGAATTCGTCGATGAAATTTATGGCGGAGAAACGCCCGAAGAATTTGCCGCCTGGGCGAAAGAATTACGCAGCAAATGGGAGGCAGATACCGCAGCCAAAGCGGCCTCATCTGGAGGTGCTCCCGCAGTTAAAAAAGGCAAGATACAAGGTGGACTCGCCGATGCCGCCATCCGTGCAGCTCAAGACGGTTTTCCCGTATATTCGGTTTCCTGCGACGTTCAAGGATCGACCGGGATTGCAGCCTTCCAGGCAAGTTTTCCAGATCGATTTGTTGAAGTGGGTATCGCTGAAGCAAACATGGTGAGTGTAGGCGCTGGTTATGCCAAAGCTGGCTATATTCCGATCGTGGACACCTTTGGACAGTTTGGTGTGACCAAAGGAAACTTGCCTCTGACCATGGCTGCACTCTCTCAGGCTCCCGTTATTGCCATCTTCTCACATGTTGGATTCCAGGATGCCGCTGATGGAGCCAGTCACCAGGCGACCACTTATTTCGCCGCTGTCAGTGCGATTCCCCACACCGTTGCCATCGCTCCTTCATGCGCTGGTGAAGCTGATGCGCTGATGTATGAAGCGATCAAGCGGTACGCCGAAGATCGCAAAGCCGGCAAGGACGGAGAGAACTACATCTTTTTTGTGGGTCGCGAGAATTATCCAATTCACTGGATCGAAGGTGCCAATTATCCATGGGGTAAAGCACAGGTTATTCGTGAAGGGACCGATGTTGTTTTGGTTGGGTGTGGCCCGTTGCTCAGCAAAGCCGTACAAGCTGGCGAATTGCTTCAGGAAAAGGGAGTCAATGCAACCGTGATCAGCAATCCATTCATCAATCGCGTTGATCTGGACACCATTGCGCCACTCGTCAACGCCGCGAAGGGACGGATTGTCACCATTGAAGATCACCAGGTATCCTGTGGTATGGGTTCGCAGCTGTCACATGCACTTTCCCGCACCGGAGTTTCGCATCGTATCACCAGCCTTGGTATTGAGGGTGAGTTCGGTCAGTCTGCTTACATGGCGGAGCATCTTTATCAGCGTCACGGCCTGACTGCAGAGAAGATGGTCGAAGCTGCTCAGAAATTGATCGCCTCCTAATTGAATCTGTTTTCATCACATATATTTATTGGATTATGAAATACCATCATTTGATTCTGCTGGCCTGTACATTGACTCTGGGTGTCCAGGGTGCGGATCAGGCTTACCCTCCTGAATCTGCTTTCAAGCGAGTGGTGCTTGCTGAAAACCCAAACAAGGATCCGAACGGAATCGTGGATCCCATGGAGTTGTCCATTGCAAGTGACGGGAGGGTTTTCGTTGCAGAGCGTCGGGGCTTTGTAAAGTACCTGGATCCTGATTCCGGCGAAGTTCATACCGTTGGAAAACTGGATGTATTTACCGGACTTGAAGATGGTCTTCTGGGAATGACGCTGGATCCAAATTTCGAAGACAATGGATGGATCTATTTGTTTCACTCTCCTCCGGACATTGAAGAAAACCATGTTTCGAGGTTCACAATTCAGGATGGGAAGTTGGATCTATCAAGCATCAAGACTTTGATTCGGATCAAAACGCAACGTCTGCAATGCTGTCACTCAGGAGGATCTCTTAATTTTGATGCAGATGGCAACCTGTATGCATCGGTGGGTGACAACACGAATCCATTTGAGTCCGATGGTTTCAGTCCAAGCGATGAAAGAGAAGACCGTTTCCCTTGGGATGCACAGAAATCCTCCTCCAACATGAATGACCTGCGAGGAAAGATCTTGCGGGTGCGTCCATTGGCTGACGGAACAGTTGAGATTCCTGATGGAAATCTTTTTCCCAAGGATGGAAGTCAGGGGCGGCCTGAGATATATGTCATGGGGAATCGCAATCCATATCGTATATCCATCGACCAGCGCACCGGGTTTCTCTATTGGGGTGAAGTTGGGCCGGATGCCGGTAGTTTGAAACCGGATCGAGGTCCTGCGGGATTTGATGAAATCAATCAGGCAAGACATGCTGGTTTTTTTGGCTGGCCTTATTTCATTGGGAACAACAAAGCCTATACTCGATACGATTTTGAGAACAAGAAGTCCCTCGAGCCATGGGATCCAGAAAAACCTTTGAATCTTTCCCCGAACAACACCGGTGGCAAAGAATTACCGCCCGCTCAGCCTGCTTTTATCTACTATCCTCATTCATTGTCAGCGAGGTTTCCTGCAGTGAATGCGGGAGGGGGACGCACCGCGATGGCTGGTCCGGTTTACTACCATGATGACGACTTGGAATCTCCCCACAAACTGCCCGCTGTATTCGATCATCATTTGTTCATTTATGAATGGTCTCGCAACTGGATTATTGCTGTGAAGTTGGATGAAGATGAATCGATTGGAAACCCTCGCAAGGATCTTCATCGTTTCCTGCCTGGTATGACCTTCAAACGTCCGATGGACATGGAGCTTGGCCCGGACGGATGTCTTTATGTCATTCAATGGGGCACTCAATGGGGTGACAACAACGATACTCAGATCATTCGAATAGAGTACCACGGAGACGCCACCACCGGGTAGGTGATGGTGATTTCATTATGGTAAGTGCCTTTGATCAGTTGCTCGACGCCACGATTGAAAACCTGGAGACACTCAAGTCTGATGGTCAAACGTATGTTCGCGTGACGGACGCCTCGATGGTGTCCCTGCGGGAAATGGTCCAGGCTGCCGAGATAACGCCGGAGGCGAAAACCTTCAAACACTCACCACGACAAAGAAATCCCGAATCCCGGTTCCAACCTTCGGAACCCACAGCTGCTCCTGTAATCAAGCAAGCTGTGGTGGAATCAGCACCAGAAGAAAAGGACCTGATTGGAAGAGTTGAGGACTGGCCGGATCTAGCCCCAGAACAAAAAGAGTTGGCCATGGAGAAACTGCGCGAGCAGGCAGAATCCTGCCAGCGATGCAGTCACTTGGTTCAATCCAGAACTCAGGTAGTCTTTGGGGTGGGAACTGTACATGCCGATCTGATGTTTGTCGGTGAAGCTCCCGGTATGGATGAAGATCGACAAGGGGAACCATTTGTGGGGAAAGCAGGTCAATTGCTGACGAAGATCATAGAAACCATGGGGCTTTCACGAGACCGTGTCTATATCGGCAATGTCCTGAAATGTCGTCCAGATACGCCAGGTCGTTCTTTCGGTAATCGTAAACCAACACCGATGGAAATGCAGACTTGCTGGCCTTATTTGATGGAACAAATCAAACTGATACGACCCAAAGTCATGGTGGCTTTGGGGGCTACTGCCGTGGAGGGGCTCCTTGGTAAGAAAACCATCGGAATTACTCGAATGCGAGGTCGTTTTCAAGACTTTCGGGGTATCCCTGTCATGCCTACCTATCACCCAGCTTACGTGCTTCGAAATCCTGCAAAAGCCATCAAAAGACAGGTTTGGGAAGACATGCTTCAAGTGATGGAATATTTGGGAATGTCCGTTTCAGCCAAGCAGCGCCAGTTTTTTACAAAATAGAATTAATCCTTTACTAATTTTCATGAGTCGAGTTTCACCTCTCAAAATTAATCAGCTTGCCAATCGTTGTTCTCTCAAAGACTTGCCCTTCAAGACCACCAATGACCTGAAACCTGTCCGGGATGTCATCGGTCAAGATCGCGCCGTAGAAGCGTTGAAGTTCGGTGTAGAAATTGGTTCCGAAGGTTACAATCTGTTTGTGCTGGGACCTTCGGGTTACGGACGTCATTCGGTTGTTCAGAATTATCTTCATCGTCTTGCCAAGACAAAACCGGTGCCTTCGGATTGGTGCTACGTGAATAACTTCGTGGATTCCTACAAGCCACGATTGCTCAAACTTCCTCCGGGGACCGGGAGAAAATTAGCAGAGGACATGGAGCGACTTGTTGAGGATTTACGAAATTCCATTCCTGCTGCTTTTGAGAACGACAAGTACCGAATGCGACGCCAGGAAATCGAGCATGAGGTTTCCGAGCAACAAGACAAAGCACTGGAAGCGGTCAAGAAGCGTGCAAAAAAGAAAAGTATCACCTTGATCCAAACTCCGAGCGGGATTGCCTTGTCTCCAACCAAAGCCGGAGAGATTCTGGATCAGGACGCCTTTCGGAGACTCCCTGAAAAGGAACGGAAAAAGATCCAGAAAGATATCACCACCTTGCAGGCTGATATTGAAAAGATCATTCATCAAATTCCCCGCATACGTCGCTCTATCCAACGCAAGGTCAAGGATCTAAATCAAGCGGTGACCCGTGCTGCAGTTTCTGGGCTTATTGAGGATTTGAAACAGGAATATGTCGAGATGCCCAATGTGCAGGATTACCTCGACAAGGTCCTGGAGGATGTCGTCGAGTATGCCGAAGATTTGTTCCTGTCCAAAGAAGGCCCCGGCCAGGGTGGTGGCAACATGCCCACTGAGGAAATGCAGGCCGCCTCAATGGTGAGATATCGTGTCAACGTTTTGGTCGATCACGGATCCACCAAAGGTACTCCGGTGCTCTATGAGGATAATCCGTGTTACAACAATTTGGTGGGGCGTGTGGAACATGTGTCGCACATGGGAACGCTACTGACAGATTTTACACTGATCAAACCTGGAATGCTGCATCTGGCCAATGGTGGATATCTGGTCATCGATGCGATGCAGTTACTGATGCAGCCATTCGCCTGGGACTCTCTTAAACGCTGCCTTCGTTCCCGAGAAATCCGAATCGAATCGCTCGGGCAGTCACTGAGCTTGGTCAGCACCGTTTCCCTGGAGCCCGAGCCATTGCCGCTGGATGTCAAAGTGGTGCTGGTCGGAGACCGCATGCTCTATTACATGCTGCATGATCTGGACCCTGAATTCTCCAAATTCTTCAAAGTGCCCGTTGATTTTGAAGATCACATGGATCGAACTCCGAAGAATGTGCATCTGTATGCCCGCCTGATCGCTACTTTGATTCAGAAAGATCAGTTGATGCCTTTTGACAAAGCTGCGGTGGCACGCGTGATTGAGCATAGCTCGCGTCATGCAGAGGATTCTGACAAGTTGACGATGGAAGTTCGATCTGTGGCGGACCTGTTGCAGGAATCCAACTACTGGGCCAGGCAGAGCAGCTCTAAGATCGTCAAAGCTGACCATGTTCAACAAGCCATCCATCAGGCAGCACGTCGCCTGGGTCGTATCCAAACCCGATGGCGGGAGGAAACGATTAAAGGAACTTTCATTATTGAAACCGAAGGTGAGCGAGTTGGACAGATCAATGGGCTTTCTGTTATCCAACTAGGCGGTCACGCTTTTGGTCATCCCGGACGCATCACAGCACAAGTCCGTATGGGAGGAGGGGAAGTCATCGATATTGAACGTGAAGTCAATTTGGGTGGATCTCTGCACTCGAAGGGAATGATGATATTATCAGGTTACTTGATGGGGCATTATGTGGCAGACAAACCCTTGTCCCTTTCAGCGAGCCTGGTTTTTGAACAATCCTACAACGGAGTGGACGGAGACAGTGCCTCGTCAGCGGAACTCTACGCATTGTTGTCCGCATTGTCTGGGCTTCCCATCAAACAATCTTTTGCAGTGACCGGCGCCTTGAGTCAGATGGGGGAGGTACAGGCCATTGGAGGCGTGAACGAAAAGGTGGAGGGTTTTTTCGAACTTTGCAAAGCTCGGGGATTAACCGGAGATCAAGGAGTCTTGATCCCTTCTGCCAACGTCAAACACCTGATGTTGAATCCCGAAGTGATTGAAGCGGTTCGAAAGAAAAAATTCCACATCTATCCAATCAGCCACGTTGATGAAGGAATCTCGGTCCTGACCGGCGTAACTGCAGGAAAGCGCAATGCCAAAGGGCATTTTCAAAAAAATACCGTTAATGGTCTTGTGGAGCGGCGGCTGGCCTCCTTTGCCGAGCAAGCCCGTGCCTTCCATGCCAATGACGGCAAGGACGAAAAGAAATGAACAGGAAGCGAATCCTTATTGCCCTGGACTCTTCTTCGCAGAGCCTTGCCGCCTTGGATGCTGCTGTCGAAATTGCGCATCAGCGCGGTTGTGAATTGCTTGGTGTTTTTGTTGAAGATTCCCATTTACTGCAGGCGACCTCCTGTAGTGTAACCCGAGAAATAGGTGCTTCTGCTGCCGAATCTCGGGATCTCCAGCACGCTGATTTGGAATCTATTTTCCGATCTTTGGCGGCTCATGCCAGGCAAGCTTTGGAAATGGCCGCCGAACGTAAAAGGATCCCCTGGGATTTTCAGGTGATCCGAGGTCAGGTGGAAGAAACAATCACAGAACTCATCAAAGAAGCGGATGTGACTGCTCTGGGTTCTTTGAGTTCCAGGTGGCCGGCTTCCAGTGGATTTGGTTCGACGGCTTTGAAAGTTCTCAAGCATGCCAAAGGGGGAGTCTTCATTGCTCGAAAAGGTAAGTCGATTACTTTTCCGGTCACTGTTTTATGTCGAACTCTTGAGGAAAGTCGATTGGCATTGGAGACGGCTTTCAGCATGGGCAGCCTTTGCCATCACTACTTCAATGTGCTTTATCTGCCGAGCGAAAACCCGATGCATGAACTGGAATTACGCCAGTGGCTGACTCACTTGAGTCAGGAAAAGGCGGTTCTATTTAGAATGTTTGTGATCAACCCGCCAACCATGATGAACGTGGCTGGCTACCTTCAGGCCTTTCGACCTGGCACCTTGATTCTTCCTGACAATCCCTGGTTAAAAAAGAATCGATTCTTGAAACAACTCCAAAATTTGGATTGTCCTGTCTATCTGATCCGCGGCATGGAAGAGGTAAAGCAGGATTAAGATTTCTTGAAGGTTTTTTACAGATAGCCCTTCAACTCAGTGGAATGATTCAGTCCATCTTTTCTCACTACACCAAAACACCGCGGCTCGTCCATGAACCGCGGTGAATTTCAGATTTAAAAAATTGGAGGGAAATTACTTCACTTCACGGATCTTTACGTTTCGAAAAGCAACTTCGTTTCCATGGTCTTGCAAGCAGATATGACCCTTGGTCGCTTTTCCAAATTTGGAGAATGCGGCAAACTTGCTTTTCGCCACACGTTCATCCCAATCTTTGCTTCCTTTTACATATTCACAATATTTAACACCATTCATGTAGTGTTCACATTTCTCAGGAGTGATTAAGATACGCAAGTGATTCCATTCGCCAGCTGGTTTGGTGGCGTCGGTTTCCGATTTGTATAACTGGTATAGCCAACCTGCCAACTGTGGATCATGTCCGTCTACATTATCCTGAATTTGTATTTCAGGTCCGGTTCGCCAGGGAGTGGATTCTTCCTCGGTGACGTGATACATCAGACCGCTGTTGCCTCCCTTGGAGATTTTGTATTCGAGCTGCATTTCAAAACTGTCGTATTGCTTTTTGGTGATGATGTCACCTGCACCTCTACCAGCCCAAACGAAAGTACCGTCCTTAACTTGCCAGCCATCACTGACTGCCTCTTTTTTATAATTACGCCATTTGTTCAGCTTCTTTCCATTGAACAATAGTTTCCAGCCCTCTTGACGTTCTTTTTTAGTCAATTTGTTGTGCTTGGCTTTCTGGGCTTCCGCATTGACGGGGGCTGCAATAAAGGAGATAGCCACAGCTATCATTCCGGTCCATTTAAGTGCTTTTTGAATGGTATTCATAATGAGAAATTACCTGAAGATCCTTCCATAAACCACAGTCCGAATCAAATCATATTGATCTTGAAGATAAAAAACTAAGTAAGCTTAACTCGCCTACTTGTGTTTATTCATGGATGCTGAACACGTTTGACGATTCTGAAGAATAGAGACTCTTCTTGCTTAGGTAGATTGGGTAAAATCCTGGAAACTTTGACGGATTGATCCAGATGGTTCACTTCCCTGATGACTCGGCCAATATTCATGGAACTCCAGATTGATAGATCTGTCGAGGATTCCCAATGGTAATCAGATTCCTCCTGACCTTTGTCGAGTTTAAAACTCAACACTAGCTGTGCATTCTCGACGGTAATAGAAGGAGAGGGGACACTTTGAACTTTTCTAAACCGCGCAGTCATACTCTGGTCTGAACCAGGGACGAGTGTGATGAAGGTTTTCTCTGACTGGATGTCACCATCCCATTTGACAAATTCATATCCCTCAGATGGTCTCGCCTTAAGCTCCAGTGGGATCCCTTCAAAATACCTGCCTGTCCAATTGGAATCATTATTGATCTTCGACTGGATATGATTTCCTATGGTTGTTCGGTGAATCTTTATGTCTCCACCACCTTGGGGGGAAATTCTCAACTGAATCTGAATCATTCGAGGAATGTTGAAAGCTTCCAACCACTGAATTTCTTGTATTGAAGGGCGTTCCATAGCGAACTCATGGAGAACCTTGATGTTTTCGTGCCATTCATTGAGTGATGCCGGACGTCGCCATCTGTTGAGATGCTCTTCGATTTCGTTCACGATTAAACTTTGTTTTTCTTCAATCACCTTGAGGACGTTATCAGTGGCGAATCGTGTGTTTAAAAGTCCAGCGAAGCGATTGAGAAGTGAATGTCTGAAGTCCTCGGATCGAACAAGTGTTCGGAATAGTTCAGTGGACCAGGGCGCAGCGGAGCCGTCTGCGAAATCGAGATCCAATAATCGTCTGATGGCATTGTGATGGATATCTCCATTCATTCCCATTCCGGCTTCGACCCCGTAAGTGAGCCATCGCCACTTTCCATCAGCCATGGTGGAGGTCGATGGTTTGTCTCCTTTGGGTAGTGCTCGGAAATAAGCGATATTATTACCAGGCCAATCCACGTTATCGAAATAAATTTGGGTAAGGTAATGATCAATGAAATTATCTTGATCCAGTTGATCCCGAATTTCCTTCAAGGCCGATGAATCTCCAGTGGCTGCATCTCTGGCAGTTGCAATCAGATTTGAATAGGCACTTGCATTTCCATGTTTAGGGACGGCATTGACCTCGAGTAAATCCAAATCAGCATTCGAAAGTTCGAACCGCTCTTTTAAATCATCGTCGTTAAAATGTTCCTGCAAATAATGCAGTCCCCAATATTCGCCGTTTAGAAACACAATCACAGGATGGGTTTCCTGTGTAATGGAGTTTTGTGGCGATAAAGACTGTATGACAGTGTCTCGCAGCATGGTGGTATGCAAAATGGAATCCTGACCTGCATTCCGAAGTGTGAGTTGGCTGAATGCTCTGTCCGCCTTGCCGGGAAAAAAACTGAAGGAGCCCGGTCCTATTGCGTTGCGAGCGATCATACGAAGTGATTTCTGCGGTTGAGCCCTGGAACCCCCTCCGTGAATTTTAAGGCCGATGTTACCTCTGAAAGTTCGTTGACCATCTTTGAAAAATTCAAGATAGCCGACACGCTCAGAAAAACGTCCTTTTTGGAAATAATTGCCTGTCCCCCAGAAATTTTCCTGCCACGATTTCGAATCATAATTTTTCCCTGCAACGTACAAACCTTCACGTTCATCAAACCATTCTGATGGTTCAATGTTCAAACTGACCACGGGCAGTGAGTATCGTGATGTTCCCCCCGTAGTGATGAAGTAGGTCCCTGTTTTCGTATCACCCGGTAATGCTCCTGCTTTAAAAGCACGGGCACGAACCGTAACTGCGCGGAACAGTTTGGTCTTGGGAGGAAGCCAGCCAAAGAGGTCTCGCTTGTCCTCTGGCATGGTGTATTGACTGTGCTGGTCTTGGTGGCGAGATGGATTCGTCGGGATGAGTGCCCACCGGCTTGGAATTTGATTTCCATCTGGAAGCACAAGGTTGTTGCTCCACATTGGACTCGTTTCTTTTGGAATCGACCCGTCCGTGGTGTATCGAATGATAACCATCGGGTCTGGATGGGTGAGCTGTAATGAAATGGGTTCTGTGTAGAAGCCAGGATCGTGCGAAAATTCAACTGGAGAAGGGTGCGCTGTAAATGATTCGGTGGTATTGTTCTCGTTTGGAGTGGGCCTTGGATATAATTGCCACTCGTTTAGGTTTCCTTCAACCTTTCCCAAGGACACATCCGTTGGTAATGGGAAAGGTGGCGCCTGGTCGATCAGTTTCTCATCAGGGGAATAAAGTTGGATGGATTCACCCTTGGAATTGATTTTAAAATTTGTATGAAAGTAAGATCCTTTATAGGAGAGCTTATATTTCTTGGACAAATAGGATTCAATATGAACGCGTTGCTGGGAATTTAATGCATCTTTGAATCCAATGATCTCGGCGAGATCGCCATTGAAATCAAAATCCCCAATGACAAGCGCGCCATCCATGTCCGGAGCAAAAGGAGCTTTTAACCGTCCGGTCGCAATCAATGTTCCGTTTACATGAAGGGTCGTCGTGCCGTCATGATGTCGGGTGGCAGTGATCAAGCGCCAATGGTCGGTGAATGCCTTGGGCGGAGCGGATGCCAGTCGTCCTTGAAGGTCGATGTTGCCAAAATCAAAATACATCGCGCCATTCGACCATAGTGCAAGCAGATTGAATCCATCTCCACGCTTTGTGATGAATCGAATGCTCGAACCGTTATGGCGTGGTGGCCTGTATCTTTGAAGCACAAACAGAGTCATTGAATCCGTTCGAGCGATTTGACTGGAAGCAATATCGGAAGCTCGCAGTTCCTGGATTGGCCGGTCGAATCGGACGACGGGTTGACCGTTGAGTTCATCGGCTAACCATCGAGGTTGATGTTCTACATTTGTTGCTCCAAGACTCCATGAGTTTGGAAGTTGATTTCGCCATTCGGCGACATAACTTTCTTCATCTTTATGCTGTAAGCTTGCTTGATCAGCGGCCAGCCAAATTGACAGTGAGGGCCAGTCACTAGCATCAAGCGAAGGAATGGTGGGGGCAAGTGTGATACTACGGTTTTTCCCGGAAGCAAAAACGACGAGGTGACTTTTTGGGAGCATCAGGTGATCGCTAAACAACCATTTTCCTGGTTCATTGATATCATCTGAAAGACTGAATCCTTTGAGTTGAATCGGATCCATTCCGACATTGGATAGTTCAATCCAGTCTGAACTATCTCCGTCCTCATCCAAAAAACCTGTAGCATTTGAGCTGAGGATCTCATGGATGCGGATTTGACCTTCGACGGACAAGGTAAAACAACCACACAGAATCAAGCTCAACAGGAGGATGAGCTTTCCAAAGTGTAAGGGAGATTGCATTGAGTCTTCAGATGCCCAATCCATGTTTCACATTTCAATTCACTTCTTCCTCAAAATCAAACAAGCATTGCTGTAATTTGTTCGTGGATTGGTTCTGGACGATAGACTCGGCACTTTATAGTTTGACGATGTGCACGAGGATGAGGCGTGCCTTAAATTATGAAATGCCCCAAATGCAAACAGATCGAATTGACCGCTCACGTTGTCAATGAAATCGAAGTGGATCAATGCCCGACATGTCGTGGTGTGTGGTTTGATGAGCAGGAACTACCCAAAATCTTGAGCCATTCAGGTGCCGACCTTAAGCCGCTGATAAAGGGTAGGGAACGTTCTGACTTGAATAAAGTGACAGGTCAATGTCCGGTGGATGGTTCGAATCTCATGCGTGTATTAAGTCAAAAAGATCGTAATGTCGTATTGGACCGCTGTCCGCAATGTTTGGGCGTCTGGCTGGATGGTGGGGAACTCAAGCGGCTGACCCAAAATTGAATCTGAATGGCTATTCTGAAAAAACGATCTCATGTTTGGTGGCAAGAAATAATCTGGAAACTTTGCACATCACCCCGTTGAATCTTTTGCTGTGAATATCATCATCATAGGAGCTGGAGAAGTTGGGAAGCACCTGGCAGAAAGTCTCTCCACCCAATTGCACAACATTACTGTCATTGAGGCTTCCGAAAACAGGTCTGATGACCTGAATGAAAGCCTGGATGCCAGTGTGCTTTGTGGCAACGGTGCGGCTGCTACGACTTTGGCAGAGGCTAACGTCGGTGAGTGTGATCTGTTCCTTTCCTTGACGAGTCTGGACAATACCAACCTGGTTTCCGCTTCCATTGCGAAGTCGCTGGGAGCAAAAAAAACAGTCGCCCGTGTGCATGCCAGTGTTCAACGCGAGGAATGGCTATTCGATTACCGATCACATTTCGGAATTGATTATTTGTTCAGCACGGAGCGATTGGCCGCAGTTGAGTTGGTTAAGTTTGTTCGTAATCCAGAAGGTCTGGTGGTGGAAGATATTGCGCGTGGTCGTATCGAACTTCATCAATACAAAGTTTCCGCGGATAGCTCCGCAGTGGGTGTTCCGATTTCACAACTCAAGCTTCCTGGCCGCGTACGTATTGCCTGTATCATGCGGGACGGTGTGAATACGATTCCTGGAGGATCCGATGAACTTATGCCGGGTGATCTCGTCACCTTGTTTGGGGAACCCTCTCAACTGGATCCGGTCATCTCTCTTCTGGACTCTCGTGCCGAGCGCAAGAAAGATTTAAAGGTTGTTATTTTTGGTGGAGGTGAATACGCCTTTGCTTTGGCTCAGATGTTGGAAGGCGCCTCATTCCATGTTCGGATCATGGAGAAACGTGAGTCCGAATGCCGACGTCTCTCCAATCTCCTCCAGGATACCTTGATCATCAATGGGGATGCCACCTCTTTACAGCAACTGCGGGAAGAACAGGTTGATCAGGCTGATTTCTTTATCGCAGTCAGTCCTGACGACGAGGATAATGTCATGGCCTGCCTCCAGGCGAAAAGTCTGGGAACGGAATACTGCCTGACCCTGATTCACAGGGCTGATTACGCCGACGCCATTTATCGTAACCGGCAACGACTTGGAATTCTGGCAGCAGTGAGTCCGCGTCTGGCAACCAACCGTGACCTGCTTCGCTTCATGGAAACAGGAAAGTACAATAAAGTTTCTGAATTGCAGGGAGGGGTTGAGGTCATTCAATTGAGTATCAAGGAAGCCGCCAAAGTCGTTGGACAAAAAGTGGCCGAAATTAAATGGCCGAAAGGTGCTGCCCTGGTGGGTTTGCTCCGCGATCATATGGCCATTGTTCCCACGGGAGACGATACTCTCAACGCCGAGGATACGGTCTATGCCATTGTTACCTCCGAGGCACGAAAGCCTTTGGTAAAGCTTTTGACCCGTTCCTGACCTCATTGCGTCGGGGAGGATATCGCTCTCTACAATTCCGAATTGATTCCTAAACCCATTCTATCCTGAGTAATGGGGAAATGCATGGTTTAACGGCCACCCACCTGTTAGTCACTTCAATCAACGTGTCTGCATGCAATGTGTCCATATGCATAAGCGAAGCCAATGTGCTTTAATTTGTTTGCTATAAACTCTTTTGCGATTTAAGGTTAAATTATTCTCATTCTAAACAGTTAAACCGAATGTCCGTTAAAAATCTTGGCGGTAGTCAAAACCTGTTTCAACGATGCGTTATTTTGTTAGAAAAGATAAACTTGCGAAGGTTGAAGGTTCTTTCTCGGTATCCGAGCTGAAGAATGCCGTTCGAAGTGGAGAGTTGTCCTCTGATTTTCTGGCCTCCAGTGATTTAGGTGAGAATGCAGATCAATTGCAAAATTGGCATCCAGGCGACTGGTTTACTTTAAACCAGATTCCAGACCTTCGGGACTTGTTTCCAGTTGAGACTGAAGCGGTCAAAACACCCGTCAAAATGGAAACCACCCTGGGGCAGGTTCTAACGACTTTGTTTTTTGTTTTTGCCTGGTATCAACAGGCGCTTGAAAAGGGTGGATTGAAGGAATGGGGTATATTTGTCCTCGGCCTTGTTGGATTTATCTTGATCACTCGCGATTACATCCAAAAGAAATATAAGCCCAGTTATTTGCAGTCAAAAAACAAATGATGGTGCATTCAAGAATCAAAGTGTATTTACGTATGGTCGCTGGTTTGGCTGTGTTGCTAGGATTGATCCTTATCGTGCTGAGTGCTGAACTGTTTTTCCATAATCCAACCACCGTTGACCTTTATCACCTCGATTCGCTTTTTGCTGTCTTTTTGCTAATCATTGGCATTCGATTACTTTTCTTTGCCCGCCAAGCTTGGAATCATATAAATCCTCAAACCATTCGGGACAGCACTGGGTTACTAGCCTTTGTAGGATTCGTTTATCTGTCCCAGTTGATCGACAAGCATCCTGAATTAAAGCCAAGCCCAGACAATGATAACCAACTTTGGGCACTACTGATTATCATCATCGCACTTTTTGTCACCCATCGGTCAGTCAGTTACTGGATGATCAAAGCATTGCCAGATTCTGCTTCAGTAGGAAAATAGCATTCAGTGCTGTGGGTGCAGGTGAATCTCTCAAGGTAATCTATCTCTTCAGGTATGTCTCCTGCCAGATTTTGCTGGCTGCCTACAAATGAAAATTTCCCCTGAATCCAAATGGTGAGAATGGCAATTTGAGAAACCGCAAATCAACTTTCTCTGATAAATCCTATTGAATTCTTTGCTGTCAACTTAACAGATTGCAGTAAAATAGAGTAAGTGTAGATTTCTGAAAAACGACTTATTAGATATTTTAATTCATATTTATTTGTCGCGTTTTAGTATATTATTAAAAACAGGATAAATATGTTGACAATTAAATCTTATTAGAGAACAGTGGTGGCACTAACCATCAATAACAGCAGGTCCCGCCTGATGCCTGTTTGTAAGATGGATTGTTGGTTTTGAATATGAAACGGTGAAATATGTATTATTATCATGAAATATATAATAAAAAATACTATCAGGCAATGTAAGAGTGTATTAAACTTTAAAACTTTTGTTACAGCTTCACTGCATTCAGTGGTTAAGCTTACAAGATTATCACTCTTTATGTAGTAGTAGGTCAGAATTGTCCCCCTAGGCTGACATGGAATCAGTCGGTTGTTCCCGTCGATACTCCGCGTTGTCCTCATGAGTTTAGGCTGGAACCATGCGAGATACCGATGCTTTTCCCTCAATTATTTCCGCCTTGCTACTTTGTAAACACTGTTAATTACGAAACCTGCGAAACTCGGGCTTACGAACGAATGGTATCTGATTACGAAGATGCCTATGACGATTATCATGGATGTGAATCAGGTGTTGCTGATGTGGTCGTGGGATCATACCTAGTCTGTATTATGTCAACAGGGGGGACAGGAGGGCCGGCATGCGCCGCAGTTGCGCTTGCAGAATATGTGGCTGGGGTTGCGTATTGTGTAAATGATTACGAAGACGAAATCCAAGATGCTATCGATAATTATTTCATGAGCTCTATTTATTGTTATTTAGATAATTCTGTTTATTGATATGAATAATAAAGTAATTAAAATGTCAAATGTAGGCTTAACTTTAGGGGTTATGGTAGTTGTATATATTTGTACATTATTTATAAGAGGTAGTATAAATAACAATATGGTTAAGTTCCGTAAAGATACTTTTCAGGTTATTCGTTCAGAGCGAGAGCAGTATCGGGACGATTTATCAGCATTGCACCGATCGCTTCAGGCCATACTCACCAAATTTGAAGATATTGACCAAAAACTTTTATCCCTTCAATCTAATTCCATGGATAATGCATCGATATTTTTGAAAAAAAAACGAAGATCGGTTAATTGGTTTAGACGAAGATCAAATCGGTGTAACAATCAGTCAAAATATGCATTTTGACGAAATTTTTCATTCTCAACTAGAAAATATTGGTGATCCAGATAAGAGACACTCCATGCTAAATTATTATAATGAGGTATATGGATACATGAATTCTCTTGGGGAGGAGGAGATCGAAACCTTAAAAAATCTTAAAGGTCTATTGTTAGAAAATTCACTGGCAGCGATTCAAAAAAATCATCCGGGACTTAACAATAAGTTCAAGGACGTGGCTAGTGATACTAACAAAATGACCGGACTAAATTCTTTATTAAATTTTATTGCTGCTTCAAAAATGATGAGTGTCGAGCATCAAAACAATTGAATATCAGTAGTACGGTAATTATAAAACTATTGTTGGCCAGCAATGTCTATTATTCTAGGAATCCAAGTTTCAAACATATGGTGCCGATCTGCACTGATGGATTGATCCTTAAATCCATATTGCCTTACCATCATGGACGCTTCCTAGTCAGGTCTTCACCTTGGAAGCATGTTGAGGATCGTTTCACCGAGGATTTCCGGGTGGGACCAGGGGATGAAATGATCGACTCCTTCGAGTAGGAAAATGCTGGGAGGTGGTTGAAGGTGATTAAGTTTCTTCAGGGCGTATTGTGCGTTGGCAGCAGGAACCAGCCGGTCTTTGGTTCCTTGTAAAACGGCAACGGAGCATCGGATCTTTTCCCAAAGTTCTTCTTGTTTTTGAAGTTTCCGTTTCAAAGGCCAAATTTCCTCATTTGCCACCCTTAGGTCTTTCGGCAGAGCCCATCGGATCAACCATGATTTGGCTGCCCGCTGGTACCATTGATGCTCTTCAAGGACCGGGTCAATCGACGGTGCCACCATAGGAATGTCCTGCTACAATGGTCCATCATTTTGCATAAATGTCGTTATATCTTCTGCTGAATTCCTCCTCTCTGAATGACTGGTTTCAACAGAATTTGAAGGGTTCTTTCAATCAAAGTTGGATGAATCCTTTTTTGGACAAATAAAAGTTCAATTGCATTGCTTTCCTTTCTTGTGTTTGTTTTTTCGGCACTATATTGTCCATCTGGTTCGCAAGTTATGTGCGTTTGACGAGGGAACCAGACGTAGGATTTGTGGATTTTTGAGCCTGAGGAGGAAGCAAATAGTGACTGAGCCCTTCTTCCTATCAAACACTTTATGAATATACTTAACGCAGTGAACGTGCGTACTCGATGTGCCAACAGGAGATCTACACGCACTACCCGGTTTTTATTCAACGTATTAATTGCCGCAGCAATTAGACTCAATGCAATAGGATGGGCGGAATCATCTGTTGAGCTGAGTTTGGAAGATTACATTCAGCAGGTACTGGATCATAATGATCGGATTCAAATTTCGGTCCTGCAGACCGAAGTTGGATTAAGGCGATTAGATTCCCAGCGTACTCTCTATAATCCCGAACTTGTTTTAAATGGACAATATCAAGACCTTGACCGTCCCAACACCGTTCAACAGGAAAGGCAGTTATCCGGGCTTGCGGAATTTGATCAGCAGAGCCATTTGTATTCCAGCGGGATAGAATCGCTTATTCCAGGTGGTGGACGTGTCAGGTTGGGTTACTCGCTCAGTCGATTGAGAAATAATCTCCAGGGGTCTGCTTCCATTTTTGGTACGGTTCGTCCTCCCGGCGCTGAGTTTGTCACCTTTACTGGAGTTTCACTTGTCCAGCCTCTGCTCAAGAATGCCTGGGGCGCTGAACTCACACCTCTCCGCATTGCCGCTCAAGATTCCCATATCGCTTTTCAAGGTTATCGCCGCGAGTTAATGCGAGTGATCACTCAGGCTGAGACACTTTACTGGGATTTATACTACGCTCAGCAACGTGTCCAATTTTTGTCTGAAAGTGTATCGGTTACGCAAAATTTATTGGATGATACGAAAGTGAAGCAAAATGTTGGTTCAGCTTCTGCCTTGGATGTCCTGGAGGTGGAATCGGCATTGGCTCAACGTCAGGCACAGCTGCTGGATGCTGAGCAGGCGGTGATTGAAAATATGAACCGCCTGTTGAGTTTGAGTGCTGATGATCAGGAGGATGGGGATATTCGTGTCATCTCTGTGGACAGCCCGGCATTGAGTGATATCAGCCATTTTTCCTTCGCTGATGCCAGATATGAAGCAGACAAGTGGAATCCGGATCTCCTCGCTCAACACAGAGAGATTCTCAAGCAGCGCGTGCGCCTTAAATACGCCAAGAACCAACGTTTGCCGGAACTCAATCTTACAGGAGATTATGGCTACAATGGGTTAGGTGATACTGCTGGAAACTCATTTGATGATGTCAGCAACAGTGACTTCGTAACTTGGTCGGTGGGCGTTGAATTAAGGGTTCCTCTCGACGGGGGCGGCAAAGTCAAAAATGAATTGAAGGCTGTTAAGCTTGAGGTGCAACAAGCTGAACTCGCCTTGAAATCCATGGAAACAGAATTATCCAATGGCATCAAAGCGGCCCTGCACAATTTGCAAAGTACTTACTCTAGTGTTGGGAACCATGACAAGGTTGTCGGTTTTTATGAAAACTTGCTTAAAACTCAACTGGAAAGGCTGGACGTTGGCACAGTGGATAATCAACAGGTCCTGGAAACGGAAGAAGATCTTCTGGAGGCAAAGATCCAATCATTGCTTGCCAAAGTGCTCTTTAGGCGTGCAATGCTTCAACTTCAGATCCTTTCTGGAACTGTTCTCAAGGAACGTAATGTGGAATTGAGTCAAGACCTGCTCGCGGATCAGACTCGTTCATTGGTAGAAGCCAGCGGGATCGATGCCGCCACTTTTCAGAAATACCGCTTGAACCTGAGTCGATTCTATCAACTGGGTGTTACCACTAACAAAAATTGATGTTCAATGCATGCATTGAACTCGTCAATTTGCTGCAAAGTTATCATGAGAACTTTTCATAAAACGCTTCTTTTGAGGTATCCAATTGGAATCATCATCATTTGCTGGCTCTTTGCATACTCTTTTCGTGTAAATGCCCAAGACGGTTCTTGGTATGAAGGACTGACACACCCTGTATTGGATTCCACACTGGGTGCACCGAATGACGGAGTGATAGGAGGACGATTTTTTGATGAAGGGGATGCCGTTCAGCAGGGCCAGATCATCTTGGAGCTGTCCACAGAAATCGAGCGATTGGACGTTGAACGCAGGAAAGTGGCCTTAAGCTTGTCCGAAAAGGAGCGCGATCGTCTGAAACAATTGGCCGAGAAAACAAGTTCAGTCAGTGAGGAACGTTTGGAAACGGCAGAAGGAAACTATCAAATTGCCAAGGCAGATTTTGAGTTGGCTCAAGCCAGGTTGAAAGACCGACAGGTCATAGCACCATTTTCAGGTGTGATCGCAGATTTCCTGGAACACGAAGTAGGCGAGGGAACCAAAGTAGGAAATCCGCTGATCCGCCTGGTGGATACCAGTCGCATTCTTTTTATTTGCAATCTGCCCTTTGATATCGCAGGTCACCTCAAAAAGGGGCAGAAATTACCCGTCAAAGGAGCCTTTCAAAATCCTGACAAAGTGGTCGAAGGGGAGATCACTTTTATTTCTCCGGTGGTGGATGCAGCCAGCGGTCTATTGCGCATTAAAGTCGTCATCAACAATCAGGACCAACAAATAAAGCCCGGTGTGATGGCTTTGGTACAGATTAACTAAAGAAAGGACCACAGTGGCAAACGAGGATCATGTGAATCACGAGGAATCCATGCCTGAGGGAGAGTTTTTTCAACACGTACCAAAGGAGTTGGAAACTCTTGCCAATTGGCAAGGAAGTTTGGTGGACTTTTGGAAACGATATGCCGGATTGATGGGGCGCATATCCAATGCCTCGGTGGTAACGGTTGCGGTCAAATCTTCTGGGGATGGAAGCAACTGGAAACGGCTTTCACAATGGGAAGCCTCTGCAACCAACAATACGCATAAAGCTGTTTTTCGCGGGCATGTTCAGGGAGCGGCAGAATACTGTTCCAAAGAAGGGATTGTATGCCGGCCACTTGCCTCCGATGCTGACGCAGCAACATCAACAGAATTTACACTTGCCATTCCTTTGCCATTGAAGGCGAGCCGAGATACCTTTGTGGTGGTTAGTTTGCTTGAAACAAGTAATGAAAGCATAGCTCGGGACGTATTGCTCAGGCAACTTTTGGTGGCGGAACTTCCCAACCAATTGCTTCTTCGCCAATCTGCTTCCCGGGCCAAAGATGATGTACAAAAGATTGCCGGCGTGCTGGATTTGGTAGCTCAGGTTTCTCCAGAGCAGGCCTTTCTCTCTTCAGCCATGGCCTTTTGCAACGCCATGGCAGGTAAACATCAATGCGAACGGGTTAGCCTGGGCTGGATGGAGGGAGATGGTATCAGGCTGCATGCGATCAGCCATACCGAACGGTTTGATCGTAAAATGGAAGCCATTCAATTGCTGGAAACAGCGATGGAGGAATCGCTCGATCAAGATGAAATCATTGTCTATCCGACTGATCAGGACCATGGACCATTGACCCGTGATCATGCCCAATATTCAAAGGCCCAGGATCTCAAGCATATTTGTTCTCTACCACTGCATAAAGGTGATGAGATCGTCGGCGTTCTGACTTTGGAAAGAACCGTGGGCACTTTTGCCGAGACCGAAGTGCAGCAGATTCAGCTTTCAAGTGATTTATTGAGTTACAGACTGCAAGACCTTAAATGGAAGGACCGGTGGTTTGGGGCTCGGTTGAAGGATTCGATCAAAAATGTGGGATCCAAGTTCGTTGGTCCAGAGCACACCCTTTCCAAGCTGGTTTCCATTCTCTTGATCTTTGGGATGTTGGCTTTGATTCTTATTCGAGTGCCTTATCGGGTTGAAGCCAATTTTATCCTCAAAAGTGATGAAGTCTTTTACCAATCGGTTCCATTCGACAGTTATATCAAAGAGGTGTTCAAGGAAGCCGGGGATTCTGTCAATCAGGGAGATCCGTTGTTGAAATTGGATACCGACGACCTGGAGTTGGAGCAATCTTCGATCATAGCAGACTTGAACCGATTCAAGCGTGAAGCTGAGAAGGCCAGGGCCTCGCGACAACTGGCGGACATGCGGATCTCCGAGGCCTTGGTGGAGCAAAATCAGGCACGGCTTGAACTGGTACAGTGGCGGATCAGTCAGGCCATGCTTAAATCTCCCATTGACGGAATCATGGTTGAGGGTGATTTGAAGGAAAGATTAGGTGCTCCCGTCAGAGAAGGGGAAGTGCTTTTCCGCATCGCACGTATTGACCGCTTATATGTTGAAGCTGAAGCCAATGAGCGGGATATTGATGATGTCATTGGTGCTGTTGATGGTGAGATCGCTTTTGTGAGTCAGCCAAAAAAGAAATTTCCAATCACTGTCGATCGGGTGGAACCTTCTGCTGTCACTAAAACCAGTGAAAACGTATTCCTGATCCGTTCGGCTTTCCTCGAGACGCCTGAAACCTGGTTTCGTCCAGGAATGAGTGGTATTGCCAAACTGGATGCGGGGAAGCGCAGTTTGTTTTACATATTTACCCACCGCACGGTTGATTTCTTAAGAATGTTTTTTTGGTGGTGATCGATGGCAGACAATCAGCAAACATTTAGCGAATCTTGGCATCGCGTTGCAAATCAACGTATTTATCTACGATCGAGTGTACGGGTGCGTCGTCAGTTTTATCGGGGTGAGCGATGGTATGTGCTCGAGAATCCGGTAAGCAACCAATACTTTCGACTTCGTCCTCAAGCTTACGAGTTCGTAGCCCGCCTTCGTCCTGACAAAACTGTCGAACAAATTTGGGAAGAATCTCTCGAAGCAAATCCAGAAGAAGCTCCCGGACAGGAAGCAGTGATCCGATTGCTTGCGCAACTCTACCTTGCCGGATTGTTGCACTATGATAACCCGGAAGACAGCGCCGAGTTGTTTCGTCGCTATCAACAACGCCGCCAACGGGAAATCCGAGCCAAGTTCATGAATTTGATGTTTATCCGGTTTCCGTTGCTGGATCCGGATCGCTTTCTCAAAAGAATGCTTCCTGTTGTTGGGCCATTGATCAGTCCTTTCGGTTTTTTAATCTGGTTACTGACCGTGGGCGGAGCAATAAAGGTGGCAATTGATTACTTTCCCGCACTGAAGGATGAATCCCAGGCATTGTTAGCCCCCGGTAATTTAGTCTGGCTATATGCAGGATTGGTCATCCTCAAAACATTACACGAGTTCGGGCATGCATTCTTCTGTCGGAAGTTTGGTGGAGAAGTTCATGTTATGGGAGTGATGCTGATGATCTTCACTCCCATTCCTTATGTGGATGCAACTTCCAGTTGGGGATTCAGCAGTCGCTGGCATCGTGCATTGGTTGGCTTGGCAGGGATGATTGTTGAGGTCTTTGTTGCAGCATTGGCGACATTTGTTTGGGCGAATACGGGCGCTGGATTGGTGCACAATCTGGCCTACAACATGATGTTTATCGCATCTGTGTCTACTCTCCTTTTCAATCTGAATCCCTTACTACGATTTGATGGATATTACATTCTTTGCGACTTGCTTAATTATCCCAACCTTCACCTTCATTCAGCCGGGCAGCTCAAGCATATCGTCAAAAAACATGCCTATGGAGTCGTTGGTTCTCGTAGTCCAGCCAATAATAATTCCGAAAAATCGATTCTCGCGACTTTTGGGATTCTGAGCCACATCTACCGCATTATTGTGTTCACTGGAATATTGTTGTTTGTGGCAGATCGATTTCTCCTATTCGGTGTGCTGATGGCGGCAGTATGCCTCTTTTCTTGGATTATAGCTCCACTTTTCAAATGGGTTTACTATTTGGTTGCCAGTCCAGAGTTAGATCGTGTTCGTTCCAGAGCGATGGGTGTGAGTGTCGGGTTTGTTGGGATTTTATTTATTTTGCTGCAGTTTATTCCGTTTCCGCATCATTTTCGTGCTTCAGGAGTGATTGCTGCCGAAAATTGGGCAGAACTTGTCACGCAAACAGAAGGGAACCTCGTTGAGTTGCTCGCAGAACCTGGTTCCACAGTTATTACTGGCACCCCATTGCTGAGACTTGCGAACCATGAACTTTCTCTTGAGATAAAGCGTGCTGAAGCACGCCTCATAGAGGTTAAGCTACAGCTCCTTCAAGCCATGAGTCAGGATGGGGTGGATGTAAAACCACTTCTTTTTCAAAAACAATCGGTCGAGGAACGCATTCAGGTATTAAACCAGCGTCAAGATAGCTTAGTGATGAATGCACCCATTGATGGGATATGGGTTGCACCTGAAGTGGAACAGGTGATCGGACGTTGGTTGGTGCGTGGAACATCCCTTGGCCGTGTCATTGATCCAAGTGGATTCGAATTCATTTCCCCGGTTCTTCAAGATGATGTGGATCGCCTTTTTGCCAATGAAATTGGTTCATCTGAGGTAAGGTTGTTTGGTATCTCGGAAGAAGCAATTGAGGTCAAGTCGATGGACATCATTCCGGTTGAAAAACGACAACTACCGTCCCGAGCCTTGGGGTGGAGCGGTGGTGGCGATATCCCAATTACAGAGGAGGACGAAGCTGGCGCAACAACTGCAGAACCTTTCTTTGAAGTACGATCCAAGCTTGGAACAGCTGGCAATGCTCAATTGTTGCACGGCCGATCCGGCAAGGTTCGATTTGATTTGAAGCCAGAACCCCTTCTGCCTCGGTGGATAAGACGTCTGAGGCAATTGCTGCAGCGAAGATATCAAATTTAGACCAAGGACATACTGGAAACGAAGCTCCTTTCCAAACCATGGCTGCCGATTCATTTTACCAGGTTCCAAAGCCAAGACCTCTTTATCGCGGTCTTGATTCCATGGTGCATGGATGGATAGGAATTTATCGCCGACGCTCTTCTGTTGGAAATCAGCTGTTAAAAGACGCAGAAGCGGTAAATGCCCTTGCGCCCACTTTCGAGCGAATGAGCGATCATGAATTACGTGCGGCATTGCTGGAGCACCGGTCCATTTTTCGACGACGGCTCAAGCATCATATCGAAATTGAGGCGCTGGCTGCTGTAAGTGAAGCCGCTTATCGAACCCTCGGACTTCGGCCTTTTGTGGTTCAGTTGGCCGGTGCACTTGCTCTTTATCGTGGGTTTTTGGCCGAAATGGCCACGGGTGAAGGTAAAACATTAACAGCCGGATTAGCTGCTGTTTTGATCGGTTGGACTCGCAAGCCTTTCCATTTAATGACGGTGAACGACTATTTGGTGGCTCGTGATGCCGATTGGCTTAAGCCTTTGTATGATTTTTGTCGAATCCGGGTGGGAACAGTCATTGCTGGAAAATCGGAAGAGGAACGTAGAGAGGCGTATGCATGTGATGTGACATACACCACCAGCCGGGAACTATTGGCAGATATGTTGCGCGATCAGATGAAAAATCGTGATGCCCGCACTCGATCCCGTCGAATCCTTAAGCGAATGACAAGATCCCGAAGTCTTGGCCATCATAGAAACGTTTTGCGCGGCATTCACACTGCGTTGGTGGACGAAGCGGATAGTATATTGATTGATGAAGCGGTGACGCCTTTGATTATTTCAAGTCCCAGACCCAACGAATCGCTAAAAAAGGCTATATATCAGGCAGATATAATGGTTCGACATTTGCTTGAAGGAAAACATTTCAAGGTTCATTCGACTTACAGGGAAGTTCAGTTTACCCAGTTGGGGCTTGAAAAAATCGATGCTTTGTCTCGAGATTTCACCGGTATTTGGAGGAGTGCGGGGCGGCGAGACGAATTGGTTCGTCAAGCCTTGGTGGGGCGAATTTTCTTTCTGAAAGGAAAGCAATACATCATCCAGGATGGTAAAGTGGTGATCGTGGATGAGTTCACAGGTCGTCCTATGCCACAGCGAAGTTGGCGGCAAGGCTTGCATCAGGCCATTGAAGTCAAAGAAGGACTTCAACCGTCGGATCCGAGCGAAACTGTTGCACGCATGAGCTTTCAACGTTTCTTCAGGTGCTTTACCAAACTTGCCGGCATGACAGGAACAGCACGGGAATCAGCGTCTGAAATATGGCGCATTTACAGGTTGCCCGTCATTTGTCTGCCGACGAACAAGCCCTGTATTCGAAAGGAGCTGGCTCGGGTAATGACCAAGGACAACGACTCAAAATATCGAGCCATCATGCAGGAAATAAAGACCATTCACGCTCTTGGGCGCCCTATTTTGATCGGTACCCGCAACGTTCACGTGAGCGAGAAAATGGGTGAATTGCTAAGTGAAGCAGGCCTGTCTCACCAGATTTTGAACGCCACTCGTTTGTCCGAAGAGGCCATGATTGTGGCTCGAGCAGGGGAGCGGGGGCGGATTACTGTAGCCACTAATATGGCAGGTCGGGGGACCGATATTAAGCTGGATCCTGACGTGGCAGCACTTGGTGGATTGCATGTGATTGCTACTGAACCTCACGAAACCGGGCGTGTCGATCGGCAACTTTTTGGCCGGTGTGGGCGCCAGGGAGACCCGGGAACAGCTCGAATTTTTGCCTCATTAGAAGATGAAATAATCCTCCGAAACGTCAAAAAGGATCAGCAATCCTATCCCGTGATGATGTTAAAAAGAGTCATTCCAATCCATTGGCTGCTTGGTTTGTCTCAATGGATATCTGAGCGTCGAGCCTACAAACAGCGACTCTCTGTTCTCCGGTCTGACCGTTGGCTGGAGGAATCATTGTCATTTACGGGTGAGTAAATCCACTGTCTGGAAAGATTTCGTGACACCATACTGTATTAGGGTAGGGTCAAATTGACGCTAAATATAAAAATTATGATTTTTTGATTTTATGACTTAGAGTGCCCGATTTTGAGTCAGCTTACCGTGGTTTTTGATCCTGAATTGAATATTTCTACATTTGAAATCAGGCATGGTTTTACCATTAAAACAGACTTCACCCTCGATCGATTGAACGGGGATCTATTCAATTAGATGTCTGGATCAAGTTGAGGATTCCAGCTAAACTGGATGCAAAATTAAGAAAGCAGGATCAAAGTTTCTAAACAAATAAGTTGACTGCCTTTGTTATTTCAAGTCAACTAACCCCGTTTTACTTAAAAAACGACAGTCCCAAAACTGTCATTTTGTTGAGTATTAAACTGTGTAAACAGCTCATTTTGAATAATCAACGACAAATCTCAAATCCATTTGGCTTAGAGGAGCTCGAGCAACGAGTTCTACTCAGCGCAGATGGGTTGTCCGCCGGAATGATCGATTCCGGGGATGGGATGAATGCGGATTTAGATTCCGTTGACACTGTTGATAATGAGTTGTTAACCGTTGAAAACGAACAGTTAGACGATATTTTTGAGTGGTCAGAGGGTTCCTTGGACGACTTAAATGACGATCAAAATAATTTTTCTGAAGAAACAAAATCCGAATCGGATGATGTTTCTGAAAATGATTCAAACCAGGAAAATCCTTTTCAGGTTGCCAGCCTTGATCAAGGCGAAAGCGCTCCTGAATCCTCCGCGGATAATGGCTCTGAAGAGGTGGTTGAATCCGGTCAGGTGGACCTTGATTTGCCTGAATTGATCGAAATTCTCCCCTCTGGGACTGGTTTCGACTCTCAAGATTTGGTGGTTTCTCAGCTGGTGGACACGCTGAATGCTTCCAATGCGCCTCCGTCTTCTGCAAATAATTCCGTTTTTGATACAGATTTTTCCAAATTTTCCACAGAAAACCCCGGTGAAATCCAACTTGATCCTGAAAATGGGCTCGATTTGGGAACCTCACCCCTATACCTCTCCGACTTTTACACGATTTCCGGCAATGGAACCATTCAGGGCGACCTGATCTCCGATGCCACCATCAGCCCAGGTAATTCTCCAGGCATTATTTCGCATGCTGGTAACCACGTTCTGAATTCCGGATCTAATCTCATCATCGAAATTGCCGGCACAGGTTCCGCTGGCGCTGCTGACGGATTTGATCAGCTTCAAGTATCAGGCGACCTTACCCTCGGGGGAACTCTTACCATTCAGATAGAGCCGGGCTACACACCAGTAGCTGGCGACAGTTTCGAAATCATCACCTTTGGATCTGTTCAAGGAGCTTTCCAAACATTCACCGGCCAGCAACTCAATGGGGGGCTTTTCCTTCAGCCAACCCTAACAGACACCGGAATGTTAGTGACTGTAACTGAGGGACAGTCTGGCACACCGGAGCGCCCCCTGATTTTTGTGCCTGGTTTTGGTGGGAGCTTTGCTGCCGATGATTCCGTTGCTGACTGGTTCGCTTCACGTGGCCTTTCACCTGACAAGTTGCAGCTTGATCCTCTGGGTGGAACTTATGACGATCTGATAGCAACGCTCGATTCTGCAGGATACACTCCCGAGTCTGACCTTTTTGTTGCAAATTGGGATTGGCGTTTGTCCGTGGCGCCTTCGCCTGAGGTAGTTAATGATGCTAATGATGTCGACGGTATTATTAGCGGGCCTGATGTTACGGCTGCGAAATTAACGGATGGCGAATTCAAATATGGAATAGACTACCTCGGGCATTCGCTCAAAGAAGCATTTGAACAATGGGCTTCTGACCGTGGAGTTGCTCCTGACTCAGTTGACATCATCACTCACAGCACGGGTGGGATTCTGGCTCGTGCCTACATTCAAAGCACAGGATACAATACAGAATTTCAAAATGGGAAATTATTGCCGAAGGTGAATGATCTATTCATGATCGGTGTGCCAAACCAGGGAGTGTCCTCCGTTTGGAATCTTCTCAACAACAATTGGAGTCGAGAACTTGCAACTCGGTTCATGGGAATTGTTGTGGGAGCGGCCTACGATTATGTCGTCAATTACAATGGAACTATTGCAGGTTCCGATTACGACATAGACCTCGCATTGGTACAGGCTCAGGGCGGGGATCAGGAAAAAGCATTCATTGAGCTCTATGTAGGGAGCTTAAATGATCTACTGGCTACCTTTCCATTCCTTGATGTCACACCAAATGATAACATTGACAATCCCATCTACCAGATTCCCAGCAACACCTTCCTCCTGGATCTAAACGACGGTTATGGCATCTCCGGAGTGCCTGCAAATGTTGCGAATCAGTTTTTGAACCTGCTTGACGGTGATTTGGTCGTTTACTACAGCGAAGAAACAGACACGGAAACAACGGTTTTACAGACAACTGATGCCGGCGGATTGATTGTCGAGCTGGATGACCCGGCCGGACGAAGTTCCGATGGAGTTGAAACCTGGTTCGAAGATGTCAAAACCTCCGCTGGTGATGGAACCGTCTTAGCGGTTTCTGCTTTTGGTCAGTTCGTGGGTAACGGATTGGTCAAGGAGCGTAAGCAGCTCGAATCTTCCGGTTTGGATACTGAACACGGTCCTTTAGCATCCAATGCCAATGTGCAGGAAGACATTTTGTTGGAATTGGGGATCCGAGACGCTTCCACTGCTTCTCAGCATATTTCTACAGGACTCCGTTACAACGAATTTGAACGTGTAGAGGCATTGGTAGGGTTGGGGATATCGACTTTGGCGCAAAACACAGCTACCGGAAGCCTTAATTTTACCTTTACCGGATCAGACATCAATTTTGACGATATATTAATTATTCGTGATCCTTCAATCACGATTGACGTTGATTACGACGGACCGACCATAACGGGCTTTGTTCAGGTCGCTGCCACTTCCGCTGCACTATTCCCCAACAAACCTTTTACCGCTTCCTTCAGTGATGAAGACAATCAGGACGTTTCATTAACCGGAACATTCTCCTTCAGCACCAATGAATTCGTATTCAGCGGTGCGGACTTTTCAGTTGAATTGGGTGATGTTTTCAATCTTCATGCAAGCAATTTGAAAATAACATTTGGCGGTTTGAACGACATTTCTGTTGTCTTCACCGATGCTCAAATGGAATTCCTGGATTTGTTGGACTTGAAGGGTGATTTCGGATTCGAAACCGCTCCCGACGAGGTGGTGGACATCGATACCAACCTCCCTGCAAATCTGGCCCAAGCATTTGATCCTTCTACTGCCATCCAGGCCATTGCTACTGAGGGCAACCTCGATTATGATGAAAACTATACCACTCTCAGTGGATTGAAGGTCAACGCCTACCGCATCACGGCTAACGGAGTATCTGGCTTCATCGGATTCGGAGACGCTGAGTTTGATGTCATCACAAACCAAATCACCAATGGGGATGATCTGACAGGGTTCGGTTTTGAAAACCTTGATTTAGGGGTCGGACTATTCACTCCTGATAACGAAAACCTGTCAGCCTTGGGATTGCCAGATTTTATCGCACTAAAGGGAGATGTGGCGACCATGGACACCTTTGGGTTTGGTGAAATTCTGGATATTGACGCTGCTGATATCTCCATAGCGATCAACACAGCAGCGCGTATGTCTGGTGGCGTGAATGTTCCGGACCTGAATCTGCCCGACTTCACTTTACCGACCATTGAATTGCCTGATTTGTTGCTGCCGGATCTGACCTTACCGACTTTCACTTTGCCTGACTTGGTATTGCCCGGCTTCCAGTTTGATCTACCTGATTTCTCTTTGCCGAACTTCCAAATACCTAACATCACTCTTCCTGAATTCAGTTGGCCATCCATTGATTTACCGGCTCTGGAATTGCCCGACTTGGATTTGTCCGGACTTATCCCGGACATCGCGTTGCCATCCCTGAATTTACCGTCGATTTCACTCCCAGACCTACAGTTGCCTAACATTGATTTATCGGGATTGAATCTTCCTGATTTTCCTGATTTAGCTTTGCCTTCACTGGCATTGCCCAATTTGCAGTTGCCTGATCTGGTGATTCCAACAATTGATTTGCCTGACTTTGTGATTCCTACACTGGATTTGTCGCTCGACATTCCAGCCCTGGTTTTCCCAAATATCGTTATTGGTTCAATTCAACTGCCAGACATTCAGCTGCCTGACCTCGATCTGTCTGCCTTTGGTCTGCCAAATCTGAAATTGCCGAACATTCAAATTCCAGCATTCAACTTCCCTGATATTGTCATTCCCAATATCGAATTGCCTGATTTGGATCTTGGCCTGGACTTTCCAAATATTACCTTGCCTAGCCTGTCATTGCCGGACTTGAATATCCCTGCGATATCCATGCCGAGCCTGAGCCTGCCGAATCTGGATCTCTCCATCTTTACTCTGCCAGACTTGGTTTTCCCTGATCTTGCCGGCTTGGCATTACCAGATCTTTCATTGCCTGATTTGGATTTCCCAAGCATTGAGATTCCGAATTTAGAATTGCCTACCTTGGATCTCTCCATGTTGGAGTTGCCCAACTTCAACTTCCCATCGCTGAGCATTCCAAGTATTTCACTGCCCACCTTACCTGACCTGAATTTAGCGTTACCAAACTTATATGTGCCCGAATTCGATCTTGGTCGTTTGGCTCTGCCTTCCATTTCATTGCCTGATTTGACGATTCCGCAGATTGATCTGCCTCAATTGGTTCTTCCTGATTTTGATATCACGATCCCAAACCTGCCTACGCTGGAATTGCCTGATTTGACCTTACCATCAGTCCAACTACCAAGTTTAACGCTACCTAACCTTGATCTTCCTGATATTGATTTGTCGTTGTTAGGGTTGCCCAACATCGTTCTACCTACGATTTCCCTGCCTAATTTGAGTCTGCCTAATTTGCAGTTGCCAGATCTGGAATTACCGGATCTCAGTCTTCCAGACATAACCATTCCGGATTTTGAACTGCCTGGTTTGACTCTATCTGGTGTTGGCAAACCAGCTCTTGATTTCCTTTCAAGCTTCCCTGCGGCCAATCCCGATCCAGCAGGATTCGAAGTGAACGGCTTCCAACTGGATTTTGACGGCAATCGTCAAACAACCGTGATCGTGAATGACATCGATATCACGATAGCCGACTTGCTGGATCTTTCCGGTGGCTTGGCTTTTGAATTTGGTCCTACTTACATAATTGATGTAGCGACTGGAATTCCGTCCAACCTGGGGCAAGCAGCCAATTTCATTCAGCCCATTTTCGATGAATTCGTGAACGACGCTGGTTTGACGATTGGTGAAAACTTCTCAACGATTGAAGGGTTGGAAGTTAGTAGCATCACGGTAGGTGCCGCTGATCTGGATGGCTTCTTAGGATATGGGGATCCAGATTTCGATTCCGATTTGAACACTCAAGATCTGGTTGGGTTCAGTTTGACTGGCATTGACCTAGGTCTGGCCATGTTTAAGTCTACAATCCCGATCAAGAAACTGCCTAAGTTTACAGCCCTTAAAGCAAGCGCGGATGATTTTACTCTGCATGGCCTGGGTGACGTTTTGGAACTGGATGCGCAGGAAATCACGCTTGAGGTCAATACGGGCACAGCTTGGCCTGCCGATTTGGGTAACCCTGTCATCAACTTCGAAACCAGCTTCCCTGGAGCAGGTGAAACTCCAGCCGGATTCGAAGTCACAATGCCAAATGGTTTGGATCCAATTTATATCGATTACGATGGAAACTATCGCATCGCTCTTGAACTTGGTTCAGCTTCGATGAACCTGGCAGATTTCCTTGTATTGCAGGGTGGATTCAGAGTTGAGATGGGGCCGACCTACGTTGTAGATGTCGCCACAGGTATTTCGGCCAACCTTGGCGCTGCGCTGGGTAGCATTGGGCTGGATACCATAGCCAATGATTTATTGAACATAGGAGGCATCGAAATTGGAGAGAATTTCTCAACGATCAGTGGATTAGAAGTTGGATCCATGTTGATTGGAGGATCGTCGATTGACGCGTTCGTGGGTTACGGGGATTTTGACTTTGGAACACCACTGGCGGATCAGGACGTCTTTGGTGCCAAGATTGAGGGACTTGATTTTGGGTTGGGTATGTTCTCCCCAACGATTCCGGTTGATTCCTTGCCCTCCTTTACCGCGCTAAAAGCTGAGGCTGACACGTTTGAATTCCGTGCCGGTTTATCTGATGTCATCTCGGTGGAAGGTTCAGGAATTACTTTGGTTTACAATAACGGAACAGCATGGCCCGGTGATCTTGGTAATCCGGTGATCAATTTCCAGACCAGTTTCGAATCTTCAGAAGGGGCTCAAGATGGAAGTTTCGAAATTGAAACCAGTGGCGATCCTGTTTCATTGGATTTCGACGGTAATCAGCGGATTGGTGTTGAAATAGCCGATGCCGATGTATCGCTTTTCTCATTCATTTACGTTCAAGGTGCTTTCGCCTTTGAAAAAGGACCGACTCATTCTGTGACTTTGGGAACGGGTGTTCCCGCCAATCTCGGAGCTACCTTGGGTGCTATTGGATTGGATACCTTAGCCGATAGTTTGGAACTAGCAGGCGTCACTGTTTCGGATGATTTTTCAACGATCAGCGGCCTTGAGGTCAGCTCTATGACCTTTGGTGCCTCGGGTGCTAATGCCTTTGTCGGATATGGTGATTTCGATTTCGACACTTCGATCAATGACCAGGATGTCTTCGGCTTTTATATTCAGAACTTGGATTTGGGGCTCGGGATTTTTGATCCAACTCTTCCGATTGAAGGACTGCCCTCTTTCATGGCTGCAAAAGCCACTGCCGATACATTTGCTTTCAAAGCAGGTAACGACGACTACATCAAAGTACAGGGTAAGGGGATTGAAATTAATCTCAATAATGGTGACGAATGGCCCGGTGGCTTTGGACCACCCGTCATCGACTTCGAGTCCAGTTTCCCAGGATTTGGTGATGCTGGATTTGAAGTGAAAACTGGTGGTGAACCCGTTTATCTGGATTATGACGGAAATCAACGCATTGGTGTCAGTGTGGAATATGCCTTGGTTAGTTTGTTCGATTTCTTGCACCTGGAAGGGGGTTTTGCCTTTGAAAAAGGACCACAAATGCTCATCACTGCAGGCACGGGTGTACCAGGAAATCTTGGACCAGCTCTGCAGAGTGCATGGGATGTTGCAACCGGGGAATTGGATCCTGCCTTATTAGGTAACGTGGATTTGATAAACAATGCCGGGACATTGACTAATCTGGATGTCAGTGGATTCACCCTGGGTGGGTCTCAGATTAATGCGTTCCTAGGATTTGGATTAAGCACTTCTTCGATTACCATTCCGAATGATACTTCTGAAAGACCGTTGGGTGATTTGCTCGACACTCCGAATTTAAGAGAGAATTTATTTGGGTTCAGTTTGGAGGGATTGGATTTTGGTGCTGCGGTGATGGATCCTACGATCAATTCGATACTACCTGAATCGTTCCAGATACCTTCTTTCACGGCGGCAAAAGCGCATGCGGATACGTTTGAATTCCTGGATGGTGGACTCGGTATCGCGAAAGTCGTCGGTAAGGAAATTGATCTTCATCTAAACAGTGGCGACAATTGGAATATCGGTGGAATTGAATTTGGTCCCGCTGTCATAGATTGGCATACCACGTTCTACGAGGACACCAATGAGAATGGTCAGTTGGACAATGGTGAAGATTTGGATGGCGACGGTGAGTTGGATTTAGGATTTGCGGTTCCTACCGGTGGTGAACCTGTTATCCTGGATTACGATGGAAATCAGCGGATCGGGGTGACGATTGAATATGCCTTGGTCAGTCTGTTGGATCTGGTTCATTTGGAAGGCAGCTTTGGATTTGAAATGGGACCGCAGATGCTGGTGGATGTGTCTACCGGATTTCCTGCCGATTATGGAAATCAATTCGAAACGCTTTTTGATTCCACTATCAATGCTCTTCCAGAATCGGTTAGAGGAACGACTTCAATCAGCAACGGCGGTTCCACCATCAATGATTTGGACGTATCTGGTTTTACCTTGGGGGCTACCGGAGTAAACGCTTTTGTAGGAGTGGGGCTGGATACTGATTCCATTATTGTCCCAGATGACACCTCTGATAGACCGCTGGGAGATCTTCTTACGTCAGATAATGATGATTTGATTGGGGTTTCTGTGACCGGACTCGATGTTGGTGCTGGTGTATTTGAGGCCACCATTAATGATTTCCTACCGGAAGCACTGAAGATTCCAAAGATGGTTACTGTCAAAGCGGAATCGGATGCTCTTGAATTTCTCCTCGGACCGCTAGGGGAGGACATAGTGATTGAAGCCAGAGATTTGGCAGTCAATGTCAATTATGGTGGAAGTTGGTTGGGAGGATTTGGTCAGCCCATACTTAATTATCAATCCAGTTTTGAAGAAGGCTATTTAGAAGTAGCCACTGGTGCAACACCAGTTGAACTTGATTATGACGGTGCAGCACGTATCGGTGGGGAGATTGGGAAACTTACATTACAGATATCAGAATTTGTTCATATAGTGGGAAGTGTTGCCTTTGAATTTGGTCCAACTTACACCGTTGAAACAGCAGGTGGCCTGTTCGGAGACACCATTGATGATGTCGCTGACTTCCTGACTGATTTTGGACTTCCATCGGATTTACCTGTTCCTCTGTTTGATACCAACAGTGAATTGGAATTCATGTCCATAGGTGCCTCGGATGTTCACGCATTTGTTGGGATGAAAGGCCCATACTGGAATGATGCAGACAATGATCTGGAGGTTGATCGGGATGCCGTTACCGGAGACATCATTGATGCCGAAATAAACGAAGACGCCATTGGTATAGTGATTGATGATTTTGATTTTGGGATGGCCTTTATGAAGCCTACCGATCCATTAAGATCATTTGCGAAATATGTAGCGTTAAAAGCTACAGCCAATGAAGTCAGTCTGGTTGGAATCGAAAATGTCACTCTGAGTGCTGAAGAATTACTTGTTGAGGTAAATCTTTCAACTCCGACATTCTATGGATTATCCCTGTTTCCAGTTGTTGATTTTGCCAATACGGAGGCATTTGCCAGTGAGGAATTGGCTTTGTTTGATGAATTTGCCGGCAATAGTAGCGGTAATATCACTCTCGGAGAATTGGCCACCATCAATACAAATTACAATGCCGGCATCGCCGCATTGAATGGTGTTCCAAACAATGATTCAACAGTTCTTTCTCACGAAGATATCCTTGAGATTCTAAATACAGATGATACTGGCGACAGTAAAGGGGTCATTGATGTCCACGAGGCTGCTGCATTGTTTGGTATCAGTGATTTGGAACTAGCGTTGGATAGTGATGACGCTGCTTTAAAATCACTTGCTGAAGCAATTACTGCGGAAGACGTTGATGGGGATGGCAAAATTGATCCTTTGGGATATGAAGTCAACACTGGGGGTAAACCTGTTTACCTCAGCATGGATACTTCTGTCATTCGGGCGCAGGGATTTGTTGAGCTGAATATCCTCAATGCTCTCACTCTTACAGGTTCTGTTGCTTTTGAACTTGGGCCAACACAGAACGTGACCCTGTCCAACGGTTCAACCAAAACAGTTTCAACGATGACCATTGGTGGCTCCAACATCACTGGTTTCGTGGGAATTAACGGACCTTACTGGACAGATACGAATGGTGATTTCTCAGTATCCAACGACGAATTGAGTAGCTCCGCCATTGGATTGCATATTACTGACCTTGATTTTGGTATTTCGGTAATGGCTTCGGTTAATCCGACCGACTTGGGAGTCTATTTGGCCGTAAAAGCTGATGTCCCGGAAGATGGTTTTGGATTTGTCGGAGTGCCCAACCTGACTGTTGCTGGATCTCTCAGCATTGATATCAATATAGGAGTCGGATTTGATGGAGGGTTCTCACCCGTTAATTTTGTCGATAGCTTGAGTGAAGTTCCGGCTTTGTTTGATTTGATAGATACCAACAATGATGGTGTCATCAGCGTTTCTGAGCAAAACGTGGCTTTGGCTCAGGGGAGTATCGGTTTGGATATCGTAGACGCAGCACAACTTGCCTCGGTTTTAAACACTACGGTTGGTCCAGCGGATGATTTGTTGACCATGCAGGAAGTGCTGGCGAAGTTAGACGACAATTTTGAAACAGAAAACCAAGCAGCAATAGATGCCTTAGACGAGGATGGTGACGGACGGCTTGATATTGGTTTGGAAGTGAACACCGGAAATCCTGCCTCTCCGGTAGTGCTGGATTACACTGAATTTCTCATTAGCATCCAAATTGGCGGTGAACTTGAATACACTGATGTTTTCCGCATGTCAGGAGTATTCCTGTTGGAAATCGACAACAGTGGATTGAAGATATTTGCTGCAGCCGGTATTGAAATTGGGCCGGATATTGGCGCTGATCGCAATAGCAAAATATTTAACATGAACGCACTTGGCGCTCTTGTTATTAATAGCCAAGGCGTCGCTGCTGACATCAATGTCTCTGTTGCAGTAGGAGGAGCATTGAGGAATGTGATCACTCTCAATGCGAGTGCAAGATTGCTGTTCAATACCACAGGTGCAGATCAGACGATCACCATTCCTGAAAAATTTGTCGGATACCTGGATGGAACGACTAGCCTGAGTGAAATCCCATCCTCACCGGATATCGTTCCTGCAACTTTGTCTGGTTTAACCGGTGCTTTGGATGGTCGGTTCACCATCAACAACGATGGCTCAGCGACCTTTACCATTTCAGGTGGAGCGCCACGATTGGATGGCACTTTTGATGCGAATGGTAGCTACTTCCTTGTCGCTCTACAGGGTGATTTAACAATCGTCAGAACCTTCACCATTTCAGGTGCCTTCCATCTCAAAATAGGCACCGGTGGTCTGGAGATGGGGCTCAACGGAACTATTGATTTAGGAGGTTTCGTCACCCTCAATATAGCCGGAGGTGCGGTCATAGAAAATGGTGTTTTTGCCGCTTATATCGGACTCAATGTGAATTTCGATGTCTTGCCCTCCTTGAATGGCGGGGTAAACATCAGTGGTGCGGCAGTTCTTCAGATCAATACAGGCAATTCCAGCAAAGTGGTCTATGATGCCCTGGGCACTGGACATACTGTTTCAGGTAATACCTATCTCTTCAGTATCGCCGCCGATATAGATTTGTTCGGGGTATTAGATGCTGATGGCTCTGTCACCATGGCTGTTGTCAATGGAGTATTCTCTATCGATGTAAATGGTTCAGTTGATTTCTTCGGGATTGTCGATATCGGCATCACCGGTTATTTCAATACCAATGGAAACTTCAGCTTTACTGGCACACTTAATCTGGATCTGACCGCCGGGGGATTTGGAATCGATGGTGGACTGTCAGTCACTTTGACACAGTCTAGTTTTACCGGGCATGGATCGGTAGGAATAGTTGTGCTGGGTCAGTCATTCAATGTAGCGACAGCCGAAATTTCAGTGAACTGGTCCACCGGACATTGGCGAGTGTATGTCGAAGGTCCCTTAAGTGTTTGGCTGGAAGTTAAGGACGTCGGTAATGGAATTGAATTTGATGGCGGTCTTGGACTGTTGGATGAACTTGTCGAAGCCTTGGTTGAAGTTGCTGAAGTTGTCGCAGAAGCGGTAGTGGATGCTGCTTTAGCCGTCGCAGATGCGGCGGTTGTCATGGCCGAAGCCATCGTTGAATTTGGGGAAGATGTTGTCGAATTCTTCGAAGATGTTGGATCAGCCATTGCCGATGCTGCAGAAGCTGTATGGGATGAAATATCCAGTTGGTTTGAGGATGAGCGCACCGTCATTACCGAATATGTGGTCAACCCTAGAGATTATTATGTCTACAGCTCCAGTCTCTCTGGCGGTACTTTGACCATTAACAATGGAAGACGGCATGGTGGTGCTTCTCAATTAAATCTCTTCGTGGTGGATGGAAATCTGATCATAGATGCACCTGATCATACAGAAAGAGTGATTGTCTCCACGAGTCAACGCCAAGAACGTGATTGGGAATGGGATGGTTGGCCTCCTTATGGACAATGGTCAAGTTGGTACAATGTAGGCAGCGCTCAGAATAATTATGCCAATATCAATGTCAGCAATGCCACTAATTATGCTCTAGGCAGTATCAACAAGATTGTCATCAACGGTACTAATAGCTCTGAGACTATCATCCTGCAGCGTGACACTATCTATATTGACACCGAAGTTTACGCCAACGGTGGTAATGACACCATAGCAACCGCAAGGGGCAACGACATCGTCTGGGGTGGAAGCGGAAATGATGTGATTTTCACCTATGAAGGTGATGACTACTTGTATGGGGACCATCCATCCAATACAGGTATTACAGGAAATGACAAACTATTCGGTGGTCTTGGAAGCGATCATTTGTTTGGAGGTCCTGGAAACGATTTACTGGACGAAAGCAAAGACCGTCAAAATCCTGAAACACCCATCTTCAGCGAAACCAATCACTTTGAGGGCGGATCCGGGGAAGACATCATTATGGGATCTCCCGGACGAGACACCATTATTGGAGGGACAGGAGACGATACGATTGTTGGCTTAGCCAATGATGATTTATACATCTTCCACAATAATTATGGTACAGATGAATTTGTAGATATCTTCGGCAAGGAGCAGTTGGATTTCAGTGAAGTAACTGTCTCCATGCAGTTGAACATGTCCGGAGAAGGTACCACTGCGTTAGCTGGCTTTGGAAATAATCTCGTAGCCATTCCTCTTATTTCAATCAAGGAAATCAATCTTGGGACTGGTAATGATCACTTCGATTTTACCTCCCTGCCAAACTTTAGACTCGATATCACGGACGAAAATGGCTCGGATGTTTATGATTTTGATCTGGTGAAACCCGTCAGCGATCAGGCTGGAACTCGAGTGGATATCTTCGACAAGGCCGGCACCACTGATCGTATCGAATTAGATGTGGATTCGACCGATCATATCATTTATTTCCACCCTCAACAGGCGGTACTTAACCAGCTTAATCTGACTTGGAATACTGGTATCGAAGAAATTATTTTAACTGATGATGCCCCATTGCAGACGACCATCTCCACATATTCAAATTTCCCAACCTTGTTGATCAAATCAGGAGTTACGGTCAGGTCTTCTACGGGTGGTGATATTACTTTCCTTGCACATCGTGATTTCACTTTGGAATCGGGTGGGTTAATCAGCACATCTGGGGATGTCATTATTCGTGCAGATCATTTTGGTCCGGTGACCGGTTCCATCATTAATCTCATCGGTACCATTAACGCTGACAATGTTCATGTTCATGGAAACAATGGAAATGACACCGTCCATTTGACCAACGTGACCTCAGGTTCCGAAACAATCATCGACACATACGGGGGTGTGGATGTCATTAATATTCGAACCATCAACGCGCAAACCACTGTCAATGCAGGTGCACAAAACGATACCATCAACGTTGGTACGCTAGCCCCTGGAACTGGCGGAACCCTGGATGCGATCTTGGCCTTACTTGTCGTCAATGGTGATGCAGACACAGACGTGTTCAACGTCGATGACAGGGGAGATGGGTCGAACAATGTTGGAACCCTGACCAGCACCCAGATTACGGGACTGGATATGCCTTCGGGTATCACATATGGAAGTCTGGAAACACTCAACATTGGCCTGGGATCCGGATCGGATACTTTCACCGTTGCCAGCACACACTCCAATTTGACGAATATCTGGAGTTATGATGGTGCCGATGTCATCAATGTCCGAACCATCGCTGGAGTCACTAATGTCACGACAGGTACAGGAAGCGACAACATCAATATAGGCAGCAATTCAAACGGCACCCAAGGTAATCGCCGTAACAACCAAAACGGTACCTTGAACGGCATTGGGGCACGTTTGACCATCAATGGGGAAACTCCAACCAGCGGTAGTGATTGGCTGACGATCGACGATACAGCCGATACGAATCCGAACACCGGGGCAGTGACTCCTTCACACATTTCCGGTTTGGGATTGTCTGGTGCTGGTATTGATTACTACGCCATAGAACACCTGGTAATCAATTTGGGTGATGGTGGAAATACTTTCACAATCCACAACACCCACAACAGTGCAACCTCCGGTTTCGCCGAAGAAACATATCTCAGTACAGGCAATGGTTTTGATTCAATCACCATCCAAACGGTGGCCGATTGGGTGCAAGTGAATGCACAAGGTGGCAATGACACCGTGACCGTCCAGACCACAAACAGCGGTAGCGATCTTACCATCAATGGTGAAACTGGTGATGACATCATCAACCTGAGTTCACTGAACGCGCTCGCTGTGGTGAATGCAGGAGACGATAACGATACGGTCAATGTCTTTAGCACCAACTCAGGTAGTGTGACGACGGTAAATGGGCAGAACGGAAGTGACACAGTGAATATCCAGACCATGAACGGTTTGGTCACAGTCAACGCCGGTGCAAACAACGATGTCGTCAATGTTGGGACTGCAACGCCTTCGTTACCAGGTTTGCCGACCACGCAGGTTGGAAATATTGATCACATCAACGTGCTGCTGACAGTGGATGGCGGGGCTGGAGGCAATGATATATTGAATATTGACGATTCAAATCCTTCCAACAATGCCAAGTCCGGCACTCTCACTTTGAACACACTCCGCGGGCTGGAGCTTGAGTCGGGGATAAACTACACCACGTTTGAATCTCTTAACCTCTGGTTGGCGTCTGGTAACAACCGCTTTGACATCGACAGTACCCATGGTGGGTCCACCACGATTCAAGCTTCTGGTGGCTCCGATACCTTTAACATTCGCGCGACTGCTCTTGGTAGTTCCACCTATCTCTATGGCGAAACAGGGAACGACACATTCAACCTGACTCAGTTGGCCCCTCAACTACCATCCCCTTATCCAGCCACATTGCCGCCACCATCTGCGGATACAATTGGAAACGTGGACCAGTTGGATGGATTTATTTCGATCAACGGTGGCAACCAATCCGACGTGATTAACGTTGATGACTCAGGCAACACAGCGAGCAAATCTAGTAAACTCACCAGCAATACTCTGCGTGGCCTGGCATTGGAAGGCGGTGTTGATTATGTGGAGGCCGAAACTTTCAACGTCTGGATGGGAATCGGGAATGATACCTTCTATATCGACAGCACACACGGTGGAAAAACGAACGTATATGCGGGTGATGGAAATGAAACCACCAACGAATACAACGATACAATTGCCATCAGATCCATTGCTGGTGAAACCACCATACATGGTCAGGAAGGCAACGATGCCATCCTGGTGAATGTTGAATATGCTGCTGGAATACCCGATCTGGTCGGCGTGAATCCAGCAAATCTTTCTCAATTTGTCCGGACTCATGTCAACGGATTGGATCTAGCTGGTCCTGTAGCGATACCACTACACCTTCATGGTGAAGGTGGATCTGATGATTATGTGCTGAACCTGGCACATCAAGGCGCCGCATTGATCAACGTTCACGATAATGGCGCACCGTTTGACGGAGTTGACACCCTGACCATCAATGGTGCCGATGATATCGATGGTGTTAACAACGATCCGCACGACACGTTTCTGTTCCGTAAAGATTTTGTCGCTCTGCTGAATACCCCTGATTCGAATGGCAATTTCGAATTCGTAGAACGCGTCAACTACGATGAAAACATCAATGCTCGTCTGATAGTCAATGGCCTGGGCGGTAATGATGCTTTCGCAGCTGACGACAATACTGCCACCACTACAATGGATGGTGGACCTGGAGTAGATACTTTCCAGATTGGTCAGGTGTTCGGCACCTTGCGTGACGTGGCTGCCAATATTTCCGCCAATGACACTTTCGACACAACTCCGATTGTTATTGGTGTCATCCGGTCATTTGTGGACGAAGAATTAATTTTTGATCCTGCTGAGCATAATTTTAGTGACGTTATCAATGTCAACACTGGTCAGACACGTCATGAACGCATTCTCGAAGAAGCAGCACTGGCTGCAGCAGCCGGAGAATCACTCATCGGTGTTGCATATGTCAGCGATGGTGTGAGTCATCCCGCGACAATATTTGGTGGTGATGACGGAGATATCATCAATATTTACCACAACAAAGGTACGCTTCGTGTCGAAGGTGAAGATGGAAATGATGAATTCACCGTTCGCGCTTTTGTGATTCTTGAGGGTATCGTTCAAGGTGATTCGGATGTGAAAGGTGGTGGGGGTGACGACGTGGTTAAATATGCGATCAACGCTCCGGTCAGTATCGATGGTGGTTCCGGTTTCGATACAATTGTGGTTCTTGGAACGCCTTTTGCCGACAACTTTGTCGTAACTCCTGAGGGTATCTTTGGAGCAGGATTGAACGTTTCCTTCGACAATGTTGAGAGCGCCGAATTAGATGCTCTTGAAGGGGATGACATTATTTACGTGTTAGGCACTAGTTCCGATATGGTGACCACCGTGATTGGAGGGCAAGGCAATGACGTGATCAATATCGGTGGGGACGTGGTTGAAACCATCGTCTCCAGTGACTTGCTCGGCCGCGCCGGAATCATCACCCACAATATACTTTCCGGCCCTGACGACTATCTGGCAGCTGGTATTAATGGCATTGCGACCAACATTCTTTCCGCCTCTGATGGAGCCTTGGTGGATATTTCCCCAGTAGGTGATCCACTCATCGTCACCGAAGATGGGGTTATGTCTGCATACTGGATCATGTTAACTGGACCGGTTAATGGCAATCTGGATGAAGAGGTTTACTTGACTGTTTCCGCCGGTGTTGCCAGCACCGCAGATAAATCTGTTGGTGGCGACAGTGTGCAGGTTCGAACTGAGAATGGTGACTATACCGATGCTGTAGTGCTGACCTTCGACAAGACGGGTGTCAAACAAAAGGTTTACGTACGTGCGGTTGATGACAATGGCATCGAGGGCGAACGGCTGGTGATGTTGAGTCACACGATCATCAGTGAACTTGAGGCATACGAAGCAGTGCAAATGGTGAATACCCAGGTCACTGTGATCGACAATGAAAAGCCAAGTATCGAATTCCGTCAGTTTGAAGATCTCGGCGGTGGCAATCTGGTTGCGGACCGAATAACAGAAGTGCTGGAAGGTCCCGGCGGATTCACCGATGTTTACCGGTTTGCATTGACCACTTCGCCTCAGGTTGGAGAAACAGTAACGGTGGATCTGGTGCACAACAGCCAGATCTCTGTTTCACAATCCACATTCACTTTCGATTCATCCAACTGGAATACATTCCGGGAGGTTGTTGTAACCGCAGTGGATGATGTTGACATGGACGGCATTGAAAGAGTCAAGATTGTCCATGAAGTCAGCAGTGCTTTCAACAACACCATCTTTAACCTGGCAGAAGCAGAAATGCCTGAACTCAAGGTCAAGGTTTACGACAATGAAACCGCTGGTGTCATTGTCCGCCAATCCGGTAGCCGGACCATTGCAGTTGTTGACGGGGATGATGATGATTATCGCATTCGCCTAACCAAAGAACTGATTGCTGGCGAATCACTGAACTTTGGGCTAACCACTGACGCTCAGACAATTCTTTATCCAGTGGGACAAGCTTCCAGATTCACGGACAACAATTCGTATGGTAATTTTAACGAAGCAGGTGATGAATTCACTTATTCTGTTTCATTCGATTCCAGCAATTGGAATGCCTGGTATGAAGTTGGTGTCGGTGCAAATGCCTCATTCGAATATGACGATTCCTTACAGCCCACCAAAACCTTCGCTCCGGTGGCTCAAAATTTGGATATTATCCAAGGGCCGCTGATCGTTGAAGGCAGTGTCATTCCCGGCAAGGATCGCTCACTTGAACAGGCCATCGTTCTGCCAGGGGAAAGTAATCCCGAGGTGAAGAAAGAAGATCCGGAAGGAGACGAATCACAAAGGATCGATATCCTCAATATATATCATTCCGACAATACTGATAATGATTCCGGCCAGATATTCCTGAGATCAGATGCTGTTTACGTCGATGAAACAGGTGCCTCAACCGTTGACATTAAAAATCCTGGTCTGGCTTTGACTGGATTCGAAATGGGTGGAACACATGAAGTCAATGAAGGGACTGCTCAGAACCCGATCCTTGCTTACTATGGCGGTGGTATCACTCTTGGTGGATTCGAAATCGTTGAATTCCTGATGGGTAAAGGACCGGAAACCCTTACGGTCGAAACAACCGATCAAAAATCATTGAGTTCTTATGAACATGATCATGATGGGTTTTTAATCGACGGCGAGGGCAGCCGCTTTGATGAGGACGGGAACCTGATTGGTCTCTATGATCAAGACGATGCAATCTTTGCCATCCACGGTGGTGGAGGCGATGATTCGATCTTCATCAACGATCGTGGAAATGCACCGGTGATTGTATACGGTGACACCTCTGAAGATGGAGTGCGCTTTAGCAATAACACTGGATCCATTTCCGTTCACGGCACAAGCTTCACTAACCCTGGAAATGACTTTATCGATGCATCAGCAATGCCTGCGCAGAACGATGGATATGTTGGTGTGGTGGTCTTTGGTGGTCCCGGTAACGATACGATATTTGGAAGTCAGGATGCCGATCATCTGGCAGGTGGAACAAATGACAGCGGTATTGATGAAATCCGCGGCCAGTCTGGTAACGACAACATCTATGCGGACGACGAATTTAATTTCGATCTGATGCTTTTTGCGCAGGATCGCATCACGCCATTTGATCATATGACTCAGGAAGGTTTGGAAGCGGTCAACCATATGTTTGTTGTTGTTACGTCAGCAACTGCTGGAAGCGACCTGATTTTCGGTGACGATGGTAACGATATCATCTTGGGCGATCACGGGATCATCGATCAGGATCCCGGAACGCGTCGCATTCACACCACCGGTCAAGTGATCAGAGTTCAAACCGTTGGAATGTCCAATGGTGAATCCGACACCATATTCGGCAACCAGGGTGATGATCTCATCTTCGGGGGCATGGCAGGAGACTCCATTTTTGGTGGCAATAGTTTGGCCGAAGCCGCTATCTCCGGTGAAGATGCTGATATTATCGTGGGCGACAACGGTGTAGCTGACTTTATTATCAAGGATGGCGATCTGAATAACCTGGATGCACTTTATACGACCGACGTTGACCTGAGCACCGTGGGATCTGACACCATCGAGGGCAACGAAGATGACGACATTGTTCTGGCCGGTTTGGATACTGACTTCATCGATCTGCATCAAGGAAACAACACTGCCTTCGGTGACAATGGACGCATCGAATGGATGAACGGCTTCCTCGACTTCATCGTCAGCACTGAAGAAGGAACCGCTTCAATTGCACCAGAAGGTTCACACGATGAGATCACCGCTGGATTTGGTGATGACATTATTCTGGGCGGCTACGAATCTGATACCATTTCCGTTCAAGGTGGTAACAACAAGGTGTTCGGTGACAGCGGTCATATAGATTTTGGCTTTAACTTGGGCGACCTCCAACTGATTGAGAGCATCGCTTACATTTATGGGGGTGTTGATACAATTGAAACTGGGTTGGGCAACGATATTGTGATCGGTGGTTTTGATTCAGATATCATCACTGCTCAAGTAGGTGAAAACATCGGTGTTGGCCAGTTGGATGGTAGCAATATCATCATTGGAGATAACGGTAGTGTTGATTACCTGGATAACGGAGACCTCCTCTCCAATGACATTGATACCATCGTCACCACTGAAGTGGATGAAGGTGGTGCTGACATGATCACGACAGGTGCATCGGATGATATTATTTTGGGCGGTGAAGGCAGTGACTCCATCAACGCAGGCCATGGTAAGAATTTGGTCATGGGTGATAATGGTCGGATTACAGCCGCTGTCTCTGATACCAATCGTTTCGGTTCACTACCGATAACCTTGGGATTGGTGGAAACAACAGATTCGTTGATTGGTGGATCCGATGTGATCTTGGTTGGTGATGGTGATGATATTGTCCTTGGTGGTATTAATGAGGATATTATTGCCGGTTCCTACGATTCTCTTACGGATGCATATCTGCCTAGCGAAGGTAACAATATTTTCCTGGGTGACAGCGGTTCAATTGATTGGACGGCATCAGATCATGGAGGGAATCTGGCGGGAGACGATGCCGATCCTCGCGACTTGGATCGAATCCTCAGTACCCAGCCAAATCACGGTAGCAATGATTTGATTTTATCCGGAGCAGGAGACGACATCATCATTGCTGGTGAAGATGGTGAAACGATTAGTGAAAATGCCAACCACGACAAATCGCTCCATGCCGCAAGCACGGATGGAGATCATGTGGAAGCAGGAGACGGAAACAATATTGTCTTCGGTGACAATGGAGAAATTTTTGCTTCATCTTTTAATGACCTGAACAACAATCTCGTCCTCGGATTACTTCAAACCGCTCCAGGAACATCGCTCATAGGTGGCTCGGATTCAATCACCACAGGTGGGGGATCCGACATTGTTGTGGGTGGTATTGACGCTGACTTCATTAATGCTGGCAACGGTGACAACATCATTCTCGGTGACAGTGGGTTGATCGACTGGTCAGCAAAAGATCGTGGCGGCATCCTTTGGGGGGATGACTTAGATCCATCCGATATAGATCGACTTTACAGCATCGATGAAAACCACGGTGGCAGTGACCACATTACCACGGGTGCAGGAAGCGATATCATCATTGGTGGTGAAGATGGTGAACTGGTCACTGAGGTAGACATTATTGGTGCTGCCCTCAATGCCAATGAGTTGATCAATTTTGGGCCCGCGGGAGATATTATCGACGCAGGCAACGGCAACAATGTGGTTTTCGGTGATAACGGATTCATGGATGCCGCTGGCCAAACAGCGCCTCAATTGGCAGGCATCCCTATGACATTCGGCATCATACAAACTGGTGACTCGCTCATAGGTGGTTCCGATCGAATCTTTGTAGGAGCAGGGCATGACATTGTTCTGGGTGGTATTGACGCCGACATCATCGTGGGAGGTTCCGATGGACAAGGTGGTTATCTGCCATCCGAAGGAAATAATTTAATCCTGGGTGATTCCGGTTACATCGATTGGACCGCTGCCGAGGGGCATCATCCTGTTGCAGAGGCAGGGGATGACACCGATGCCACGGACATTGATCGTATTGTCAGTGTGGATGAAAACCACGGTGGAAATGACCTGATTCTAACCGGAGCAGGTTCTGACATCATCATCGCCGGTGAAGACGGCGAGATCGTGAGTGATCTGGAAGTGGCCGGAGTGATCAATCAGGTTCACACCGTTAACGCTGTGGTTGATCAGAATGGCAACACTTTGGATGGAGACACCATCCACGCTGGTAACGGCGACAATCTCGTTCTCGGAGATAATGGCCGTATCACTGCAGCGAACAACGACGGAGCCCATTTTGAAAACATCGCCATCACCTTAGGTTTGGTTGAAAGCGGAGATTCCTTAATCGGAGGTGCCGATCAAATTACGACTGGAGTTGGATCCGACATCATCATCGGCGGCATTGATGGGGATACAATCATTGCCAACGACACCGAATCCGCAGGACAACCTGATGGAAACAATATCATCATCGGAGACAGCGGTCTGATCGATTGGGCTTCCCGCGATCGCGAGCCTGGAGCACTGGGTGGCGATACCGATGCTTCCGACATCGACCGTATCTGGAGCAAAGACCAGAATCACGGAGGCACCGATCACATCACTACCGGCGAAGGCAACGACATCATCATTGCCGGTGAGGATGGTGAAAACGTCGATGAAACAAACATTTACTTACCAGCCGGACAATCACGAGTTGCGACCAATGCTGACATTGAATCTACTCCTGACGGAGACGTGATTGTTGCAGGCAATGGAAACAACATTGTCCTCGGTGACAACGGCTTTATTACTTCGGCACTGAACGGTGCACAGCAATATGCGGGATTGGCCATTACCCTGGGACTGATCGAATCCGGTGATTCGCTGATCGGTGGTTCTGATACAATATATGTAGGTGACGGAGATGATATTGTGGTAGGCGGTATCGACGCCGATACCATTACTGCAGGGCCTGGATTGGTTCCAACCGAAGGTGACAATATCATCATAGGTGACAGCGGTCTGATTGATTGGACTGCTGCAGAACGCGCAGGAACCAACAGTCTGGCAGGGGATGACATGGATTCCTCCGATATCGACCGTCTGAGTAGTATTGATGAAGATCATGGTGGCAATGACATCATTATAACTGGTTCCGGCAATGATATCGTAATCGGTGGCGAAGATGGTGAATTGGTAACTGAAATAGACATCGATGGAGATCCTCTAGCTAAGGGAGAACTGATCTCCGATCTGCCGGAGGGAGACATCATCGAAGCGGGGGATGGCAATAACGTAGTGTTCGGAGACAACGGCATCATGTTGGCAGCCGGAACTGGTGCGCCTCAACTGCCTGGAATCACAATGACATTCGGCATCATACAAACTGGTGACTCGCTCATAGGTGGTTCCGATCGAATCTTTGTAGGAGCAGGGCATGACATTGTTCTGGGTGGTATTGACGCCGACATCATCGTGGGAGGTTCCGATGGACAAGGTGGTTATCTGCCATCCGAAGGAAATAATTTAATCCTGGGTGATTCCGGTTACATCGATTGGACCGCTGCCGAGGGGCATCATCCTGTTGCAGAGGCAGGGGATGACACCGATGCCACGGACATTGATCGTATTGTCAGTGTGGATGAAAACCACGGTGGAAATGACCTGATTCTAACCGGAGCAGGTTCTGACATCATCATCGCCGGTGAAGACGGCGAGATCGTGAGTGATCTGGAAGTGGCCGGAGTGATCAATCAGGTTCACACCGTTAACGCTGTGGTTGATCAGAATGGCAACACTTTGGATGGAGACACCATCCACGCTGGTAACGGCGACAATCTCGTTCTCGGAGATAATGGCCGTATCACTGCAGCGAACAACGACGGAGCCCATTTTGAAAACATCGCCATCACCTTAGGTTTGGTTGAAAGCGGAGATTCCTTAATCGGAGGTGCCGATCAAATTACGACTGGAGTTGGATCCGACATCATCATCGGCGGCATTGATGGGGATACAATCATTGCCAACGACACCGAATCCGCAGGACAACCTGATGGAAACAATATCATCATCGGAGACAGCGGTCTGATCGATTGGGCTTCCCGCGATCGCGAGCCTGGAGCACTGGGTGGCGATACCGATGCTTCCGACATCGACCGTATCTGGAGCAAAGACCAGAATCACGGAGGCACCGATCACATCACTACCGGCGAAGGCAACGACATCATCATTGCCGGTGAGGATGGTGAAAACGTCGATGAAACAAACATTTACTTACCAGCCGGACAATCACGAGTTGCGACCAATGCTGACATTGAATCTACTCCTGACGGAGACGTGATTGTTGCAGGCAATGGAAACAACATTGTCCTCGGTGACAACGGCTTTATTACTTCGGCACTGAACGGTGCACAGCAATATGCGGGATTGGCCATTACCCTGGGACTGATCGAATCCGGTGATTCGCTGATTGGTGGTTCTGATACAATTTTTGTAGGTGACGGAGATGATATTGTGGTAGGTGGTATCGACGCCGATACCATCACAGCCGGTCCCGGATTCCAGCCTTCTGAAGGTAATAACATTATCATAGGTGATAGTGGATTAATCGATTGGACAGCACGTGAACGAGTCAATGCGGGCTTGTATCAAAATCGAGCAGGTGACGATTTCGATGCCGCTGATATTGACCGATTGATCAGCCTAGCAGTTGACCATGGTGGAAACGACACCATTGTGACGGGGCACGGAGATGATATTATCATTGGTGGCGAGGATGGAGAACTGGTTTTGGAAGCCAACATTGATTCGGACCCTGTAGCCGGTGAGATCACTGCTGACATCACCAATGGGGATCTGATTGACGCCAATGACGGTGACAATTTGATCTTCGGTGACAACGGCGAGATTTTTGCTGCAGCTACTGACGCACCGCAATATGGATACTCAATCACTTTGGGATTCGTAACTACAATTGCGCCAGCCATCGGTGGTAATGATGAAATTACCACAGGAGTTGATTACGACATCATTCTCGGAGGTGTGCTTGAAGACACGATTATCGCCAATGATCATGAGCTATATTCTCGCTACCCTGAAGCTGGAGACGGTCATAACCACGATTTGGACAACATCATTTTGGGTGACAACGGTTATATCGATTGGACCGCTTCGGAACGTGATTATGTCGGTCAGGAAAGTTCAGGTGATGATACAGATCCGTCTGATATAGATCGAGTCAGCACCACTCAACCTACCATTGGTCACAACGACTGGATTCAGAGCGGTGCTGGATATGACTTGATTTTTGGCGGAACATTGCAGGACATCATCTATGCAGGTGCAGGCAACGATCTTGTCTTTGGTGATCATGGAGAGTTGCTGGCCGTGGCTGGTGGCGGAGTCGTAGCACAAGAACTTCCGATGTCCGGCAGTGGAGCTGGTTACGAGGATCCATTCATCTTCCGAGCCATAGATACTCAGAATGCTGATCTTGGCGACAATGATATCGTTTACGGTGAAGACGGAGAGGACATCATCCTCGGACAACAAGGGGATGACCAATTGTTCGGAGGTAATGACAATGACGACTTAATTGGCGGTCACAATGTTGCTGATGGTCATGATGGCAGCGATCGAATTGATGGCGGTTCCTACACTTATGGAGTGATTGATCTCGCAGATGGCGGATTGTTACCAGGTGAGACGGATCATGACGCCATCGCCGGTGATAATGCCATTATCCTGCGTCGTGGTGATCTTGTCAGTCCACGCATGAGAGTGTTGATTGACGGTGTGATCTACGATTTGGACGCTTTGCTACAGATCACTGATGCTTACCAGAAAAATCCAGATGGTGTTGAAGTCCGTGATATCACTTTACTGAACCATGAATTTATCGATGATCAAAACCCAAGTAACGACACACCGTCTGATCAATACGGTGACGATATCATTGCCGGTGGACCGGATAATGATGAAATCTTCGGACAATTGGGTGAGGATGTCATTCAAGGTGATGGCCAAGTCTTGCTGAGTTTGCCGGGTGCCGAACCTGTCGATAGTGGAGCTTGGCGCGATGTCAATGGATTGTTGAACATCAATGTATCGCAGGAACGCGAAAGCGATGGCGATGACTACATCGAAGGTAACGGTGGCAGCGACATCATCTTTGGTAACCTGGGGCAGGACGACATCATTGGAGGTAATTCCGATCTCTTTGGATTGGATCTGCAAAAAAATCGTTGGGATACTTCAGATCTGATCTTCGGTGGAGCAGGGGTGAATACAGATCGAAATGATCTTGGTGATGCGACTTGGACCGATGGAGAAGGATCATTGATTGTCAATGACTTCAACGGACATTCACGCGACGCTGATTATATCCTTGGGGACAATGGCAATATTTATCGATTGGTTGAAGTTGTCGGTGCATCAGGTGACACACAATACTTGACTTTCAACTATGACATCGGGACCGATTTTGACGGCACAGAACGTGGTGATTTGAGAATTGTTGTCAGAGGTAATGAATGGATCAGTGACAGTGAAACAGGCGCACAAGATTATACTCCCGGTGGTGCTGATTACGACGCAGCCAACACTGTGAATAATCTTGGTGCGGCGGATGAGATTCATGGTGAAGCCGGTGATGATGTTATCTACGGCATGGTGGGTGATGATGTCCTATTCGGTGACGGTCAGGATGATGACCTTTATGGTGGTTATGGTCATGACTGGATCAGTGGTGGAACCGGTCAGGATGGAGTGCTGGGAGACGATGGTCGCATCTACACCAGTCGCAATTCCACCCAAGGTGAATCTCTCTATGGCATTGCTGGATTCAGCGCTGGTGACCTTAACCTTGAAATTTCTACTCCTGGAGGATTCCAGCAGGCCGTTCTTAATGTGGAGGGTGCACTTAAGAAAACAGTGAACCTGACACCGTTCAATGTGGCCAGCCCTGCAGATGTTGCCGCGATGGGAGAAGATGTGGTGCTCTATGTAGCTCAGTTCGCCAATGACATCATCTTTGGTGGCTGGGGATCAGATTTTCTGCACGGCGGCTCGGGTGATGATGCCATTTCAGGCGCGGAAGCCTTGCCGCAGTATTTTGCCGAACCTGTGAATCCTGGGGATTACCTTGCTTGGGGTGAAGTGGGCGGTCGAGAAGTCGAATTTGCCGCATACGACGAGAATGATCCGAAGTCGAAAGTCTATGTGACACCCAACGCTAGTGGTGTCCTTGAGTTTGCGGAATCAGGCGATGAGTTCATTCTGAATTTCAATCATCTTGAAGGACCACAAGATCTTTATGCAGACGGTGTCAATTATGACCCGATTGCCACGGATGGTGATGACATCATCTTTGGTGATCTTGGTAACGACTGGTTGGTCTGCGGAACTGGTCGAGACACCACTTATGGAGGATTTGGTGACGACCTGATGAATGTGGACGATAATCATGAAACCAATGGAGGCCTCAATGATGTTCCGGATACTCATCCATCTTACGAAGACAGAGCCTTCGGTGGAGCGGGCCGTGACATCCTGATAGCCAACACGGGTGGTGATCGACTCATTGATTGGGCGGGTGAATTCAACAGTTACCTTGTTCCATTTGCACCATTCGGTATGGCTACAGTTAGTCGTTCAATCATGCCGGCGCTCCAAGAATTCTTGTATGACTTATCAAGAAGCCAGGGCGCTGATCCGACGCGTGCCGCCGATGAAAATACCGATCCCGCTCGCAACGGCGAACCTCTGGGTGAACTGGGACTAGTGACGCAGCAGGATTGGGCCTGGCAAGATCAGACCGGTGCGCCTGATGATCCGCAGCCCGGTAATATCGGGGGAGGATCACGTGATGTTCGCATTGATGCTGATTCCGGTGCCAATGGCGGCGGCGGCGGCGGTACAGGTGGTTCCGGTGGTTCCGGTGGTGGAGGTAATGATGGAGGATCCGATAACGGCGGTGGCAATGGAAACGGGAACGGGAACGGAAATAATGGCAACGGAAACGGGAACAATGGAGTGGGTAATGGACAAGATCCTGCCCCTACTGGAAACGACGGAACCAATGATGAAGAAGGAACATCTCCCAGCCAACCCGGTAATAAAGGTAAAGGAAAAGGTAAGAAATAAATATCAACCACTCCGGGTTGTAATTCTCCCTCAAGTCCGCATCACTAGTCTTTTGAATTAAACTCAGACCAGGCTCATTGCCTTCACGGGTGATTTTCCCAAATGCCATGACTCCAAGAAATGGAGAGGGGAACCATAAGTAAAGGAAGACTATGATCTCAGAATATTGCTAGTCATTTGCTACCCCACCATAGTTTGGGTATCCATTTCACTCAGCCGAGCAGTTTATGCGTGGTGACCAATGACTATTTCGAATTCAATCCAATCCTGTATTAACTCTTGGTCAGGAAAGGTGGTCGAAATAGGACAGTACAGACATGATTTTGACCGAGGTTTCCAAATAAGTCTTCGGCTTTCTTCTGCTCGAAAAATCAGAATACTGATATAGGTGAATTTGAGACTTCCACATTGACTGTTTTTTCAAACAGACAATTGCGTGTCATTCATTAAAAGAATTTTTCGATAGCATGTTGAGGATCGTTTCACCGAGGATTTCCGGGTGGGACCAGGGGATGAAATGATCGACTCCTTCGAGTAGGAAAATGCTGGGAGGTGGTTGAAGGTGATTAAGTTTCTTCAGGGCGTATTGTGCGTTGGCAGCAGGAACCAGCCGGTCTTTGGTTCCTTGTAAAACGGCAACGGAGCATCGGATCTTTTCCCAAAGGTCTTCTTGTTTTTGAAGTTCCTGTTTCAAAGGCCAAATTTCCTCATTTGCCACCCTTAGATCTTTCGGTAGAGCCCATCGGATCAACCATGATTTGCCTGCCCGCTGATACCATTGATGCTCCTCAAGGGCCGGGTCAATCGACGGGGCCACCAAGATTAGCCCAGAAACTTGTTCAGGATATTCCATGGCAAGACGCGCAGCCACGGGGCCACCATAGGAATGTCCTGCAACAAGAATCGGCTGTTTAGCCTGGGCGTGTTTGAATGTTTTTTGAATCAAGTTTACCTGAGTCAGAAGTGATGTTTCCCAATCGCCGAATCCTGATTTTCCATATCCGGGGCGATCAACTGAGATCAATTGCGCATTGTCCAAAAGTTGAGGAGATTTCAAAAAATGACTGAAAGCATTCCAGGCACCAGGAGAGCCATGAATGAAAACCACGAGGGGTTTATTGGTTTCACCGACATGGGCATAGTGCATGACTTGTTGTTGATTGGTCACGGTAAGAAAACGCGGGGTACGATGCCCCTCAAACATTTCAGCGACTTCGCCCGGTTCCAGTGGTGGGTAGAATGACACGCATCCACTTAAGTAAAAACCAAAAATGAGCATGAAAATCGGGGCGCACATCACGGATGTACGCAAGAACACTTTCATGGAGTTTTTGGTTATTTTTATCACTTGCAGGGTTGGTTAAGCTCCGTTTTCGATCCCATTATCCATCTTATCGGTGAGCTTCAAGTGCAATCTCTCGATACGGTGATTGTCCACTTGAATGACTTTCAGTGTGTAATTGCCTTCTCTAACAATATTTCCTATCTCTGGAAATTCTCCCAGCTTGTGAGTCATCCATCCACTCACCGTGTTGATACCTTCTTCCTGGATCTGGATCCCCATTAATTCGGAAAGCTCGTGTAGAGGAAGGAGGCCCATAATGTCGTAACTTCCGTCACTGTGCTTGATGATCAGTGGCTGTTCATGGTCAAATTCATCCTGAATTTCGCCGACCAATTCTTCCAGAATGTCTTCCAGGGTGATCATGCCAACAGTAGAACCGTATTCGTCCACGACCATCGCCAAGTGCAGACGATGTTTCAGGAAAAGTCGCAGTGCTTTTTCTAGACGGGATGTTTCTGACAGATGAAGAATTTTTCGGGATATTTGCTGCAAATCCTGACCACTGTCCAATCGATGTCGCAGAGAGTAAAGTTCCTTGAAGTGGACGACTCCGATGGCTTTGTCCAGATCCGATTCGTCGCACAGTGGGTATCTCGAATAACGTTCTTTTTCCGTTATGTTCAGACATTCCTCCAGTGACATGTCGGTGGATAGCAGGGTGATTTCTGTGCGAGGTTGCATCACTTCCCTGACGAGTCTTTGGCGAAGTTCCATCGCATTGAACACAATTTCCTTTTCAAGGTTTGTGCCACCTTGATGGTGATGAGTGTCGGAAATCAACATTCGCAGCTCCTCTTCTGAATGCAAGAGGTCATGTTCCGAGACGGGTTCAATACCGATCCAGCGAAGCATGCGGTTGGAGGCTTTGTTGAGTCCCCATATAAAAGGATAAGAAATCTTACAAAACAGCCACAGCGGTTTTGCGACCCACAACGAGGTGGGAAGTGGTTTTTGAATGGCCATTAGTTTCGGGGCCTGTTCTCCTGCGGTGATGTGAAGAAAGGTAATGGCTGAAAACCCGAAAAGGAAAGCCAGCATGTGCTGTAGTTTTTCAGATTCGATAGCCAGTGCGTGCATCACCGGTTCCAACAAGCCGGCAAACACAGGTTCACCCACCCATCCAAGAGCCAGACTGGCAAGAGTGATACCCAACTGGCATGCGCTGAGTGAAGAATCCAGGTTCTCCAGAACCTTGCCGGTCATTGCGGCACGGGGGTTTCCATCTTTGATCAAGGGTTTGAGCTGTGAGTCACGAATTTTGACAAGGGCAAATTCAGCCGCTACGAAGAACCCGTTCAGCAGAACAAGAAATCCCACGAATGCCACTTGCAAAAGGATCCAGATCAGTTCGAATTGATCCATGGTGCCTAAATGTTGACTTCACCAAAAACGGTTTTGAGAATATCCCGGATATTGACCCAGCCCACTTCTTTTTGCTTGGCATTCAATACCAAGCCGACCCTTTGCCCTGCCTTCTGCATCTGGCGAAGTGCGTCATCAACACTCATCTGAGCCTGGAGATGCATGACCCCAGTAACATGCTTTCTGACGGGATCCATTCGTTTGCTTTCCCACTCAAAAAGGAGATGCTTCAAGTTCAGGACGCCAAGAAACACCTTCTTGCCATTCTGCTCATCGAAGACAGGCATACGCAGAACGGAAGTTTCCCTTGAAAGAGCAATGGCGTTTTCAATGGTGGCATTCGCATCAATGGAAACCACTTTTTGCAGTGGGAGCATGACATTGGACAGAGTCCGATGTTGCAGATCCATGACACGATCAATCATCGATCGTTCTTCAGAGGTGAGGTTCTGTCCCGAGGATTGCATCACCCGGCGCATTTCTTCGCGGTCAGAGAACATTTCACCGGTCAACATTTCACCTCCACAAATCTTCAATAGCAGGTCTGCAATACCGGATACTAGAAAAACCACCGGAGCAAGCAACCAGTGAAATATTCTATAAGGCCGAACTGACACGACTGTTAAACGGTTCGGGTATTTCCGGTAAAGCATCTTGGGAAGGAGATCGCAGAAGGTGTATATAACCAACAACAGCACTATCAGCAGTACTGCAGAAATCCATGGGTGGCCTGGCAACATCCGGCGCAATGCAATCAGAAGCGGAGCGACAATTAAAAAATTAGCCAGTGTATTGCCCACCAGAATCGTCCATAGAAAATGTTCAGCCTCCTGCATGTAACCGAGTAAAGCTTTAGCATGCTTGTCTCCATGTTTTGCCTGGTGCCTGATTCGGAGTTTGTTCATGGAAAGGATGCCTGATTCCATGCCTGAAAATAGAAAGGACAAAGTCAGCCCTGCGAAGAATGCAATGATCAGAGCGGTGGGGATCATTTCTTACCTCCTTCCCTGGATTTGCCTTTGTTTTTTTTCTCAACGAGTAGCTCTTTGACTCTCCTCTCACCTACAACCTTTGACGTCATGGTCAGACCTCGAAACTGAATGGTTGCCTCACCTTCCGGCACGTATCCAAGCTGCATGGTAAACAAGCCTCCCATGGTATCCACTTCTGTGATTTCCCCAAGTTGAGGGTAGAATGGAACAAAATCCTCAATTTCCATCATTCCGTTGACCCGCCATTTCCCTGGAGCAAGCGTCTCAATTTCAAAGGCTTCAGGTTCGTCTTCATTTCGGATGGGCCCCAGAATCTCTTCAAGAATGTCTTCCATGGTCACCACCCCGGCAATTCCCCCAAACTCATCCACGATCACTGCCATACCACGGCGTTGTCGCTGCAGACTCTTGAACAACTCGAGTAGGTTCATCGATTCAGGAACCAGCGACGGCAGCTCCGTGAACTCGAACAAGTCACCTTCAGGGTGAAGAAGCAAAGACCTTGTATCCAGTATGCCAATAATTTGGTCGGGAGTTTCGTTGTATAGTGGCAGACGGCGATGGCGATGCTTGCGTGCTTCGATCACCATTTCCTGGACGGGCATATCGAACGGTAAACAGGCTACCTGACTGCGTGGAGTCATGACATCGGTGGCACTCTTTTGATCGAGTGCAATGATTTCGAGAATAATCTCCTTTTCATCCTGATCCAGAGTTCCTTGCTGGTAACCCATTTCAAGAAGCTCTTCGTAATCTGAATCCGTGGTTGGAGTATTGGGGGAACGAAGGGACCTTGGGGTCAATTTTCGAATCAGGGTTGCATCCAGATTGTTGGCCAGGATGTGGAGTGGATGTGTCACCAGTTGCAAAGTGGTCAAGGGGCGTACGACACGAATGGCCCATTGTTCCGGCAGTCTGACGGCAAGCGCTTTTGGCACGACCTCGCAACCAACAAGTATCAGGACAGCCAGAAGGGGAAGTGTGGTGGAAGGGTTCCAGATCCCTTTGAACACCAACCACAGACCTGTTGCCCAGATTGCGGAATTGAAAAACATATTCCCAAAAACAATCGTTGCCAGGAGTTCATGTGGCTTTTGAAGAATACGCGTGATCCACCCCGCTTCCGTAGGTGAGTTTTCTTTCAGGTGCTGCATCTCCCATTTGCCGAGCGAGAATAGAGCAGATTCTGCAAGAGCAAAAAGAAAGCTCATCACGGCAAAAGCAGTGATCAGCAGAAGGGCTATACCAGGAGTGAGCACAAGTAAAAGGGATCGGTCAAATGATTGATTGAAGCAATGCCAGGTTAAAGAACCTTCGAAGCATCTCCTTTTTCGTGGCGGATGACCTGCTTTTTGACGGATTCCACCTGGGCCGTGAGCTGGTAAATCGTTTCATACAGGCCTGAGCGCACTTTTTCGTTCGATAACTTACCGATGGCAGGCTGCAACGTCATCATCTCATGAGCGATACGATGGCATGCTTCCTTGATGGTGGATATGGCATTTACCTCTTCCTGGGATAGATCTTGCATCTTTCAGAATCATTAAACTCTATCTTTGACCATAGATCAAAAAAATTAATTTATGAAAAAAGGGAATCTGATCACTTGACAACAGACCAACTGGTCGGTATTTTCGTTGTGTCAATTGAAACTATGACTTCCAATCATTCAGCTGAAGAAACCAGAAAACGCATCCTAGGGGCGGCGTTCAAGGAGTTTTATCATCATGGATTTCAGGGAAGCAGTCTCAACAGGATCGTTGAACAGGCCCAGACCACAAAGGGGGCGTTGTTTCATCATTTCAAGGGCAAGAAAGATCTTGGTTATGCCGTCCTCAATGAAGTGATTCGGCCAGAATTGCACTCTCAATGGCTGGAGCCCCTGGATCATTCGCTGGACCCCATTCAGGATCTCAAAAAGATGCTGAATCGTACGGTAGACTCTGAAAAGGATAGGATTTGTCATGGTTGCCCACTGAATAACCTCGCACAGGAAATGTCACCTTTGGATGAAACATTCAGAAAGCTGATCGAATCGTTGTATGACGAGTGGCGAAGATCCATCGCCAATGCTTTTGCACGAGGTGTCAAGGCAGGTAATGTCAAAAGCTCTGTGAATCCGGTGGTGATTGGTGCCTTTTTGGTGGCTTCTTTTGCAGGAGTGATCGGAAGTGTCAAGAATGCACAAGACCCTGGATTATTTAAAATCTGTGGTGAGGGTTTGTTCGACTATCTGGAATCCCTAAAGCCTTAATATTTTTACCAATGAAAAAAACCGACTGGTCGGTATAATTTTAATATCATCATGCAATTTCGTTCAGAACAATTTGCCAGACACGTGATTCGACATCCGTGGATCTACCTGACACTTTCAATCCTCTTGACTGCTTTGAGTGGAGCAGGGGTTTCCAAACTTGAATTCAAAAACGATTATCGAGTGTTTTTCAGCCCGGAAAACCCTCAGCTGAAAGCTTACGAGAAATTCCAGAAGATCTACACCAAGGACGATAATATTTTACTGGTGGTAACTCACCCTGACCGTGATGTTTTTTCCAATGAGTTCGCCGAGGCTTTGCAATGGATAACAAGTGAAGCGTGGAAACTGCCTTTTGCGACTCGCGTCGATTCCATTTCCAATTATCAGCACTCAGTGGCGGAGAATGATGATCTTTTGGTAGGAGACCTGATCCCGGAGGGATCGGAGTTTTCTGATGAAACCTTCAATGCCTTGCGTCAGGTGGCGCAAGCTGAGCCGATGCTGAATCATCGGTTGATTGGGGATCAGCCAAATGTTTCGGCTGTCAATGCTATCTTGACACTGCCGGGGAAGGACAGTGTGGAAGTCATTGATGCAGCCGAGGCAGCGCGAGAATTGAAGCAACGATTTCTCGAAAAGTATCCTGACTATCAGATGCATCTGACCGGGATGGTGATGCTGAACCATGCTTTTGCCGAAGCCAGTATCCGCGATATGTCCACATTGATACCTTTAATGTATGTGGGCATGTTTGGTTTCATGGTTTGGATTTTACGAACCTGGGTTGGAATGCTGGCAGGCGTATTGGTGGTTCTGACCAGCTCCATCACGGCCATGGGAATCATGGGGTGGTTGGGGATTCCCTTAACACCTCCATCTGCGGTGGCCCCCACCATCATCATGACTCTAGCCATTGCCGATAGTGTGCACATATTGGTTTCCTACATGCACGAACTTCGTTCAGGTAAATCACCAATGACTTCCCTGGTGCGGGCGATGCGTATCAATTTTCAACCGGTTTTCTTGACCAGCCTGACGACCGCGCTGGGCTTTCTAAGTCTGAACTTCAGTGATGCCCCTCCTTTTAGGCACTTGGGGACGGTGGTCGCGATCGGTGTGGCGGCGGCATGGTTGTTTTCCATTTCCCTTTTGCCAGCTTTTGTTTCATTGATGCCTCTAAAAAATTGGAAAGGAGCAAAGGATGGTCCGTCCTGGTCGAATCGATGGGCTGAATGGGTGGTTAAAAATCGCAAGTTAGGACTCGGCGGGTCGGTGGTTGTTGTCTTTTTCCTGGCATGTTTCATTCCTCGAATTGAACTGAATGATCAGTGGGTCGAGTATTTTGCCCCCGGCATCGAATTTCGAAATGATACAGATTATGCGATGGAAAATCTGACCGGGATTTACACGCTGGAATACTCGTTTGAATCAGGAGAGAGCGGCGGCATCAACAATCCGACTTACCTGGCAGAACTTCAAAAGTTTTCCGAATGGATCAAAGCACAACCCGGAGTTTTGCAGGTTCATTCGATGAGTGATATCATGAAGCGACTCAATAAAAATATGCATGCAGACGATCTGGACTACTACAAGTTGCCGGATCAAAGGGACTTGGCTGCCCAGTATCTACTGCTATTCGAAATGTCGCTTCCATATGGCCTGGATTTGAACAATGTCATCAATGTGGATAAATCAGCCAGTCGGGTGACGGTCACTCTGGGCAATATCAGTGCCGGGGAAGTTCGCGCGTTGATTGAATCTTCTAATCAATGGATTCAGGATCAAGTTGACGACAGCATCAAGGCAGAAGCCACCAGTCCGACAGTCATGTTCAGTTACATCTCTGAGAGGAACATTCGAAGTATGCTGGGCGGTACTTTCCTGGCAGTATTGCTTATATCCGCGATCCTTGCCATCGCCTTGAAAAGCCTGCGTTATGGGTGGATCAGTCTCATTCCCAACCTGGTTCCTGCGATTCTGGGTTTTGGAATTTGGGGATTACTTGTGGGCAGTATGGGCATGTCGCTGGCCGTTGTGACTGGAATGACATTGGGTATTGTTGTGGATGATACTGTTCACTTTTTAACCAAGTATCTTCTTGCTCGCAGGGAACAAGCTGCCTCCGCTGCAGATGCGGTTCGATATGCATTCAAGACGGTTGCACCCGCGATGCTTGCCACAACTTTCATCCTGTTGATCGGATTTTTCATACTCAGTTTTTCGGTATTTCGTTTGAACAATTGGATGGCACAGCTGACTGGGATTGTCATTGCGATGGCATTGATTGCTGATTTCATATTGTTACCGTCGCTTCTGATTACTCTCGACAAGAAGGAATCCGAGTAGAGTAAATTTTATCTGGGAGAGTGGGGGAAGCATTAAACCCTATTCTACGAACTCTTTGAATTTATATGGTTAGAAATAGAAATATGAACAAAATGATGGTTATGATGGGACTGATATTGCTCAGTCACGAACTCATTGCAGAACTGGAGTTTCCTGCAGGGGCGTCTTCCGAGCAGAAGGGACTGGCGATAGCGCAGGCTGCTGATAAGCGTGATTCCGGTTGGGGTGACTGGTCTGCACAGGCAACCATGATATTAAAAAACAGGGAAGGGCAGACGAGCCGCCGCACCATGCGCATGCAAGCTTTGGAGCAGGAGACAGAAGGGGATAAGCGGTTGATCATCTTTGATGAACCCAGGGATGTCAAAGGAACTGCGTTTTTGGTTTTTACGAAGAAAGATGGTGATGATGATCAATGGCTCTACCTCCCTGCCTTGAGGCGGGTGAAACGTATCGCTTCCAAAAACCAATCGGGACCTTTTGTTGGAAGCGAGTTTGCTTACGAGGATTTATCTTCTCAGGAAGTTGAGAAGTATGATCACAAATATCTTCGAGAAGAGAAGGTCTCCGGAGTGGATTGTTACGTGATTGAGCGCGTGCCACTTGATAAAAATTCGGGTTATACCCGCCAGATTCTTTGGTTGGATAAAGAGGAGTATCGGCAATACAAGGTCGAGTATTATGATCGAAAAAGTTCGCTCTTGAAAACGTTTACGGCAGCCGATTATCGATCCTATGGAGAGGGTTTCTGGCGTGCGGATCAATTTGAAATGATCAACCATCAAACAGGAAAAAGCACTGTCCTTGACTGGCAAGATTATGTTTTTTCCCAAGGGCTGGAGGACCGCTTGTTTCATCAAAATGCCTTAAAGAGAATTCGTTGATATGGTTGGTCTCACTCATCATGTATCCAGGATTTTCCTTCTGTTTGTTGGTTTACCCGTATTGGGGATTCTCAGCACACTTTTGCGTGGTGAAGTAATCGAGCAAGAGCCCTGGTATCGGTCCTGGGAATTGACTGGATATGCAGAGTTGGAAACTCGAGGCTTTTTACGAGATGGGGCTTATGCAGGACAGGATCAGGATGCAGGTGTTTCCTTTGCACTGGAACCGGAATTTTATCGCGCAGCAAAAGGCAATGGAATGGATTTTCTTTTCCAACCTTTTTTACGACTGGATTCCATGGATACCGAAAGAACACATTGGGACATCAGAGAATTCTGGTGGCGTAAATCCTGGGGGGATCTGGATTTAACCGCAGGCGTTGGAAAAGTTTTTTGGGGGGTGGCTGAATCTCAACATTTAGTAGATACCATCAATCAGACAGATTGGGTTGAAAACATTGATGGTGAAGAAAAACTGGGGCAACCCATGGTGCACGCAAGTTGGTATGCAAGCGAGGCAGGCGTTTTTGATTTTTTTATATTACCTTATTTCAGGGAGAGAACATTTCCCGGTGCAGAAGGGCGATTAAGGTTTGATCCATTGCTGCTCAGCAATCGTCCCATTTTCGAATCGTCCCTTGAAAACTGGCATCCAGACTTTGCGGTCAGGTGGTCGAGGGTGTGGGGAGATTTTGATTTCGGATGGCATCTATTCCGGGGGACAAGCCGAGATCCGCTGTTTGAACTTCTGACCACTCCAGAAGGAACCCCCGTTTTGCTGCCTGTTTATAATTTAATGACACAAACTGGTTTGGATGTTCAATGGACCCGGGAAGCCTGGCTCCTCAAAATGGAAGCACTCATACGCGACGGCCGGGGGCAACATTATCAGGCAGCGGTAACTGGATTTGAATACACCTTATACGGAATTTGGGAATCTGCAGTGGATGTTGGTTTGCTGGGGGAATATCACTTTGACAGTCGATGGGGTTCGGCATTAACGCCGTTTAATCACGATGTATTCGCAGGTACTCGCTGGACTTGGAATGATGCCCAGGACTCGGCCATTTTGGCGGGTGTATTCTGGGATCATGTCAATCACTCCACCACGTTGAGAATGGAATTCGAGAGGCGCTTGGGGGAGAGGTTTACATTAAACCTAGAATCTCAGTGGACAGTCAGTGCCGATCCCAGTGACTTCGCCTATTTTTTCCGGCGCGACGGATTCATCGAACTTGAATTGAGAACGTGGTTTTAGATCAAATTATTTGCAGGTGTCTTTTTGCTTGCAGCTACCATGCTTTTTGAAGGACTCACAGTTCGCTGTAATGCGCAGGTTTTGAGATTTGAGTTCAAACCCTAATTTCTGAGCGATCTCGTCCTCAATTTTTTCGATCTTCTTGCTCTCAAATTCAACGATGCGATCACAATCCTGGCAGATGATGTGGTGATGATTTGGATGAGCCGCGTAATTCGGATCGTAATATTTGTAATCCTTGCCGAAATCCATTTCGTGCACCAATCCACTTTCTGTCAGCAGTGGTAGGGTTCGATAGACCGTGGCCCTGGATATGGAAGAGTCCTTGGCCTTGGACCATTCCAGTAATTGGTCTGCAGTGAAATGTTCCTCGGTGTTGAAAACAACATCAATGATGGTCATGCGTTGAGAAGTCAGTCGCATTCCCTTGTCCTCGATGAATGCAAGAAACCTCTCTTTAGCTTGTTTTCCAGCTTTTGATGTCACTCCATCCATTATAGACCCTCTCTAACTTCCGTCAATTGGTGATTGCGATCTGTATGTATTGATATTCTGGTGCTTACATAAGCCACGTCAAAAAATATACCGACAATCGCTCTAATTGCCCGTTTTCAGGGCAAATTTACGGACTTTCGCAATCGTCATGGCAATGAAGCTACCTTGTAGATGTGTTTCTGTAACGATAAAGCATGAAATCGAGGATGTAATTTCGGATTTTTCTGATTAATCATTGACTTTAACCGCTTCAAGGTGTTCCTTGTTCATGTCTTATATGAGGTTTTTGACCTCGGTTCCTCGCTGCCCAGTGACAGTATTGCCATGCTGTTGCTGGGTTTTTTTTCTGATGGTGGGATTGAACACTTTGAGAATACAAGGCAGCACCCCTAAACCGGCAATCATACACGTGGCAACTCCGATGGACATGACGTATCCCAAACTTGCAATGCCTTGATGGTGAGCCAGCATCAAACTCCCAAAGCCCGCCATTGTCGTCAATGCGGATACCAGGACCGCTTTTCCAGTGCTTTTCGTGAAAATACTTGGATGTGCTTCTTCATGGTAGCGATTGAGAATGTGAATTCCATTGGTGACACCAATCCCGATAACCAGTGGAAGTGTCATGATATTCGCCGGGTTGAAAGGAATATCCATGAGTCCCATCAGTCCCAGGAGCCACAAAGTTCCCAAGAACACCGGGAGCATGGCAAAAATGACGGTCATCATTGACCTAAAATGAATCCATACCAGAACCATGATAGCTATGAGTGCATAGAGAGCAGCTTCCTGATAACTGAGTTTCAGCAACTCAGTGTATTCATAAAGCTGAATGGGGGTTCCGGTAATGACTGGGTGATTGTCATTTTCAGGATCCAGTGTGCGTAATTCTTTGATGAAAAGTTCCTGATGTGATCTTTCCCAGACATTGCTCTTGGGATAAACCTGCACCAATAACCTTCCATCGGAGCCTACAAATCTGTTTTTTAGGACATCCGGTAACTCATCAAGACTAAGAGGGGAGCTTGTGTCCTGATTGGCAATGCTGTGGACCATGCTGTTTAATTCCCCAAATAGCCCAGATTGAAATCTCGAGAGTCGATCTTGAACGAAATGTTCATCCATCGAGTTCATGTCCTTTTGCAATTGGGTGATAGCCCTATGCAGCGAAATCAGTTCAGGTTTGAACGATTGTCCCTCACCTTTAGTTTCGATGGACTGAACGGCAAGTTTCGCGTAACTGGCTAGGAATGTGAGTGATTGATGAAATGATTTTATTTCCAGCAAGGAGTCATCAGGAGAGGGAACTTCAAGATCATGGATGGTTGATTTAATCGAATCGATCAATGCCAGTTTATTCGTGGTGTTTGATGCGATGTACGAGGCCATGGAATCCACGCTGGCAACCGAAGGAAGTTGTTTTACTTTGGATTCAATCTCAGCGGCTTCATTAAGTGAATCGGCAATGGCGGCTCCAAATAAGATCGATTTCTCCCCGGAATGAATGAGCTTATGTTCGAATTGGACCGCTTCCAAACCGTGGCTTTGAAGGTTGAGCAAATTGTAATCGAAATAAACTTTTGGCAATTGGCTGGCTGCGAGAATGGATATACCAACTGCTATTCCAATGACCCATTTGGGGCGTTCCAGCCAAAGGCGCTCCATCCTTTCTCGGTTATTGTTTCCGGACTTGGATTGAGCATGGTTCAAGGCATTTTGCTTACCTTTCAGCAATAAGGCAGGAAGCATGGTCATCATTGGAATCAAGGCCAGAATCATTCCCCCTCCAGTGATAATTCCCATTTCTCGAATGCCTTTGAATTCGGTAATCCCCATGGCCAAAAAGGCTCCCGCAGTGGTTAAACAGCCGGTAAATATTCCTATGCCGGTAAAGGTCAATGCATTCTTGAGGCTGAGTGCTTTTGAGTTTCCGTAGCCCAGTTCCTCTTCATATCGAGTGATCAGGTGAACTCCAAAATCAATGGCCAGGCCAATCAGCATGGGCACAAATGCTATGGTCAGAATATTGAGATGACCCACCACAAGTGTCGTGAACCCCATCGTGTATCCAAGGGCAATCAGTAAACAAAGGGTGGCTTTCACCGGTCGCCCTGTTTCCTGATATCCAAAAATAAAAATGAGTAATACCAGTAACAAAGAAATTAAAGTTGCCTTGGTGGTATCTACACGTGATTGCTGCATCTCGTCCAATTCAAGGACTGATTTTCCTGTGACCCCTACATTCACACCGGGAACAATCGCTTGAACTTCTTTGACCAATACTCTCAGTCTGCGAACGGCCGCTTTTTCATTTTCTTCGGAAACAGGTTGGGCGGTGATCAGGAAGAGTCTTCCATTGTCGAATTGAATGTATTCCTTTGAAGAGGTGTTGAGTGAATTGCCAAGCAGTCCGCTAAGAGTCGGTGAAATGACAGGATCTGCCTGATGCAAGCTGCTTCGTGCTTGGGTCAGGAGTGAGGTCAACACTGGAAGGGATTCGCTCAGCGGATGACCGGCGGAAGTTTTGTCTCCTGTGGTTGATTGTTTAGCTGACTGACGAAATTGTCGATTGATGCTTCGGACCATCTCGGTGAGATTGGTCACATTTGAAAATTGGTTGAGAAGGGGTTTGGCCGACTGAAGCTTTTCCTCCAGAGCCTTGACGTCCTCTATGTTTTTTATCAACTGCAGAGATTTTGGTCCAAGGGTTTGAAAATTTCCCTTGAAGAAAACGTCTCTGAAAAGTTCGGGCTCTTTTTTCAGCTTCGCGCCAAGTCGCTCTATGAATTCCCTGTTTCTTTCGGTGTCTTCACTTTCGACAATGGTGACCAGTTCATCCTGATTCTGGAATGTTTTTTTATAATCAAGAAAGTTTCGGTGATACCTTTTCTCTGCTCCAACAAGATCGCTTCTGTTAGTGTTGAAACCCAGTTCGGAAACCGTGTAGAATACACAAATCCCAAACACTATAAATTGTGGATATATAAACGCATTGGGCCTGGCGCAGATCAAGTCTGCCAAACGTCCGAGCCATCGTTCCGCCCAAGCGTGTTTCATGAGGTTAATTTTTGCCGACAATGATTGGAGGGCCTTCGGGTGATCCTAATCTTATGACTGTTGGCAAGGTATAAATTGTTGAAGCGAGCTATGTGACAAGGTTGCCATTTTAATGAACTGGTTTTCCTGACTCCTTGAACATACTTCGAAATTAAAGTGGCTCGATAGATGCCATCATGAATTGCGTTCATCAGGAAATCTCAGGTTTCTTCCTGGAATTCAGCATTCGAATAGACGTCTTTGACATCGTCATGATCATCCAATGTGTCGATGAGCTTTTGTATGGATTCCGTTGCTTCCGGGGGAACTGGTGAATTTAATTCCGGCAGGCAAGTGATGCCTGCTGTTTCCGTTGGAATCTTCGCATCGTCGATTTTCTTCAACACTTCCTCAAACTGGTTCGGTTCTGTAATGATTTCGTAACCCTCCGGTTCTGCATTGAAATCCTCAGCTCCCGCCTCGAGCGCGATCTCCATGACCCGTTCCTCGTCAACGGAATCTCGTGCAATCATGATTTGACCTTTCCTGTGAAAGAGGCGCGTCACCGCTCCGGCTGATGCAATGGAACCTCCGTTTTTGCTCAGGATGTGGCGGATCTCTGCAGCTGTTCTATTTTTATTGTCCGATGAAATTTCAGCAAGAATAGCCACGCCATGTGGACCATAAATCTCATAGGTCAAATCCTGATAATTTGCAGCACCACCTTCCCCGGTAGCTTTCTGGATTGCTCGTTGGACGTTGTCCAGAGGCATGTTTGCCTGGCGCGCTTTCAGGAGGACCATACGTAAACGAGGATTCATACTCGGGTCATCACTGGCGCCCTCCTTGACTGCAACAACGATTTCCCTGGAGAGTTTCGAAAATATCTTGGCCCTTTTGGCATCCGCTGGACCCTTGATATGTTTGACCTTCGACCACTTGTTATGACCAGCCATAGTACCTAGTTTCTTTTATTGTGTCGGCAGGATCATGCCACCCATCTGCAAAAATTCAATCCCGGGTAGCCCACCACTCCTGCGTCATTTTCTCTCCGTCAAGTGTGGCTGTCACTTCTCCTTCGATGCGGTTTCCCTCGACTTTACCGGTCAATTGATAGAGCGCCTCTCCGCCTTGAGGTCGGTCTCTGCGGATTGTGAATTGAATTTGATTGTCAAAGATACCTCCATTCATCAGTTCAAAAACCCGGTTACCACCCATGGCCACCGTGCCCTTTATCTGGGCTCCCTGCCTCTTTAGATTCATGGCCGCGTCCACTTGGCCGTCCGGGCCTTCAATGGAAAATGTCCAGGACCCATTCACGTTCTTGTTAGAAATTTTTACCGGTGAATCTCCGAGCAGGGAGGCGAGTTTTGTTTCAATGGCCTTCGCCCAAACTCCGTAACCCGCAGTGGAAAAGTGCAGGAAATCCGGCATGATTGCTTTGGGAATCATGCCATCGCCATCCATAAAACGATGCCCGATATCCATATAATGGATATGTTTTCCATCATGGAGTTTTCGCAGGACCTGATTGACTTGAAGGATTTTTCCGCGTTGGTCATTGAATTTTTCGCCTCGTGGAAAAATGGCCAACAACAGAATCTTGGTTTCTGGAAGTTTGCTTCTTAGTTTCTTCACCACAGCCTCCACACCGTCCACCATTTCATCTGCGGTATTTCTGTCTTTTCCAGAATTATTTGTGCCGATCATGACCACCGCCACCTTTGGTTGGATTCCGGAAATGTTTCCATTGTCCAATCTCCAAAGAACATGCTGGGTTCGGTCTCCCCCTATTCCCAGATTTAAAGGTTTTCGATGTGAATAATATTTATCCCAGACATCCTTGCCCCGACCTTCCCATCCCTGTGTGATGGAATCCCCCACGAAGATAAGATCGATATTACCCTGGTTGGCTTGCACGTTTTTGTTGAATTGCTCATGGCGTTTGACCCAGCCTCCTTGACGAGGTGAAGGTGTGACAGCTGAATGATCAGCAGAAAATATATCTAGAGTGCCCGCTAAAAGCAGGGCGGCCAAGAGCATCGGAATATGGGAGTTCATTGACACGAAACTGCCTCAAGCAAGGTTTATGTGCAACCAGGAAATCGGATACAAGAAGAGGTCGATAAAAAATTTTTCAGTTCAAAATGCGACGGTGTGTGGTTCAAACTGAGGGGGGGTAACATGCTAAGGCTCCGCTGCCGCGGGGCCGTGAGCGCGTTGGGAATACACAATAGCCTACAGTAATGTGCGGACACCCCACCGGACGTGCGGTCCCGACGCTAAGTGGACATCCCAACCAAGATGCAGACTGCTTTCCTCCCATTCTGAATCGGAACCAATGCAACGGTCTTCATTGCCGTAGTATTTCATTTCTGATAACAAATAGAAATGGTTCATTGAGATTTTTGCTTCCCATTTTTCAGTAACTTGCTGCACTATGTCTCAATGAGAACCAGTGTAGCCCCTCCAAAAAATCCTAGAGTGTGTTTACTGTTTTTTTTCATCCTCATCAGCCTGTCTTGTAGTTTTTATGTCAATTCCATTGCTCTGAGTGACACGGTGAGGTGGTCAACTTTTGTTGGAAGCAGAAACACCGATTTTGCTCAGGCAGTGGCCGTTGGTGATGACGGCTCCATTTATGTTGCTTATTCCGGGAATGAAGAATTATCCGATTTGGATTTTCAATATGGAAACGGAGTCACTTACGTGATTGCTAAATTTTCTTCCGATGGAAAAACGCTGCTTTGGAAATCAGGGATAGGTTTGGGTTATTCTCAACCACCATCGCCGGATCAAAGTGAATGGATCGATGAACATCCCAATCAGTTTGGATACGGATCGATTGACGGGCTGCAGGTAGATGCCGAAGGGAATGTTGTTTTGGTTGGCAACATGGCGGGTGGTTCCAATTGGCCTGTGAAGAATGCAGAACAAGCTTCTTATGGCGGGGGAACTGTGGATGGTGTCATCATGAAGCTTTCTTCTGAAGGTGATGAAATCCTGTTTTCAACATATCTCGGGGGGAATTCATTTGATCGCATCAGGGATTTGCAGATTGGTGACGATGGACTCATTTATTTGGTCGGAACCACCCTTTCGAAGGATTTTCCTGGTGTTCAAAATCAGGTGGGAAATTGGATTGAAAATGCTTTTCCCGGTTTTGTTTCAGTTTTCACCTCTGGTGGCACCCTGCAGTCCAGCGTGTTGATTGGTTCCGAGTACGAAAATTCTGTTACCGAATGTCGATCTTTAGCTTTTGGCAAGGACGACACTCTTTGGGTTGGTGGAACGACTTCTGCCGTAGATCTGGCATCTAATGAAAATGCCTTTCAATCCGAGCATGGGGGAGTGTTGGATGGATTTCTAATCCAGATGAATAATGATCTCAGCGAATCTCATTATTCCAGTTTTTATGGAGGAGATACCACTGATCGGATCGAGTCGATCGCTGTGACTGAGCAGGGTTTGGTTGTATTTGGTGGGACAACTTTTTCCAGGAATTTAAGAATGGTCCAATCTTTTCAGGACGAATTGCTGGAGAGTCCGGAGGTAAGGGACGGCTTGTTTGTCGGTATTTTTGATACTCAATCCAACGATCTGGTCATGTCTTCCTACTTGAGCGGTCGGCTTGAGGATTCTTTTGTCGGTTTGGAACTGGACGAATTGACGGGTGATATTTGGATAGTTGGCTCCACGGATTCCAATGATATTCCTGTGTTCAATCCTGTTCAGTCTCAAAACAGAGCCTACAAGGAGGCAACCATACTAACCCGAATTGGAACTGATGGAGAACGGCATTTGTCAACATATCTGGGAGGTGCTCCCGAAAATGGAGCTGTGGATATGGCGGCCATACCAGGTGGCGGGATTATTTTGGTGGGGAACTCCGAAATGGGAGAATTGGGGGCAGGATTTCCCACAACCTTGGAATCGGCGTTTCCCTCATACCTGGGAGGAAGTTCTGATGCCTACCTTATGATGGTTGATGAGTCGGACTTGGATGCATCCAATGACTTGTTTGCTCATTCCGGTATCATCAATGAATTGCCCATCACCATCATGGCAGACAATAGCTCCGCAAAGAATGAAGCCAACGAACCCTCCCACGGCATCAACGAACCAGGCCCCTTCAGGTCACTTTGGTGGAAATGGCAAGCGCCTTTGAATGGATTGCTTGAAGTGACCACATCATCCTATTACCGCGGAAACTGGGATGATCTCTTCTCGAGCTCCTTTGATTCTGTTCTTTCTGTTTACACAGGAAACGAATTGTCCGATCTGCAAAAACTGGCGGAAAACGATGAAGACCCAGATGGTAGGAGATCCAGTTTTTTGCAAATTCCTGTCGAACAAGGGGTGACTTATCAAATTGCGGCGGATGGAGTCGATGAGAATTCTTCAGGTGCGTTTCCCATTTCATTTCGATTCATTCGGGAAGTGCAAAATGATCATTATCAAAACCGGATACTGCTTGAAGGCGTTGCACCCTCCTGGCAGGGGAACAATCAGTTTGCGACAGGACAAACCGAGGAGTTTTCACTGGGGCAAATATTTTACGGTAAATCCGTATGGTATGAATGGAATCCTCAGGAAACGGGGGTGATGAGAATATCGGTGGAAGCTGAGAGTTTTAGTCCGCATGCCTTGATTTATCTGGTAGCCGATTCCATACCTCAGCTCATACCAGTGGCCTATTACCAACAAACAGATCCTGAGAGCGGGGAGAGGTATTTGAATTTTCAGGCTGTCAACGATCAGAGCTACGCCATTGTCATCGATGGAGACGAAGTGGAAGGTGGTTCGTTCTCTGCAAACATTTCCATGCAATCGGGAGTGCAAAATGATTCGTTTCTGTTTGCGGAAATCATTGAAGACTATCCCTACCAATCCGAGCTTGTGAATAACTCAATGGCAACCAGGGAGCCGGGAGAACCTGACCTTCGAGCCTTGGGGATGGAGCCTTTGCCCGCGGGTCTCTCATTGTGGTGGAGTTTTGAGCCATCAACGGATGTCTCTCTTTTATGGTCCAGCGAGGGAGGTGAAGAGCGAGACGTTTTCATCGGTCTCTTTCAGGGAACGGATCTTGAATCACTGACCCCTCCCGCCTCCATGCGGAGAATAAGTCAGCAACGGATTGCTTTCGAAGCCATAGCCGGTGAGCGCTATTACCTCATGTTGGACCAGTCGGCCTATTCAAATCCAGGTGCGCAGAATGTCTCACTCGTCGAATTTAATCCCCCAAGTTTTAGTTCTATGATGGATCTGAGTGCGGATCGAAAAACGCTTGGGCTTCCTGTTGAGGGCACGGTGGGGGTTGAGTATCGCCTGGAAGGTTCATCAGATTTGGAAACTTGGGAAACCTTGGATCTGTTCCGTCTTGAAACGGAACAGATGAGACTAGAACTGAATTTTGACGATCAAATCCCAGCTCTTTTCTTTCGTCTGGTTGAAGTCCTGGAATAATTTCTGAATCGAATTCCAGTTTTTGATCTTTTAGTGAATAAGAACGACGAATTCACCTTTGACCTTGATAGTGCTGCGTCTTGCCCATAACTCGGAAGCCGAACCTCGCGTCCATTGTTCGAACTTTTTGGTCAATTCACGAGCCAGGACAACATTTCGGTCAGGCATGATATCGTTCAGTTCTTCCAGCAGTTTTTCAATTCGGTGGGGTGATTCGTAAAGAACAAGCGTACCCGGTATTTCGAGGCATGCTTCCAGTTTTCGACGGCGTCTGGCACTTTTTCGGTCGAGGAAGCCGACAAAATGAAATTCATCTGTCGGCAACCCACTTGCGCTTAAAGCAGTCGTTAGGGCGCATGCTCCCGGTAACGGCTCAACCCTGAAACCTTGGGCAATTGTTTCGATGACAATCCGTTGCCCAGGGTCGCTAATCCCCGGAGTACCTGCATCCGTTACCAAGGCCAGTTGTTCTCCCTGCTTCAGTCGGTCCAGGACATGATCTTTTCGGGCTGCTTCATTGAACTTGTGGTAGCTCAGCATGGGCTTTTTCAATTCGAAATGCTTCAGCAACTGGCCCGTGTGCCGGGTGTCCTCAGCCAGAATCAGATCACACTCCGTCAATACCCTCAAGGCGCGCATCGTGATGTCTTCGAGATTACCAATGGGAGTCGGAACCACATAAAGCACCCCTTCGCCCAGGTTCGGTTGAGCTGATGTCTCATTCGTTGCGGGAGCTATTGCCGATTCTGCTGAATCTGAATCCAATGGTATCATGTAGGTCGCCAATATCCTTTCAGATCAAAACGTTTGTGTCATGTATAAATGATTCGAGGTATTTGTTCGGCGATCAGCTCAATCTCTCAATCGGAGGGAGGAGCTCCCGCGAATCCCATATTTCTCCTCAGGATGTTGAATGCCCGGTTTGCATTCGATGGAAAACCCTTTGGCGTTCGAATGCTACAGGCTTCCCGCGTTCTCATTTCTTTGGTGATGATTGCTTCAAGGTAAAAAAGTGGGACGCACGGAGCTTGTCCCTCCCGTAGGGATTTAATGAATTGGAGGGATGAGCTCCCGCGAATCCCATGCTTCCCCTTGGGGTGTTGAACATCCGGTTCGCACCCGATGGAAAACCCTTTGGCGTTCGAATGCCACAGGCTTCCCGCGTTCCCATTTCTTTGCTGATGATTGCTTCAAGGCAGAAAAGTGGGACGCACGGAGCTTGTCCCTCCCGTAGGGATTTAATTTATTAGAGGGATGTGCTCCCGCGAATCCCATGCTTCCCCTTGGGGTGTTGAACGTCCGATTCACACCCGATGGAAAAGCCTTTGGCGTTCGAATGCCTCAGGCTTCCCGCGTTCCCATTTCTTTGGTGATGATTGATTCGAGGTGGAAAAGTGGGGCGCACGGAGCTTGTCCCTCCTGTGGGGCTTGATTGGCTTCTAAGCTACATCAATCATGGCGGTTGATCATCTCGCGGGCTTTGCATAAGATGCGCGCACATGGCCGATCGTAAACGCAAACAGTCAGTGAAAAAAAACAAGACGTCCGCACCCGCACCCAAATCGGGAATGCCTACCTGGGTTTGGGGAGTCGGAGTGGTGGTTTTGATTGGCCTCTTCGTTTTCTTAAATCCTGAAACCCGCAAGAACGCTTCATCACCTGAACAGACATCTGAACCTTCGAATCAATCCAAAGGTTTATCCATGGATCGGCTTTTGATGAAAGATGAAGACGTGTATGCACAATATGCCGGATCAGCCAGTTGTCGCGAATGTCACGCATCAGAGTTTGACAAGTGGAAGCCCTCAAACCATCGCATGGCTGAAAGGCCATTGATGACTGATATGGATCAGGAAGCCTTTGAACCTGGTCATGAGTTTGAAGTTGCCAGTGTCACCTCGAAAGCCAGCAAGAAGGAGACAGAATACCTGATTTCCACTTTGGGTGTCCAAGGGACGAATCAGGTTCATCAACTGGACAGAGTGATAGGGCATACCCCGTTGAGGCAGTATCTCACTGATATTGGGCATGGCCGTTTGCAGGCCATGGATACTTCATGGGATCCGCATCAAAAAGAATGGTTCAATGTTTATGGTGAAGAAGACCGTCGACCTGGTGAATGGGGACATTGGACAGGGCGAGGTATGAACTGGAACAGCATGTGTGCGGGATGTCATAACACGCGCCTGAGAAAAAACTACGATCCCGAGACCGACCGATATCATACAGCTATGGCAGAGATGTCGGTAGGATGTGAATCCTGTCACGGTCCGATGAAGGCTCATGTCAACTATTACAAAGCCCCCAACCGTTTCGATAAACCTCCCAAAGCCGCCTTGGGGGAACGGGATTCTCAGCAGATTCTGAATACTTGCGGATCCTGCCATTCACGGCGAACGGAGTTAACGGGTGATTTTGTGCCCGGAGAATCATACCTTGACCACTACTCGCTCGTGATCCCGGATGCTTCCGATCTCTATTATGCAGATGGACAGGTCAGGGATGAGGATTATGTCTATACTTCCTTCTTGAGCAGTAAAATGCACCAGGCAGGAGTGCATTGCCTGGATTGTCACGATCCCCATTCCAATGAAACCATTCTGCCGGGTAACGCCCTTTGTATGCGATGTCACACGGGAGGTTATCCGAATTCCCCTGTGATTGAACCTTCCAAGCACATGTTTCATGAAGCGGAAACTCCCGGTGGAAAGTGTGTTGATTGTCACATGCCACACACCACTTATATGCAGCGCCACCCTAGAAGAGATCATGGATTCACTATTCCGGATCCAGTCCTGACCAAGGAATGGGGAATACCCAATGCCTGCAACAGATGTCATGACGATCAAACCACAGACTGGAGTATTGCCAAGGTGGAGGAATGGTATGGAGACAGGATGGAAAGGCCCACTCGGGAACGTGCCAGATGGATTGCCCAGGCTCGATTATCCACCGAAGGATCGCACAAGCCGCTTTTGAAAATGTTGCAGGATGAGAAAACCGTACCCTTTTGGAAGGCCGTGGCAGCTCGTCTTCTGGATACATGGTGGTTTGAGCGGGATGTCATGCCAGCCATGATTCAGGCATCAACCAGCACGAATGCCTTGCTTCGAAGCCAGGTGGTGATGGCCTTAGGTCCGGCGGTTCAGGCGGGACATGCGGATGCCGCTCAGGCATTGGTCGATCGGTTGGAGGATCCTGTTCGCAGCGTTCGAGTCAACGCTGCCTGGTCCCTTCGACATCACGTGGATCCCGCCTCGGTTACAGGCCGGGAACTGCAGCACTTTTTAAACCTCCACCTTGATCAACCTTCGGGGCAAATGCAGAAAGGTGCCTGGCATCTGGCACAACAGGACGTGACTTCTGCCTTGAAGCATTACCGTAAAGCCGTGGAGTGGGATCCTAATTCCGCTCCCTTGCGCCATGAATTGGCGGTTGTTTTCAGCATGATTGGAGATCAACAGAGTGCCCTCAAGGAAATCCAGGAAGCCTGTCGCCTTGACCCCACCGAGGGAGAATACTTCTACAAACAGGGATTGGCCTGGAACGAGCTTGGGAATATCAGGAAAGTGATGGAATCTCTCAAAAAGGCGGTGGAAGTGGATCCACGCCATTCTCGTGCCTGGTATAATTTGGGGCTGGCTCAAAACGGGGAAGGGATGAGGGAGGACGCTTTGCGAAGCCTGATTCGTGGTGAATCTGCGAATCCATTTGATCCAGAGATACCTTACGCAAGGGCCACGATTTTGATGGGAATGGGGCGTATTGAGGAAGCCAGGAGAGCTGCACAGCGCGCTTTGGAAATCCAACCAGAGTTTGGAGCGGCCAGGCAACTGCTTAATAACGTGGGAGGATTCTGAATTGGGTCTTGAAAAGCAAGCGGTTCTGGTGCGAAATGGTTCGCAGTTAAAATTGAATTGATATGTTGCTAGGCGAAATCCTTACAAAAGATCAAATCATTCCAGAGATGAAGGCCACCACACGTTGGGAAGCCATTGAGGAGCTGATTGATAACCTTGTCACTTGCAATAAAATACGCCCGCAGGACAGGGAATCGATTGCCAATGTGGTGAAAAAGCGTGAAACCTCCATGAGCACTGGGATCGGTTTTGGTGTGGGGATTCCCCATGCGTCCACGGACCTGATCTATGATGTTGTGGGTGCCTTTGGTCGATCCAAGACTGGGGTGAATTTTGATGCTTTAGACAACAAACCCGTCAATTTGGTGATGCTCTTTCTGGTGCCGCAAGGACAGTTTCAAAAGCATCTTCACACATTGGCAAATATTGCCAAATTGCTCCACAACAATGAATTTCGTCAATCATTGGAGCAGGCTGCGGATGCTTCCGAGATGGAGCGCATCATCAAGGAAAAATCTGCTCCCAAGGCCTGATTGAATGCCCTTTTGCTTTCTAAAATTCTAATCCATCCTTAAATTATTGATCATCCAGGCATGGAAGACGTCAAACTTGCTCTCCCTCAATTGGTTGAATCCTCGATCCGTGACGCCATTCTCAAGGTTTTTCCTGAGGTGGACCCGAGCGTGATTCAGCTCCAAATTTGTACCAACCCCAAATTTGGTGATTATCAGTGCACTTCAGTCATGGCGATTGCCAAAAAGAGCAAACTGAATCCGCGCGAATATGCCCAGAAAGTGTTGGATGAATTAGACCTTTCAGAAGTGGCAGAGGAAGTCCAGCTTGCCGGTCCCGGATTCATCAACGTGCGATTGAAACAAAGCGCCGTAAAGCAGGCCCTTATATCTGCCGCAACTTCAGGAGGGTGTTTCGTTCAGAGAACCACTTCGCCGCGAACTGTGGTCATCGATTTCAGTTCTCCCAATGTGGCCAAACCCATGCATGTCGGGCATATTCGATCCACCATTCTTGGAGACTGCCTGGCTCGTGTTCTCAGGTTGATTGGGCATAACGTGGTTACCGATAACCATATTGGGGATTGGGGAACTCAATTTGGAAAACTACTTGTCGGTTGGAAACAGCATCTGGATCGGGTTTCCTTGATGAAGGATGCCTTGGGTGAGCTGGAAAGGCTGTATCGAAAAGTCAACGCTGCTTGTGAGGAAGATACCTCAGTCCTCGAAATGGCGCGTCAGGAGTTGGTCAAACTTCAACAGGGTGACGAGACAAATCTTTCCATTTGGAAGGAGATGCAGTTGGTTTCGCGTGAACAGTTCGATAAAGTTTATCAGCGCCTGGGGGTTCATTTTGATCATACACTCGGAGAAAGTTTTTATAACGAGCAGCTTCAGGGTGTGGTGACTGAGTTGACCGAGCAGGGGATTGCTACTGACAGTCAAGGTGCCAAAGTGGTTTTCTTTGAAGATGTTGATGGCCTTAAAGATCATCCGGCGTTGATCTTAAAAAGTGATGGAGGTGCGAATTACACCACCACCGACCTTGCGACCATTCAATACCGCATGGAAACCTGGACTCCTGACGAGATCATTTATGTCACGGATGGGCGTCAGCAACTCCACTTTAAACAGTTGTTTGAAATCTTCCGCAGATGGCGACCTGGTTCCAAAGTCAAACTCATCCACACTTGGTTTGGATCCATCCTGGGGCCTGACGGGACTCCATTCAAGACAAGGGCCGGTGACACCATCAAATTGAATGACTTGCTTGATGAAGCCGAGGAGCGCGCTTTCAAGGCGGTCGCAGAAAAAAATCCTGATCTTGATGAAGAGCTTAGCCGCGACATCGCGAGAATTGTAGGTATTGGGGCGGTGAAATATGCCGATCTGCTACCGAATCGTCAGACAGATTACGTGTTTGATTGGGATAAACTGCTTTCCTTGAGTGGCAACACTGCTCCCTATCTGCAATACGCAAGCACTCGTATTCGCAGCATTTTTCGCAAAGCCAATCTCAAAGAATCCGAGTTCCTGCAATCTCTGGAAGCCATGCCTTCCTTTGAATTGGAGTTGGACTCTGAATATGAAAAAAAACTGACCAGGCACTTGATCAACTTCGGGTTGATTCTCGAATCTGTGTTGGAGGATCAACGACCGAATTACCTCTGCAATTATCTTTTTGAATTAGCTGGTCTGTACACCTCATTTTATGAGAATTGCCCGGTTCTCAAAAGCGAGGGATCCACGCGGACCTCCCGACTGGTCCTTTGCTCCTTGACCCGTCAGGTTCTGGAAAAAGGCCTGAATCTATTGGGAATTGAAACGCCGGAAATGATGTGAAAACCCGATGCATTAGGGTGTTCGCTCTTTCATGAAATCAGTTAGAGACTTCCAGAGAGCTTCATAAAGCTCGGATCGATTCGGCACATTCTGGGGTTCTTCATACCTACTGGAATAGATTTCAAATCCGTCACCGATGGCAGGTCCGTTTAGAACGCATGCATCGGTGTTGCATTCTCGCAGTTGTGCTTTTGCCTTCTCAATCGTTTGTTGACGATTTCCTTCAACCTCAAATTTCCAACCTACGATGAAAGCATTGGGAAACCATTTTCGAAGTTCAGGTAATATTTTGGTGGTAGGAACCAGCTCTGCAAAAAGGGAGCCGTTGCGTGTGGAGAATTTTCCGGATTGAACCTCTCTCAATTCACCCGATTCAGTTTTTTCGCATACTTTGCCAAAAGCGAAATCACTCACAGCGGAAGCGTGAAAAATGGCGTCGATACCATGGGAGGCAAGGCCTTGAATCTTATCAGCCAAATCTTTCGTTGTGGTGAATTCAATCCGTCGATCCGCTTCAAACGTACCCTGATATGTTACGTAATGGCCCGTCAGCAGAGTGACATTAGCTCCATTGCAGCGAAGATGCTTTGAGAGTTCAGCGCCGAGCGATCCCGTTGAAAAATTGGTCAACCGCCTGACTTCGTCCAGCGGTTCATAGGTAGGTCCTGCCGTGATGACACAATGGGGATTCTTGTCAGGATTCATTTCTTTCGCTGGATGTTACCGTGCGTTCTATTTAGGAAACAATTTGGCTCATTGTATGTCATTTTTTGGTGTCAACTGTCCAAAATGTGTATTGCTTCTTGTTGACATCCTCATGTCAAGTTAGGCTGGTTTCGTCTCAAGTGTTTACCTAAGGTATTTATATGGCATCAAATCCTATTTTTTCAGCATCATTCCTCTCTCAAAATGTCCTTAGTGTCATTCTTGGAGGTGGCGCCGGCACACGTTTATATCCGTTGACCAAGGAGCGCAGCAAGCCGGCAGTGCCTCTCGGGGGAAAATACCGCTTGGTTGATGTGCCTATTTCAAATTGCATCAATTCAGGTATGCACCGCATCTATGTGATGACGCAGTTTCTTTCAGCTTCTCTTCATAGGCACATATCCCAATCTTATAAGTTTGACCATTTTTCGCGAGGTTTCGTCGAAATTCTTGCCGCAGAACAAACACCTACCAGTACCTCCTGGTATGAAGGTACTGCGGATGCCGTTCGCAAAAACCTCACTCATCTGACCAGTCAATCCTTCGAATACCTGATTATTCTCAGTGGCGATCAGCTCTACCGAATGAATTACCTTGAGATGCTGGCTCATCACATTGAAAAGGGAGCTGATTTGACGGTGGCCACGATTCCCGTCGAGAAGGAATCGGTTCCCGGTTTTGGCATCATGCAGATGAACGATGCCCATGAAATCACGCGGTTTGAAGAAAAGCCACAGGATCCCGCTTTGCAGGAAGAACTCAAACTTCCCAAAGATTGGTATTCGAAACTGGAGATCCATTCCGATAAAGAGTTGTGGCTGGCTTCCATGGGGATCTACATTTTCAATCGGAAGACCATTCTGGAGCTTCTCGACAATGCTCACACCGATTTTGGTAAACACATCATTCCCGGAGCGATCAAGACCCATAAGCTTTCTTCTTACGTTTTCCAGGGGTATTGGGAGGATGTCGGAACGATCAAAGCATTTTTTGATGCCAATTTGGACCTAACCTCAATGCTTCCCAAATTCAATTTCTTTGACATGGGGTCTCCTGTCTTTACCCGACCAAGATTTTTGCCCGCGAGCAAGGTCAATGGGGGAGTGATAGAGAGTAGTCTGCTTTCAGATGGATGTATTGTGCACAAAGCCAGGCTCAAGGATTGTATGTTGGGCATTAGAAGTATTGTAGGGGAAGATGCTTATATGGAGCGGGTCGTTATGATGGGGGGAGACGATTATGAATCACAGGAATCCATTTCCCGCCATCAAAGTGAAGGGAAACCTTCCATTGGGATCGGAGCCCGAACCCGGGTGATTAATGCCATCATTGATAAAAATGCGCGCATAGGAAGTGACTGCGTGATCACGCCGGAAGGTAAACCAGCCGAGATGGATGGAGAACTTTTCAATATCCGGGACGGTATCGTTGTGATCCCCAAGAATGCCGTGATTCCAAACGGAACCGTGATTTGATCATGGACTCGGTCTCATTTTAACCACATCCTTAAGGACATGGGTAAAACAGCATCAGGAGTATCCAGGCTGTCGGATGACGACCTTCACTTATTCAATGAAGGCAGTCACTTTCATCTTTACGAAAAGCTCGGCAGTCATGTCATGGAGCGCGACGGCGAAAAAGGCGTTTACTTTGCGGTGTGGGCGCCCAATGCCGAGTGCGTTTACCTGATGGGTGATTTTAATTACTGGTCGAAATCCGAATGTGCCATGACTCCCAAGGGCAGCTCCGGAATTTGGGAAGTCTTTGTGCCAGGTATTCACCCGGGTGTTTGTTACAAGTATCATATCCGTTCCAAATGGAACAATTTTGAAGTCGACAAGGCGGACCCGTTTGCCAACCGCTTTGAGGTTCCGCCCAAAACAGGTTCCGTTGTTCATCGTTCAGAATATGAATGGAACGACCAGGCATGGATGGAAAACCGCTATGCCAAGTCCGATCATAAGTCTCCGGTGAGCGTTTACGAGGTTCATTTGGGTTCCTGGAAACGGGATCCCTCTGATCCGGATCGTCATTTAACCTTTCGCGAACTGGCGCCGATGCTGGTGGATTACGTGAAGGAAACAGGTTTTACCCATGTGGAGTTTTTACCTGTGATGGAGCACCCGTTTTATGCATCCTGGGGCTACCAGCTTACAGGATTCTTTGCGCCTTCAAGTCGTTATGGATCCCCGGAAGACTTTGCCTATTTGGTGGACCTGTTGCATCAAAATGACATTGGTGTGATTCTTGACTGGGTGCCTTCTCATTTCCCGAATGACGAGCACGGTCTGGCTTTTTTCGATGGAACGCATTTGTTTGAGCATTCAGATCCCAAACAGGGCTACCATCCGGACTGGAAGAGCCATATTTTTAATTATGGACGTCACGAAGTGAAAAGTTTCCTTATCAGTAGTGCTTTCTACTGGTTGGATCGTTTTCATGTGGACGGGCTCCGAGTTGATGCGGTGGCATCCATGTTGTACCTGGATTATTCGCGTTCCGAAGGAGAATGGATACCGAATGAGCACGGCGGGAATGAAAACCTGGAGGCCATTGCCTTTCTCAAGCGACTGAACGAGGAAGTGTATAAACATTTTCCCGGTGTCCAGATGATAGCCGAGGAATCCACTGCCTGGCCCATGGTTTCGCGGCCCCTGTATTTAGGTGGACTTGGTTTTGGTTACAAATGGGACATGGGATGGATGCATGATTCGTTGAGCTATGTTCAGCGCGACGCTGTCTATCGTAAATTTCACCACCATCAGTTGACGTTCAGGGGGCTTTACGCATTTTCAGAAAACTACATGCTCCCTCTCAGTCACGATGAAGTGGTTCACGGCAAAGGCTCACTGGTCGAAAAAATGCCGGGAGACAACTGGCAGAAGTTCGCCAATCTCAGGTTGCTTTTTGCGAACATGTTTGCACAACCGGCGAAAAAATTGGTGTTCATGGGAGGTGAGATTGCTCAATGGCGGGAATGGAATCATGACGCAAGTCTGGATTGGCACCTGCTTGATCATGAACCTCACAAAGGGATGCAGCAGTGGATACGTGATCTGAATCTGGTTTATCGCCGAGAAAAAGCGCTGCATGTCGGTGATTGTCATTCAGACGGCTTTATGTGGGTTGATTGTGATAATGCGGATGAAAGCATCATCAGCTGGGAACGCATCGATCCTGAATCCGGCGAAATTATCGTTGCCATTTTCAACTACACCCCAGTGGTAAGAGAAACCTACCGAGTAGGGGTTCGTCAAAGCGGCTACTGGAAGGAGATTCTGAACAGTGATGCTCCGAGTTACGGTGGCAGCGGTATCGGGAACCTGGGAGGTGTGGTCACAGACGAGTTCGGCTGGCACTGGAGACCTCATTGTCTCACCATTGCGCTTCCTCCTCTGGCCGCTGTGTTCTTCAAATATGAAGGAGACAAAAAACCGGGTGAGGATTCATAAGTCCACGACCCGATTCACTCAGAATGGAAACCTTCTTAAGGTTTCACCGTGATACGCTGCCAACTGATTCCTTGCGATTTTGCGTATTTTTCAAAGGCACGTTCATTTTGCATGATGACTGCTCGCACCACACTCGAGTCATCGGCGTGACCAAGATCCACGACTGAGTCAGGGATGATGTCCACTTGTTTGTGGGCGTATGTGAGCGCGAATACCGCCTCAGCCATTGCAAAATAGGGAAGTTCCTTGTAGACGCCCTCGTAACAATCTTCAACAGCGTCAGCGAGAAATTCAAGTTGATCTACCAAGTGGGGAAATTTGGGCGCGTCGATCTGAGTGAATTCAGCTTTCCATACGGGTAATTGCCGGATCACATTTTCTACAACTGCCGGGGTAATCAATGAAGCCCCATTATTTACAAAACGGACAAACTCTGCCATGTCCCAAGTTTAATGATAATCGGCTCTTAAAGTAAATCGGATTTTCATTCTGTACCTGAGTTCTTCAGACGAGATTCAATTCTTGCAACCGCCCAGTGGGCATGCTCGGCTATCAAGGGTTCTGGATCCTGGCATGCTTTTTTCAATGCAGGGATTGCTTCGCTGGTGCCGGTGTTTCCCAAAGCGACGCAGACATTTCGCAAAAAACCTTTTCGCTTACTACGAAGTATCGGTGTTCCTGCAAAAGTCGACTTGAACTGCACGTGATCCATTTCCAGCAGTTGGATCAAGTCGGGAGAATCAAAATCAGCTCTCCTGGCCTCTTTCATCAAGGATCCCTCTTTTGCAAATCGATTCCAGGGGCACACTGCCAGGCAATCGTCACAGCCGAATATCCGGTTGCCTATGGCTGGGCGAAGATCCTCCGGAATGGAACCTTTCAATTCAATGGTGAGGTAGGAAATGCATTTTCGCGCATCCAGGTTGAAGGAGGACTCAATCGCATTCGTTGGGCAGGAGGTGAGGCATCTTGTGCAGGATCCGCATCGGTTGGGTTCTGATTCTTCTGGCTCCAATTCCAGGGTGGTTAGAATTTCGGCTATAAAGAACCAGTTGCCAAGTGAACGATGGATTAAATTGGTGTGTTTACCCACAAAACCCAACCCCGCTCTTTGTGCGAGATCTCGTTCCATGACAGGCCCGGTATCCAGGTAGGCTAAGTGACGATGCCCGGGTTCTTCTTCAATTTCTGCCAATGCATCGCACAGTTTTTGAAGCGGCTGCTTTAGCACATCGTGATAGTCATTATGCCTTGCATACTTTGCTATCAATCCCGGCGGACTACTTGTTTTCAATGGATCGGAGGGCTGCTCTTCAGGCTGTTGTATTTCGTAGGAAATGGCCAAACTGATGATCGACTTGATTCCTGGAAGCACCTTACTTAAATCACCTTTCTTTTCGGAATGCCTGCGCAGGTATTCCATTTTGCCGTGCTTCCCTGATTCGATCCAATCGACATATTGATACCATGTTGCCGGTTGTCGGGCATCCGTAAATCCGCATGCGTCAAATCCAAAGCCATATGCTTTTTCGCGAATATATCGATTTAGGTCAGTCACTTTTCTGGCGACTAAAAAAGTCCTAGGCTGAGACGTTCTTGTTGTCTTTAAGTGATTGGTGTTGGGCTTGTCGGAATTGCCGTACAATGATCTGGCTGATTTGCCTCATTGGGCGGGTGTCCGTGTTGATCATTAAATCTGCCGTTCGATAGGCAGCTTTCCTTTTCTCAAGCATGGATCTGATGGTATCCAGCGGATTTTCTGTCTGTAGTAAGGGGCGGTTGGATTGGCGTTTGATCCTGTTGTAGATGGTTTCGGGCGCAGCCCATAAGCAGACTACGAAGGCATTCTTTTTCAGTAGCTGCATGTTGTCTCCGAAGGTGACCAGTCCTCCTCCAGTTGAAATCACGGTCCGATCCCATTCCTGCATTTCCAAAACCAGATTCTTCTCGAGTTCACGGAAGTAAGGTTCACCAAGTGTCGCAAAAATCTCTGTGATCGTCGTCTTGTTTCGGGCTTCTATCAATTCATCCGTGTCCATGAACTGGAACTTCAGAAAGTCTGCAAGATGCCGCCCCATAGTGGATTTACCCACTCCCATGAAACCTGTTAGGGCAAGATTTTGAATGTGACGGCCACGAAACACCTAAACTGGTTACCTTAGAATGCTCTCGGAACCAAGAGGTAAATGAGTATCCAATCCAGTTTGGAATGTGCCTTGGTGGGGGAATTTTGTTTGGAAGAAGAGTGACCGGGCAAGGCTTCACGTGCACCCCACCTGAAGCATGGTTGATCCCGGTCACTCTTGAGCCTGATAACGGTGAGTGGATCACCTGACGTAAATATGAAACAATGTAAGTAATTGGTCAACAGAAAAATAAACAAAATAAAGGTCTATAAATGCGACATGTAAAAATTGTGCGTTTTTTTGGTATTGTTGTCGTGATTTTGAATATGCTGTCGTGTTCTTAGTTGGTGGAATTCTGCGTTTGGCGTGTTTCGAGAATGATCAATGCGTTCGTTTTCTTCATGTTTTTCTCAAACTTTGATTTCGAAAGCAGGAATTGTGAGCTTTTCGGGAAAGGATCGCCTTTAGACGCGTGTTGATTTCACACACCGACACACAAGAACACTTGACCCTTACAGAATTTTGTGAGGGACTTACTGCAATCCCTAGATTTTACAACCATGATACCTTTACTAGCTCAAGTAGGTGCAGAGGCTTCCATCTCCATGTGGCCTTTTGCGATATTGGCAATCTGCGTGGTCTTTATCGTCGTCGCCATAACTGTTTTAAGAGTTCACGCATTTCTGGCGTTGATCCTTGCAGCCATACTTGCGGGTGTCTTGACTGGAGACCTTCCTAATGTGAATGACCTGAACAAAGGTTTGTTCGATTCGAGGGTGGCTCTCGACATGACAAACCTCGAAGGAAACAATTTAACCAAAGCAGTCACTTGGTCCCTCAAAGGGTTTGGCAACACCGCTGGCGGGATCGGGTTGGTGATTGCTCTGGCTGCGATCATTGGCACTTGCCTCATGGGAAGTGGGGCTGCCGACAGGATTGTCAGAGCACTGCTCCAGGCCTTTGGCGAAAAACGGGCGGGCATTGTCTTGCTCTTAAGCGGGTTTCTGCTCTCGATTCCCGTATTCTTCGACACGGTTTTTTTCCTTTTGATCCCGCTGGCCAGGGCGCTGAGTTTGCGCACGGGTAAGAGTTATACCATGTATGTCATGGCCATGGCAGGCGCCGGAGCGATCACGCACTCCATGGTCCCTCCGACTCCCGGGCCGCTGATGATTGCCAACACATTAAATCTCGAACTTGGGATTGCGATCATGGCCGGATTGGTGGCCAGCATTCTGCCTGCTTGGTTGGTATTAGTGATGGCCAAACGTTTTGATGAAAAACTGAATATTCCCATGCGCGATGTATCCGGGACTTCTGCACAGGACCTAAAAACCATTGTCGATAAAAAAGACAGTGAATTGCCGGGGCTGTTTATTTCTTCCATTCCGGTTGCATTTCCTGTTCTTGTTATCTCCCTGGTGTCCGTCTTAAAGATGCTCGGAAAGGACAAGGCAGCCATCTATCCTTATCTTGAATTCATAGGACACTCCAACATTGCCATGCTGATCGCAGCCGGTTTCGCTGTTTGGACTTACGCAAGCCAGATGGTGAAGAATAATCCTGCTCTGAAGGGTGATTTATCAAAAACCTTAAGCGAAAAACTGGAGGCACCATTGCTGACGGCCGGGGTTATCATTCTCATCACAGGAGCAGGGGGGGCTTTTGGGGGGATGATTCGACTGGCTGGAGTAGGGGAAACCATTCAGGCTCTGGCGGACAAGTTTAACCTCTCTTACATCCTGCTGGCATGGCTGGCCACAGCTGTCGTTAGAATCGCTCAGGGCTCGGCCACTGTTGCCATGATTACCGGGGTAGGTCTGATGTCCGCCGTGATAGGTGATGGATCGGGCTTGGCCTATCACCCCTTGTACATCTTTCTTGCGGTCGGCTTTGGTTCCATCACATTGTCGTGGATGAATGACAGTGGATTCTGGGTTGTTCAACGCTTAAGTGGATTTACCGAAAAAGAAACTCTGCGTACTTGGAGTGTTCTACTGACTGCGATTTCATTGTTGGGATTGGTTGAAATTTTGGTCTTTTCCAAAATTTTGCCCATGGCTCAATAAAGTAGAATCGGAGCATTTCAAATCACGGGCGTTACATTTTTGAGTAGTTCGCATGCTCATAGATGCTCACCTACACCTTCAGGATCCCAGGTTGGATTCGATCAGGCCGCGACTGGGTGAAGTTTTGAGTTCTGATGCCATCGGGTGGATGGTGGTCAATGGGACGACTGAAGCCGATTGGGGGGGAGTTTTGGAATGCTCAGGAAAATTCAAACAAGTCATCCCATCATTTGGTTTGCATCCTTGGTGGATTCATCAACGCTCAAAGGACTGGTTGGAGAACCTGGAGTTCCTTCTTAAATCACATTCGTCTGCTGTAGGTGAAATAGGCCTCGATCGATGGTTGCGTAAAGATAATATTGTGGAGCAGGAGGAAGTTTTCCTGGCTCAATGGGAACTGGCCAATCAATTTCGATTACCTGTAACCGTGCATTGCCTGAAAGCTTGGGGCAGGCTTTTAGACCTTGTTCGGAGCCACCCTCACCAGGGTAGTGGCTTTCTTTTGCATTCTTATAGCGGCCCTCGCGAAATGATTGATGAGTGGATCAAACTCGGTGCCATGTTTTCAATCTCGGGATATTTCGCTCAACCAAGAAAGGCTGATCGCATGAATATTTTTGAGCAGATCCCAATGGAAAAACTTCTCGTGGAAACCGATGCCCCCGACATGCTGCCTCCAGAAGGCCTGATATCACACGACGCCGGTCTGGATGCAGACAAGCGTCCTATCAATCATCCAGGTAACTTGAGACGCATTTATCAATTTGTGGCAGACCGACTGGGAATTTCACCGAAGCAGCTAGAACTCCAGTGCGAGGCCAACTTCAAAAAAATGTTCCACCATCAGGTGGGGGTCAGTCCCAACTATTGATACTTTTTGTATCAATAGTTGGGACTGACCCCAAATCATTTAAGATTGCAAATCTATCTGTAGAGAATACGCTCTGATTTACATTAGCCTTAAAAGATTTTGTTAATCATGAAGAAATGGATTCTTTCTCTGTGGCTGGTCATTCCCGCTCTAGCTGTCGCCTATCACTACGGTCCCGGGCAAAGAGGCCTGATGATGGATGAGGCAGGTTTGATGGTGGCTGCAGCCAACCACTATTCTCAGCAGAATAACTGGAACAAAACCATCGAACTTTGTGACAAGACGCTGGAGTCTTTACCTGAAGATGAGGTCCAATTGCGTCGCCGCCTGGTTCTGGAAAAAGCCAAGGCCCAAATGATGGCTTCCCAGTTGCCTAATGCACGAAATGCGCTGGTTAGTCTCATGGATGAAATTACCCCCGATGCTCATGAGTCCCCTGAGTTCAAAGATGAGGTGAGGCAGTCACTTGCCAGTTCGGAGTTTTATATGACCTGGCTGATGCGCCTTGAGGGATTGCCTCGTAGTGAATGGGAACCTCACGTTGAGTCAGCTCGTCAACACTACAAAAGACTTGCGGAAAGGGCCGCCAGTCAGGGGGAAACAAATGAGGCAGTCCAACATCGCAAAGATCTTGAATCTTCGGTGCGTTTGGCCCGGATGGATTTAGGCGAGCTTCAGGGGCTTCCTCTCCCAAGTCAGTGACAGGGTTGCGGAAGTGGTCGCGGTCGCGGCCGAAGCTCGGGCAAAGGTAAAAGCAATCAAGGTCAACCCCCTCAGGACAGCCGTGGAGCTGGCTCAGGTCCGCCGCCGGATGGGCAGGGATCTTGATGGATTCAAAGCACATCTTGGGTTCATGAAGAGGAGTTTGATTCAACTCGTACTCAGCGTTGGTTTTCTCTGTTCCTTAGGGTTACTGGGCCAGGGGGTCGTTCGAATGGTTCCCGCTATGCCCGCCATCAACGTTTCCGTTGCGCGTGGAGTGGTTGTTCCCGGTCAAGTTATTCCGGGAAGCCCTGTTGCGAGTCCCGTTCCTGCCTCCGCAGCTCCCGGTGCCGCTCCTCCTCAAAATGCTGCTCCTGCTTTGCCTAACGAAGATGATCTCAGACTTCAGAAGTTTTTAAAGCTGACCTTTGATCGCCGGGCCTCGACCATACTGAAAGAGCTTACGAAAGTATCCGAAGATCTGAACATTGAAGATGCTTCCCAAAAGGCAAATGCTCCGTCCAAGAAAAATTCGTCTGAGCTTGAACCAGTAGATGAAGCTCAAAAAATTGCAAAACTGACGACTGAACTGAATGGAAGGCTGGATCAGGAACTCAAGGAATTTCAGTTGAACGTGACCTTGGGCCATTGGGAAGCAATCAGGGGTTTTTTCACCTCCATCAAAACGAATCATGTTCAACAGACATATCAGCACCTGTTGCAATCTTTATCTCGACCTGCAGGGCTTCCCCCCAATCAACCCGTTCCACCCAACCAGTTGCGTCGCGAAAATCATGTCCTGACTCCTGAAGACTTGTTCGGTCTGGCAGATGCCTATCCGGTGGCATTGACCGAAGCACATGCTCGGACGCTGGGCGGATTTCTCAGAAAAATGATTTCCGAGGGGTATGATCTGGAATCCATACTTACGGTGTTCAGGGATGGAACGCGGAATCTTGGGGGTGACGATAAATCGAAACGCCTGCTGGTTGCTCGACTATTGGGGGCTGCCGGTAAAAGTGACAAAGCTTTGGAATTTCTAATTTCACCTGCAGAAGCGGTTGAGACAAAAGATGCCGAGAGCCTCAATTTAATTGCTGTTGGATACATGAGTCACCACGCCACCAAACCTGATGATGATTGGCTGATCAAGGCCTGGGAAATGACACAGGCCGTGTTGGAAATTGAAGATGCGAAAGATTCTGAACGAGAACAAGCCTTGCAGCGTGCCTTGGATTTATCCGACAAAATTGATCCCGACAAGGGGGAAGCTTGGCTGAAAGACGTGTTTTCGAATCATCCTGAGTATGGACTGGAGATCATAGCGGCGACTGGAGCTGCTTCAGCCAAGGGACGGATCAATCGCAATGGTGATCAGCGCCTCAAACATCTTCAACTCCAGGCGCAGGCTGTAAAAGCTTTTCTGGAATCCAGCGATCAAAGTGACATGCCCTGGGCTCATACCCTCAATTTACTGGCCCTCAACTGGCTCTCAGAAGCCGAACATTCCTACGTTCATGACCAATCCACCAGCCGTTCTCCGTCCATGCAATGGGACATGTATGGAAACGTTTATTATGGGAATCGATTCAACTCTCAACCAAGAAACCCCAATCAACCTCAGCCAATCGCCACGGGTGAATTGCTGAAAGTACAGCCCGATGATAAATGGTTGTCCTACGTCGATGCTAAAATCCGTCCCAAATTCATGGAGATACTCGCGAAGTTGCATCTGAAGGTTAAGGAAGAGGATGAGGCATTTCCATTCATAGAGAAGCTGGCCGCTACACATTCGGATGAAGCACACGAGCTGGCCAATGAGTTCATTCGTATTTGGACTGAGAATCACGATCCAAATACAGAACAGAACCGGCGGAGTACCTACATGTATATCTACGGGTACAATCGCACCGCCGAGGGAATTCCACTCACCCGTTCGAAGCAGGTGCGCAATCTGGCTGAATTGACGCAATGGGTCACCAAATTGCGTGAGTTGCCCATAGAACCTGTGGACGAAGCATTGTTGGCAAAGGCATTCACAACCTGTCACAGTGTGGCCGAGGTTTATCGACTGGAAGATATAGAAAAAGTTTTTGGTAGTTCCGACTCTCTCCAGCCTGAAACTTTAGCTGGAATGATCCAGACCATGCGCTCAAACCTTGCAACGATTTGGCGAAAACCAGATGTTCAAAAAAACAACAAAACACAGCGCAAGGACAAGGAAATACAAGCTGAAGTTTTCCGAGGTTACGGAGTGGCACGATCCGTATTGGAAAAGGGGCTCGAAAAATATCCAGACAGCTGGTCGCTTCACCTGGCTTTGGCTTGTATTTTGTTTGATGAAAATACCTATCAATACGAACTGACCAAGGACTCACAGTTTACAGCTCGTCGGGCAAGTGCGTTTGATCAATTCATCAAATCTGCCCGGTTATACGCCGATCAAGTGGAGGATTTACCTCAGGATAAGGAGAGTTCGGAGGTATATGATTTTTGGTTTTACGCCAGCCTGGGAGCAACCGATCTGGCCGGGCTTCGTGATTACCATCAACCTGATCGCAGCCAACCTGAAAAAATTCGTGACGCCATTCTTTCACTTCCGGCTCCAGTGGCAGAACGACACATGGCTCGGTTTGCGAATGCACTTTCAACTCGGATCACCTCACTCAAAGCCGAATTAAAGCACCGATACCTTCGGGCTGGTTTATCCATTGCCGGAGACCATGAAAAAGCGGGACAAGCCCGGAAACTTTTTGATTACTACAATGATCTGGTTACCGAAATTCAATTGGTCGCGCACATAGATGGTTCATCCAACGTCGGACACGATGAGCCATTCGGTTTGTTTGTGGACATTCGTCACACCAAAGAAGTGGAAAGGGAGTCCGGTGGGTTCTCCAAGTATCTACAAAATCAAAACAACGCCGGCTATTTTTACAATTACGGTCGTCCCACCGTGAATTATCGTGATGATTTTGAGGAGGCTGCTCGTGAGGCTCTCAAGGAACATTTTGAAGTGTTATCTGTGACCTTTCATACCGATAAAACAGAATCCGTCGGCGACGCAGAACCTGGGTGGAGACGTACTCCTTATGCTTATCTCCTCATGAAACCCCTGGGGCCGGAGGTCGATATGATTCCAAGTCTTCAGATGGATTTTGATTTCATGGATACCTCGGGTTATGTCGTGCTGCCTGTTGAGTCTCCTAAAATCGCGATCGATGCCAATCAATCCGATCTGCGCCCTTTTCGCGACCTGACTCTGACACAGACGATCGATGAACGCCGTGCTGATGAAGGGACCTTGGTATTGGAAATCAAAGCAGTAGCCCACGGATTGATTCCTCCTCTCGATGAATTGGTCGATTTTGGTTCATCAGGATTTGAAGTGGTTTCCAACGATGATCAAGGGGTTGCGGTTTCTACTCTTGATCAGGAGAGTGAGGATCTGGCCCCTGTTGGTGAAAGGCAGTGGGTGATTCGTTTACAGGCTCGTCCTGAATTGACCGAAAGGCCTAAATCTTTTGCTTTCCCCAAACCAAATTCTTCTGTCAAGGAAGTGATATATCAACGTTATCAGGATGCCGATCTGGCTTCCGTGGGGCCTGAAGTCATTTTAATGGCTGCCTATGGAAATTCTTCGTCGGGTTGGCAGTGGGTGTTGCTTGTTGTTGCCCTTGTGTCAGGTATTGGTTTTGGTATCTATCGCATGGGGATAGCGGGTGGAGAGCCTCAGTCCCAGGCGTCCACAATGACCATGCCCGATCCCCTCACTCCTTTTACTGCTATGGGGGTGCTCAAAAAAATTCAAACTGACCCGGATACCAGTGAGGAAGAGAGATCACAGTTGGTTTCTGTGATCGATTCAATTGAAGATCGGTACTTCAGCCCTGATGCCAAGGGGGGAGAGGACCTCAGGGCAATCATTTCTCCCTGGTTGGATAGGTAGTCTCGTCGATGAGGTTCAATTAGCTCACCGGCTCTTCACCTATTATTCGGTAGCTATGAGCGGATCCGGCAATCCGTTTCCCTGATGGCTCAAATAGTGGTCTGCTTTTTCGAACAGTTCCATTCCACCCCAAATAAAAGCGCAAATGGCTACAGTCGTAGCAGCAATTTTAACCCCTTGTTCAAAGAGGAGTGAGTTTTCCCTTCGTGCTCGTTGGATGGCTCGCTCCGGACTGGGAATTGGAGAACGCTTGTGACGTTCCGAGGGACGATGTTGCAATCGCATATTCGCTTCCTTTAATTCACGAACTGTATTCTCCAGCTGAACGACTTTTCGTTCCAACTGTTCCACACGCGTGTCCAGGGAATTCATACCCTGATTATTTCAGGCGCAAGGTGGGTGTCAACTTCAGGTTTGATGTGTCAA
>CAYFHO010000002.1:0-5640 GCA_964342825.1 uncultured Verrucomicrobiota bacterium
CAACGGTTGGTTGATATCCACATCAATCGGATTCCCAAGCCAATCACGAGTCAGGTTAAAATTGACCAAAACCATCCCATCACTCTTTTTGGTGGTCAGTGAAGCAAGTCGGCTTCTATTATCATGAGTGTATGTGGTGACCGTTCCATTTGATGCAACTTTTTTCGATACGTTTCCATCAAGATCGTGTTCATAGGTAGTCGACCTTCCGTGCCATGGCGTCACACGTATCAGTCTTCCGACCGGATCATATTCAAAGATAACTTCCAGCCCACCTGGATACACCAACTTAGTGAGATTGTGTTCCGCGTCATACTCAAATGAAATGATGTTTCCAAATGGATCAGTCTGCTGAATGGGACGTTCAAGAATGTCATACGAAATGCTGGTATCACCGAGACCATTGGAAAACCTTGTCAAACTTCCGACACCATTGTGATTAAACGTAAACGGACTCAATTCCTCTGAATAATCAATACGAGTTAATTCATTTCGTGTATTGTATGTCCTGTCTATGGTTGAACCATCTGACAGTGTGGTGATATCCAGGTTATTTGCATCATCATACGTGTGTTGGGTGATTCGGCCTTGAGGATCAGTTATCCTTGTGAGGTTTCCGTTTGGATCGTATGAAAAATTGATAGACAAACCCTCATGAGTAATTTTGGTTCGGTTGCCAACAGCATCGTATGTAAATTGGACTGTCGCCGAGCCTGGCCCGACCGTTTTTGTTAACCTCCCATTTGCATCATAGGTAAAATTGTAACTACGTGAATCTTGCCCATCGGGTGAGATTAGCTTGCGCTTGGTCAGCCGGTGAGCTCCATCATAGGCAAACTCAGTTTTTGAACCATCAGGATGATTTGTTCGAATTAAGCGATTTGCTCCATCATAATCATTGGATGTTGTATTCCCTTTAGGTGAGGTAACGGTCTTTTGGTTATCCACGTTATCATAGGTGTAGGTAGTAACTTCTCCCAACTGGTTGGTAAGATCAGTCAAACGCCCAAGGGAATCATATCCGCGCAAAAGACTGTTGCCACGTCCATCAACAGTCTCTATCTCGCGCCCGTCAGCATCCCATTCTCTGGTGACGGTTTGAATACTGCCATGAGCTTCAGTTAAAAGCCTTCCATTAGCATCATACGTGTAACCAATTGCTTTACCAGTGGAGTCATCGACCTTAAGGGTGAGTCTGTCATTCTCGTCGTAGACATAGTTTGTTTTATACCCCAACGGATCAATTTGTTGAACCAAGTTGTCATTGTTATCCCATACATATTCAGTTACCGCATCATTTGGATCGATGTCCTTAATCTTGCGACCAATAGAGTCATATTCCGATTTCCATCGTTTTCCACGCTTGTCTAAGACTTGTGTTAGGTTTCCGTGTGCATCATAGGTATTCCAAATGCTTCCTCCTCCTGATCCCTGAATTTGAATGAACGTAGGCAGGGAAATGAATCTGGAATCGAAGTAGCTGAAGTTGATTTGATTTCCTAGGAAATCCTTACTCCATTCCAAAATGTTATTGGTTTTGTATTTCCATGACCGGGTCTGTTGCTCTCCATTTTTTTCCTGAGTTAGATTGTTTTTTAAGTCGTAAGTAAAACTTCGCTGCAGATTCTCTCCATCAATTTGTTGAGTGATGTTCCCCTGATCATCGTAGTCAGTAAACCAAAGCTCATTCCTACCATCCTCGGTCTTTATCTTTCTTCGATTCTCATCAAATGTGTACTCCTCACCAGATCCTAGCGAATCGTTAATTCGTGAGATCAAAAAAGTTGGGGTACCATTGTTCTTGCCATAAATGTGCTGCTCGCTGAATCCAAGTGGTGTGGTGACTGTAGTCGTGGATTCTATAGCATTGTCACTGTAACCATAGTTCGTGGTATTGTTGTAGCCGTCATGTTGATGGCGAAGGAGTCCTGACGAAGTGTCATAATCATTCTTCAAAATTGATTGACCGAAACGGTCAATGATTTCAACCAAGAAGTGCGCTTGGTAACGGTACTCCCACCTATTCCCCCTCGGATCTGTCACGTATCGTAAATCTCCTGTCGTCGGGTCATACTCAAACTGCACCGTGCGTGGCCCACCCTCAGCTCCATCCAGCGGGTCGGTTATCTGAATGATTCGCCCCTGCACATCAGTAGTGAAATCAATAACGCGTCCAACGGAATCGGTAACCTTATCCAAGTCACCCGATGGGGTATACGCAAAATCCAGACTTTTCGTAGACCGATCGGATATGGATGTCAGTTTTCCGTCTGAAGAAAAATTATAGACGACCAAATTTCTTGTAGTGAGTGCGTATATACCATCCTCATTTTTTAACAATGTGCTCGATACATTCGGCCAACTAGTATAAGTATCGTCAGGATTCTTTTTGTATACCTCTTGGTGCCCATCACCAAATTGTATGGTTACGTCATCTCCCTCCGTAGTCAGGTAAATGTGATACGTGTGTGTCCATCCAAAACCGAGCGGCCCTGATTCAGTAAGATCGGCCTGCGCATTATATGTTCTCGTAAAATCAAACGATACTCCAACTCCCGTAATGAACAAATCCGTCTGTGATGTTACAAAATTGCCTATTGCAGTATTCACGAGTGCCCCCGCATATGCTTGCTCTGGGGAGTAGCCAAGGAACATACCGGTGACGACGATAACCTGCGAGGACACATCCTGCCCGTTGGATGCATCTATTACGGTCAGTGACACCGTATACGTCTCGAAAGTGTTTGATTTGGGGAACTCATGCTGAATCGTCTCGTATGCCATTCCGATTTCGGGGGCGCTCCCATCGCCAAAGTCCCAGCTATACGTTAGAGCGCCATTTGCAGAATGAGAACCTGATGCGTCAAACGTTACCAAGGTTTTTGGTTCCGCCACCAAATCTGACATGGTGAATACGGATGTTGTTGGCAGGTTGCTCGTCGTTATCTGCAGGCTCACGTCATCAATTCGGATCACAGATGGATTGGAGGCATTGATTCCACCGTGAAATCTGATACGCACGGCTTGTCCCACATAATCGAGCAGATCATAAGGACCAGCTGACACGTAAGCAGTTCCTTGAGCATTTCCATTGCCGAAAAATCCTAAGTATTCCAAAGGATTTCCGGCAACGTCGTATATGCTTACCGAAAAGAAATCCAATTTATCCGGAGCTGTCTCAGGTTCCGTGGTGGAAATTGAATACCAAAAAGAGAGTTGTGCCGAGGTTGCATTGGTCGGAATCGATACCTCCTGATACATTTCTCCTGACAAATCATTGCCCCTTGTTCCATCAGGATTGCTTAGGTAGGCATAGCCGGAACCAGTATGAGGAAACGCAAACTCGCTGTCTGCTTGCCATCCGCCAGACTGAGGATCAAAATCCCATACGGTCACTGCCCCCTCATAACCGCCATTCGTAATAAGTTCTGTTTGCGCAGACACGTCAACCCAATTGAATACAGCAAGCAGAATAATCATCAAATCTTTGACAATTTTCCCACTCTGCCGGCTGCTTTCTCGTGGCATAATGGATTCATAACACCACTCCATTGTTTCGGCAAGAATATTTCACAGAAAGCGATTTGCAGACGCTCACTTTTTCTTACTCCATTAATGATTCATATCATTTTGGAATCGATTTTTTCAGTCACCTTGCATCGCTTTGATGTGACGTATCTATTTAGTTTTCAGTTTAATGCATCCCATTGGCACACCTAACAACACTTATTCCTATTCCAATTTTTCCTTATTTAGCGTTGCATTCTTATTCCCCTAGCAGTAAAGCTTAATTAGCCTGATTAATTTACTATTCAAAAATGCACAAAAATGCACATTCTGAATCTTTCACCTGGTTAAAAGGAGTGTTGCTAAGACACCTGAAATGCCAAAATCTCAAACAAGCTTGGAGGGATTTTGGAAGTCACTCATTTAAAACGTACAGTGGTTTTCGAATGGCACTTCAACGCTGGGATCCAAGTAAACCGAATGCCACGTCCAGTAGCTCTGCAAATGTCATTTCCACCTTGGCTGGGCTCAAAACACCCGAGGAACTTCTCCAAGCGTTTAGAGCTTTTCAAATCAGCAAAAACATTTACGAAAACCGCCCAATAGATGAAAAGCAAATCGGAATTTTAGCCGGACTGTATGAAGATGAAGAAAATTACCATGAGGCAATTTTGCTATTCGAAAGATTATATCTTCAGTTGAAACCCGAACCCACCTTAGCAAAAGCTGAGCTCTCTCGACGTATCGGCACTTGTTACCGTCATTTGGGAAAGTGGACCAAATCGGAGGATTGGTACAATAAAGCACAAAAAGAACTAAAGGGTGTAAACAACATAGATCAAGAGCCTCAAAGCATTCGAGCAGACACTGTTTCGATAAACTTACAATTCAATACAGCTATGATTACTTGGTTCAAACATGGCAATTCTCGAGAATGGCACGACACACTTGATCATCTGATAAACAATACTCAGAGCATTATCGTTAAATCAGAATGCACAAAAAATCCTGATTCAGACCTTGATCACAGATTATTGCACTTAAAACGCCAAAAGGCTGAAGCTCTCAGGAAATTAGGAAAGTACCAAGCAGCTATTGATCTTGCTCAGTCTTTATTCACTACGTACCAAGAGTACTTCATGGGGCATCCTGCTGCGTGGTCAAAAGCAATTGAACTTGATTCACGACGCTTTTTGAACAGCCCTTCGGAATCTCTACTATCTGAGTTTAAAACCTTGGAGATCCTAGCCACCAAAAACCGTTGGCTCAGATTAGCAGCCAGATGTCGCCTTGGAATTGCAGATATCCAGGTTTCCCTGCTCAAAAAAGACGTGCTTCCTGTTTCAGGTGATTCTATCACCAACCACATGTCAAGTTTGCTTATTCAAGGCAGATCCAAGCTCACTTCAAATCAATTTAACGAAGCCAAGAAGCTTTTTAATCAGGCAAAACAATTGATCGGGGATCACGCTGAAAGCATGCATTTCGAGGAGTTACTTTCAGATTTTGGCATCGCTGAATCTCTAAGGCTATCATCACCGTCCTCCATAAGTAAGAAAACGAAAATGGCAGCGGAGGGTTTCAGGCGACTTCGTATGAGCTTCTTGGAATGTGGTTCCACTTGGGGAGCTTTGCGGTGTAATGCAGGTCTGCGACTACTCAATCAACCGGACTGGAACCTTCAGTTTAACTTCTGCCCTGAAGGAATAGATAAATCAATTGAAGATAAATTTTTGCAATCAAAATTAGATTTAAATAAAAATGTTACATTATTTGACGCTGTCATATAAAAAAGCCAATGCAATTACAGCATCAGCTTGTGATTACCACATATCACCAGGCTGTGGTAACGACCTGATCCAGCACATCGTGACTCAATCGAGTACGAGCTGGCAATCTCCACAGATCTCCTTTAACCGTCTCAGTAACAGCGTTAAACAGCCGCCAAAGTGACTTCCCGTTCTCCTCAAACACCTCATGAGAGGGCTCCCGCCATTCCTTCAGCACATGAGGGACATGAGTCACGTTTATGGCTTTACGGTCAAGCAATCGAATGATCAGGTCGTGTGCCTGTTCATCTGGAATATCCTTCTCCTTATAGGATCGGAAACACTCAGACTGCTCAGCAAACCG
>CAYFHO010000002.1:5740-225338 GCA_964342825.1 uncultured Verrucomicrobiota bacterium
GGGAGGAAATCACACCAAGCGCAGTGCTTACCTGGTCGCTTGTGGAATACCTTGTACCGTATCCACTTAGCCACTATTTGGAGTTTTCGGAGGTAACCCACCATGTCACCGCCTGTCCGTGTTCCCACAAACCATTCAATTCGTGGCTCTTTGGTTTTCGTTAACACACAGAAAGCAAGCTGTTTAGCGGTTGGATATGCTATTTGATAGGCGGTCAGTTGATCGGACAACATCACCTCGTAATCCCCGTAGGAACTACTGCTGGTTTTGAAATCAACAACTGTGGACACTCCTTGAATATCTCCCACCAAATCGATGACTCCCACAAGTGGGACATCAATCCCGGTGATAGAGATTTCAAAGGGTTTCTCGACACCCTGGATATTGCTGATCTTACCTGCTTCTGTTTTGAGGAAGCTGGTAAGAAGCTTTTCTCCAATGGTTTTGAGTTTCTCCCAGGTATCTGTCCGGGAATATCCAAGTTCAATGTCTTTAAGCCATCCCCAGGAATCTATGAAGTGCTCAATGGGTTCTTTTTGATCCGCAAAGAGTACTGCTAGAGATTGATGGATGATGCTGCCAAACACCAAATTGGCTGATGCAAGGCGTGGCCGGAGGTTTTCGACGTAATACAACCGATACTGCTCTGGACACGTCTCATATTTGTTTACCCGTGAATGGGATAGATACGCCTTTCCTTTCTGGATTGGCTTTTCTTCCACATATGGAGCGGCGGGTAGAATCATTGCACCCTCCCTTCTGTTGCTGCAAGGATTTGATCAATGTTCACATACCGACCATCGGGACTTGGTTTGGTGATTACCATGCAGGATGCATTCAATTCCAATCCTTCAGCAACTTGCTGTGGATGTATTGGATTCCCAATGGAACCAAGGACATCCGCAAGTTGTTTATCTGATCCGAAGAATTTGAGCACATTGCTCCCTACTTGGATATTGAGGAAAAGGCGTCTCCCCCACTTCCCGGGCATACTACCGACACCAATGACTCTTGCAGGAGTTGCTCCTGTAGAACCATAGCCATTATTGGCTGGTTGGTGACTGGATGATCCATTCCTTCCAAGGAAGGAACTGACAATCCCCTGCTGCAATCCAAGTACATGCGATGCATAGGCTTGGATTTTGGATGCATCAGATAGAGCTGCCGGCAATGCAAACTCAATGGACAGTGAATCTATCCGCCCATCGGGGCTAATAGACCGTTTGAGGAGCATTTGCCCCTCAGATTGAATTCCATTGCCATTTCCGTGGTGACCTAGCATCGGTGCATGACCATTCTCCGGTTGTATGGCTCCATTTCCATTTCTCGGTGTCAGACCTTGCTGATCCATCACCGCATGAATGTGTGCGCATAGCCCGTTTTGATCACGGTGTCCCCTACAGGAACATTGTGGCTGATGTGGTAGTCCACTCACCACATACTGATTAGCTGGTGACATTGCCGAGAACACTCGGAATCCATCTCCATCTTGTTGTATGACAAAAGGCTCTTGGCCTTGTCGTGATCCGTTCTGATTGAACGCTGTGGTATTCATTATAGTCTCTCCGTATTTCTGTTTATTGTGGTTTGTTACATATTCTTTTGTGAAAGAATCCACTGTTAAGCGTATCTGAATGAAGGAATTGCTACAGAGGGACAGGATTGCGGATCAGGCATGGAGAAGCGCCTATGTTGAAAGGAATATTCACAGCAGGATATGCAGATGATAAACCCACGGGAAGATGACGTGACCTATATCGGATGGACCAATTTCCGTAATGAGAATAAGAAGTTTGGGATTTACCGTGCGGACCGGAGGTATCACATGCATTTGATCGGGCGTAGCGGAACCGGTAAAACAACCCTGATGCGATATATGATTATGCAGGACTTTGGAAACGGTGAAGGAGCCTGTGTCATCGATCCGCACGGGGATCTCATTGAGTCATTGAAGGCTGAGATGCCCGAACACCGGAAAAAGGAAGTGGTAGATTTTGACCTCGGCAATCCAAATCTTGATTTGAGATTCAATCCCTTGGAATCCACTGAACCTGGACGACGACCACTCATTGCTTCCGGACTCATTGACGTCTTCAAACAACTTTTCGGGGACTCCTGGGGACCACGCTTGGAACATATCCTCCGAAACGTGCTATTGACGTTACTGGATCAGCCGGTTTCCAGCTTGGAGGATATACCAAGAGTTCTACAGGATCGGGCCTACTCCAAACAAGCGTGTCTTCGAGTACGCAACCGGCACGTCCAGGATTTCTGGTTAAAGGAATTCTGGAATTACTCTCCTCGATTTCAAAATGAAGCCATTTCTCCCGTTCTCAATAAGATTGGAGCATTCCTGTCCAATCCAGTTTTGTCCCGTGTTCTGTGCCATGAACAGAGTTCCTTTGACATGTCGACGGTCATGAATGACGGGAAGATTCTGCTTGTCAATTTGAGCAAAGGAAAAGTTGGAGCAGATTCCGCCAAGTTGATCGGAGGGCTTCTCATGGCAAAAATGTCTCAGACAGCAATGGAACGATCCAACATTCCAGAACAACATCGCCGGGACTTTTACTTGTATTGTGATGAGTTCCCGACCTACTCCCCTCCAGGAATGGCCGAAATGTTATCCGAGTTACGAAAATACCGTTTGAGTCTTGTTTTGGCCCATCAGTTTCTGGCACAGTTGGATCGACAGGTGATGGAATCTGTTTTGAGCAACGTGGGAACACTGATTGCATTTAGAGTTGGCGTCACTGATGCAGAGGTATTGGAGAAGGAGTTTTATCCGGATATTACTGCAAATGACATGGTCAGCTTGGGAACTGGAGATATCTATCTGAAGCTAATGATCAGAGGCAAGGTTAGTGATGTATTTTCAGCGGAGTCTTCCTGATTAAGTTTTGATCACACCATACTTTGATTTTGAGCGACATAGAGGAAATTAAAATCTCAATGATGTGTATAGTGGGGATGCGAAGGAGAAATATTTGAAAATATTTTCATTTTTTTGACCCCTGATTAACCATTTTTACGCATTGTTATGTGGGACATCGAATACCGATGCCGGCCCACCAGTATTAATTCAACCACAAAACTTTAATCATATGGCAAGAAAAACTTTCTTCAGCTTCCAATATAAACCTGACAATTGGAGAGTATCACAAGTCCGCAATATGGGTGTAATTGAAGGCAACAGACCTGCTTCAGATAATGATTGGGAAACAATTTCAGGCGGTGGAGATGCGGCAATCAGGAAGTGGATTGGCGAACAAATGTCTGGGCGCACATGTTCCGTTGTGCTTGTTGGCACACATACGTCAGGACGGAAATGGATCAATTATGAAATCGAAAAAACATGGGATGACGGCAAGGGGCTTGTAGGAATACACATTCATAACCTGCAGGATAGGGACGGAAACCAAAGCAGCAAAGGTAGCAATCCGTTCTGGAACATTTTAAAAGATGGTCATCGCCTTTCTTCTATTGTTCAATGCTATGACCCTCCATACACCAGAAGTACAAATGTTTATGACCACATAAAACAGAATATTGAGCAATGGATTGAAGAAGCAATCACAATCCGTAAATCGTACTGACGCTTAGCTAGTTACTATTCCTTGATTTGGGACAATTGAAAACGTTCCCGAACTAAAATAGCGTACCTCTACCAATCATGAGCGCGGAGTCTCCACCATCAAGCACATATGCTTCACTTGCTGGCGCACGTATCTGGCTTTCCGGAGCAGTGCCTGAGACTGATGGAACGACAGAGGCTCAGCGCACTGCGATTCTCGACTTCGTTCGCCGGTTTGCTCGCCACATTTTTCAGCGTGGAGGCCATATCGTCCACGGAAGCCATCCCAGCTTCACACCGATACTTTTGGAGGAGGCACAGAGTTACCAAAATCGGGGTGGGCACAAGGACCGCTTAGTGCTGGCCGTTTCTCGTTTCTGGTCAAAGGACACAACAAAGGTTCCTGTAAAAGAGTGGAGGAAGCTGGCTTTGGTTTATGAGACACCCGAAGCTAGTGGGGACCAGGCACGCGACGAAAGCCTCAAAATCCTCCGACAGTGGATGGTGTCTCGTTGTGACTCCATTGTAGTCGTGGGCGGAAAATGGTGGCAAATGGTCGATGGAAAGGCTGGAGTTCCGCTGGAGCTTGGACTTGCGATTGAACGGAGCATTCCTTGTTTTTTGTTGGGTGGTCTCGGTGGAGCTGCTCAGGATTACGTCGAGAGCCATCCTGAAGTGTTCAAAAAACTCAAGAACGGCCTGGATGAAATGGCAAACCGAGAACTCTCCACCAAATCGGATGTTGGCAGTCTTGCAGAATCTGTCTGTACGCAACTGGAGCGGCTAGCACTCGTCCGTGGCGAGGGTTCAGACGGTATCTCATTTCGAATCTTGGCCCTGGACGGTGGAGGACTAAAGGGAGCATTTACCGCATCAGCTATCGCTACTTGGGAAAAGCAGACCGGGCTAAAGGTAGTTGACCACTTCGACCTCATCGCAGGGACATCAACAGGGGGCATCCTTGCTCTCGGATTGGGATTGGGTCTCTCTGGCCAGCAGATGTTGGATTTTTACCGGAAACGAGGTCCAGTGATTTTCCCCGTCACCAGAATTCGAGGCCGTATTCGGCATACTCTCAGGCATGTTCTTCGGCCGAAATACTCCCAAGAGATACTACTTCGTGAGTTGGAAACCGCCTTCTACGCAGGAGGCAAACCCATTCCATTGAAGAATTCCCGCTGTCGACTAGTGATACCGACGTATCACGTGATCGCTGGTGCATCCCATCAGTTTCGGACACCTCACCATCCTGACCTCACGGCTGATGCCGACACCGCAGCCGCTCACGCTGCACTTGCTACTGCTGCAGCGCCAACGTTTTTCAGTGCGGCAAAGATTGCAAACATGGTCGCAGAGAGCAGCTATTTTGATGGAGGGGTGTGGGCGAATTCCCCGGCTATGGCAGCAGTAATCGAGGCTGTATGTTTTCTCCGAAGACCGCTAGAAAGGATGGATATTCTTAGCGTCGGCACAACCGAAGAGCCGTTCACTGCTCGGCAACAAACACGTGCCGGAATTCTTGGATGGTTGTGGAAGAAGCGAATTCTCGAACTCCTCATGAACGTGCAGCAAGAATCTTCCCTGCGTCTCACGCGTCATCTCGTTAGCGACGCTAGGTTTTTACGTGTGAATACTGTGACACCTCCAGGAAGTTATGCTTTGGACGGATCAAATGAGATCGACGAGTTGGCAGACCTTGGTAATCGCGCCGCGCTTGCGACAGAAATCCTAAGTCAGGTAAAATCACGTTTTTTGAATGGCGTTTCTGTCACACCGTGGGAGAGCTTCGCATAGTGATCCAACCAGCATTTACTTGAGAACGAATAAAACAATACCACACGAATCAACTTAGCTCTTTATCAAGATCGTTAATCCTTTCCACTCCTCCCCAGCCAACTGACAAAGTGCACCTTTAAAGCTGCACAATAGATAAGCAAACGGTCTTTTTATAATCAGATGATACTTGTCTAATGACACCACCCATCTTAAAGAAAAGTGGAAGTGTATCTGACGAATGGAAAAAACCATTTAGAAAAGATGTGAAAAATGGAATATTTTTTCGCATTTTTGCCATAATCGATGTTGACTTGCCCTTGAGTTAGAGTATGTTGTCTCTCATGGTTAGGGAGATAACCCATCGTTTCAATCCCGAGATGCTCGTTTTGGTGCGTGAGTCAAATGGACTGACGCAATCAAAACTCTCTTCATCCATCGGGTGCATGAGTCAGGCGAAAATCTCCAAAATCGAGGAAGGTGTCCAGGAACCTACTGACAATGACATCCTTCAGATTTGCAATTACTTCGAAAAGCCTAGCACTTTCTTTTTTCAAGCAAGCAAGGCAAAAGTCCCAAACATCACTTTTTTTAGAAAACGTAGCTCCTTCCCACTGAAGACACTCAAATATGTCGACGCCAATATGAATATACGGCGTTTGATAGTTGAGAAGTTAGGTCAATTGTTCCCCCTTGAAGGTAACCCCCCTTTTTATGATGCATCCACTTTTAGTGGAGATGGCTCCCAAGTTGCCAAGATTTTGAGAAAAGAGTGGAACATCCAAAAAGGACCGATTGATGATTTAGCTTCACTTGTCGAAGCCAAGGGGATTCCAATTGTCATGTTTGATTTCGGTTATGGGAAACTTGATGGCCTAACGATTAGGACTGAGTCTGGTTTTCCAATTATTTTTCTAAATCCGAGTTTTCCTCCCTCTCGATTAAGATTCACCCTTGCTCACGAACTGGGTCATGTCGTTATGCACAAGGAGATCTCCCCTGAAATGGAACAAGAAGCAAGTGAATTCGCAGGCGAATTCTTGATGCCAGAGGAAGACTGCAAGGATTCATTTTATCCGGTTGATATTCATAAACTAATCGAACTTAAAAAGCAGTGGGGATTATCAATGCAGGCTATTTTAAAAAACGGTCAGAGAATCAAAAAAATCAATGATCGATACGCCAGGTTTCTCTGGATGCAGATAGGAAAACAAGGATTTCGAAAATCAGAACCATCTGAGGATGAGATTCCGCTGGTAGCACCCAAGTTGGTAACGAAGTTATTGGAAGCATTTTTTACTCAATACAACGGAAAGGAAGAAGATATGCTCTGCAGCACTCGCTCCGAGCTTAAAAAAGCATTTTCTATTTGACGAAAAATTTTGCCCGACTTGCGTCAACAAGCCGGGCTTTTAAATACCTGCCTCAAGATTAACCTGGGGCAAAGGCAAAAGGCAGACCGCTAGAGCGGCAACCAATACTAAAGTGATGATACGATAATACGTTGCTGAGCTAGTGTCAAGCCGGAGCCCCAGATAAGAGAAAGGATACTTTGATGAAAATCAAAGGTTGTCCCGGTCCTGGCTATAAGCTGGTTTTCTGTAAGTATTTCAGAAACAAGCACACTGGCCAGATCGTATACCCCAAAAACGGTGGTGTTTTCCGTTTTTGGGTGAAAGTCAATTAAATTGACTTAATAGCACACAACCCTCCAGGAAAAATACCCTCCTGGAGGGCCTTTTCTCATTGTTTTCTCATTTCCAGGTCCAAACCTTAATATCGTTGCAAGTCATAGATTGAAGATTCAATCAAATTTATGGACGATACACATCTTTTCGGTGCGCTATGGTGAGAATGTTGACAACTTGGATGTCATCGAAGATTTCAAAGAGTATCCGAAAATCACCTATTCTTATCCGATAAGCATTGGTAATGCCTACGAGTTTTTTTGATCCGTGTGGCCTTGGATTGGCGGCCAATGCCATAATCCCAGGTTCCAACCGCCTGGCTAATTTTGGATCGAGTTTAAGGAGAGACTTAGCAGCAGATTTTTTGAAAAGGATATCGTATGCCATCTAATCCCGAATACTACGGAACACCTCCGCAGCCGGAATCCCCTGTTCTCCGGATTCCTTAAATTCACACGAAAGCCGCTTCGCCTCTTTGGCGTCAAATGCGTCTTGCCACTCCTCATCCATAAAACGAGCAACTTTTTTAGCCTCGGTTTCTGGGAGTTGACGAATTTCGTCAATAATTTGTTCAGCTGTCATGATTAAAATAGTAGCACAGAGGGGCGCGAAATGGAAGCAGACGGATTGCTACGGTCTTGGTCTTGCTCACTCCCAGACCCCGGTCACTCGGTGCCACCTGGAGTCAACGTATCAATTGCATTCTCCAGTAGTTTCCGATCAAAGTGCGAATACTTTGCATGCGTTTCCTTGGACATGTGTCCAGTCAACTGCATCCGGATTTCCTCAGATACACCTGCGTTTGCAAGTGCGGAAATAAAGCTATGCCGAAGAGAATGAAATGACCGTTTGGTAAACTTCCGGACTCCCTTGCCTTGAACAATGCCAAGATCCACGCCTGCTCTTTTAGCAATTCGCTTGAAGGTTTGAGATAATCCCTGATGACCACCAGGATTTTTGTTTGCCAAGGAAGGGCAAATGTAACCGGAATTACTGTGCTCGCTACGATATGCCAAGTGATTCAACAGATGAAAATTCATTGGAACATCCATCTTTTTCCCCGTCTTCTTTTGGGTGTAAATAATGGATTTGGTATCTGGGTTCACGTTCTCCCATTTCATTTTCACGCAATCGCTCAACCGCGCCCCTGCAAAGTAACCGAAATAAATGGCAGTTTGCCAATCAAGGTTTGGTGCAGCTTCAATGAGTGATTGAACTTCTTCCAGAGTGAATACCTCGCGCTCAGAGCTTACCATCTTTGGCATTTCAACTGCAGGAACTGGGTTCTTTGGAATAATGCCAAACCGCTCTGCTTTTTTTAACGCGACTCCCAACGTTTTAACATCTAAGGAAACCGTTTTCGGTGCCATACCTGCTTCGAGTCTGAACTGCAAGAATGCATCAATTTGTCTAGGGGACAATGCAGTGACAGGTTTAGTGGCATTACTGCCAAGAAATTTTAAAAACCTTCGCGTCGAGCACTCATACCGGATGTATGTGTTTGTGGAGTTCTTATTCTGGACAGATTTCAGCCAGCTCAAAAAGTATTCCTCGATGGTTGGTATTTCCATGCGGTCACCGGTCAACCGCTCTGACATGTCACTAAAAACCTTCTGGAGCTGGTCAGTGGTGACATCCGCCACCCGCGCCTTCTTCTCCACGGCTTCAATCTCCTCTGCAATGCGAATTGCAGCACGTTTGTCAGTGGATTTGGTTGATCTCTTGAGCTGCCTGCCATCCCGAGAGGTGAAGCACGCAACCCAGTATTTAGACTCTGGTCTTTTGATTACGCTTGCCATGGTGTACTGAGAATAAAAGTGGGAATAAAACCTTCAATCCGCGAGGCAATTAAAAATCAACATCTGTTGATTTGCAATGACTTAAAAGACGGGCATCGAACCTGGCGCTCGATTTGGATCACAATTACTAATTTGGCGATAAATAAGAACTATGACCAGTGAAAAATCACTGGCAAATCTGGATCAGGATAAACCAGAAAAAAGGTCCAGTTGGGGTGATGGCTCGAGTTTTTTCAACTTTTCCCTTTCCGCCCGATGCCGTGATTTGAACTTGGCCTGCCCTGCTGGTGATAATTCGGTTTCTTCCAGGTTGTTGAGAATCTGCTTGGCTCGTTGAATGACATCCAGGGGAACACCAGCCAATCTTGCGACCTGAATCCCATAGCTCTTGTCAGTTCCTCCCGGTAAGATTTGATGAAGGAAAACCACTTTATCATTCCACTCTTTGACTGCCACATTGAAGTTTCGAATACGAGGCAGCTTAGCAGCCAATTCGGTTAACTCATGATAATGTGTGGCAAAGAGAGTTTTTGCTCCTACTTGATTGTGTAAAAACTCAACAATTGACCAAGCAAGACTCAGCCCGTCAAAGGTACTTGTTCCCCGGCCTATTTCATCCAGAATAACCAAACTCTTCTGTGTGGCGTTATTCAGAATGTTAGCGGTTTCACTCATTTCGACCATGAAGGTCGACTGCCCTCTGGAGAGATCATCACTGGCACCAATGCGTGTAAAAATCCGATCCATGACGCCGATTGTGGCTGATTTGGCCGGAATATAAGAGCCGGTATGTGCAAGAATTGCCAATAAAGCAGTTTGACGGATAAAAGTACTTTTGCCGGCCATGTTAGGTCCCGTAATTAAGGCAATCTGTTCACTTTCCAGATTCAATGTTGTGTCATTCGGGACAAATCTTTCATTTTGGAGGGATTGCTCTAATACGGGGTGCCGTCCCTGTTCAATTTGACACTCGCCTGTTTCAGTAATGACGGGAAGGCTATAATCGTAAGACTGAGCCAACTCTGCAAAAGAGCTAAGCACATCTAAATCAGCAACGGCCCGGGCAGTCTCTTGAACACGTTCCAGATATGTAAGCACCTTTTCACGAACTCCAAGGAATAATTCGTATTCTAGTTTTACCGATCTTTCCTCAGCTCCAAGAATCTTTCCTTCAACTTCTTTTAACTCTTCTGTGATAAAGCGCTCACCATTAGCTATGGTCTGTTTTCTAATATAATGTTCAGGAACTTTATCTAAATGAGTTTTTGTAATTTCAATAAAGTATCCGAATACAGAATTAAATCGAACTTTGAGAGAAGGAATTTGAGTTTTCTCTATTTCCTCAGCCTGAAATTTTGCGATCCATGTTTTACCATCACGTCTTGCCGATTGAATTTCATCTAGTTGTTTGTTGAAACCCGAACGAATCAAATTGCCTTCTTTTAAAACCGCAGAAGGTTCATCCACGATGGCGGATTCTATCAAATTTACAAGGTCTGGAAGTTCGTTGATTTGTGAATCTAAATGCTCAAGCAGTGTAGAAACAGGACCCGATTGGCTGGATACTTCTATTCCCAGTTGTGGTTCAGATGAATCGCCTGAAACAATAACAGTCTCAATCAAAGATTTAAGGGCAGGAATCTTCTCTAATCCCTCCTTGAGAATATTCAGATCACGTGCATTTCCTGCCCCCATGCTTAGACGGCTCATGGTACGTTCGATGTCACGAATGGATTTCAACGATTGCCTAAATTCTTCCAGTGTAGCGGGGTGCCGCAACCATGCTCCTACTGCAGCCTGTCTGCTGCAGATGCCTGACTGTTCAGCAAGCGGACAGGATAACCACTCTTTTAACCTTCTTGCCCCCATCGGTGTTACCGTACAATTGATTGCTCCGAATAGACTGCTTGCTTTGGAACCGGTTCGATCAGAAGGTTGCAATATTTCCAAATGTCTCAAGGTGACTGAATCCAAAATTAGGAATTCAGATGGTTCGTAGCAGGATAACCCAGTTAAATGATCAACATTTCGTCGCAATTGATGGATTAAATAATGCAAGATAGCGCCTGCGGCACCTGCAGCAGAATTTTTTCCCTTCAACCCGAAACCATCTATAGTTTGAACTTTGAAATGTTCAAGCAATGTGAAACTGGCGGTATCCTCCTCAAAAACCCAATCCTCATACTCACTGATGATAGCTGAATGTCCCTCAAGTATAGACTTCAACTTAGCCTGGCCTGATGGAACAATAATTTCAGAAGGTTGAATTCGTTGCAGTTCTGTCCATATTTCTTGTGACGAACTAATGGTAGCAGCCCTGAAGTCACCGGTTGTAAGATCGACATAAGCAATACCATACTTACTTTGATGCAAGTATAGACTAGCCAAATAATTGTGCGATTCTGAAGATAGCAACTTGTCATCAAAATGAGTGCCAGGGCTTAGAATTTGAGTGACAGCTCGCTTGACTAATTTTCCGGGTTTAGCTTCTTCTATCTGATCACATAGGGCAACTTTTTTACCGGCTTCTAAAATTTTCGAGATATAATTAGAAGCAGCGTGATATGGAATACCACACATGGGAGTGGTCCCTCGTTTCGTGAGCGCAACATTTAAAATAGAAGCCCCATTTTGAGCATCCTCAAAAAACATCTCATAAAAATCACCCAATCGAAATAACAATAATGTATCACTCGGCAAATCTGCACGAATGCTTTGATACTGTTCCATCATCGGGCTGGATGATTTTGATTTAGCCATTACCTCTATTAATACTGAACAACTTGAAGTTCAAAAATAAAAAAAGCGCGAGGATAAACCTCGCGCTTAATTGATAAAGATTAGCAAATATTCCAGATTAACGGCGTCGTCGCATGAATCCGAAGAGTGAGCCGATACCCAGAAGAGCAAGAGCAACAGTGCCTGGCTCAGGAACAGCAACGATCTGTGCGGCCAGATTAGCTGTGGTTAGAGGAATCTGGCGAAGAGCCCAGTCACCGTCGGCAGGACGAACCCAGACATCATCGAAGCTTGTTCCAACATCAGGTGGGTTACGGATCAAGAGTCCGACGTTCTGAGCACCAGCCAAATTGCTGAATTCGACGGTAAAAGTAAACCAATCTTGAGGAACAGGAACAGAAAGTCCAGTAATCTCAATTTGATTGAAATCAGCTAACAATGGAATTGGATCACTCTCATAGAGCAATGTGGATGGCTCCTGCTGATTGGAAGGAACACCGTCAACAAATTCGACAGCACCATCATTCGCTCTGAAGCGAACAATTGCGTTTCCAGCTGCTTCAGAAGAAAAATACTCAAGTCTAAACTCGGTGACTAAACGCTCGGTCCCAGCCATATGCAGCTGATCACCAAACTCGAAAGTAGGATCTTCTGGAACGAAAGTACCAAGGATTGGATCCGAAGAGTTGTCATAAATGACTTCGCTCTGAGCGTATGCTGATGCGATTGTCGCCACTGCGGCAAAGGCACACACCAGCCCTTTGATTGAGTTTGTTCTGGTTCTCATATTTGCGTTCATCTTGTCAGTTGCTAATGCTTCTACTTCAAATTTTTGATACAGCCAAGCAAATCCTTATTTGTAACGACATGCACAATACTGGCCGCGATCCAAATTGTCAAGCCCTTAAATGAGGCTACAGAAACCGCGAGCTGGCATGGGGTTGATCACAAGGTCTCCTTTCGCCGCTAACGACACCACAATAGCGATAATCCATTAGTTGTCAATCGAATAATTATGAAATGACACCCAAAAATTCAGGATTTTTCACTCCAAAAAAGGGTCATCTTACCGCCCCATCATTCACCTGTGAAAACATATGATTTAGAATCGGAATAGGCCTGAGTCTGCGGGTCGTTTAGGGAATCCCCGTCAATAATTAAAAGAAAAAGGACAGTTTGTTATTCAAAATTGGCTTCAAGGGTCAAAAAATCAAATGAAGTCACTCAGGAATAACGTCCACAGCCACATCGAGTGTGTGGTTTCCTGCTCCACGAATCACTCCAACAATTGGCGCGACATCGTTGTAATCCCTACCCCACCCGATTTTGATATGGTGTAAGGTCGGAATGCACCCATTGGTTGGATCCAATTCAATCCACCCAATACCAGGACAATAAAATGCCAACCAGGCATGGGATGCATCAGCTCCAATGAGTTTAGGAATTCCCGGCGGAGGCTGTGTTTCGAGGTATCCACTCACATATTGTGCAGGCAAACCCATTCCCCTAAAACAAGCGATGGCTAGTTGGGCAAAATCCTGACAAACCCCCCTGCGACGTTCCATGACTTCACTCACCGGAGTAGCCACATCAGTTGCAACAGGATCAAAGGTAAACTCATTGAAAATACGTTCGGTCAGGTCTTTAGCTGCGGAAAGGATGGGTCTACCGCGTGCAAACGATTGCTCCGCAAAGGCGGTGATTGCCTTGCTTGGCTTGATCAAAGGAGAGTCATAAATGAATTCCATGGCTTCCAGCGCCTGATTCCCCCTGTCTGCTGCCATTTGAAATTTAACCGTTTCCCAAGCTGGTGTCTCTTCCGGTTCAGGCCAGAATGGCATGGAAATGGTTACTCTGCTTTCACTGGTAACGACAAATTCCTCGTGTGGCTGGTCAATGGTAAAATGATGACAAAGATTTCCAAAATAATCCGTGAACCCAACGCCTGTATCGCAAAGTGGAGAAACACTGAGCTTAAAATCCAAACATTTTTGATGTCGCATGTCCCTTGGGCGCAATCTGACAAGATGGGTCCCCTCTGAAACATTCGCACCGTATGCATACGATGTACGATGAACGATTCGATAATTAATGTAATTCATCACTAGCGTATCATTTACGCACGAGGCTAAAGTATTGTTGAGTCAGAGCATCTGATACACCACATACCTGCTGTTCGATTTCATCAAAAACCCCCTCAAGTCTGAGCTTGTCACCTTTAGTGATGTTATCTACGAGGTCTCCATACCAGGATTCAGTTACCGAATTTTGGATCAATTGCATTTGACGGTCTACAGGAGTCTCACCTTTGGCACCTGACTCCCCGGGAAGAGCAAGCGCATGTGATTGAAGTCGATCCAAGTTAAACCTGAGTGAACGGGGATTTGAACCGTCCATTAATAGAGTTCGAAGCACCAAACCTAGTTCCGGTTCTGAGTAATGCTGTCTGCGATAAGTCATTGAACTGTCGCATACTTCAAGAAGTGGATTCAAAAGCAGTTCAGTATCCCCAGGCAGAATGATAATATTTTTGATGAGAAAACACAAATTTTGCGAGCGTTCGATGCGTTTACCAAAATCCAAAAAACGCCACTCATATCCCCTGACCACATTTTCGTTCTGCATCCCTGAGAAAGCAGATAAATACATCAACAAATCGTGGTTCACACTCAGTAGTTCGCCTGCATTCAATGTGGCTTCACGATCTCCGGGAAACTCATTGAGCTGATTCAAAACTCTCCAGGTTTGATTGGAAAATCGATCCCGAATTGAGACGGCAATGTTAAACAACTTTTTGCATAGATCATAGACTCCCCCTTGACAGTTCTCCCCAAAATAAACCTCTGTAATCGCAGAGATTAATCCAGAAAAATCGTATTCTGTTACAGAGGAGAAAGGGGTTAAACCTGTCTGGCCAAGCAAATTGGCCATCTGAAGAGCCTGACCTTCCCTACGTGGTTCATTACTTTCAACGAGCCTGGAAATAATGACATTAAGATTGAGCGCAAGCTGTTCTAATCTCTCTGCATACCTTCCCAACCAGAAAAAATTGTCCGCGGTCCTGCTTGGAACTCCTGTTTCCATTCGCTTGGCAGGGCGGGACTCCAGAACAATTAAGGGTAAACCAGCATCAAAACTTCTTCTGCCTAGCACCCATGTATCCTTGCTGCCACCAGAAAGTTGAAGCCCCTTCAGAGGTGAATGCTCGAAACCGGAAACTTTGGTTAACCCACCGGGCAAGACAGAATAAGAATCCCCCGTGGCCGTGACAAATACCCTCAGAACAATTGGGCGGCTTTCCATTTGCTGCCCGTTCCAAACCGGGGCGGTAGAGAGCTGGACCGGTCTTTGACCCACGAATTCATGAGGCCATTTCTGGATACTTCCCCTAAGTTTCTCAATTTCTGGACCAGACAGTTCAATACCGCTATAGGTCGATCGCTTGTGGGTGGTAAACGTACGCTTGATGATCAGCTGGTCAAGGTGCTCCAAGACGTAGCGGCAATGACGAACGTCGCCACACCACCAGGTTTCTGCATTCGGCAATATCAGTTCCTCGCCCAATAAACGAAAGGATAAATTCGCGAGTGTGGGCAGCAATGCCGGAGTTTCGACAACAGCAGAACCCAAGCTGTTGGCAATGGCTACATTTCCAAATCTGGCTGCCTGCACCAACCCGGGAATGCCGCTAATCGACTGCTGATTGAGCTCTAGTGGATCACATAATGTATCATTTACCCTCCTTAATATGACATCCACCCTTTGCGGCCCTTCTACGGTTTTTAGAAAAACCTGATTCTGTCGGACCGTCAGATCTCCGCCCTCCGCCAATGTAAAGCCCAGGTATCGAGCCAATAGAGAGTGCTCGTAATGAGCTGGGCTCCGGGAACCTGAAGTCAGTAGCACAACTCGTGGATATCGGTCTAAATTTGGGTTCAACCCGATTAAATTTTGCCGAAGTAAGTCAAAAAAACGGCTAAGGCCCCCGACTTCCAATCCTGCGAATAAATCTTGATGCACCCGCCCAATGATTGAACGATTCTCCAAAGCATATCCCAAACCATTTGGATTTTGAATTCTATCATCCAACACCCACCATTGCCCTGTGGGTGATCTGGCCAAATCTACGGCATGAAGTTGAAGATGACCTCGCCGGGGAACTGGTATCCCGCGACAAGCACGAAGATAGTTGGGATTTGCATAAAGGAGTGCGGGTGGAATATCCCCATCTCGGAGCAGGAACTGTGGGTTTTCATAGATATCTTGGAGAATGAGGTTGTGCAGTCGGGATCGCTGAATGATTCCCCGCTCAATGGTGGACCATTCCTCTTGCGATATGACGTAAGGCAGCAGATCAAGCTCCCATGGTCGCCGTGCATTTCCTTCGTGAGTGGCGGTGTGATAGGTTACTCCGTGATTTCTGAGTATTCGCTGGGTATGGTTAAATCGATTACCCAGTTCTTCCACCCCAAGTGCACCCAGTCTTTCGATAAATGGCCTCCAATGATCCCGCAGAGCTCCTCCGGGTAATCGCATCTCATCATAACTGCCCAGGGGAGGCAATGAAGCATTCAACCACTGCGGCAATTCGCAGGTCATGTTTTGAATCATGTTCATCAATAACCTAAGGGACCTACTTCAATAGCCGCGCAATCAGATTGCATTCAGTCAGTGTGTTGCAAGTCGATCTGTGGACGTAGACACTCGAGCATAGCATCACAGGTGTCAAGAACTCGGCTATGATGTTATGTTTCCATCACCAATGTGTGTCCTCATCCCTTCAATCAAAGGATCGTGTCATCAAACCATTCTCAAATCGAGTGTCATGGGAAAGTCACGATTAGCCTCAATAGGATGACTTTGGATATCCCCGCCAGTGTGTCCTTCTCGAATAAACCGAGCCAACCTCCGACTCTCGGCTTCATATGCATTAACCGGAAAAGTGGTGGGGTTACGGCCGGATGGATCGCCCACATGATACTGGCATCCACCTATGGAACGTCCGTTCCATGTGTCAACTATGTCAAAAGTCAAAGGTGCATGGACTCCGATGGTTGGATGCAGGCATTCAGGCGGCTGCCAGGCCCGATAGCGCACTCCGGCCACTACTTCACCTTTCGTTCCCGTCGGATGTAGCGGGATGGGAACGTGGTTGCAAAGAACGCTAAACCGTGACTCTGTCATACCAGAAACCTTCACCTGGAGTCTTTCAACGGAGGAATCCACATAGCGGGAGGTGCCTGAGGAAGAGCCTTGTTCTCCCAGGACATGCCAGGGCTCCAAGGCATGCCTAAGCTCGACATGTAGGCCACGTTGCACAATTTCACCGTGCTTCGGAAAACGAAATTCAAAATGAGGATCAAACCATTCTGATTTTATCCCAATTCCGTGATCCTGAAGATCCTTGACCACGTCCTCAAAATCCAATCGGTTGAACAAGGGTAACATGAACCGATCGTGGATCTGTGTTCCCCAACGGACAAGTTTACCCTCGTAAGGATCCTCCCATAATCGGGAGATGATTGCCCTTAACAATAGCTGCTGAACCAGGCTCATTCGAGGATGCGGAGGCATTTCAAATGCTCTCATTTCAAGCAATCCCAATCTGCCGGTTGAGGAATCTGGATCATACATTTTATCAATGCAGAACTCAGCTCGATGAGTGTTTCCTGTGATGTCCACAAGAAGGTTTCTATAGATCCTGTCAATTTGCCATGGAGCCAGTTGAGTCGCCTCTGAAACCAGCGAATTTGCAATTTCCAGTTCATAAAGGCTGTCGTTTCTGGCTTCATCCACACGTGGATGCTGGCTCGTCGGCCCGATGAACATCCCACTGAACAAAAACGAAAGCGAGGGATGATGCTGCCAGAAAGTTACCAGGCTTTTTAACAAATCGGGTCGTCTAATGAAGGGGCTATCAGAGGGTACAGAAGAACCCATCGTAATATGATTCCCCCCACCAGTCCCAGTGTGGCGACCGTCTATCAGGAATTTTTCTGTTCCAAGACGGGCCAGCCTAGCCTGCTCATACACCAAAGATGTCATTTTCCGCAGTTCTGGCCACGAAGCAGAAGGCGTAACATTGACCTCAATGACTCCGGGATCAGGTGTAATTTTTATTTCCGAAATGTTGGGGTGAAAAGGGGGAGTCTCCCCTTCGATAGTCACAGGAATTCCGGTGACTTTGGCTGTAGATTCGACCAGGGAAATGAGTTCGAAATAATCTTCAGCAGTCGGAACCGGCGGCATGAATACATGCAGAACCCCACCACGAGGTTCCACGCACAAGGCGGTTCTCACGAAATGAGATTTTTCGGCATCCTTCTTTTTGAGCTTTTCAGAGGACAAGGCATGCTGACTGAGCGGGTCGCCCGGTGTTGTTTCCCTTTGATGCAAATCATGGAAACTGAATGGATCGGGCGGGATCACTCGCGGCTCTTTGGATGGCTGCAACCAAGGTAGTGAATCCATGGGGAGTCGAAGCCCCATGGGAGAATCCCCGGGGATCAAATACAGGTGTTTTCTCCTTAAATGCCATTTACCGGTTTCCCACTCAAGAGTTTCAGGATGTTTTCGTAATGGCAATGCATAACCAACTGTCTCATCAAGTCCGGATTCAAATATTCTGGCCAGTCGCTGCCGCTCCACTTTGTCGGTCAGTTTGGAATCCAAAGGATCCACATTTTCAGGAAGACGCTGCTCTCGCCACAGGTAATACCAAACATCTTCGTGTGCCGGCATGATGGTTTCTTCTCCCAATCGAAGTTGCTCGGCAAGAGTCGCAATAAATTGTTTGGCCTCTTCACTTCCCGTATCAAGTGAATCCTGATTCCACGCAAACAATGACTCATCCTTCCAGACGGGAATACCATCCTTGCGCCAAATGCAGCTGAGCGCCCATCGCGGCAATGGCTCACCTGGATACCATTTTCCCTGGCCATGATGCATTAAACCTCCCGGAGCGAGCTGAGATTTGAGTTTCCATGAAAGATCCTTGGCCAGTTTGAGTTTGTTGGGACTCAAGGCGGTGAAGTTCCATTCCTCTCCGTCCATGTCATCAATGCTGACAAAAGTGGGTTCCCCACCCATCGTCAGGCGAACATCCGAGCGATCCAGTTTCTCATCAAGGGTTTCTCCCAATGCATTGATTTCAGACCAGGTTTCTTCTGAATAAGGCAGGGTGACTCTGGGAATTTCTTTGATTCGCCGCACCTCCATGTGATGCTCGAATTCAACTTCACAAACCCCAGTGCTGCCTGTAATGGGCGCCGCACCACCTGGTTCTGGCGTGCAAGCCAGGGGTATGTGACCCTCCCCTGCCAACAAACCGGAGGTCGGATCAAGGCCAATCCAACCGGCACCGGGAATGTAGACCTCGCACCAGGCATGCAAATCGGTAAAATCGTGATCCGTTCCGGACGGCCCATCCAGCGACTTGACATCAGGCTTCAATTGAATCAGGTACCCGGATGTGAATCTCGCGGCAAGCCCCAGCCATCTCAAAAGCTGGACAAGCAACCAGGCGGTGTCACGACAGGATCCAGATCCCTTCTTCAAAGTTTCCTCAGGGGATTGAACGCCGGGCTCCAGGCGGATTAAATAGCGAATATCCCTACTTAATTGCTGATTCAGATCCACCAGGAAATCGATGGTTTTCTTGGATTTGCGTGGGATGGTTTTGGCATAATTCAGGAATGCAGGTCCACGTGGCTCCTGCTTCATATAGGGCGACAATTCTTTCTTCAGCCATTTTTCGTAAGAGAAAGGAAATTTTTCCGCTGAGGTCTCAATGAAAAAATCGAATGGATTGAGCACCACCATTTCAGCGACCAAATCCACTTCGACCTTGAGTTCACTCAAGGGAGTGGGAAAAACGCCTCTCGCCAGGTAGTTTCCAAATGGATCTTGTTGCCAATTAAGGAAATGATCCTTGGAAGAAAGCCTCAACGAATAACTCAGCACCCTGGTGCGACAATGTGGTGCAGGCCTCAACCTGATCAGGTGAGGATGATGACTCACGGGATGCTTGTACTTATAAATGCTCTGATGGTTAAGAGCTACATGTATGGACATATTTTGGGAGGAATCAGTCTGTTAGGTAAATTCACGATTATTGGACCTGCGTCTGGCCCTCACTGTCGATAAAAACATCGTGAATTTGAGCAGAAGCACGAAAGTTACTTCGAAATGCCGATTTCGGTTTTTTACGTGCAAAGAAGGTATTTGAAATTTCAGTCCCAACTTCGTTCATTTTAGATTGCAGTTGGTCAATGTATTGATGCAAACCTGACTCTATCACCTTGTTGATCTGGGCATAAACGAGATCTGAACAAAGCGAGCCGAGCACTCTTTCAGCCTTTGAATGAGCCTGGAATTCTGGTGTTCCTGATATGGAATGCAGCGAATGACGGGCCCTCGACAGGCAAAAACTCACCGAACGAGGAAAGGCGTGATTGAGCAAAAGGAATTCAACAACTTTTGTCGGTTCAATGGGACCACAAGTTTTACGATACATTTCGAATGCAGTTGCAGATCTCAATACAGCACCCCATTGAATGTAGTCAATCGGTTCACCCACTTCATCGGCAGACTTCAACAGAATGAAGTACTTCACGTCAAGAATCCTCGAAGTCTTGTCTGCTCGTTCCAGCATCCGACCCAGATGGGAAAAATGCCATGCCTCTCCACGAATCATTGTTGAATCTGTCAAACCAATGAAAGTTGCGGCACCTCGGCGAATCTGAAGAAAGAACCGATTCAGGGATTCCAGAGAATCTTTCTGTTCCACAGAATCACGCACAAATAAATAGAACTCATTCAACTGCTGCCACATGGATGAAGTGATGATCTCCCTGACTGTCCTCGCGTTTTCACGTGCATTCCTTAGGCAAGATAAAATGGAATTCGGATTACTTTCATCAAAAGCCAGGAACTGAATCACGTTGTCCTGACTGGCTGTTTCGTATCGTTTGAAAAATGCCTTATGGTCGCCCGAGGTGTTAATCAGCGGCAGCCACTGCTGTTCCTGGCCGACATCTGAATCGAGCATCAAATGCAGGTTTACACTGATGAAACGTGCGACATTATCCGCACGTTCAATATTACGACTCATCCAATAAATTGAATCTGCAACTCGACTTAACATACGGTTTGTTCCTCCATAACCCATGTGTCCTTGCTTCCTCCTCCCTGAGAGGAATTAACAACCAGGGAATCTTTCTTCAGTGCAACTCGGGTTAAACCTCCGGGCAGCACGTCAATATCCTCTCCATACAGAATGTAAGGACGTAAGTCGACATGACGGCCTTCCAGATTTTCGCCGCAAATGGTGGGCACTCTGGACAAAGCCAAGGTTGGTTGAGCGATGTAGTTTCTTGGATTCGCCTTGACCAATTGGGCAAATTCATCAAGCGCTTCTTTACTGGCTGCTGGTCCTACGATCAAACCGTAACCACCACTTTCGTTGGCTGCTTTAACAACGAGTTTGGACATGTTTTCCAGGACATATTGAAGTTCCTTGGGATCTGAACAGAGGTACGTCGGAACATTCGGAAGAATAGCTTCCTCATCCAGGTAGTATTTGATGATTTTTGGCACATAAGCATAAATCACCTTGTCATCCGCAACGCCGCAACCAGGGGCATTAGCCAAGGCCACGTGGCCAGCTTTGTAGGCTCTCATCAGCCCGGGAACACCCAACATGGAATCCTTGCGAAAGGCCTCCGGATCCAGAAAGTCATCGTCTATGCGACGGTAAATCACATCCACACGCTCGAACCCTTCAGTGGTTCGCATCCACACGTAGTCATCAAAAACCACAAGGTCATCCCCAATGACCAGTTCGGCGCCCAACTGCTGCGCTAGAAAACTGTGTTCAAAATATGCCGAATTAAATGGTCCCGGTGTTAAGACAACACATTTGGGTGATTCGCCAATATCACCAGCCAAATAGTCCAGGGCGTTTCTGAGCTGAAACGGATAGGAATCTACTGATTTAATCTTCCCCGCATTGAACAAACTCGGGAAAAGGTTCTTCATGAGGTGGCGATTCTCCAGCACATAACTGACACCCGATGGACATCTTAGATTGTCTTCGAGAACATACATCTCACCATCCGAATGCCTGACCAAATCTGTTCCTGTGATATGAACCCATATGTCTCTGGGTGGTTTCAACCCGACACATTGTTCCCTGAACCCTTTGGAAGTTTTGAGAATATCTTTTGGAATGATACCTGATTTCAGGATATTCTGATCATTGTAGAGGTCATGAACAAAAAGGTTCAGAGCTCTAATCCGTTGCTTTAAACCCTTCTCAATTCGCCTCCATTCATTAGCCCCCACAATCCGGGGAATCAGGTCAAAGGGGAAAGTCTTTTCGACTCCGGCATTGTCTGAATAAACGTTAAATGTGATCCCCATCCGCATCATGGAAAGTTCAGCTGAACGCTGCTTTCTGAGCAGATCCTCCAGCGGCATATCCTTAATACGTTGGATAAGTGGAGATGCATAGGGCCAAGGTTCACCAGATGGTTGAAACAACTCATCGTAGAAGCCACCTGTATCGTAGTGGTTCAATTCCATTTTCGTAACTGATTACTGCTGATAATTAATAGCGTAAACCGCCAAGGCAGCATGCAGTGTGCCAGTGCTGTCATTAGCCCAATTCTCGGTAATTGAGCGTTCGAGTGAAACAATGTCAACAGGATTCATCAAAAATCACCACTTGAACAAAACTTTGCTGGCGAACTTTGATCAAAGTGACTGATTTTACTCTGACCAAAAGGTGGTTTCTTAGGGCTTTATTAAATTCAGAGGCGGTATCCGTCCTTTTGAAATCGACGTTTCTATTGGCTGATTCTGATGAAAAAGGTGGCTTTTAAACCAAAATGTGATGTGCAGGTGGTGTAACTCATTTAAAAATGGCTGTCCCGGGGCCCGATGCATGTGCAAGCAAAACCGAATCTTGATGCTACTTTGATGAATACCATTTCGTACGAACAAAAGTACCCAGGAAGGCGAAAGGAAGGCAAAACACCATGGTGTAACCAAGAAGAAATGCCACACCAACAATTATCAGGGGGCCTGTTTGTAGAACGAATACCATGTAGCCCAACTGACCTAGGAAAACCCCCGAGCTGGAGACAAAAACCTGATTTGGAAACTTTATTCCCAGAGATAGAGAAACTATGACCAACGACATGGCAAACACCTCAAAATTCCCATCCCAAGGCTCCACATGCCCTGTCAGAACTGGAGATAATGCCCAAATCGCAGCTCCGACTGCAACGGATATTATCCATGCAAATTTTTGAGTTGGTTTCAAACGGTTCTCAATTCTTACGGTTCGTTTAACCTTTATACGGGCTTTTGCGAAAACCACTAAGGTGCAATTTCTCTTCCTGAAGGGCGCTGGCAGTATTTTGATTTTACAGCAGGAGATTTGGTACCGTGAATACCCTCACCGCAATCTTCAGATAAATCGTAAGTATAAGTCGTGCTCCACCCCTGCCAACCATCGGAAAAATTTCTGATGTTTTTGTAGCCCATCAAGTAGGCATAGAAAAATGCGGATGAAGATCTATATCCACCTCCACAATAAAAGATGATTTCCTTTTTGAGAACCCGAGACCTTGTCGTTTCTATCAAATCAAGTTTTTCCCAGATGGCTCGAATTTCCTCCAGAGTTCTAAAGGTGTTGTCAGAATGAAAATAGCGGTCGTTGGCGCCTCCAACAGGGTAGCACCAAATCGCGTTGGGGATCCTGCCTTTTTCAATCAGATAATTGTATCCCGATGAACGTCCTTCATATTCTCTCTGATCCCTCACGTCCGCAAGGAGGTACCGATCTGTATCCTTGTAGTGAGCAGCAACATATTCGACAGAGGCGATAAACTCAGTCCTGACAGGCCCCGCGTATTCGACGGGCGCAGGCTTGGGTAGATGAACGGTGGTTTCTGCTTCAAATCCGTCCGAAATCCATTTCTCAAATCCCCCATCCAGGATCCTGACCTCTTTTAATCCTGCATATTTCAATATCCACCAGAGACGTGTCGCGAATATCGGCTTATGGCTGTATACAATGATTGCCGTATCGGCCGTGATCCCCATGCTTTGCATCGTCTCAAATAATTCAAGATCCGAGCGAAGGAACCATCTGGGTTCACCGTTTTCATAAATATCCGAATTCGAGTGAACAGCGCCCGGTATGTGACCAGCGAGATAATGATTTGCTTCTGTTAACGGTCCCCATGATGTCTCAAAAATTAAATATGGACGGTTTCTGTGATAATCATAATCCATCGGAGCTGCGCTTGTGCTCCCTTTTTCATGATACTTGATGAGTTTATGCACCCATGCTGGCGATACCAAATTTCGGTTGATGCTATACTCCAAAGGTGGGCTCTCTCCAAGTAAGATCAACAGGGACTCGCTGATGAAAATTGCAACCATGAACCATGGAAGCAGTCTGATTTTTGTCCTGGCTGTGATTTTCATTTGAAGGAAAGAGTTAAATATTGAACGGGGCTTTTGGAATCATGAAGGTTAGACTCAAAGCCGACGTATCCGAATATCCTTCCAGTAGACACGCCAGCCGGATTTCCAATTCTTTCCTCCATGGACCTGCAGACCTATGGATCCAGAAGCTTGTACAACTCCCCTTGCTTGAATGGGGTCAAATTTCGAATGTTCTGTCTTCGAAGCATCAAACCTGCAGATCTTGATATCGTTGATCCAGGTTTCAATCACCGGCAGTTGCCCTCCGGTAACACGAACCCGCAGTCGGTTCCAATCTTGCGTTTTCCATGCTCTGAGAAATTCCTCCTGAGTGCAGGTTTCTTCGTAGACACCTTCTACAAGGTTCTCAGGTCGACGATCAGGTTCCATCATCAGTTCTGGCTTCGAAGGTTCGATCCGTGAAAAACCGAAAGGTCGGAAAGCGACGCTGTAAGACTTCGTCTCAAGTCGAATGTGACCGACATTGCCATGGTCATGATGATCAACATAGATCTGCCAGCCTCCCCCCCGTTCGTCTGTGCGGACGAAGATCCCACTATCCGGTCCCCAGTCCGGTCGAAGGGACAATTCCAACTCGAACTCCGAAAAAATCTGATCACTCAATAAAAGGCCGCCATTTCCAGATCCGGGCGGATCCTGTTCACCAAAGAGCAACCCACCATCGGTGACTCCCCAATTGCCCCCTGTCCCATGCTGCCCTTTTTCCTCCTGTTGATGCCATCCAGATAGATCGATACCGTTGAAAAGTAGAACCCACTGATTGGGCGATTCCGTAGAAGTGGGCAGGACGGTCAGAGTTAAGAATAAGAATGTAAAAATGAGGAGCATATTGGATCGGTATGACACTTAAATTTATTATTCATTCAGGTGAATTGTTTTGTTTAGTTTGGCGCTTTTTTTTGCGGCATCTAAAATCTCAACAACCATCATGTTGTTTTCAAGAGAGGTTAAATCATGTTTCTCAAGCGTGACCTCATTTCTGACAACCGCTGCTAATAATGCAAACGGGTCATCGAAAGGTGATTTCCTCTCTTCCAATTCCATAATTTCTTCATCAAACCCATCATAGCCCTGGGAAATACGCAACCGAAGGTCATGACGGTTGTCGACGTAGATGACCCCATTCAAGCCATAAATTTCCATATCTTTCCTGCCTATGGGCCAATTCCAGGAACCCTGTATGACAGCCACTGTTTTATCGTATTGCACGATGATAATGGATTCATCATCTACCTTCGGATTATTTTCAGGTTGCAACTGTTGTGAAACAGCAGTGACGCTGTTAGGCCGTTGACCCTCCATAAACCAGGTTAGAAGATTGGCACCGTAACACCCAAAATCAATTTCGGCACCACCTCCGTTTTGAACAGGATCTGTCAACCAATCCAGGAATTCTTTATTGATGCCAATCTTTTTGGGACCTTTGTGGCCATCATGAACCAATATTTTGCGAATATCACCAATAGCATTCTCTTTCTTGGCTAATTCGTAGGCCTTATGGGTGGTGGGATACCAGGTAGTTTCATAATTGGTCAGCAAATGGATGTTATGTTTGTCGGCCAGACGTTTCATTTTGATGGCATGATCCATACTGACCGCTAAGGGTTTCTCCACCATCACATGAATACCTCTGGGTGCAGCTGCCTCTACAACTTCCAAATGCTCGAAAATAGTACCAAATGCAGTGACGGCTTCTGGCTTGGTTTTTTCCAGCATTTCATCAATGGAATGATGAACGAGTGTCATCGAGAATTTGTACTGATCAGCATATCGTTGTGCCAATTCGATGTTGGGCTCCACAATACCAACAATTTCAATATCTCCTCTAGGCTCACTGCCAAAAACCCAGTGAACATGCGTGTGCGTCAATCCAACAACACCAATTTTTAAAGGTTTAGTCTGACTGTGAACATTTGCGATCAACAAATGTATTAGTGGGATCATTAGTAATTTGTGATAAAACATGATTTGTGCTTTTCCTGTCTTCAGCTAATAAAACTCACTTTTTTTGCCGATCTTTGGTCTAACCAATGAGAGTGCTAGACAACACGATATTTCAAAAAAACGATACCGCATTTATATTGTTTTGTTCCCTCTAGGTGTAACGGAAAATAGCTACCGGTTTCCCCAAAGATAGGCACACCTGAACCAAAAACAACCGGATTGAGTTTTACGATGACCTTATCAATTAATCCTGCTTTCAATAAAAGTGTCGCTAATTCTGAACCACCGCAAAGCCAAATTGGGCGATTAGATTGCGCTTTTAATTCCTGAACAAAATGAATCACATCACCCTTGAACAATTCGACGGCTTCATCTGGGCTGTGTTGCATCGACCTGGAAAAAACTATCTGCCGCATCGAAGGGTATGGATTTGTTTTTCCTTCATTGAGACCAATTTCATAAGTTTTTCGCCCCATGAGCACCGTACCGAAATGTGATTGGTCAGATATGAAATCTGAAACCACTTCATCATCCCATTCGAATCCGTCGAAGGAACCATCTTGATGAGCGATAAAACCATCCAGTGTAGACGCGACGTAGTAAACAAGCTCACTCATAAGTATTCTGGATTGTGTGTAATTGGAGCAACCTGAAAAGAAAATTCAGCAGTACTGGGTGGCGATGGGATTCCAATAACATTAAAAGTTGAGTTGATAGTTTTTTAAATCAATGGCCTTTGGTTACTGACACATACAAGAGCCATCACTTCTCAATCGTCTCGAATGAATTTTTCGATGAAGACAGAGCAAGTTAAAATGTTCCGTCTTTAATGAATGCTAATAAAGATTTGCTCTTGTTAAAATGGGAAAAAACTACTGAATACATGGATGACTGAGTGGTTAGCAGTTATTATTTTGGGGATTGTCGAAGGGATTACGGAATTCTTGCCGGTATCTTCGACTGGTCATCTGCTTTTGATCCAGCAGATCTTTAGTCGTTGGATTCAACCACAATCGGATCTTTTTAATATCGTGATCCAATCAGGTGCGGTCCTGGCGGTGATCCCTCTTTTTCGTGATCGTATCACCTCAGTATTCAAGGACTGGCATCTCCACGAAACCAAGGTGTTTGTTGCTCAAATAGGATTGGCTTTTTTTATCACTGGAGTGGGGGGCCTGATATTGGAGAAGAAAGGATTCACGCTTCCCGACGAGCCATTGCCAATTGCTCTGGCCCTTTTGATCGGAGGAATCTTTTTTGTTGCCATTGAGTCATGGCTGAAAGGCAAAACCACAACCGAATCCATCACATGGCGTATTGCCATCGCTGTTGGATTGGGGCAGTTGATTGCCGCTGTTTTTCCTGGGGCCTCTCGATCCGGAACCACTATTCTGGTGGCCTTGCTAATGGGATTAAGTCGCCCGATGGCCACAGAATACAGTTTTTTAGTGGGGATCCCCACCATGTTGGCGGCAGGCGGTTACAAGATCTTTAAAGAACTGACGGAGCCGATTGAAGGAGCTCCCCCTGAAGACTGGGCCATGGTTGCACTGGGATTTTTAGTCTCAGGAGTCGTCTCATTTATCGCCGTAAAATGGTTATTGCGATTCGTCCAATCCAACACGTTTCATTCCTTCGGATATTACCGAATTGGCCTTGGTCTCATCATATTGATCGCTTTTATGAGCTGACAAAAAACCCCGAACATCCTGAGACATTCGGGGCGAGATAAAATGTTAAACAGGCTGAAAGCTGGAGAGTTTTAAGCTCTGGGTTCAAGCTGTTTTTCAACGCGTTCCTTTTCGAGACGCGCGAACTTGGGCAAACCGTTTTCAGTCGGTACTGGATGATCACCTTGAATCAGGGGAGTGACATACTTGACAAAATTGTCGTTCGGCATGAAACCATCTTCAGAAATCCAGGCACGAGGAATGAGATGTTCTACATTGGCAATGTCTCCGAGAGGTTGTAACGCGGTTCCCCACTGGTAAGGTTCGTTGGCGAGCCGGACCAGTTTGACCATAAATCCGCTCTTGCCTTCCAAAGCGGCTTTAACGGCTGCCACCCCGCAGGCGTAAGCTTCTTCCACATCGGTCGCACTGGCATAATGGGCTGCAGCACGCTGAGCGTAGCCGAGTTTAACGGTACGGGTTTTCAAGTTCAACTTACCCTGCACAAGCTCCTTCAATGATTCGGCGGCACCGGACAAAACAGCGTGACCGAAGGAATCCAGTTTGGATTTATCGGCACCTATTTCTTCACCCGCTGCATTCTTGACACCTTCACCCGCAACTACAATACAATACCCAATGCGGTCGACGGTCTCCTTGACTTTGGCCAGGAAGGCTTCCTCGTTCAGTCGAATTTCCGGCAGAAGGATAATGTGTGGGGCGTCGTCTTCTTCGCGTTTCGCTGCCACTGTTCCTGCCGCAATCCAACCAGCTGCACGTCCCATGACTTCGATAATGCAACATGATCCATCGTCGGTAGCCATGCTGCCGACATCCGTACCGACTTCCATGACGGTTGTGGCGTTGTATTTCACGACGGAACCGTAACCTGGACAGTGATCGGTGTGAGGCAAATCGTTGTCGATGGTCTTTGGCACTCCGATCACCCTGAGGGCATAACCACGCTTGACCGCTTCTTCGTGAATTTTGTTGGAGGTGTCCTGGGAATCGTTACCGCCAGCGTAGAAGAAAAAACGAATATTATGAGCTTCCAGCACCTGAAACAGACGGTCCATGTCCTTGGCTGCCTGTTCAGGATCCTTGGCGAAGTTGATCTTGTATCGGCAGGTTCCAAGCGCAGCGGCTGGAGTATGTTTCAAAGCCTCAATGGTTTTGGCTTTTTCGTCGTTGATATCGATCAAATCCTCGTTCAGGATTCCATAAATCCCGTTCAATCCACCATAAATCTCTTCAATTTCCGGATGTTTGCCGGCTTCTTGAATCACCCCGGCGATACTGGAGTTGATCACGACGGTCGGTCCGCCGGACTGCGCCACCAGCAGATTACCGGTAAATTCATTTGATGCTTCCGTATTTTCCATAAGTTTCAGTTTGCTTCTTTGTCAGGCGCTTAAAATCTCTTCCCCCACCCTTTTGGTGTGGAATACACTCGTCAATAGCGAGCCAAGATGCCAACTCAGGAGACGAGTGTCAAAAGCGAATTACAATTGCAGGAGCAATTTTACGGAAAAACCGCTAGAGTCAGAATGTCTCTAGTGATCAAAGGAAATGACATTTTTGATACCAGACGCCTTGTCGAGTAACAATGAGCGGCTGTCATCGATGGAGAACCTCTTGGTGATCACAGCTTTCAGCGCATCTGGCCAAAGCCGCATGAAGACCTCAAGATCCTTGATAGCAGAAACAAAAGATGCCTGATCCGCATTGACGGTACCGATAACGACCTGGTTTTTGAGCACGACGTTACGCATGATGAGATCAGCATCCACTTCGATGGGCGACCGGGGTGCAGGAATTCCGGTAAAAACGTAGATACCATTGAGTCCCAAAATGCTTAAAACCTGATACGATATGGTGGAAACACCAACGGCTTCGTAAACCAGATCAATGTTGCCAACACGCTCTTCCAATCCCTCAAGAGGGGTGTCGAGGGCGGAGATGTAGGGAACTCCGAAAGATTCGAGCAAATCAGACTTGGGGTTCGGAGCCTTGCTTCGCGAGTAAACAAAAGTGTTGAAACCCTCTGCCTTCAGCTTCATGGCACCGAGAATACCCACAGGTCCAGCTCCAAGCACCACGGCATTAAGGCCTTTACCACTCGGACTTCCATCTTTATTTTTGTGTTTCACCCAAGGCAACCGACTCTGAGTGGGCCAAACCTGTGACATGGCTTTTTCGACAATGGTCAAAGGTTCCACCAAAACTGCCACATCGCGGAGGGATGCAGGGACAAAGTTCAAAAATTTCTCCTGCTCCGAATAATATTCAGTCATGAATCCATGACTCATCTTGATGCCTCGTTCCACAAAATTGCCCGTGGAACAGAAATCCTGAAGGTCCGCCTGGCAGGGAGCACAATGATCATGAAAGCACGGGCGACGCACCGAAGGTACTACCAAATCTCCAGGCTTGAGGTGCTGAACGGCCGAGCCAACCTGCTCGACCACCCCCATACATTCATGTCCCAGAACCAAATATTCGCTGTGTGCCGGGGGATCCCCATAGACGAATGTGCATATTTCCCGGTCAGTGCCACAAATGCCCACATCAAGGCTTTTGATGATCACATGGTCATCTGCACCCAATTTAGGCATTGGGTGGTCAATGATTCCAACTTCTTTCTTCTTCGGTATGGCGCCGACAGCTTGCATGTTTTTATGAGTAAGTCGTATTCCTTCCAGAGTCTCTGGTTCGTGTGGATGCGAGCAACATCTTACATTTTCAATGGCTCGAGCAAACAATTTTTTTACAGAATCAACCGTCTCAACTGATTTTTATGAATTGGGTCATGCAATTGAGCATTGTAATGGATGGCTATTTCCTGCGGATAGTTTGGACACGACTCCTTTCGAGCAAATCATAAGTCATTGTAGTTCCATCCGGCCAAAAGACTTCAAGGCGGTCGGCACCTTCCACGGTCCCCAGGACCTGCAGGACTCCATCCTGGGACGCATATCCCGCACCCGCCTGCAAAACCTGCCATGGTCCATGGTTTCCATCCCTGCCCAGTAAACGAATCTGAGCGCCAATGGCCCAGGGGTTTTCCACGGATCCCTGGAGTCGAATGCTTTTGCCTGGCACAGCAGACTGATTGGTGAACAAGCGAGACGTTCCATTGTTCTGACCGATAACCAGGTCCAGCCGTCCATCTTGGTTCCAATCGGAAGTGGCGGCTCCTCGTTGTTCTCCCAGCATTTTGATACCACTATCAAAATGAGGTACTGATTCAAAACCACCTTTCCCATCACCCCGACAAAGCAAACCAAATCCGGCGTCCATCCGAGGGGTCATCGATTCAACCTGAAAACTGTTTTGAGCCAAAAACACATCCAAATGGCCGTCTCCATCAAAATCACCTGCCACGACACCAAAAACGGGAGACCATTGTGCTTCTCGCGGCAAAGGAATGGCCTTGAAGCGTCCATTCAGATTTAAAAACAAGGTAGTGTGGGGCCAATTGGCTTCGAGGAAGGGAGGGTCTACCGATAATTTTTTGAACACGTCGCTTATAGATTCCCTACCGAACTGACGGTGCGAAGTGTAGTGCCGTGTGAGCATCGGAATACCACGTGCCAGGACACCTAATTGTAAATCCGGCGCAAAGCCTCCTATCTCTTTTTCATGGTGGACCCGAACCAAATCCATGACTTGATTCCCATCAAGATCACCGTAATAGACTCTCACAGCCTGTTCCGTACCTGACTGAAACATCCCATTGTTCGCCCCAATATTTCCGGCAATAAAATCAATGCTGCCATTTTGATCAAAATCACCAAAAGCCAGCCCACTCCACCATCCGACTTTATCATCAAGACCACGAGTGGTTGTTTGATCTACCAAGAAACCGGACTGGTTTTTAAAATACCGAACAGGGCCCCATTCGAGGGAAACAACCAACTCGGGAAAACCGTCCCGATCATCATCCACCCAGCTGGCGCTGCGAACCATTCCTATATTTTGAAAGGGTTTGGAACGTTCTTCATCCTTGATAAATTTTCCCTCCTCATTAAGAAAAACATAGGAGGAAGGAGAGACTGGATACTTACCCGGCAAAACACGCGTCCCAACGAACAAATCCAAATCACCATCGCGATCGACATCACCCAGAGCCAATATTTCTACAGTCCCCTTCATACCAGGAAATGAATCTTTGGTCTGTTTGCCTTGAAATTTGTATTCACGGACCGGAGACCCCAAATCGAGGCCATCTTCATAGTTGGAAGAGGTCATAAGAAGCCTGACCTCATCGTCGGAATCTTTCCAACCAACGATACCAACCTGATCACGTGAAACGGGCAGATGAAAGGGAGCTTCTTCATGACGAGAAAAATTCCTGCCCCCTTGATTGAGAAAGATTCCGGGCCTGCCTCCGCGGGCTGACCCAATCACCAGGTCCTCCCAGCCATCCTCGTTTAAATCCACCCACGCCACTCCCGGTCCTTCGTGTGCCAAAGATGCGTCCATCAGAGGCTGCCTGGCCCAATCGTCAAACAGAAGGTCTTGATGTTCATGATTCAGAAGATCACTTTGGTCCGAGAAAAGTGATTTCATGGTTGAAGAAGGCTTTTTATTCAGTGAATGACTTTGGCTACCGGGTTGCTGAATTATATAAAGGTGATTGGCTTGAATGTGATCTACCACGGTCTCCTGACCTCCTGGCCAGGTGACAAGGAGACGGGTGGTTTCCTTGCTGCCTCCATCCAGCCAGGCAAAGGTCCGCATCGGTTGATCGCTGGAGAGGTATTTACCGCCAGCAATGATTTCCTGACTTTGCTTAAATCCCCCTCTTTCAAATTTAATCCTGGCCCCAATTCCTTGAGAGTTTCCCTGATCACTTTTTAAACGAACCGCAATACGCGGGGCACTGGTGAGGTTTTGATAAACAGAGGCTTGTTCGTTCAAATGATTGACGGCCACATCAAGATCACCGTCCCCGTCCAAATCAGCCAGGGCAATCCCGTGAGAGACGCCATCGTGATCAAAACCCCACTCTTCGCTGACTTGTTTGAAAGTGCCGTCACCTGAATTTCGATAAGCAATGTTGGGAGTGTTGAATCGAGGAAATTTCAACCGGTTCTGGAAGATTTCTTTATCACTCAGTTTTCGAGCGCGCCGAAGAGCTTTGAGTTCGGCGGCAACATCAATGTCCCGACCATCGCGTTCATGTCCGTTGGTAACGAGCAGGTCTTCGTAACCATCCAAATCAACATCCAAAAATGCCGCTCCCCAAGCCCAATCCGAAGCAGCCAGCCCCGCCCATTGTCCGACCTCGGCAAAAGTCGTATCGCCACGGTTCATTTGAAGGGTTGTCTTCATATATTGTGGTCGATGAGAAGCCTGACGAATCAATTCCATGACAGGTTTAACATCACCCAGTTGATTCATCCTCGTCTCATGGGAACGGGCCATCATATCCAATACCAGAATATCATCGTCACCATCACGATCGACATCCGAAATATCGATACCCATGGCAAACCAACTTGTCTGGCGTATGGCATCGGAGGGCAAGGCGCGAAACTTTCCCCTGCCTGTATTGATCCAAATCCGATCAGGTGTGTCAAAATCGTTGCAAACATAGAGATCCGGGAATCCATCATGATTCAAATCACGAAACATCGCGGCAAGTCCCCAGTCTCTGGGAATTTCACAGAGAGTCTCCCCATGCTCATCCATAAAAACACCCCCAGTCCAATCCACTTCTTCAAATCGCAGATCTCCCAGGTTTCGATACAACGAGTCAGGCTCGCCATACTCCCCAACACCCCCGCGAGCATCCACATAGAATCGATGCTGCAGGTCAGGATCGGTCGTTGGTCGGCCATTGAATTGACTGATGATGCGCCTGCCACCCTCGGTTTTCATATTCACATAAGCGTTCGGAACGTCCATGAGAGCTGCGGCTCGATAGCGTGTAACGTAAATGTCAGGTAATCCGTCCAAATCGAAATCCCCTACAGTTACCGTCATCCCACCCAGAGCTGGTTGTAATCCAGCTTGAAGGGTCATTTCCTCAAATCTGCCATTTCCCAGATTACGGAATAAACGAAGCCCGCGATACATGGTGTTGACAAGCAGTTCCGGCAGAGAATCTCCATTGAGATCCGCAAGAGTACAAGCGGTGGCATCAAAACCCTCGCATCCCACTCCTGCGTTTGCCGTGATGTCCTGAAATTTCCAATCGCCAAGATTGCGGAAGAGTTTATTGGGGCCATCCAGCGAATTAAAATAAAGATCACAACGACCATCGCCATCCACATCGCCCGCGGCAACTCCAGAGCCGTTCAGCAACATTTGGTTGGTCATGTGGCGGGCTACTGGAAGGAGGTTGGTAAACGTGAGCCCGATTTGAGTTGGAGGCATGACCTGAAAACCAGATGCAACATCCGTTATACCTTCGACAGAAAGTAACCTGAATCGATGATGAGGACCTTGTTTCCAAGTGGTTGAGTCTTGGGCATAAGTATCCCAGTCCGGTAAACCCCAAAAGAGGGCTACCAGCAAACTCAATAATGGACTCCAGAAACGATGCATGCCTCACTTTAAAACATCCAAAGTGATGGATCAATGCTGTGAGTGTTTGGGCTTTGCTTGAGGATCGTGATCTGAAATACTCCCAACTTACAACACCTATGAAATCAATCTCGACACCTATTCGTTGGCTCGCTCTGGCTGCCGTCCTTTTGCTGCAATATTCAAGTTTCGGCAAAGATGCCCAATGGCTTCACTTCGACGGAAAGAAAGGACCCGGCAAAGGCAAACATATCGTCTTTATCTCCGGAGATGAAGAATATCGGTCCGAGGAGACCAATCCAATGCTTGCAAAAATCCTGAGCCAAAAACACGGGTTTGATTGCACCGTTCTTTTTTCTGTAGATCCTGAAAAAGGATACATAGATCCCAACAACCAACAAAGCATGCCTGGACTGGAGGCGCTGAAAAGTGCGGATTTGATGATCATTGGAACACGCTTCAGACAATTGACTGACGATCAATACCAAATCATTGCGGATTACTTAAACGCCGGCAAACCGGTAATGGGCTACCGCACTGCCACTCACGCCTTTCGTGGCAGTGGAAAAACAGGTGATTTCCGATGGGGACAATTTGGACTGAAAATTCTTGGCGAAACTTGGATCAGCCATCATGGCCGACACAAAGGCCAGGGAACCCGAGCAATCCTGCAACCCGAGAATGCGGACCACCCAGTGCTGAAAGGCGTGGGAGAGATTTTTGGACCGACCGATGTTTATGGAATCCGCAACCTCGATCCCGCCCAATCTACCATTTTGTTTCGTGGTGCCGTTACCGCAACATTGGATGAAGATTCACCAGCCATCATGGGTGAAAAAAATGACCCCATGATGCCCTTGGCCTGGTTCAGAACTTACACTGCACCAAACGGCACGAGCAAGGGGCAGGCGTTCTGCACCACTCTGGGAGCTTCTGTCGACATGCTGGACAAGGATCTACGTCGATTGTTTGTCAACACGGCTTATTTCATGACCGGACTTAAAGTCCCCAAATCCGCTGACGTAAGTTTTGTGGATCCATTCCAACCCACCTTCTACGGTTTTAACAATGTAGAAGGATATTACGAGAAACGTAATCTGCGAGTGAGTGATTTCGAATTGGGAAGCAGTGCCTCAACAGGCCTTGCCAACCCCAAATCAGCTCCGGCATGGCGCCCTGTTTTGCCTTTTTAAATTCAACATTCAAACTTCCCAACCGTTTATCGTTGGGAGGTATTCCCAAGGCGAAATGAAACAAATAAACTCAAACTACCTCGCACCTGCATCAGTATCATCCGTTTTTGATCATGAAAAATGCCATCATTGTCATTCTATGCTTGGGGGCGATCAGCTTTTCAGCCTTTCGCATCATCCGTAATCAGGAGGTGGAAGCACAAAAACCTCTGGGATCAGGAGGCCTTGCTTACAATTTATCCGACTCAGCGGGAGAGTTTGAACCCAAGCAGGTCGTGCCACCGTTTGAAGCGATCACAGAGGCTCCATTCATCCAAGTCGCAGAGGTGACTGATCAGGTTCTGGATGGTGAATTGGTGTTGGGCCTGGAACTCAACAAGGAAGCACGGGCCTATCCCATCAACATGTTGACCGGCCCCAGCAGGGAAATCATCAATGATACCCTGGGCGGCATTCCTATAGCAGCAACTTGGTGACACCTCTGTTTTAATGGCGTCGTGTACGCCAGAAAGGTCAAGGGGCAGGAGTTAACCCTGCAGGTTTCAGGAAAACTCTGGAACAGGAGCCTGGTCATAAGAGATCTCGAAACAGGATCGCTTTGGAGCCATATTCTAGGCAAATGCATGGAGGGCGAGTTAAAGGATGCCACTTTTGACTTTATTCCGGCAACCTTGACGACTTGGAAAGACTGGAAGCACAAATATCCGGACAGCACCGTACTGAATCTCCCTCGCACCGCTTCCTCATTCGTGCGGGAAATGATGAATCATGAAGATGTTTATGCTTACGGGATCAAGGTCGGCAGCGATTCAGCTGCGTATTCTTACACCAAGCTGTTTAAACAGCCCGTAATAGAAGATGAACTGGCAGGCTCACCACTGGTGCTTGCTTTCGATGCCGATTCGACTCGCACATTTGCTTACGTACGAGAGGTGGAAGGCAAAACGATCTCTTTCGAACCAGAGCTCAAAGACGGTTTTCTTGTCGACAAGGAAACTGGTTCTGAATGGGATCCTTGGACCGGTGAATCCACCCGAGGTTCCTATGAGGGGATCCAACTAAAGCCCGTTTATGGTTTGATCACTTATATCAAATCCTGGAAACAATTTTACCCGGATAGCCGTTTAGTCCAGTAATCACTCAACGTCGCTTACATCGATCAAGTCTGTTGTTTGAACTAGAGTTGCTTTGATGGCAAGTGGACCGGGAGCAGCCGAAGCGAATGCTTCAGGAAGTTGCATATTCATGGTCATTTCCTGATTGGCAACGGCATGGACAATGAAACCAGAAGTCTGGTCCACGAGAATTTGACCGGAATTTTTCCCATCACTCATCGACATCTCCATCCCCATCATCTCGGCATTCTGGGAATCATCAGCCACGACCGCCCCTTCATATTCGAGCACATTAACAGGATAATCATCGTGCTGATCCTGGGCTTTTAGAGTATAAACGTTGTCCACCTCCATAGCGCCGCTTGTTCCAAATACCTGAGTATATTTGCGCTTCCAGGTCTCTCCGATCTTGACCGAGGCATCAGGCCAGAATGGATAACTGGCTAGCTGCTTGAACTGATCTTCCTGGATAAATCCTTGAGCAACGGGGGCTGCCTGAGCAGGAAGTGCTTTGGATATTTTATCATACATGTTGTCCAAACCTGTGACTTCGGTAACTTCTCCTTCAGGAGTGTAGGTCAATGTCAATTTCTCCCCGATCAACACATTCAGTCCCTGCAACATGGTGTACATGGGATCAATGGAACCTTCGGGCGCAGGTTTTTCACTGTCGAAAGTGAGTTTGTTGCCCATCATTTCCAGGTTCACCATTGCAGAGAGGATTTCCATTTCCAGAATGGTGTTGCCGGAAGTTTCGTCCAGGTCTGTTGTCAAAGCATACTTGAAACTCTGAGCCGCCACGCTGTTGAGTGCCGCAGCGAAACTGGTTTCTCCGGCAGAGGTGGTCTGATCAATTTTGACCTCATAAACAAAACGCTTTCCGTCCGGCCAGGTAAGTTTTAGTTCCTTGGGTCCCTGATCGACAACGGCATTCCAACCTTTGATTGCATTGGGATCGGTTTGGGATAAATCGCCGGTTCCCGAGCTGGCACCATGATCCGCACCGTTTTTCTCTCCAGAGGGAGAACACCCGGCCATGAGAAGGCAGGCTAGCGTGGTGATGGCGAGACCGTTCAAAAAATATTTTGACATAAGAAGACAGTTTCAGACTGTTCACTCATTGGCAAGAAGAACATGGTTGAGCCAAAGTGATTCCCACTTTGGCTCAACACTGCCCAGTTGCCCTTTCTTGCCTGTTTCTTGAAGATAAGTTAAGACATTCCACATGCATTTACGATTTGATCTGGTCACATGGATAGCTTCGTTACTCATGCCTCTGGCCGTAACAGCCGATTTTAAAGCGGGAGTTGCTATTCGAACCGTCACTCCTTCACCGTTGCTTCCGGTGTCAGGAGGAATGGGACCGTCCAATGAAGCGACTGAAACACGAGGAGAGTTAACGGTTCGAGCTTTGGCTCTTGGCAACGATAAAACTCAGGTTGTGTTTGTGTCCTCTGATTTCCTGGGATTCCCGGCGGTGCTGGGTGATAAGGTTCGTGAGCAAGTGAAGTGGATTCCAGGGGACCACATTCTGATTGGAGCCTCACACACGCACAGTGCCCCTGATTGTTACGGTTTTCCAGATGGATCAGGTGGTACGGGAGCCGATTTGAAATATCTTGAATTTGTTTGCGACCAAATGGCGGGTGCGATTCACAGTGCACTGGCATCGATGCGTCCTGCCCGATTAAAGATCAATACAGGCGAGGCCAAAGGTAAGATTGCCTATAATGCCTATGCCGACGCTCTTTACGATCCTCGTTGCCATGTGATTCAAGCGCTCTCAACCGAGGGCGATACCATTGCCACTTTGGTGAATTATGCGGTTCACCCGGAAGTGCTTGGTTCGAATGTCGGTATATGCAGTCCTGATCTGATCTGGCCGATGACACAAACCATTGAGCAAAGTATCGGTGGAGTGGCGATGTTTATGAACAGCGCCCAAGGTGGAATGGTCACTGCAGATAATCGAAAACCTGATGGGAGCGATTCACGCACCTGGGATGAATGTGAACGCATTGGCACCCTGCTTGGAAAGGAAGCCCTGCGTATTATTCAGGATGCAGACTATCTGACGGATACTCGATTAAAAGTACATGCCAAACGAGTTCGATTTCCTGTGAATTCTCCGGAAATGCGAGTGGTACTGGAATCTTCACCTCTTCCTTACAAAGTCGATTCAAAAGGTCATATCTCGACGACCATGAATCTGATTGAATTAGGGAATGCACAAATCCTGACCATTCCAGGGGAAGCTTTACCTAATATCGGTTACTACCTGAAACGCCAAATGAGGGGTGACCATAATCTATTGTTCGGGCTGACCAACGATGCTTTCGGCTACATTATGACGCGTGTGGACTGGGGCAGTTTTAAGAGATACGATTATATCACGCGGGTTTCTCTCGGAGAAAACACAGGTGAAATATTGATCGCAGAATCGCTGAAACTGATCGATCAAACTCAGACACGATAATCAGCTTGTCCAAAGATTACCCCCCATGAAAGCGCAACCACTCGAAAATTTCACCCCTGGCAGAACAGTGTTTGAGAGTGAACTTGAAGTGCGCCCTGATGATCTGGACATGTTTCGACATGTGCACGCCAGCAAATACCAGGACTACGTGTTGGCAGCTAGGTTTGACCAGATGAAGCGTTGCTATGGGATCTCAATGGAGACCTTTATGGAAAAAGGTCTCGGTTGGTTTGTGCGGGATTTTCAAATTGAATACAAAAGATCCCTGAGCTTGGGCGATGCTTTCGTGGTGAAAACCTGGATTCAGGATTTTTTTAAAACAGGAGTCTCAGTACAGTTTGAGATCATCAACACCACCACCCATAAACTCTGCTGCAAAGGACATTCACATTACACCATGGTCTCACTGAAAACTCAACGTCCTGAGACGATCCCAGACTGGGTCATGGAAAAATATTGCATCTGAATCTGGCTCAACGCTCAAGCGATTGTGTGACCTCAGTCAAAATATCGTCATCCATTTCCACCAGATGACAACGCTCCGGAAATCGCCCCTCTTTCACATCAGAAATGTACTCTCCAAAAGCTGCAACACGCTCACGCTGCAATCGCCTGTTTTCCTCAAGGAAGTTTCGATAGGCTTTGGCATGGCGAGGCAGCCTCTCATCGTAATCCCCGAGGATATCATCCGAAAATAGAAATTGAGTGTCACACCCACTGCCCGATCCGAGGGACATCAAGATCAAACTGGTTTGTGAACTCAACCATGAAGCATAATTGTGAGGCACACATTCCAATTCAGCCGCATAAGCTCCTGCACTCTCCAATTCTTTCATGCTGTGGTAAAGTTTTTTGGCCTCCTCAGCTGATTTCCCAATCGCACGGTACCCCGTCCAGGTCACATGGCGCGGAATCATCCCCAAATGACCTACCACAGGAATGCGCTCGCGAGCCATGGCTTCAATGATAAAAGGACTCGCCGAGCAATAAACAGAACTGGCCCCCATTTCCAATGCCTTGAATCCAATCCGAATGGCTTCTTCAGGAGTGGCCATCCCATGAGGTGTGGCCCCGGACAAAAAGCTGTTGGGCGCTGCCTCAACCAAAGATGGAAACCGTTCCTGGGCTGCAGGGGAATCGAAACTGCAACTCATTAAATCCACACCTGCCTGCTCGGCAGCTGCGGCTTCTTCAGGTGATTTGACATGGATGTGCGTTAGGCAGCGCTTGCCTTTGAGCAATTGAAGGTCTCGAACCGTGTACTTTTTTCTGGGACGCAGCATTTCGGCACCATCTCAAAATCCCAAGCTGCATTCAATCTCATTTGATCCTCAAATGATAAGATTAAATAATCCCAATCCGTTAGTGACAAAGATCCATTGTGTTTACTTGAACACTTCCTCGAGAAACCTAGAATACTTAAAAATGAGCGATTCCCCGATACCACGTGATCCTTTTGCCAAAGCACGCCGCGAGGACGGCGTGTTGAAATGCCCTTTTCAGGGTGAATCAGTCCCCATGATCCTGCGTCATGCCGATGTCAGAGAGGCGGCCAAAGATTGGAAAACTTTCAGTTCTGATGCACCGTTTCGAGTCCCTATTCCTTCTGAGGAGGATGTACGTTCGATGAGACAACTACCGATCGAGACCAACCCACCAGAGCACACCGAATACCGAGCCATTGTGGAGCCGTTTTTCCAACGCTCCAAAACACCCGAGGTAACAGCAAAAGTGGAAGCTTTAATCGACGAAAAATTGACCCAGGCGATTAGCAATGATTCCGTTGAAATTGTTAATGAATTTGCACTTCCCATTCAATCACGTGCTCTGACCTATCTACTGAACGTACCTGAATCCGAAGCCGACATCTGGATCGAATGGGGGATACACGTTTTCAAAGTGGATGGTGCTCTGGCAAAAAAAGGTACGGCTCTTGAATCCTATTTGAGCGAACAACTGGATCGTGCCGAGGCCAATCCGGGTGAAGATTTTTTCAGTGCACTCACACTGGCAAAGTTCCGGGGCCGATCGCTCACACGGGAAGAGATGATGGGTTATGCCAACTTAACCTTTGCCGGCGGCCGGGACACAATCATACATAGTATATCCTCTATCATGGCTTACTTGGGGCAAAATCCAGGAACGCTTTCTTATCTCAAGGAAGATCCAAAACGTATTATCCATGCCAGCGAAGAATTTTTTCGAGTCTTCATGCCGCTGACTCACATCGGTCGAGTCTGTCCAGTGGAAACAGATGTGCAAGGTGTCAATGTGAAACCCGATGGCCGTGTATCACTGGGATGGGCATCAGCTAACTTTGATGAAACAGTGTTTGAGGATCCTGATCAAATTCGACTGGATAGAAAACCAAACCCACATATTTCCTTCGGTTTTGGAACCCACCTGTGCCTGGGCGCGCCACATGCCAGATTGATCGTTCGAAGTTTGCTGAAAGCGTTGACTGATCGAATCACAAAAGTTGAGATTCTGGATGCAAAACAGCATGTGGAAAAAGAGGAGAAATATCAGCGACCAAACGGATACGATTCGCTGACAGTGAAACTGAAAGAATCCTGAATTTCATTTTTTTAGATCAGCCATAAGTTGCATTATGCATCACTGTAGACCATATCCCTCGTTCATTTGTCATTGGATTCCTCTGATTATTTTGATCGTTGGTTTGGTGCTGCCCGCAGAAAAAACTCATGCAGCGAACGTCAAAGTGGTTTTCCATGAATGGGTGGCTCCAGGTAAAAACGCGTGGCCTAAAGATGCGATTTTTGAATACCAAACCGGGGCATTCGCTTTTGCCAGAATTCCGCAGGCATACGATGAAAATGGAATCAGAGATGAGTGGCCCAATCCACTGATGATTGATGCCAGTGCTCGTTTTCAAATTCCACCTGGCAAGTATCATTTTCTGCTGCGTTCAAGAAGGGCTGCGCGCTTGTATGTGGATGGCCAACTGATTATTGACAATCCATTCCCCAAAAAAATCCGAGATGGCCAAGATCCAGTCGAACGACCATATATTCCCTTGGGCCGCGAGACACGTTTTCCTGGCCCGGGTGATCAAGAAAATATGGTGACCTATGAAATCGCACCGGGACCCCATCATTTCCAGCTCGAGTTCTTTGTGGGTGGATTCGCTGGTAATCGGGCCTTGCGCCCGGAAACGGGTGAAACACTGGTCGCCATCGCCCCGGAAGGAACACACCGATTCCAAATTTTGAGCCCGACGAAATTTATCCCTCTGACAGATGATGCCTGGGAAGAGTATCGACAGCATAGAACCATTGCACTGGATAAATTGGACACGGAAAGACGTCGAAAACTCCAAAGGAAACAAAAGACTTATTGGGACCGTCGGCATGTGTTTGCGCGCAAACACCTCGATCTCGAAAGTCCTGGACAAAGCGCTTCTGCAACCATCGACAACATCGTCCTCAAACAAATAGAACGTGCGAATGCGTCCGTCGATGCTTCCGAGGAAGGGCGTTTTTTCAACGCAAAAATCAAACCCATTCTGAAGGATCATTGCCTTTCATGTCACGGAAGCAAAAGCAAAGGTGGACTGAATTTGGAATCGAGAGAATCCGCCATTAAAGGGGGAGATTCTGAAATGCCGGCGATCACACCGGGCCATCCGAAAAAAAGTTTATTGTTGGATCTGATCGCAACTGAGGATCCCGATGACCGTATGCCACCCAAAGGCGAGCCTATTGAAAAAGAACAATTCTCATTGCTCAAAGAATGGATCCAAGATGGTGCCGTTTGGCCTGAATCAGAGCTGACACGCTCGGTAGAACTCCCCCCAATAACCGACGACTTCGAGTTCTTGCGTCGTGTTCATCTCGACACGATAGGCATACCTCCTGCCGCTGAAACCATCCGGACTTTCCTGATGGATGAACAGCCGGATAAACGATCCAGAATCATCGATGACCTTTTGGAGAACCCAGCCTGGGCGGATCATTGGGTCAGCTATTGGCAGGATGTCCTGGCCGAAAACCCATCTATTGTTAACCCGACACTCAACAACACAGGCCCGTTTCGATGGTGGCTTTATGAGAGTTTCCTGGATAATAAACCCCTGGATCGACTTGTGACTGAACTGGTCCTGATGGATGGTTCATTGCACGGAGGAGGGCCGGCCGGATTTGAAATGGCTTCTCAAAATGACGTTCCGATGGCAGCCAAGGCCAACATCCTGACCACAGCATTTCTGGGTACCGAGATGAAATGTTCCCGATGCCACGATGCGCCCTACCATGACAACACACAGGAGAATTTGTTTGGGATAGCCGCCATGTTGGCTCGAAAATCCATTAAAGTTCCCGCCAGCAGTAGTGTCCCACTGGACAGTCTTCACACAGGTTCCAGGAAACCCTTGATCCAGGTTTCCTTAAAACCGGGAGCAGAAATTTCACCTCAATGGCCATTCAAACAATGGGCGGCCGATGCCGAGTTTCAAAAACAGTTCGCATTGGGTGAAGGCAAAGATTCACGTGCAGAACTGGCACTCCAAATAACTTCACCTTTCAATACACGATTTGCGAAAGTGATGATGAATCGTCTTTGGAAAAGATTGATGGGGCGAGGCATCGTAGAACCGGTTCATGATTGGGAAAACGCCATCCCTTCAAACCCAAGGCTTCTTCAATTCCTGGCCGACGCTTTGATTCAATCAGGGTATGACCTTAAAGCCGTCACTCGAATCATCCTCAATTCCAAGACCTATCAACGAAAAACCGTCGAAAACAAAGAGGCCATCCAGTATTTTGCTGGCCCCGGCCCACGCCGGATGAGTGCTGAACAAATCGTCGATTCTCTGTTCGCGGTCACCGGTAAAGAAATGAAAACCGAGCCTTTAACAGTGGACATCGGTGGAGGCCGTCCCTGGTCGAATGCCATCCACCTTGGTCAACCCAGAAGAGCATGGATGTTTGGGGGCCTGGCCAATAACCGCGACCGACCCAGCCTGACCCTGCCGCGCGTTCAAGCTGTCACAGATGTACTCACCGCTTTTGGCTGGCGTCCATCCAGACAGGAACCTTCCAATGAAAGGAATGCTACTTTAAGTCCCCTGCAACCCGCGATTCTCAACAACGGCACCATGACTACCTGGTTGACTCGGCTTTCTGAAGATCATCCCATGACGCACCTGGCACTTGAAAAAGCTTCCCCAAGCAGTCTGGTCAAACACCTTTACTTACAAATATTGAACCGTTACCCAAGCGAATCTGAACTGGATCATGCAGTGGAATTGATCGGCCCCGGATTCGAGGAACGGGTTATCTCAGAGCAGCCCGCAAGAGAAGTTCGCCCCGAGAAACCGCCCTTATTCGTCACTTGGAGCAATCATTTGCAACCGGAAGCAACCACCATACAGCTGGAAGAAACTAAGAAAGCAAAAGCTGGTGAACCTCCCACCATTCGCTTAAACCCTGATTGGAGAAAACGCATGGAGGATTTAATCTGGGCACTGATTAATATGCCTGAAACCATCCATTACCCTTGATTCGAATGATGAAGCAAACAGCATTCCATACGACAAAACAATCGAGACGACGATTCATCCGTTCCATCGCTTCCACTGCTGCTGCCGGTTCCATGTTATCGTCGCTGAAGGCAGAGAGGACTTTACCCGTCCCGTATGGTAAAGCAAAGAACTGCATCATGATCTGGCTGGGGGGAGGCATGTCTCAAATTGACACATTTGACCCCAAGAAACTGGGGCATTCCAAATCCCATCACCCAGGTTCCGAATACCCTTCCATTCCCACCTGTGTCCCTGAGGTTCGTGTCTGTGAGCATTTGAAAGGATGCGCCGAGGTCATGGATCGAATGACGGTGATACGGACAGTTCATCATGATGTCATCGACGAACACGGAGCGGCTGTCATACGGGTGCACACGGGACGTCCAACGAGTGGAACTATCCAATACCCTTCCATTGGTTCGATTGTGTCCAGGGTATTGGGCAAGGATACCGGCCATTTACCTCCTTACATGGTCATTGGCTATCCCAATATCGCTCGCGATCCGGGATTCCTTGGTCCAGCCCATGGATACCTCTATGTGACCGATACTCAATCAGGCCCCACTGGATTATCCCGTCCTGCGTACATTTCGGATTCACGGCATTCACGACGAGAGGCTCTTCTAAACAAGCTTAGGAAAAGTCAGAGCCAGAACCGACCATGGCAGGATTATGACCAGATGCTGACCAAAAGCCTGGAACTGGCCGGACCTACTTTCATGCGTGCCTTTGACCTTGAGCAGGAAAATTCTGATACAAGAAATTCCTATGGAGGAGAGTTTGGGCAACGCTGCCTGCTCGCCAGAAGGCTCGTCGAGCGTGGAGTGAAATTTGTGGAAGTTTCCCATAATTTGAATTTCGTCAATGGCAGTGGATGGGACACGCATTTTGAGGGACAGCAAAACCAGCATTTGCTCATTCGTGAACTGGACACTGCACTTTCATCATTGATCAAAGACCTCGAAAAACGCGGAACACTGGATGACACTCTAATTGTAGTTGGAACTGAATTTGGACGGCCGGCTCAATTCGATGCACGAGGAGGACGGGGACACCACGGAAAATGCTTCAGCATGGTTCTGGCAGGAGGTGGTCTCAACCATCGGGGGGCTTACGGAAAGACCAATGAATTAGCAATGCAGGTGGAAGACCATCCGGTTTCTATTCCAGATTTCCACGCCACCATCTATACCGCCTTGGGAATCCATCCGGCCAAGGAGCTTTTTTCAGGAAATCGTCCGGTACCCATTACCGATGGAGGTTCTCCCATCCAAGCCCTTTTGAGCTGAAAAGAGCCTCGCCATCTCACTCGGAAACTTTAACATGGGAACACTTATGAATCGCCGATCGTTTTTATCCGCCACCGCACTTGGGGCAACGACCATCGCACTGCAAGGAGCACCAAAGCAAAACTTCCACATCGCCACCAATGTCTATCCCTGGATGACTTTTGCACGACGCAAAGGCAAAAGCTGGGGAGAAAACCTGGACAAGGATATTGCAAACGTATCGAAAACAGGGGTGCAAGGTTTTGAACCCATAGGCGATTCACCGCAGCAGATCCGGGAGCTTGGTAAACTTCTAGAAAAGCATCAGTTGGAGATTCGATCCCTATACGTCAATAGCGCTCTTCATGAAACAAAGGGTGTGGATGCTTCCATCCGTAATGTGCTCTCCTTAGCTGCTGAAGCAAAAAAGTTGGGAACCAAAATCATCGTGACCAACCCAACCCCGATTCGTTGGGGAGGGCCGGAAAATAAAACCGATCAGCAACTGATCACGCAGGCCAAGGCCCTGAATCTGCTCGGACAGGAAATCAATCAACTGGATCTAACCCTCGCCTACCATAATCACGATGCAGAACTTCGGGCAGGAGCACGGGAATTTCACCACATGCTGACAGCAACGGATCCGGAGAACCTCAAACTGTGCCTGGATTCCCATTGGATCTATCGAGGTTGCGGAGATTCACAGGTGGCCCTCTTCGATGCCATTGAACATTATCATTCACGTATTGTAGAACTACATTTACGCCAATCCAAAGGAGGATATTGGACCGAAGCATTCTCCATGCAAGGTGACATTGATTACTCAAGATTGTTCAAACAACTCAAAGCCTGGAACATCAATCCTCATTTCGTTCTAGAACAAGCCATCGAGGATCAATCGCCTGACACCATGAACGCCATCGAAGCTCATAAAGTCAGCGCAGAAAACCTACTTAATGCCCTTGAGCGAATGTAGTCATTGCATTTTCAATCAGAGTGGCACTCAAGAATCATGATAATTTTCCAATTCATGGTAAGCCTTTAAACCATCGTATTTCCTCACATAAAATCAGATGATTCGCTGCATTGCCATTCTGGCCATTCTCTTCATATTACCCACTGAGGCGGCGATTCCGGTTGTTTCGAACGTGAAGGTGAAGGATGGAGATTCTCTTGCCTTCACGGTAGAATTCGAAAGTGATTCCAGGGACATCACCTTTCAAATCCTCAAATCTCAAACAATCACTGCCGAAGTAGCATCCTGGTCAAATATTACCATAACGCAGCAAACACTGTTGGAAGAAGCAAGATGGCTGTTGGAATTCCCCATCCCTGAAGATGATATCTCGTTTTATCGAGTGATGGCAACGGACATTTCAATACCGTCAAAAGATTCTATCATCTTGCTCTCCGAAATCTGTTCTGCCAATTCAAGTCTCCTGACGGATATGGATGGCGATTTTTCGGATTGGATTGAATTGTATAATCCAGGTGACGTCCCAGTTTCCATGGAGGGATGGAGTTTATCAGACGAAGTCAACGAACCTGGAAAATGGAAATTCCCGATTTTAAAAATCCAATCAAAGGAATCGATGATCATTTTCGCCTCGGGAAAGGACAGACGAAATCCAGAGGCTGAATTGCACACTTCTTTTAAAATCAATTCGTCCGGAGAGCCCATCATATTGAGCAATGGACGCGGGCAAAGAATCGACGCAATCCGCCTCGGCAACATGGAAGCAGATTCTACTTTGGGAAGAAAGTCTTCAACAGAATCTACTTGGGTAACATTTTCACCGGAGACAACAACTCCGGGGAGCATGAATGGAGCAATGGGCTCGCCATTCGTGGAATCGCCAACGTTCTCTCACCAACCTGGATTCTACTTATCGCCAACAAACATATTATTGAGCACACTTTCAGTGAACCATCAGATCTACTATTCAGAAAATGGTAATAGTCCGTTTGATAGTGAGCAAATATTCGCAGATCCAATATTACTCGAGCAGAATACGGTGATCCGTGCGGTTGCGGTTGACACCAGTGGCAATAGGAGCAAGGAGGTGACCGGTTCATTCTTCGTCCGACCTCCTCATTCGTTAGCGGTAATTTCTCTGGCAGCACCCTCTGAGAATTTCGATATCGAAGATGGTTTCCTTTATGGTTTTGGCGACCATATGTTCAACAGTCGCGGAACCATCAACGCCAATTTCCCCTACTCTGCTTCCAATGCCTGGCAAGATCGTGAAATCCCGATCTCATTCGAGTTTTTTGAACCGAATGGTGAACGCGGATTCCAACAAACCTTGGGCATCAAAATCTTTGGCGGTTGGGGATCACGAGGTTACCCTCAAAATTCGTTGGCATTTTTTGCGCGTGGAAAATACGGAAAAGGAAAAGTCCGATACCCCCTGTTTCCAGACATGGACTTGGAGGAGTTTGAGTCCTTTGTACTGCGTAATTCCGGCAACGACAATCAAAGCACACACCAGATTCCCCCTCGTTCCGAAATCACTGCTTTCGGCAGACGTCGATCCAATGGCAGTTATTTCGTAAATGGAAACTACACTTTGATGAGAGACGCAATGATGCAGCGTATTGCCGAAAACCTGGATATTGATCGTCAGGCCTATCGCCCGGTCATTGTTTATATCAATGGTGAATACTGGGGCATATACAACCTCCGTGAAAAATTGAACGAACATTACGTGGCATCACACCATGGTGTGGATCCCAATCAGATTGATCTGATCGAAGGATACGGATCAGCTAACTCGGGAACTTCCAGCCACTACAACGCCATGCGAAATATAATGGGTGGCGGCTCCATGAATTCCGAATCGAGGTACGCTCGAATCACCAACGACTACCTCAATGTTTCCAGTTTCACGGACTACCACCTGGCTGTAATCTATTTTCAGAATTTTGATATTGGCAACATCAAGCAATGGCGTGATCGAAATGGCGGTAAATTTCGATGGATGCTTTACGATCAAGACTACGGATTCAACCTGTGGCCTCCAGAGGTATACCTTCCCGCAATGGCAAGAGATTTTGCGGATTATGATAACATGTTTGAATTTTACACCAATACTTCTGGTTCAGGAACAGGCTGGCCAAATGCATCTGGACGCACTTTCCTGCTACGCAAGATGCTTGAAAACGAAGGTTTTCGTAATGAGTTTATCAATCGATGTGCTGACCTGTTGAATACCGATTTCCAAAGCCAAAGAGTGATAGAAATCATTCATAAAATGGCCTCCAGGATTCGTACGGAAATTCCGGAACATTTGAAGCGTTGGAGCTGGCCTTCCCTGCTGGCTCGCAATCACGGTTCTCCTTTTGATGAAGAAGATGCACCCTTGAGTCTCGAACAATGGGAACAACATATCCAAGGTCTCAAAAAATATGCTCTCCAGTGACCGGATATGCTTCGCCAGGATCTGATGGAATATTTCAACTTGCTGAATGGAACTTACGAAATCAGATTCACCGTCGAACCAAAAGAGGCTGGATATATTCGAATCAATTCCATCAACCACCGTGATCTAGCAAACAACTCGGCTACCTATTTTAAATCAATCCCGATAAATATCGAAGCCATCCCGAACGCAGGGTACACCTTCCGCACATGGGTCAATCAGGAGTCAACTTCAAACCCGCTAACTATTGAATCACCCTGCTCCAATCAAATGCACTTCCATGCAATGTTTGATTGAGGGGTCAGTCCCAACTATTGATACTTTTCTGTCAATAGTTGGGACTGACCCCTCATGTGAGTTATGCCAGAATTGGGGTGACGACTTGGCCTGCTACATCGGTCAATCGGTAGTCTCTACCCTGGAAACGGAAGGTTAGTTTTTCGTGGTCGAAGCCAAGTTGATGCATGAGGGTTGCCTGTAAGTCGTGAACATGCACCGGATTTTCAGCCACACTGAATCCCAATTCGTCGGAAGCCCCATAGGTGAAGCCGCCTTTAATTCCGCCGCCAGCCAGGATCATGGAATAACAATCCGGAAAATGGTCACGGCCCAAAACGTTACTTTTGGCTGTGCGACCTTCCCTGAAGGGAGTCCTTCCGAATTCACCACCGAGAACGATCAATGTTTCATCCAGCATTCCCCGTTGACGTAAATCCCGGATCAGGGCAGCAACCGGTTTTTCCATAGTCGCACATTTGTTAGTCAATCCGTCGGTCAGTCCCTGTCCCGGACTAGTACCGTGAAAATCCCATCCCCAGTCAAACAATTGAACATAACGAACACCCTGTTCAACCAATCGGCGCGCCAGGAGGCAGTTGTTTGCAAAACTGGCTTCACCTGGTTTGGCACCGTAATCTTCCAAAGTTCCTGCTTTTTCCTTCGAGATGTCCATGACTTCAGGAACGGAAGTCTGCATCCGGAAAGCCAACTCATATTGAGCCATTCGGGTCAATGTTTCAGGGTGCCCAAGTTCACTCGCCTGTAAAGCGTTCAAGGCATTCAATGCATCCAGGCTTTTACGCCTCAGGGAACGAGGTAATCCTGCCGGATCTGATGCGAACAAAACGGGATCACCTTTGGATCGACATTGCACTCCTTGGTAAACAGAAGGAAGGAATCCACTGCCGTAAGAATTGCGACCACCGTTGGGTTGCACCCCACTGGAAATTAAAACCACAAACCCGGGCAAATTCTGATTTTCCGTTCCAAGCCCATAAGTCACCCAGGAACCAATGGAGGGGCGCCCCGGACGGGGAGAACCGGTATAGACCAACAGTTCTGCCGGAGCATGATTGAATTGATCGGTGTGCATGGACCGAATCACGCAAAGTTCGTCAGCCACTTTCTGTAGATTCGGTAAGGCATCTGAAAGCCACACACCACCCTGTCCATACCGTTTAAAAGTACGCGGAGTTCCCATGAGTTTGGGCACACCGGATGTAAATGCGAACCGTTTGCCTTTAAGGAACGCATCCGGGCAATCTTGATCGTTACGTTTAACCAACTCGGGCTTGTAATCATACAAGTCCAAGTGAGGTGGTGATCCGGTTAGATGCAAATAGATTACCTGTTTGGCTTTGGGAGCAAAATGCGATGGCTTTAATCGAAGCGGGTTTTCAATCCCTTTGGCCGTGGATGCCTGAGTGTCACCGGCCAACAAATCCGATAGCGCAATCGCTCCCACACCGGCTGCCGATTCTTTAAAGAAGTGCCTGCGGGTTTGATGGCGTATAAATTCTTGGGCTGGATTCACGGGTGTTTCAGTTTGCATATGCGTGTGATTCTGTTTCCACTACCTTTTCATCAAAACTTCATCAAGATTTAACAAGACGTTGGCAACCACCGTTAATGCCGCAAGGTCACGAACATCGTCATCCCCTTCCAAATGATCATTCGATTGTCCTGATATCGTCCTGGCTTCTGGTTCAAGATCCACATAAGTAGCGTATGCTTCTGTGTAGAGCTTGAGCAAATAGGATTTCTCCTTCTCAGAAGGAGGTCTGGTCAGGCACAGTTGGAATCCATGCTTCACTTTACCCGCAGGATGCCTGGCTGCCTTCGACATCCGCTTGGCGAGAGCCTGAGCTGTTTCTACAAACGCCGGATCATTGAGAGTAACGAGTGCCTGAAGTGGTGTATTGCTGCGATCTCGTTTCAAGGTGCAGACTTCCCGGTTCGGCGCATCAAATGTCGCCATCGAGGGATAGGGGTTTGATCGACGCCAAGTAGTGTACAATCCGCGGCGATAGCGATCTTCACCTTCGCTTGTTTTCCAATCAATGCCACCACCAAAGGCTGCATTAAGCCCCAGTTTTGGCTGCGGTGGATTTACCGAAGGACCGAACATTTTATCGCTGAGCAAACCACTGACGAACAAGGATTGATCGCGAATAGACTCGGCGGAAAGGCGCACACGAGGGCCACGTCCCAACCATATATTATCCGGATCCGCAGTCAGCTGAGACGGAGTCACTTTGGATGATTGTCGGTAGGTCGCAGATGTAACGATTAACTTGAGCATGTGTTTGATATCCCAACCACTATCCATGAACTCTACTGCCAGCCAGTCCAGCAGTTCTGGATGAGAGGGTAAATCACCTTGCGCTCCGAATTCTTCGCTGGTGCGCACAAGCCCAAGTCCGAAAATGGATTCCCAAAACCGGTTCACTATGACGCGAGCTGTCAGCGGGTTTTCGCGGCTGACCAACCATTTCGCCATGGACAATCGATCTTGTGGCAACTCTGTTAAACCATTGGCAAAAATGGATGGTATTCCAGGCTGAACCAAATCGGTTTGATCCAGAAAGTTTCCGCGTCTCTGAATCCTGGTCTCGCGTCGATTGTCAGCCCTGACTGATTTCATCACCGGCACGGTGGTGTAGGGTTTGACGTTCTCCAGTTGCTTTTTGATTTCAGCAAGACGTGCTCTTTCATCCTCTAATGAAGGAGCGACAGAAAGATAGTAATCAAGTATCTTTTGCTCGTCTGAAGCACTTCTATCTTTGGCTGGAGTGCCCACCAAACCGGTGATATTCGAAGGCGTTCTCGCAAACAATGAAGCGGAATCATCAGATGTCAGTGAAAGACGAAAAGCTCCCAGATTTGAGTTTGCGAGTTCGGCTTGGTGGGTAAGTTGAACCGCTAATTTGCTTCCGGGAGAAATCTCGACTGGTTCGCCTGTCAGCAGGGTTAGATGGTGAGAAGTATCGAACTGAGGAGCGATAGCCCAACCTGTCTTCGAGTTCCGATCCGATTCGATCAAACTTGATGCATGATATCCCTTCTGAGAAAAATCAGCATAGGATTTAGCGAACGAAATAATTCGAGATCCATCCAATTCCAAGGAGACGCTTTTCTTAGGAGCTTTGGCCAGGACTTCAGACCAGACGACCTTTCGAGATTGATCCAGTAATTCAATGCTGACACCATCCAATCGCTGATGAATGTTCCCATCAGTACGGTTCCAAATAGTAATACGATTCACCGTTCGGGATTTGCCAAGATCTATTTCCCACCATGGATCTTTGGAAACTGCGGTATGCGTCGTGCTTTTGGACACGTGAAACTCACCGTCTGTGTTTCCATCAATCGCCAACTCGGCTTTGCCATTATAAGCAGTGCTACTCTGGGAGGCCTTACCTTCAAGTGCTAGATTGGTTTCACCATGAAAAACTTCAACCTCCGCCAAAGAAAGAATTCTGTCCTTTCCCTTGAGTTGAAAACGGACGAACTGGCCTTTCATCTCTTTGCCATCAGGAGGAATGATTTTGGCATCAATGGATGTCAAAATAAAATTCCCATCCGCATACCCGGATCCCTTGTTAGGTAGATCTGCTTGTGGAAGGGTTTCCAATTGCAGGCCAGTAAGCTTGGCTTGTTTGGAAAAGTTGAACTCCAACTCATAATTAATCTGGCTACCACCTTGCTGCGAACGAATAATCTGTTCCGCATCCACATCAAGCACCACATCGCCTGAAGCATCCACATGATCAGGCTTCAACCTGCTCCATGTGGGTTCAGATAAAAGGCTTTGTTCCCACTGTCTCCTTTCTGAAACAACCTCGGCAGAGGGAGTCTTTAGGATTCTCTCAAGTTCAGCTTGCTCTGAATTCAACTGATGGATCAAACTTTTCTGGTCTTTGGTATAAAGTGAAATCAAGGGTGCTTCGTTGCGTCGATCGGCGTCTTCGGTCTGATTAAGGATGTCAAAAAAACGAAAATACTCTTCTTGAGAAATGGGATCATACTTGTGGGTGTGACATTGCGCACACGCCATGGTGGTCCCCATCCAGACAGCCCAAGTTGTATTCACACGGTCAACCACCGCCACATTGCGAAACTCTTCATCGTTGGTACCGCCCTCGTTGTTGGTCATCGTATTTCGATGAAAGGCAGTGGCAATCAGTTGCTCCTCCTTTGGATCAGGTAGTAAATCGCCTGCGAGTTGTTCAATGGTAAAGTCATCAAATCGTTTATTCTGGTTGAAAGCCTTGATCACATAGTCTCGATAAGCCCAGATTGTTCTTGGGGGATCATCAGCATATCCCGCCGAGTCGGCATACCGAGCCTGATCCAACCAATGACGTGCCCAATGCTCACCAAAAGATTCCTTTTCCAACAAGCGATCCACGTAATGTTCATAAGCAAGAACGTCCGTGTCCTGAACGTACTGCTCAGCTTCCTCTAAGGTGGGCGGAAGACCGGTCAAATCCAGCGCGACCCGTCTGGCAAGACTGTAACGGTCAGCCTCTGGGGATTGTCCCAATCCTTTCTCGCGGGATTTTTTCAGAATGAACTGATCGATGGCGTTGTGAACGGTCACATCATTTTCTTTGATCAAAGGTGGTTGTGGCCGAACTGGAAGTTCGTAAGACCAATGGATTTGATACTGGGCACCCTGCTGAATCCATTTTTCAAGCAAGGCAAGTTCTTCCGATGATATTTCCTTTCCTGTTTCTGGAGGCGGCATGAGGTCATCGCGATCATGTGTTTTGATACGGGCGATCAGTAAACTTTCATCGGGCTTGCCTGGCACAATGGCGGCGCTACCGCCCAAGTCTTCCAGGGCACCATTCAGAGTATCCAGTCTCAGGCCATCATTACCTCCTTTGCGCTGAGCCTCGTCAGGGCCGTGGCATTCAAAACAATTTTCGGAAAGAATCGGACGAATATCCCGATTAAACAGGACACGTTCTTCAGCCCCTAAGCAACGAAAACTGAGAGCCAGTACGAGGACGCAGGCGGTGCGCATGATCGAATGAAAAAAACATCTCAACCTTGATCTGTATAAATACCTCATAACATCAACATTCTGGTCATGTCTGAATTTGCCCCAAGTGTTTGATTCGGGCAATGAGAAAGGTTTTTTTGCGAAAAAAGAAACATGTTGGACGCATCGCGGGTTCTAGGATAGGGTTCGGCAGTGGCCAAAGCACCCAAATCTAGTAAAAAAGAGGTAAAATCTCTGGATGAACTTTCTTTTGAGGAAGCACTGGAGCAATTGGAGACCATTGTGGAGGCGATGGAAAACGAGTCTTTGCCTCTCGAGAAATTGCTGGAATGCCATGAAAAAGGCGTTCGCTTGCAGCAAGTTTGCCAAAATAAATTAAAAAAAGCTGAAGAACGAATTCAGCAATTGGAATCTAGAGACGATAAGGAATTTGACCTCAAACCATTGACACTTGAAGAGGATTCCGAATAATCACCCAACTTGTTAATTAAGTCGTATATGAGTCGTTACTTGGACATGGTAGACAGCCCGGAGCACATCAAAAAGCTGACTCTGGAACAATTACAGAGCTTGGCAGATGATGTCCGGCAGGAGTTGATTCAGGGTTTATCGAAACACGGAGGCCATCTTGGCCCTAACCTGGGGGTGGTGGAACTGAGCATTGCACTGCACCGATGCTTCAGCACGCCCCATGATAAGTTTGTCTGGGACGTCAGTCACCAAACCTATGTCCACAAACTGTTCACAGGGAGGAAGGATCGGTTCAACACCATCCGCACAACAGACGGCTTGAATGGTTTTGCCCTAAGAACCGAAAGCGAACATGACTGTTACGGGGCCGCCCATGCGGGCACTGCTCTCTCCGCGGCTCTGGGTATCGCTGTGGCCAGGGATCAACGAGGCACCGATGAAAACGTGGTGGCCATATTCGGGGACGCCGCACTCACCAACGGAATTTCGTTTGAGGCATTAAACAACATTGGCCATTCCACCAAGAAATTTATCGGAATCCTCAATGACAATGAATGGTCGATTGCCAAGAACGTCGGAGCCATTGCCCAATACCTTAACAAACTCATCACCAATCCATCTTACAACCGTCTGCAAAAAGACTTTCAGCGGTTGATGAAAAAAATCCCAAAAGGTGATTTGGCACTGAAATTGGGACACAAAGCGGAGGAGGTATTAAAGGGAACGGTTTCCAACCTTGTGCTGGAAGAATCCTCCAACAAGGGGGATGTCGATGGACGCGGTGGTTTTGGAAGCAGCCTGATATTTGAAGAAATGGGACTCCGCTACCTGGGGCCCATTGACGGGCACAATTTACCAATGCTCATCGCCGCACTGGAATTTGCCAAATCGTGCGATCAACCCATCGTATTGCACGTCATGACCCAGAAAGGCAAGGGCTACGAGGCCGCCGTCAATCACCCTGAGAAGCTGCACGGAGTCGGGCCTTATGACATTAAGACAGGCGTTGCCATCAAGGGCAAAAGTGGTCCTCCAGCATGGCAGGACGTTTTTGGCAAAAAACTGGTACAGCTTTGCAAGAAAAACAGCACGCTGGTCGGTATCACCGCGGCAATGCCTACGGGCACGGGCTTGAAGTTTCTGGAAAAAGAAATGCCAGACAGGTATTTCGACGTCGGAATTGCAGAGGAACATGCTGTCATTTTTGCCTGCGGAATGGCCACCATGGGACTTCATCCGGTAGTAGCCATTTACAGTTCATTCATGCAAAGGGCCTTTGACTGCATTGTCCACGATGCTGCCCTGCAGGATTTACCCGTCATTTTCTGCATGGATCGAGCCGGTCTTTCTCCGCAAGATGGACCGACACATCATGGTCTTTTCGACATCGCCTACCTACGCTGCGTACCCAACATTGTGGCAATGGCACCAAAAGATGAGGACGAATTGGCGGACATGATGTTCACCGCAACCCACTGCAAACATCCAACGTTTATCCGATATCCTCGAGGGGCAGCGGAAGGGGTTGACATCAAGGATGAACCCAAGCTCCTGGAAATGGGCAAGGCGGAGGTCATCAGGAATTTTGAGAACAATGACCGTCCAAAAATCGCCATCTTCGGACTGGGCAACCTGAATTCCATGGCACGCGAAGCGGCCGAAAAACTGGTGGAGGAGAATTATGATGTCGCAGTGATCAACCCGCGGTTCACCAAACCCATAGACGAAGCCACGACCCTTTTCTACGGACAGGCAGCGGATCTGGTCATCACTATGGAAGATCATAATCTGCCAGGAGGCTATGGTTCAACCGTGATGGAACTTTATGGGGACAAACAAGTCACGACCCCTGTTGTCCGGATCGGTTGGCCGGATCAATTTGTCGAACATGCGACCTCGGTTTCGGATTTAAGAAACAAGTATGGAATAACCGCTGAAGAAACGGTTAAAAAGGCCAAGGAAGCATGCCCTGCACATGCCAAAACCGCCACCCCTCAGGCTGCTGCAAAATAAACAGGTCCGGCAAAATTTGATTCAACTCTCAACAAGATGGTGCTCTGCGTGGAGCATCATCTTTTTTTATGTGCTTCTGCTTTGGACAAAGCTTGAGAAAACCAGTCATTAGCTGGGGGGTTGGATTCGCGCACTTTGGGGCGAGATGCTTCACGTCTGTTGGCTGCGGGTTTTGCTGATCGTTGAGTTCGGGGCTGGCTGCCAATTTCAGGATTGGATTTCATCGACAAGGCAATGCGCTTTCTAGCAAGGTCAACCTCCAAAACCGTAACGTTGACCTTCTGAGCCACCTTCACCACGTCAGCTGGATCTTTCACAAATTGATCCGATAGATGACTGATGTGAACCAATCCATCTTGATGAACCCCTACATCCACGAACGCTCCGAATGCTGTGACATTGGTCACAATTCCAGGGAGTTTCATACCTGGGGAGAGGTCTTCCGGCTTCTCAATTCCGTCTTGAAATTCTACAGCTTCAAATTGGCTGCGAGGATCTCGCCCAGGTTTGGCGAGTTCTTCCATAATATCGGTCAGAGTTGGAATTCCCACCTCATCCGTTTGATAAGACTCGAGCCGAATCTTTTGACGTAAAACCGGATTTTTCATCAAATCCTCAACCGAGCAATCCACATCGGCAGCCATGGATTTGACCAAGCTGTACCTCTCAGGATGCACGGCGCTGGCATCTAGTGGATTGGATGCATCACGTATCCGAAGGAAACCGGCTGATTGCTCAAAAGCCTTGGGGCCGAGTCTGGGAACCTTTTTAAGTTCGTTTCGAGATTTGAATGGGCCATGCTCATTGCGATGTAGAACAATGTTTTCTGCCAGTTGTGGACCAAGGCCCGAGACATAACTCAACAGCTGTTTACTGGCAGTGTTCACCTCAACACCCACTTTATTGACACAACTGAGCACCACATCATCGAGTGAACGTTTCAACGCATTCTGATCCACATCATGCTGGTATTGTCCGACTCCAATGGATTTAGGATCTATCTTCACCAGTTCCGCAAGGGGATCCATCAGTCGCCTGCCAATGGACACAGCCCCACGAACCGTCAAATCATAGTCTGCAAATTCCTCTCGTGCAGCCTCGGAAGCACTGTAAACCGAAGCCCCACTTTCATTCACCATGACAATGGGCAATGACTTGGGCAAAGGAAGTCGCTTGAAAAACTGTTCAGTCTCGCGGCTCGCAGTACCGTTTCCTATCGCAACCGCCTCCAATTTAAATTCCTTCATCCATCGGGCCACTTTGCGTGCAGCCTCCATTTTCTCTCCCTCCGAAGCTGTGAGATAAATAACATCGTGGTGCAGTAACTTACCTTGGGCACTCAAAGCCACGATCTTGCAGCCCGTCCGATACCCTGGATCCACCGCAAGCATGGCCTTTTCGCCAAGAGGTGAAGCTAGTAGCAATTCACGTAGATTGTCGGCAAAAACATGCATAGCTTGCTCATCAGCCAGTTTTTTGGATTCCATGCGCATCTCGGTTTCGATGGAGGGCCCGAGCAACCGTTTATAGGCATCTTCGACAGCCAGCTTGACTTGATTCGATGCCGAATTCGATCCTTTGACGAAACGTCCCTCGAGCTTGTAGATCGCATCCTCTTCTTCAGGGTGAATCCGGAGAATCAAAATCCCTTCAGCCTCCCCTCTCCTCATGGCAAGCAAACGATGGGATGGAACTTTAGACAAAGGTTCGCTCCAATCAAAGTAGTCACGGTATTTTTGTCCTTCTTCCTCCTTTCCCCCCAAAACACGGCACCTGATCATCGCTTTGGATCGATAAAGTTCTCGTATTTCTTCACGAGCTGCAGCCTCCTCATTGATCCATTCCGCAATTATATCTCGAGCACCAGCCAATGCCTTATCCTCATCTACAATCTCTTTCTCCGGATTAATGAAAGCCTTGGCTTCGCCGAAAACGTCAAACTGGTCCTGGTCGAAAACCTTAACCGCAAGAGGTTCCAACCCAGCCTCGCGCGCGATCATCGCTCTGGTTCTGCGTTTGGGACGAAAGGGCAGATAAAGATCCTCAAGAGCTGTGAGGTTTTCTGCATTCAAAATGGACTTCTTGAGTGCATCAGAAAGCAATTCACGCTCTTCAAGGGATTTCAGAATGGATTCCCGCCGTTGATCCAGCTCAACCAATTGTTGCATGCGGTCGCGGATTTGAGTCACGGCTACTTCATCCAACATGCCTGTCGCCTCTTTTCGGTAGCGTGCAATGAAAGGCACCGTAGCGCCCTCTGAAATTAGTTTTGTGGTCGCTGAAACCTGGCCAGCACGAAGATTCAGCTCCTTGCAAATCGTATCGATATATTTCGCCGCGTTTGTCATGAATCAAAAACTACAATTTTGGTGAGCAGGATGTAAAAGCATCCACCAAGACGTGTAAATCAGAATCCAAAATAATTCGGGGTCGGTCCCAACTATTTAAACTTTTGTTTAAATAGTTGGGACCGACCCCGAATGAAGGAAGTCAAAATTCTGGTAGCGATGAATTTTTTTTGAGAGTGGGTTGGAAAAGGAAAATACCAGGGCTACCACGGCATATGCGGAGCAAACTACCGTTGCTGCATTCCTGCCCTGGCGGGGTTCGTAAGTCCACAATCCATGGGCCCTGGCAACCCCATTAAGAGCTAGTGCTTGTGCGGGATCAAGCTTTATTAATGAAACCGCATCCACCCAAATCTTTCTGGCCGGTGAAACGACCCGTGCAAGGTGGGGTTCCAAGCCAGAAATCCTTTGCGCGGAGTATCCATGCGATAGAAATTCACAGGCCACCGATCCCCTTTTTTAGGTTGGTTTCCACGGTCGGCGATCGCTTTCATTGGAATCTTCATTTCAGAAGTCCAGATCTTATTTGCCTCATCGATATGAACCGCCGTTTCCCAACCACTGAACCAATCAAAATCCCGATCAGGTAATTCCAACGACAGATCAAGCCTTTCTCCAGTAGGAGCAACTTGAAATTCCTTGTACCTAAGAATTTTGTCAGGCTCAGATCCAACAAACATTTCTACGACATCTTTCTCCCACAATCCAATCCGCTCTCCGTTTAGGTTGGGAGGCTGAAAGGTGTTAAGCGATTCGTAGGAGGCCTTGTAGCCAACATATAAAAATTCGTTTGTCCAGAGGGCACGAATTTCGGTCGATGATTCTGGCAGAACTTGGCCTGTTTTGGAACTTTGATCCAGATGGGTTGGGGTTGCCTTTTGCCAGGCAGAATGGCTCATATCCCCTTTCAGTTGAAAATCTGTTGGAATGGATTTAGCCGCAATCTCTCGGGGAGGTAATGAACTGGCCAACAATTCTCGTGCATTATCAAAATAAATTTTCCTGAGAACACTGGATGGAAGTCCTATCCCGCTAATCGTCCAATCACCTTGGATCGGTGTCATGTGTTCGAAATGACGATCGTTAGTTTCAAGCCAACGCCAGTGTTTTTCAAAAAAGCTGACGGCATCATTATCGGTAGGGGCTGGACCACTCCCACCAGATCCCAAAATCAATTGATCGTACACCTGAAAATCTGTTGCAAACAGAATTCGATCCTGATGCTTCATGAAAAGACGCCTCACCTTTGCGGGATCTTTGCGCCCAATTTCGGGAATCCGTGCAGCAAGATCGGCCATCATGTTGGGGTGTTTGTCCAGCTGGGATTCCACCCAGTCCAAATCTTCAGGATTATTGGCAAAGTGCACACAGACAAAGGTGGTCTTGGGGTGACGTTCAAGGACTCTTTCGAGTGCCGCGAGCAAATCTTCGTGCGGAGGAAAAATGTTCGGATCACCAAACCACCAACTCTTGTGATCCTTCAATTCAGTCCAACGTTCATTCCTGCTGTTATAGGGAAGCCAGAAGGCCACAGGATCTGCCACATGAATCGAAACCGGCATTCCCAATTCTCCGCATCGATCCCAAACCGGGTCTAGTTTGGGGTCATCAATCTTGATCAACTCCCCTTCTCCATCGCGCAAGTAAAGGCCCAGACGCTTATATTCCTTCAAACCCGCAGCGCCCAATCGGTGTCCTTCTTCAATTTGCTCAACTGCCTTTTTAGAAAAACCAGGATCATTCCATGCCTTATAATCGAGATTCATGTACTGCAAAAATCTTCCGGGGGCTACACGGTCGAAAAGCGCTTTATTTTTCTCAAATGCCGATGTTGCACCTTCTTTATGGGTGACATAACCACCACTGAGGTTCACACCTATCCCAACACCTGATTGATCCAATATCTGAATGGCGCGCCGTATATGTTCCTCATTTGCGTTGATATGCTGATGAAGATCAATGAAGCGTTTCTGTTGACGCCAGCCATCCGATTTAGCTCTGACTTGATCCACGTTTTCTGCTTTCACTAAAAAGCAACCCCACAGGAGAAGTATTACGCTCAGAGACCAAGGACGTTTCGAAAAGTAAGTGGACATGGACACCTCTAAGTAGAGCGAGGGCTTTTTGGCAAGGAAGCACACACTAGGAATGAGGCATCAGCACGGGGATGATCTTTCTGCGATTTCGTCGGTATATTTTAAAATCATTATCCACCGTTATAATCGGATGCTGTTGAAATAACTCACTCATTCGAATCAAACACAAATCTGCAAAATCCGGCCTCCTATCAGCGTACCTGCGAGCAAGTTTTTGAATTTCATCAATGTGACGATTTGCATTAAAACTGATCTTGATGAGGCCTTTTTCAATCATCTTCATGACCAGTTCAGAATCCTTTAAATGAAAAGCCGTTTCGGCCAAAACAGCTTCACAAGTCAGAAGTGGTCCACTCAGTTGCTGAGCCAAAGCATAGGCCCAGGGAAAATAGCGATCCCTTCGATTAGAAAACGCAATCAAAAAACCAGTATCTGCAATACCAATCATGCTGTAAATCCACGACGCGAACTCATATCCTGGTCAAGCTCCACCACTCCAGCCAGGTCCAAAAAATCCTGCCTGGCCTTTTCTGTTCTGGAACGTTCAAGTTGTTGCTTGATAATTCGACTTTTAGGTAAGCCCACTTTTTTAGCTTCATTTTCCAACCAATCATTGAGCTCCTCAGATAGTCGAACTGAAATTGTAACACTCATGTGTAATTGTGTACTACATTTATTATCCACTTGCAACACTATACTGACTTGCCCCAGCTTAAGTATATCCACTCATTTGATTTTTTATTGGACAAAAATAGCCGGTGGCGACGTCCTAATTGCAAAGGCATGAATGACTCTCAATGGATCGCAAGGTGTTATGACAGGCACGCATCAGCTTTGTATGCGTATGCCATGGTGATGACATCCACTTCTGCGGATGCAGAGGAGGTCCTGCAAACCGTATTTGAGAAACTGATCAAGAAACCGCAGGTCTTGCATTCGGCCAGAGATGAGAAAGCAATCCTGATGAAATGGATTCATGACACAGCCGTTGATCTCATTCGAAGCAACACCAGACGTCGTGACAGAAACCTTGCCTGGCAATCGGATCAACAGGTTCCGTTTGTTTCAAATGACGACCCGGATGCCGATGAATATCACAAAGCAGTTTGGAACGCATTGCAGGAACTGCCCATCGATCAGCGTTCCGTCGTCCACCTTCGGCTCTGGTCTGACTGCACTTTTGGAACCATTGCCACCATGCTCAACATTTCGATCAACACCGCAGGCAGTCGCTATCGATACGGGATAGACAAAATGCGGCAGCGACTGCGGCCACTCTATGAAGAAATAAAGGATTCCCATGGATGCTTTTGAAAAACACCTGAGCCAAATTAAATATTCGTCCCCTCCCGACAAGCTGAGGGAAAGGTGCCTGGCAGGATTAAAATCTGACATGAAACAAGATTCTTCAGGTGCCAAAAGCATGGAGAATATTGCAAAAGATTTTTGGAATCGTTGGTTATGGCCAGCCCCGAAGGCTTGGGCTGGATTGGCATGTATTTGGGTGATTTGCTTTGGATTGAATCATTGGACATTGCCTCTGGTGCAGCTTACACCTGGTTCATACCCAGCCCAATCCAGTCGACAAAACATGCCCCCAATTTCCGTCATGCATTATTCGTGGGTGCTGGATTCGGAGATTGAGCCGTGGTCTCCGGAAGTATCGAATCCTGCTGCCGAATCTCAAGACGAAGGCATTCAACCCAATGCCTCCAGAAGACGTGTGCATCCCAAAAACAGGAGATTTCATGCTCGGGGAGCGGTAACGCACCCATTCACCCAAACTGCAACAATCCATTCCTGAAGATGACTGATTCAAAAAAGAAGCAATCCATTTGGAGACGTAAAATAAAATGGCCACGCCCCATTGCCTGGTTGTTCCATTTCATATTCTCACCCAAAATGCTGCGGGTGTACCTGTTCGCTCTCGCTTGCTGCATCACTCTCATCATCGCTTTTTACACTGTCGAAAACATCAGAGGATCTCTGGCATGGTCCCAACATGTTAAGGAATTAAGGGCAGCAGGCATCTCTAGGGATTTTCGCGACTACATTCCACCAGAAATACCGGATGAGGAAAACCTGGCTAAAATCCCAATGTTTGCAGCCTTTGAATATGAGAGAATTCCAAGCAAGACCAAACGCAACCTATGGGACCACCGCGAAGTAAAAGTAAAATGGAAAGATAAATCCTGGGGCCCACTTAAAAATCTCTCCATTTATTACCGTACCAAAAGAAATAATCATTTATTCCAAGCACTCGACAACGCGGAAGGACGTTGGCAGAAAACTGAACCAACTGATTTATCCCAGCTCCAAGTTTATTATCGCGGTACTAATGCCTTTGATTTGAAATGGCCTACACCCAGGGCAAAGTCAATCTTGGAAAACACAAACATAATTCAAAATTGGGCCGAAGCTACCAACAGCTTCCCTTACCCAAAGCAACCGGGTATTCCTGCTGAAGATGTCCTGATCGCATTAAAGAAATACGATTCCATTTGGGAAGAACTCAAGACCGCATCCCAGCAACGAAAAAAGATGCGTTTCCCTCTTCATTATAATGAATTATTCGGATGCCTGTTACCTCACCTCACGCACATCAAATCTATCCACCGATATGGCAAATTAAGAGCAACCGCAGAGCTGGTAAGCGGCAAGCATCAAGAAGCTACTGAATCCATCAGGCTGATGATGCAAATCAATAATGGCCTTCGTCATGAAACATTTTTCATTAGCCATCTGGTGCGCATCGCCAACATCTATTTTAGTATACACCCCATTTGGGAAGGCATAAATCGTCATGCATTCAAGGCAGAGGATCTCAGAACACTTTCATCGGAGTTCGAAAACATTCATCTGCTTGCTGAATTGCCTAAGATTCTGCGCATGGAATGCTCAGTATTCGCAGCTACAATGGAGGTTATGGAGGAGCATCGTCACACTTTCTATCGTTATTTTGGACCTGGTACATTTGATGAAAAAAAGTGGCCTGGTTATTGGACTTCTGATTCATACATGAATTTTGCTCCTACCGGATGGTTCAAACAAAACATGCTATTTTACTCCCAGGAGTTGAGAGCATTGGAGCATATGATTTCAAACGTGATTCAGATGAAACCAAATGCAATTCTAAGTTTTGAGGCTCACCTGAAACAATCGCTGGAAAAACCGCTCACCACCTACAACGTATTGGCAAAGCAATTGTATCTCTATAAGAATAAGGAATCTTTCTACAAATCCCTCACAGCCGAGAATACGATTCGCATAGTTAAAACAGCCATCGCTTTAGAGCGTTATTTCCTCGAACATCAAAAATATCCAAAAGCTCTCGACCTGTTGGTTCCGGCATATCTCCCAGAAATTCCATTGAACCTCTATAATGGCCAGGTACTTCAATATAAGCGCGAACAAGGAGGAAGATTCACCCTAAGCGCGACAGGTTGGGAAGATACCGAAAATAAAGATCCACAAGGAAAACCTATGAATCGAGCGAACATAACTTGGAGTTGGCCACCGAACGAAATGGAATAAGTTCCGATCAAAGTCCTTCTGATCAAAAAGTACGCAAGCCGTAGATTGAATTGGCACCTTCTCTGCTGTATGGTGCATTCGCAAAAATAACAATTCTGTTACCTGAACTAAACAGGGCATCGGACGCATCATCATTGCCCCGGTGAATGAATGGCAGAGGAGTAGTTTGCTATGATTGGATGCAGGCATTGAACGACAGCAAAGATAGATTGCACGAAACTCGAAACCTATTACGGGAAACATGGAGTCGTGCATTTCAGGTGAATGACCTTGGGCAGGGAGAAGAAGCCTGGGACGCGCTGGAAGTAGCATTTGCTGGAAATCATCCGAAATTTGAAGCCATTGATGCTCCCTACCATGATCTGGACCACACATTGAAAGCGTCCGCCTGCTACGTTGAATTGGCTGTCAAAAATCTTCAAACAAACGACTACCAACCACTCCCTCTTGGAATTGCGGAATTGGGATTAATCGCGATCTTGTTTCACGACTCGGGGTACCTCAAGGACAAAGGAGATTTGTCAGGGACAGGAGCTAAGTACGCCTTTGACCATGTAGGAAGGAGTCAGGCTTTTGCTAAGATGTGGTTACTGGAAAACGGATTTGATGATGATTCCATTCTCGAAATTCAATCCATGATCCAATGCACTGATTTCAGTGCTCGTACCCTTCCCATTACATTTGCATCGAACTCACATCGCCTGGCGGGTCACATGGTTGGAACAGCAGATCTTTTGGGGCAGATGGCATCGCACGATTATATCCGCAAGCTCCCTCTACTTCATCAGGAAATGATAGAAGCTCTCAACCACAATCAAAGTGCCAAAATTCCGGTTGAGATTCCTCAAACTCCCCAGGAGTTGTTGAAAATGACACCTGATTTTTTCAACAACTACGTGATTCCAAAATTAACAAATGAATACGAAAATGTTTTTAAGCTTCTGAATCAGCCTTACCCAGACGGCCCCAATCGTTACATGAGGCAGATCCAAGAACATATTGATTCGATAAACCAAGATTCAAATAAGGCTTGAATTCCTCATCGTATTTTAAGGGCCTTTGCCGCCACCTCTCTCACGTATGCGTTTTCGGATTGAAGCGCATCTTTAAGGGCTTTTTTTGAATCGGAAGACTGAGGATTCATCCGTTCCAGTATCGAAGCAGCCACGCGTCGTATTTCTTGTTCGTCATCCTCCAAGAGCAAGAGTAGGTCTTGTATCACAGGTTCGGTGAAAGGCACACGCTGATTCAACAGCTTGACAATCGCCAACCTCACTTCTGTTTCATCATCCCTTAACAAAGGAAACAGCATAGCTACGACATCGGCATAGACTCTTCCTGCAACCATCAGCGCACGAGCAGATTCAATTCTAACCTTGGAATCCGCATGTTTTAACCCAGAGATGAATTCATTTTGATAGGGATAAATATGGCGTCGTAAGGGAACCATTGCTTTTAAAAGACGATACTTGGCAACGGCATTGGTTGTATTCAATGCTTGCCCCAAGGTATGAGCGGATTCGGGACCGATACGCCAAAAGACTTCAAAGCACAATGGGTCCAGGCTCAGATCTTCATTGATCAACAAATTCTTCAGGGATTCCAACGCCGGTTTTGCTTCGGGTCCCAAAAGATACATTCCATAAATTGCTGCATTTCGAACGCCAATATCAGCGTCCACAATCGCTTCTTCGAGAATTGGCAATGATGCTTCCTTCAATGCAACCAACGACTTGACGGATTCCATTCGTGTCTGGCGATCCGCGTCGTACAACCCAACTTTCAAGGACTTGATTTTGGCTGGAGCGGGTAAATCCATGGCCCCAACAGCTAGAGCGGACATCGCACGAATCAGAATTTGCAATCTGGGACTCCTGATTCCCAATCGACGCCCCATTTGGGTAGGTGCCAACTGCTTCTGAAAGCGATACATCCATGCCTGGATGGGTGTGGTCTCCTTTGAGAGCAGCTTCAAACAAAAGGGGCCAAAAACTTCGGAATGGTTTTTTACATACTCAAGACTGGAGGCACGAACATCCGCATGGGGTGCGTTGAGTTTGAGTAAGTACTCAGACAAGGGCTTTCCATCCAGGGTGGGCTCCTTTTGGGAAAACCAAATCCAGGCCCCGATCAGGATGATCGAAAGCAGCGGAAGGAAAAGCCCCAGGAAAAGCCATCGGCGACGCTTGTTCATGACAAAATGTCTTTCAGAAATGGAATCATGTGGACCAATTCCATTCCGATTACTTGATGCCTTCCAGGCGTTCTTTCCAGATCTGGTAAAGACGATTGGTCGCGTAAACATCTCGCAGACAGTAATCGGCAATTTCCCGAAATCGACCCTCTTCCATCAATTTTCCAACGTCCATTCCTGAGATACCTTGGCTCTTGGGGGATTCAATCCCAAAGACCTTGCAATAGAAATCCAGATTGAACTTTCTGGCGGCACCATCCCTCCCACTGACATTATAAAAGCTTAATTGCTCGGCCAAATCGCAATGTGGAGTCGTTTGAAAGCGATACCCCAGCCAGTCTTTGCGAGAAATAGGTACATTCAAAACCGCAGATCGTAAATACACAAAAGGAACATCAAACCCACGTCCGTTAAAAGTAACGATCCGATTAAAATTGGGGACCACCTTCCAGAACTCCGTCAGCAACTCGTGTTCATCTGGGAAAGGCAGAAACTTCACCCCCTCTTGACCGGATTCATCCACATCGAAGTCATCAGCCAAATAGAGGACCTGACCTTTTTCCGATTCTGCATTGATCATGGCGATGCAAACGCATTGGGAAGTCAAAGGCCAGAGACTCATCATGCGGGTCAATTCATCCCTGCGTTTCTCGCGAGCCTCTTCGTCCTCTATACGTTGAAGCTCCCGAAATAAATACTCCTGTTGGGTTTCGTCAAAAGATTCCACCGGAAGAGCCGATGTTTCGATGTCAAATACCAATGTCGCCATGTGCTCCGATTTTCAGATATACCAAGTTGTTTGGGTTCCAGTATGTCAATCAACTTGATCAATCCAACAAGAAAAACTGCGGAAATTGGAATCGAATCTACAGATCAACAAAATTAAGATTCAATCGATCACGAGGACATCGGGCTTGGGTTCTCCTTCAATGAGCTGGAGAAACCGATTGGCAGTAATATTTTCGAAATCCTGCACCAAACCACTTGGCCATGATACCTGTATTCGATCCACCATGTCGTAGCTGCCCAAGCCAAAATATACCCGCAAATCATTGGCGCTCTGATATCCACTCCCAGCACGCACTTCTCCAACCCAATCCTGATCCCCACAAGTCACAGTCACAAACGCCCCCACAGCGGAGCGGTTGCTTTTTTTTCCGATGAGCTTGAGTGACAACCAATGGTGGTCACTGGCCGTGTTGTTTAACAATAGAGTCGGTTTTGCTCTGGCATTCAATACCACGACGTCCAGGTCTCCATCATTGTCCAGGTCACCGGTCACAGAACCTCGACTGCTGGCTTTTATTTGCAGGGCTTCGCCACAGGTATCCGAGATATTTTTGAAGCGTTTACCATGGATTTGGAGCACCTGGTTGGCTTGCTCATATGAACTGCTTCCGTCGAAAATTTTCACAGTGTCCTGCAGATGACCAGCAGCGATGAATGCTTCCTGTGTACCGTCCTTGTCAAAATCCGCAAAGTGACACCCCCATGTCACTAATGAAATGGAATCAATTCCAAATCCGCTGGAAACCGTCACATCCTGAAAGAACATGTCTCCCAGGTTTCGATATAGAGTATTGGTTTGATTCTGGTAGGTGGTCACCATCAAGTCCATTCGTCCATCGCCGTCATAATCACCGACATCAGCTCCCATGGTCCCCTGTTCATCTCCAAATTCATCGTAAGCCACGCCACTGAGTAATCCTATTTCCTTGAAGGTCCCATCCCCCTGATTATGGAAAAGAAAATTGCCCTTAACATCATTCCCTACAAAAATGTCCATCCAACCATCTCGATCGAAATCCGAACAGACCACTCCCATCCCGTAACTGGAGACACGCCCTATACCGCTGGAGTCGGTCACATCCAAAAAAGTGCCGTCACCTTTGTTTCGATAAAGCTTGTCCTTCACGGGCTTGTAGGTGCGTGGATCACAATAAACCGGAATATTGGCCCGGAAGCAGGGCTGATGATTGTAAACATCAAATTCCAGATAATTGCTTACATAAAGATCCAGATAACCATCACGATCATAATCCAGGAAGGCACAGCCGGCGCTGAACGAAGGATCATCCACCCCTGCCTGTTGTGAAACTTCCTTAAAAGTCCCGTCACCATTATTCTGATAAAGACGGTTTGGTCCGGAGTTGGTGATGTAAATATCCTGATCTCCGTCATTGTCATAATCGGCTACGGCACACCCCATCCCATAGCCAGAATCGCCAAGGCCGCTGGATTGGGTCACATCCTTGAACCGTCCAGCACCAATATTTTCGTACAAGGCATTGGTCGGCATGGCTGCATTCTCAGGAGCTGCCCCGACATAAGCGCCATTCACAAAATACAAATCCAAATCTCCGTCCAGATCATAGTCGATCACCCCCATACCAGAAGCGATATTTTCAAAGAGGTATCGATTTCCAGTAGAACCATCGATGTGACTGAACTGAATTCCTGAGGAATCCGTTCCATCAATAAATTGAATCCTATCGACTGCTTGAACGCATAAAACATGTAGGGTACTGAGCATCCAGACAACCGGTAAAAATTTCGTGAAGCATTTCATCCTGTTTACTTCTCCCCTTTCAATTGGATAAGTTTTAAATTCCGCTGGCGATACCCAGGGTTTTGAGGTTCCAGCAACACTGACTGTGCAGAAGCATCAATGGCCGCATCCAAATCGCCATTGGCGTAATGAGCCCAGGCCAGCAAATCATAATGGGCTGCCGACTTGTCTAGCTCCACCAATTTAAGACACATTTTTAAAGCCAGGTGAATTTTCCTGCCCATTCCGAGGTAGAGTCTTGAGAGGTTTGAAAGGGCAACGGGGTGAGAGGGAGAAAGCTCCATGGCTTTTTCCAGTGATTGAACCGCATTTACTGCGTCCCTTAATTGGATATAAACAGTCCCAAGATTAAGATGGAAATCGTGGTTGTCGGGGACAAGTTTGACCAAATGCTCCAATGCAGCTTTTGCTTCCTTGAAATGACGTTTTTGAAGGTAAAAATTTGCAAGGTTTTCAAATCCCCTGGAAAAACCACTTGCCACCAGGGTCGCCTGCTTCAGGTGGCTTTCAGCCTGGTTCATCTGCCCGTTTCGAATCAGAGAAACCCCGGTTTCCGTGTGGAAGGAAGCCAGCAGATGACGCATTTCCTGATCGTTGTTCCTCTCCTGATTGGCTTTATCGGCTTTGGCCATTTCAATCTCCTTCAGTCTGCGAAACTTTTTCATCGTCCTGAGGGCTGAATCATTATCCCCGGCTTTGAGTTGTGCTCTGGACAAAGCATAGTAGGCATTGGCCTGTCGATTATCCAAACGACAGGCAGTCTGCAAGTGATTTAATGCTGCGTTCGTTTCCCCATTTTTCAACAAGATCTTTCCAAGAAGCATGTGCGAAAGAGCGTGGTTGGGATCGGTGCGAATCGCCTGCGCGTATAATTCGTGAGCTTTCTCCAAATCTCCAAGTCGTTCCTCCACCATTCCCCACTGGGACATAAGTTCGGGGATTTGTTGCTGTTCCTGGGGGAGCTGATGACACAAGGACCGAACTTCACTGAGTCGATCTTCTCGCACCAATAATTTAATAAGGAAAAGAGCTATGCTTGAGTCCTCCGGCTGCAAATGATGAGCTTGAAAACCCATTTGAATCGCAGTCTCCTTGTGCCCAATCTGGCTGTTTAGCTGAGCCAATAGAAAAATAGTATCAGATTGAATTCCCTCTGAGGTGAGAAGTTGTTCATTCAACATTTCCACATAATCATGTGCCTTCTCGGGATTGTAATGAGGGAGAGAGTGTGTGTCGGAAACCAACGAAAATTGCAACGAAAAGATCGGCGCGAAAAAAAACAAAACATGGTGCATCCACCTGCTGGGAAGAATGAAATTACCTTTCTGGATGCCAAGGGTCATGAGGTCAGTGAACAGCATACCCCGTTCAATGAAAAGCTTAAGGTGAAAAGAAAAGGGCCGGAGCATACGCTCCGGCCCGTGCAAATATTATCAGATCAAAAGATCTTGATTACTGCGTCTTGTAGAACATGGCACCCGCTGCGCTGGCATCCACCGTGTAAGGACTGGTGGCTCCATTAACAGGAGTATATGTTCCATTCACCTCGGAGGATGAAGACAGTGTTCCAGCATCCCAGGTAATGGTAATGCTTCCATCAGCAGTAGAAATAGCCAGGTTGGCGTCTGCTGGTGGTTCTGGCTCACCCATGTATTCCGTGATGGAATAATCGGTGAAGATCGCCTGAGCCAAAGGAACGTCAGGGTTGTTGTCGTGAGAGGTCACGGCAAGACCAGCGATCACGTCGGAAGCGAATGGTCCGTCGGTGTCTTCGGTCATGTTGTAAACATGGTAAGGATCACCCCAGCTAACGCCGTCCGTACTTAAGTAACCTTTGAATTCATTGCTGTTTCCGTCTTCACGGGTCAAACGGATCCAAGCATTAGGATAAGGAACCGGACCGACACGTTCACCACCGGGTTTGGAAGCAGAACCTCCACCGAAGGTGTCACGCCACTGCACGTTGGTGATGTTTTGACCTTCCGTGCGGGTGGTCAGGATGTCCACGTGACGGGCAGCTGGATCCAGTTCTTCACGAACCATGATACCAGATTTTGCCCATGAGTGAGTTCCTTCGAGGCTGACCACGCGAACGCGGATATCGAAAGATCCACTGTGTGGAGCATGAACGAAGTGGAACATATCTGCATTACCCCAGATGTCGTTACCACCACCAGCAACATAGAATCCACCGTTACCGATACCGAAGGCATCACCTTCGAGAGCAGGATCATTGATGTCTTCATGGGTCATTGGCACGGATTCACCTTCGAGAGAACCATTGGCGGCATTGCCAGCCAAATCGGTCACACCATCAACGGTGACAGTGTATCCGGCAGCAGGAGCACCAGAGAGACTCAGTTTAACGATGTTGTTTTCAGCACCGAAGACTTCGGCACCGGTGACATTCACACCGCTCACTGAGTAGTTTCCGGCATCGGCTGCGGAGGCAGGATCCAGGCGCTCATCAAAAAGAACACCAACGGCGCTTGATCCGGATAGCGCACCAGCAGAAACAATAGATGGAGCGGTAGAATCAGAATCAACAGTCAAAGTCGCTACATCTGAAATGGTGGTTCCCAAGGTGATCGTAGGAGCACCAATAATGACACGATATTGATTTCCATTAGCAGAACCTGGCAACAGGTCCGTGGTGTAGCTGGCACCAGTGGCACCGTCGATGTCAGTGAAATTATCACTTCCAGCAGGGGCCATCTGCCATTGATATCCAAGTCCAGTTCCGTAAGCGGAGCTGCCCTCAGCTTCAACAGTGAAAGTTGCTGCCAAGTTTTCAAATACGGAAGCATCGGCAGGCTGAGTAAGAATATTTACAGAAATGCCATTTGGATCCAGATAGGTACCAATCAAGGAACCGGTCAAGGTAGGTGCATCGCCATTTTCTGGGTCAGGATCAGTGGAACGAATGACCGTTGCAGCAACACTGTCACCACCGCCACCTTCGGTGTGGAGTGATTCCAAGTAATAGCGCTCACCAGCTTCGAGCGTAATGTCCAAAGTTGGCCACTCACTGTCGATGAAGAAGTCAGAACGTTTGTCATCAATGTTGGACGCTCCACCTCCAACTCCGACCCAGTTACGGGCATTAGACCAACCAGCTTCACGAGCGATGAGAAGTTTGTTGGCTGGATCATCATCAGTACTCAGGAAGAGATCTGAAGGATCGTCAGAGTTGGTGAAGAAGATGTACTCACCATCTGCAGGAGGAATGAACCAACCTACGAGCTGATTTCCGTAGTTACTGCCGCTTTCGTTGACTCCACCTGGACCGTATTCCCAGAATGGTTCCAAGGTAACGAAGTCAGGGCTGTCAGGGAAACGAGGATCGTCAATGAGCCCTTGAATGTTGTTAGGAGTGCCTTGCCAAAACTTATGGAGGACAACGCCTTCCTGCCAGATAAACGTGCTGAATTCCATGGAAGAGTCAGCAGCAATGGCATTTCCGAAAAGGTCAGTCACATTGTTAACTGTCACAGTCAACATGACACCAACTTCTTGAGCACTGGTAGTTAAAGTAACGATATGGTCGTTAGGAGCAGCTCCAACGGTAGCACCAGTAACGTTCACGCCGCCAGATAATGAGTAGTTGGAAGGATTTCCACCTGTGGTGGCATCAACGGGCTCACTGAATGTGACTCTTGCGGAAGCAAAAGTTTCGGAACCTGTCGCACCAATGATTGTTGGAGGTTCGCTGTCAGTATTAACAGTGATCACTGCTGGATCACTGTCTGCAGACCCTTCGGCGCCGGAGACGGCAACCCTATAAGATCCTGCATGTGTGTTATCAACACGATCGATGCTGTAGGAAGCAGAGTTAGCTCCTTCAATATCGGTTCCATCTTTGCTCCATTGGAAGGTGTAAGGAGGTGTTCCAGAGACTTCCACAGAAAGAGTCACTGCATCCAAAGGATTCACAGTCGCGCCAGCTGGCTGGGTTACGATCATGAGAGGGCCAGAAGGCTGGATGGATGAAAGGTATTCACCAGGAATGGGCAAGGTAGGATCGATAATTCCATTAGGATCTTCGACAGCCACAGCAAGGTTATCACCGCCGCCGCCTTCTTTCATGAGGGCTTCGATGTAATAAGCTTCGCCAGCTTGAAGAGTAATGGTGTTACCGCTTGGCCATTCGGTTGCGCCAAACGAATCAGAGCGTTTGTCATCAACGTTACTACCGCCACCAACGGAATCCCAGTTACGGGCATTGGACCAGCCAGCTTCACGTGCGATCACGTATTTGTTGGCAGGATCGGAATCGGTAGATAACCACAAATCAGCGTTATCATCCGCAGAAATCCAGAAGATGTAGTCACCTGAAACAGGGGGATGGAAGTATCCCATGATCTGGGCCGCATAGTTGTTGCCGTAAGCGTTGTTGGCAGGCACGAAGATATCTCCGTCCGGACTTGGATTCCATTCAAAGTAGGGCAAATAGACTTCGACATCATAGTCATCTGGAAATCTTTCGTTTCCAGTGATGGAAGCAAGCGAAGTGCCGCCGATACCTAACCAGGCACGACCAGTGATCGTCCCTTGGGGCTCTGAGGGTTGTGCTTTCGCCAGACACAAGGTCAGCGCCAGCATGAACACTCCCGACAATATTTTTGATATTTTATTGTGTTTGTTCATATTACGTATGTTTGTACTGTAAAACCGGGTCGTCGAGCTTTGTTAACCCAGCAAATGGATCTCGAGTCCCTGCCATGTTAACGAAACTCGACCTACGCGTGATGCGACTCAGCATCCGAGTAAACCAGTTCACGGGTGAAACGCGCAGATACTAATGTCATGAACTCTGAAAAGTCAAACGCAAACTGTATTTTTGTGTCCAAATTGTAACAATATTGCCATGTCCTAGTCACCTGATAATCAAGCTCGAGGAGAGTTAGAATTGCGGATTCTGATGATTTTTCGATAATGACACGGTCATTGATGGTATTTATTTGATAATTCTGGTGAAGCAAACGCTAAAAAATCGAACACATAGGAAGCCCGCCAAACTGAAAACAATTTGGTTGATAATAAGTTACGTGCTTGCCGGCTCTCAAAGCTCAGCCCAACCCATATCTGAATCTGAAATTACTGATCAAAACTTCAAAGTCTCAAACCTGGAGCAAAGGAAAGATTTGGATGTTGATCATGGATTCCGACTCCTTTCTGAGGAAAGAACGGGTATTCATTTCACCAATCACTTGAACACCGAGTTATCGCCTAATTCGTTTAACCTACTCAACGGCAGCGGGGTGGCATTGGCTGATTATGATGGAGATGGTCGATGCGATGTGTTTCTGGTGGCCATGTCAGGTCGGAACAAACTCTTCAGGAACATGGGAAACTGGGTTTTTGAAGATTCCACAAGGAATGCAGGTCTGTCAGAAGCAATCCGATATTCGAGTGGAGCGACCTTTGAAGATATCGATGGAGACGGCAGACTGGATCTGCTTATCTCTACTTTCGGCTCCGGAGTCAAAACCTTCCTGAACCAACCCAATGGCAGATTCACTCCGCTTGAAAACCCATCTCTGGACCACCCTCATGGAAGTGCGACACTGGCACTTTCAGATGTGGATGGAGACGGAGACCTTGATCTTTACGTCACCAATTACGGACTTCATACCATGCGCACCAAACTGGATCTCCGAATTCGAACCGTGCGGGGAAAACCGCAGGTGGTTGGGCGCTATCGGGATTTTTACAAGATCATTAACGGTAAACTAGTTGAATATGGGGAACCTGACACCTTGTATCTGAACAACGGAGAGGGGCTTTTTAGTCCAGTTTCATGGACTGACGGCACCTTTCAGGACGAAAACGGACGCCCACTACCACATGGATATCGAGACCTGGGCCTGAGTGCCATGTTTCGGGACGTCAATAATGATGGTCAACCCGATCTTTATGTGTGCAATGATTTTCAGACACCCGACCGCTTATGGATCAACCAAGGTTCAGGAAAATTCAGGGCAATTGAAAGGGCTGCGATCCGGGTATCCAGCTATTCCTCCATGGGAATCGATTTTGGTGATCTCAACCGCGATGGCCGCGACGATTTCATGGTGGTTGACATGTTAAGCCGAACTCATCAATTACGAATGACACAGCACCTGGAACCTTCCCCCAGCATTGAAACCACCGGAGAAGCCACCTGGGACAGACCACAAATCAGTCGCAACACCCTCTTCATACAGCAGGAGGAAGATGGTTTCACAGAAATAGCACAGTTTGCAGGATTGAGTGCCACCGAATGGTCCTGGGCGCCAGTGTTCATGGATGTAGACTTGGATGGTTATGAGGACATATTGATTGGGAACGGTCATGCGCAGGACAATCTGGACAAAGACACCCTGGAAAAAAGGGCAAGGTTTCCCAATGATTCACCGCAACAGCTGGCCATTCTATTTCCCGAATTAAAAACGCCTAACCTGGCATTCCGAAACAAGGGTAACCTGCAATTTGAGGAAGTGGGCGAACAGTGGGGATTTGATTCCACTCAAATTTCAAATGCCATCGCCTTGGGGGACCTGGATAATGATGGGGATCAGGACGTGATCATCAATTGCCTCAACGCCCCAGCGCTGGTTTATGAGAACAAAAGCCAGGGACCACGCATTGCAGTCAGACTGAAAGGTCACCCCGGCAACACCAGAGGTATCGGGGCCCGGATCTCATTAATCGAAGGAGATTTCATTCAAAGTCAGGAAATCATTAGTGGCGGCAGATACCTTTCAGGCGACCAGGCACAACGCACCTTTGCCATCACTCAAACTGATGGGAACAGACACCTGGAAATCTGTTGGCGAAGTGGATTGATTTCCAAGGTTCCAGCCGTAGAGGCGGATCGATTGTATGAAGTTTTTGAACCGAGCCCGACAAGTGATAGGCCTCAAAAACAGAAACTGGAACCTAATCCAGAGCCGCTTTTTAGTGAAATCACTTCGATCCAGCGCCCACATCATTCCAAATCAGGTATGGACAGTCGCCAGATTCAACCAACCTGGCCCTTCCATCGTTCCAATCTCGGTTCGGTTCTGGCATGGCTGGACGTCGATCAGGATGGAGATGATGACCTCGCCGTGAGTGGAGGAAGCCAAGCATCCCTTTGGATTGAAAACCTGGGGCAGGGAGAATTTGGAAATCCCGTCATGTACCAGCGTGAAGCTGGAAACGCAGGTGAAGCAGGCTTTGCTTCCCTGCCAGTTTCAGAGTCTGTAAAACTTGTCAGCACCGCAAACCAAGGAACCACAGCAGCAGTCCGCAGCACGCTGGACATTTGGTCAACCGATGGTTCGACATCGAAGCTGGTTGAATTTTCAGACGGGCCTTTAGGACCCATCGCGATTGCTGATGTTGATGGAGATGCCGACCTCGATATTTTCGTTGGAGACCAATCGCCTTTTGGCCGATTCCCGGACTCAAGCTCATCCTACTTACTGATGAATCAAGATGGAGCTTTTTCAATAGACTCCAGTAAATCCATGCTTGAATTAAAAAACGTTCAAGGAGCCGTTTTCTGCGACTGGGATTTGGATGGAGATCCAGACCTTATCGTCACAAGCGAATGGGGAGAATTATCCTGGCTGATTAATGACAAAGGAAATTTTATCGACAAGTCCCCTTCCATTCTCGGAGGAAAACTCTCTGGAATTTGGCAGGGTTTGGCAACCGGGGATTTCAACGAAGATGGCAGACCGGATCTGATTGCCTGCAACGCAGGAAAGAACACGCAGTGGTCTCAATGGGGAACCGAAAGATTTAGAATTTACTTCAGCACTCAAATGAGGGCTCCTGAAACCATCGTCATGACAGCTTATTTAAATGGAGATGAATGGTTACCCGCGACACCTCTTGAAGAAATCCTTCCCTGGATGAACGATGCCAGGCTGCGGTTTACAACCCATAAGGATTATGCTGAAGAAAACATGAGTGAAATATTGGGCAAGCATCTGACCCAATTCGAAATGATGGAAATCAACACTCTGGAAACAACACTTCTGCTGAATCTCCCCGAAGAAATTCAAAAAATTGATCTCCCCAAAGAAGCACAATGGGCTCCGAGCTTCAGTCCAGCTGTTGCCGATTTCAACAACGACGGACATGAGGACATTTTTCTGAGCCAAAACCTGGATACGGGCAACCGCCAATGGGGCCGTATGGATGCAGGCAACGGGTTGGTTCTTCTAGGGAATGGCAGCGGTCACTTCGATACCGTTTCGTGTGACCAAAGCGGCATTCTGATAAGAGGAGAACAACGAGGCACCGCCCTGGCCGATTTTAATCAAGATGGTAAAATGGATTTGGCTGTTCTTGAGAATGGCCAGGGAGTTCATGTCTATGTGAACAAAAAGGCAAACCCCGGAACCAGAATTTCTTTAAAAGGAACAACCAAAAACCCCCACTGCATTGGAGCCAAGTTGCGAAAAGTAGATCCGCAGAACGGCGAGACCTATGGACCAATGAAAGAAATTCAATCTGGTTCAGGGTTTGGTTCATTGAATGCGCCAGCCCTTGTGTTTGCACAAGAGAATCAGTCTTTTCACATTCAGATCACCTGGCCTGATGGGCGAAAAAGTGTCCATCCAATTCCAAAAGGAATTGAAGAAGTTACCATAGAGCATCCATGATAGGTATTAAACCTCAGTCACCATGGCAAAAAAGAAACGACAGGGACAACTCAAAAAGGAACCACAAACACAAGCGGCTCCTCTGACAGGTGCATGGCTTCATGGAGTTCGCGCTCTGTTGGTCAGCGCCATGATCATCACATCTTACCTTGCATTGGTCACTTTAACGAATGGCGGAGGTGCTCCAGGCTGCGGCCCAGACTCAGGATGTGATCAAGTGCTTACCAGTTCGTGGGCTTATTGGCTGGGAATACCTGTCTCCCTGCCAGGACTGGCTTTGTATGGAGTATTTCTGATCAGTACTTTTTCGCTGAGCAGCCAGGACCTTGAAAAAGCCAGACGATCGCTCAACGCTCAAACCCTTTGCGCATTCAGTGTCCTATTCGCTGCCATTTGGTTCGTTGGAGTCCAGGGTATCAAGATCAAGGCCTTTTGCCCCTATTGCTGCACGGCCCATGCGTTGGCAAGCATCGCTGCCATCCTTTTCCTGACGAGGGCAAACTCGGTGGGTTCCAAGTTGTCGGTCCAATTGAATTTTGCGGGCGGTGCTTTGGCTGGCGTCGTTCTGGTGGCGGTCGTCGCATTCGTCCAGGTCGCCTTTCCTAAGAAACAGGCTGCTCCAGAAATTGTCAATCTGGCTGAATCCAATCCGGAGATTGAAACAACCAATCCCCCGCCGGCTCAACTGTCTGAGGAAGAGGTGACTCCGCAGGTTATATCAACTGAGGAAACTCAAACTCCACCAGAGAACGTGGTCTCCAAGAGCGATAGACCCGCCTCCCCCCCCTTGCTGATACCACGTACCAATTTCCAAATCACAACTTCAGGGCTCCCCACTCTCGGAGATTTGACCGCCACCCACCGAATCACGTGCATCTTTGATTATACTTGCCACCATTGCCGCAATCTTCACGGTTTTATTCGTGAGTTATTGGTTAAATATGACGGACAATTATCCTGCCTGATGATTCCCATGCCTCTGGACGCCGACTGTAATCGATTAATAAAAAAGACACAGGAGGACCACCTCAATGCTTGTGCTTACGCCAAGGTCTGTCTCGCAGTTCATCAAATTGCTCCTGAAAAATACGACGCGTTTGACAATTGGTTATTCAGTAATCACGAGTCCGTTAAATCTGTGGAAACAGTGATGGAACACGCCCGAGATTTGGTGGGTGCCGATGAACTGGACAAAGCCCTTCAAAGCGACCAGCTCATAGAGCAATTGAAAACCAACATCACCACCTACGAAACCACTTCAAAAATGGGACGAAAATCTTCCATGCCACAAACGATTATCGGATCCCAAGTGGTTTTCGGCCCACCCCCAAACGTGGAGACGCTGGACAGAATTCTAAAGCAGATTTTACAATTGAATTAATCTCCAGGAAACCACTGAGGGCTTCTTGGCATAGGTCAATAATCCTTGGCATCCAAACTCACACAAACAATTTCTTCATCGTTGCGGGCGTATACATGCAGATTGGCAAAAGCGGGATGGCTCCAGACGACCTTTCGACCAAAGGCTTCATTGGTTGGTTCCAGAAGGTGTGCCCGACTGATCTCCTGATAGGATTCAGGGCTTAGCTTGGCCAAAATTAAATCACCTGTTTCACTGAAAAGAAAATAACGATCCTGATGCTTCACCACAAAAGCGGTTCCATGCCGCCCTGATTTCCCTTCTCCAATCGTGGGTTGGGTGGTTTGCCAAAGTCGCTCTCCATCTTCCATACGCACGGCCATGAGTGCGCTGGATTCAACATCACAACCGTAGATGACACCATCTTCAACAAATGGGGTAACATTCACGGAATAGAGAGCATTTCGTGCGTTGCCCCTCCAGGCGATTTCTGCACCTGGCTTAGTCGAATCCAATCGCACCATGGCAGAGACATTCCCAATGGCGCTCACGAACAAGGAATCCTGGTAAACTCTGGGAACTGCGATGGACATGTTGTATCCGGGCTTTAACGGGATGGACCAATAAGGTTCACCTGTTTTGGGATTCACACTGTTGAGGGATTCCGGATGCCAGGCTACCAACTGTGAAACTCCCGCGTGTTCGATCCAGGCAGGTGCACCATAGCCTGGCTCCGGCGCAGAAAGTGCGCGCCATTTTTCCTCACCTGTGTCTGCATCAAATGCCACCAGGACACTCCCCTCGCCACCAACCAAGCTGTAAAGAGTATTGCTTTTTGCCAGTGGATGACTGGAGAAACCCCAGATAGGTGTTTCGACTCCGTAATCTTTTTTGAAATCTTTCTGCCAAACCAATTTCCCATCCGCTGTGGACAAACAGCTCAATCGCCCCTCAGCTCCCAGAATATAAATCTTACCCTTGTGAACGGTCGGAGTGGCTCTAGGTCCGGCAGCATAAGAAAGGTTGTAATACTGGGTGTAATCATAGCTCCAATTCACTTTTCCGGTATCAGCGTCAAGGCAAAGCAGACGTTCGCGTCCTTCCAGGAGATTTTTACCGCTTGGACTATTTTTGACTTGCCCACCCTGGTGAACATAATCGAACAGATAAACCTTACCGTCAGCTACGGCCGGTCCCGAGTAACCCAAACCCACAGGGGCACGCCAAACTGTTTTGAGTCCTGTGTCAGGGAAAGATTCAACCACGCCTTCATCGTGCCAGATACTGGCACGATCAGGCCCCAGCCATTGAGGCCAGTCGGATCCATGAACTTGAACAATACCGAAAATCAGAATGGCCAGGGTGCTGACCTTGCGACCGAAACTTTGTCGTGAGAGCTGAGCAATTTGAGACATAACACCTGAATCATAGTGGTCTTTCTCACAAAGTAAAAATGAAAGATTTTTGAAAATAGATTTCTATGAGTAAAGGTAGTTGATCAGAAGATTTTTCCGTAACAGCGAACTGATTCAAGGAAACGTTTTGATCGGCACCAATTTCGGTTCCCAACCACTGAGGATCGGGGTTTTAGCAATAACATACCCTGCCGTTCCCGCTTGCTTGGACAGCCTGATCTGTGCGGCTATTTGCTCAGAACTGACATCCCACCCCTGGAGCACGGCGAACAAACGTTTCGGATCAATTTCAGGCCTGTCATAGCGTTTCATCTCCGTGCGAAAACTTTGGATCGAGGAAGCAATCCAACCCGCTTCTTCGGAGTAATGCTTGAGATCACGTCCCAGTTCTTTGTAAGTCAGCAGCGCCCCCAGGTGCCTGCTGTGAGCCGCTAGAGGATCCAACTGCCTGGACCATTCTCTCCAACAAGCCCCATTATAACAACCAACACCCGCACACCAACCATCCTTGTCATGTGCTTCGCATTCGGAAACCCAAATCGGAATGCATTCCACGTGAGGAAAGGATTCCTGAACCTTTTCAACAAACCTCGCTGGAGCGTCATGCCCCAGCTCTTGGGCGGTACGCTTGGGGCCGTAATCAGTGGTCCATCGACAAAGGGGATGCCCGCATCCACAAGCCGATGGGGCACCTTGTAAACCGTTCAGAAACAATCTCTCGGGCGAAGGCCAGGATTTAAGAAGCTTGGATACTTTGGCCAATTGAGCTTCAAAGGCTCCCTCATAGAAGATGGGAACCCAAGGGTAAACTTTAACGATTTGATCTTCGGTTTCTTTGGGAAACTCGGGATAAAACCGTCGCCATTCTGGATGCCCCTGAATACTGGCCATCCATTCAGGGTGAGCGTTTGCCAAATCAGGATCACGGGCCACCTCGATCCAGTATCCAATTCCCAACCCAGCTTCTTTGAGCCGAAGTAATGCTTCAATCGACTCGTGAGTGGGCATCCTTTGAATAGAGACTAAAATCTTGTTGACGGATTCTTTTTGCAGCTCCGCAACTTTTAATGAAGGCAGATCCTGCGTATCCACCAGCCAGGCATGAAACGAATCATCCTCAGCTGAAAGATTGAAAAAACTTCCGCCAACAAGCCCGATCACCAAACAGGTTATAAAGATCAAATTTCTCATGGATGGGTTGCAGGTTTGAACCATGATGATTCGGGATATTCCGATTTCCAGGCTTTATCCCGACATTGAATACTTGGCACCCATTCCAGCTCACTCCCCCGCAATGGACCATCGACAGCACGACCGGCAAGCGTCCAACGACTGTTGGTTTCGTTATCCATAAAAGGGGCCGTTTCGGGAGCGATGGTGTCTGCCCGAAAGCTCAAGAGTTTACCGTTCACCTTACGTTTCCACGCAACTCCCGATTGGGTGGGGCCATACCAGAAAATCGTGACCGGAGTCTCGCCCAAGTGGTCATTGTAACAAACACGCTCATGATCCAATGGTAATGGGTAGGCTCGTTGAGATGACACCCCTTCCACACCCAGTATTAAATCCTGCTTGGTTTCGCTTCCATCCCCCACAGATCGCAACTTCCAATGATCAATGTCCGGCAACTGGACGACAGGATACTTTTCGCCATCAAATAGATTGTAGGCCGTGGATTCAGGGTGAAGCATGAGCCAATGTCCCCAAGTGGTGGTCGCGGAGGGAACACGCTCAAGTCGGTTACCCTTACCAGGACCGTCAATGGCCTTGCCGCTGAGAGCAGACCAAATCGTGCCATCCTCGTCTCTCGTCAACATGACACCATCACGCCATCCGTAGAAATGATAACCATAATCCTTCTTGTAGGAAGCCACATAGCCACCCTCCGGATCGTAAAAAAAGAGACCATAGGTATCATTGATGATGTGAGGGCCAGCGAGGAAATGGCGCAAAGGAATGGCTCCACCGTTGTGCGGACCGCGCAGCCAGGCGATGGCTTTATCATCTGAATGGACCAAACCTTTCCGATTCTCGGTGGATACGTATGAACAAGGAGGCTCCGTCAATGCCTCAAACAAATAAGGTTTAACGATCCAATTACCTTTCGCTTCTGCCGCCACCAAGGATGAAGTGGAAGAGAAACCAAGCATCAAACTTGTGATACCAGCCGCCAAATTGAGACATGTCAATTTCATACTAATAGTTAAGACTCAGTGACTCAAAATTTATGCCACACAAGCTGCCAGGAAATGATTGGAAAGTAAACTCAAGTAATGAGTAAAGGAGAATGCTGGTAGGCCACGGTGATTCTGAAAGTAGAAGCAGATTTGGAACAATGAATCCATTCCATCTACAATCGATTGAAAACTTAAGTGGATTTATCCTGATCAACCCTTGTTTTCAAATCCTTGAGCAATTTGATCACGGCCAACTCTTTTGCCTTGGCTTCCACCTCGACGGTCAGAGATCGACCGAACCATTCCTCTGGAAAATCGCTGATTGCAATATAGTCGTGATGACGATGTGGTTTTGGCCCTTCCCAACCTTCCAGCGGACTGGAGATGTGAAAAAGCGGTTCTGTCCTCCAAGTGCTGCAGGCGAGATCGGTCGCCTCATTAATGCTCAAACCGTCAGGCAAACAACGGTGGTGATGAACGTCATAAACCAGCGGCACCCCCGTGTCCTTACAGACAGGAAGCAAGTCTGTCGGAGTGTAAACCTTGTCGTCATTCTCCAATGTAAGTCGTGAGCGCACCGACCCCGGGAGGGATTCAATGTTCTTTCTTAACACCTCGAGTGCGGCTTCTTTATTTCCATAGGCACCTCCACCATGAATGTTAATGGTATCGGCTCCGACCCACTCCGCAACCTCTGCCTGATAAGAAAGCTCCGCCAATGAATGTGAAAGCGTCTTGGGAGTGGGAGAATTAATCACCACAAACTGGTCAGGATGAAAAGAAAGTCGCAGATGATGGGATTGAGCAAATTCACCGCATTGCTTGAACTGTGAAATGATCCTTTCGCTATCAGGCAATTCGGAAAGACCGTAGCCCACTTCAGGATGAGTTTTAACGGGAAGAATCTGGCTGTTGATACGAAAAGCACCAATACCTTGGGTTGCGCAGAACTTCAATGAAGCCATCAATGCCTCCGCATTGGAGAGGCAAAGTTTGGAAACCTTGTCCAGCTGTTGCTCTCTGTCCAACCGTAACATGGCCGTGACTGTTGTAGCACGAAACTTGATCGGCTCGGCAGCAAACTGGCAGCAGAGCCCAAGGCGCAGTTGAGAAAGTAGGGTGGATTTCATGGGAGCAATCCCGAGTGGGTAACATTCAAAACGACAGAATTCATCATTGTCGCAACGTAGAACACACCATGCACAGAGTCAATCCACATGCTGATTCGACGATTCTAAACCAAGGCGTGGCCCGACCAATATCTGTATCACACCAAAAAATACGAACCCTTTATTTACAGAAGAATTGCCGCGCTTATGGGAATCGAAGCCGACTCTGTGCCTCGAGAGAGGCCGCATTCTACACCGATGGGCTAACGCAACTGTTGCAGGGGCAGACCGAACTTACATCCGATTGTTGAACTGTCATTTTGGATTAAGGTAATTGATGCTGCTTCCTTCTCCAAAACACAAAAGCGGACGCACCGAGGAGTCCCAGACCTAATGTGGTCGGCTCAGGGATGACTATGTGGACTCCTGAAAAATCGGGTGGGATAGAGGCGGGATTGTCCATGGTTCCGAGAGTCACGTTGAATGGATCTGAAAAACCAATCCAAAGAACATTTGAATCCCAGGCAGCTACACTTAAATCAACTTGCCCCACAACCCCATCCATCACTCGTGGCCCAGCAGAGAAAACTCCTTCAGCCAGGATACTGGCTGGCGAACCAAGTAAGGTCCCATCCGGTAAGGCAAATGAAACCATCCATGAGGGACCTACCGGTCTACCATTCAATGTCACGAGTCCTTTGTTTCCAGCGGAATTTATGTTGGATAAGTTGATGACACCTTGGGCGGTAGCATTTAGAATGGCCAAAGCGGATAAGCAGACTACTAATATCTTTTTCATAATCCTCTCCATGCACGGGAACTTATAAGACTTCATACACAATTTTAAGAATGATGAAAAGAAAAACCATCCGGCTTATTGGCCGGATGGTTTTGTAAAATGATGAGAATATCAATCGTGAACTATCAATACATGCCCATGATTTGATATCCACTGTCCACGTAAAGCACCTGCCCGGTGATGGAAGCTGAACCGTCGCTGGCGAGGAAGGTTCCGGTGGCTCCAAGTTCTTCGGGAAGGACATTGCGCTTCAACGGGGAGTTGGCTTCGTAATGTTTGAGCATGGCTCCAAAACCGGAGATACCACGAGCCGCCAGAGTGTTCATTGGCCCCGCACTGATGCAGTTCACACGAATTTTCTTTGGCCCCAAATCATAGGCGAGGTAGCGAGTGGATGCTTCAAGAGACGCTTTGGCAACACCCATGACGTTGTAATGAGGAACTACCTTTTCAGCTCCGTAGTAGGACATGGCCACAATGCTTCCACCGTCGGTCATCAAAGGAGCCGCACCGCGGGCGAGTGCCACCAGCGAGTAGGCAGACACATCGTGGGCAACTCGGAAGGCTTCACGAGACGTACTTAAAAAATCTCCTTCAAGTGCATCCTTGGGGGCAAAGGCGATGGAATGCAAAAGCAAATCGAGTTTGCCATGCTTTTCCTTGATTTGCGCAAAGACTTCATCGACCTGTTCGTCCGAGCTGACATCGCAAGGCAACATAAGGGTATCTTCACCAAAGGTTCCGACCAACTGTTCAACATTGTCTTTCAATCGTTCGCCCTGGTAAGTAAAGATCAACTTTGCACCGGCATCTTTCCAAGCCTTTGCAATAGCCCAGGCAATGGAACGTTTGTTAGCCACACCGGCAACCAATCCAATTTTTCCTTCTAGCATACTCATAAAAAATTCTGACTCATGTTTGACCCTGATTCGTCCGCAAGTCAATGCTAAGGGTGAACCGGAAACCGACAGCTTATCTTGGGGGAATGACAGGTAACAACAAATGCGAGGGGTGTTCAGCGTCGTGATAAATGGTCTGATGTGCAGGCATCATTTCCACATCACTGCCAAATGGGAGGCCTGAGTTCGGGTTACGATCGTATCTGGGAAAGTTGCTGCTTGAAACTTCGACACGTATCCGATGTCCCTGAAGAAAAACGTTACTGGTCACCCAGAGGTCCAGTTCATATTCATTAATACTTCCTGGTTCAATGAATTTGGCTTTGTCCATCCCGTCTCTAAAACGCGCACGAACGATACCGTCGCAAAGATTGTAGGCTTTTCCATCAGGATGAACATCCACCAGCTTGGCTGTAAAATCGGTATCCCGCGCGGAACTGGCCGCAAATAATTTCATCTTAATGGGACCGGTCACTTCCACAGCGGATTCCAAAGGAGCCGTTGTATAGGTCAACACATCGGGGCGTTTTTCAACCTCTGTTTGGTCCATGGGACCGATCGGGGCACCCACCAGATTATTTCCTCCGGTCGTGGGGACGGGATTTTCACCGTGATAAGTAAAAACATCAGTGGATTCAGATCCAGGTTGGTCGGTGCTCAGCAAACCGTCGCTATCTTCGGAACCTGCTGCGCCATTGCTGTGCAGATAGTAGGGTGTCCACTGAGTGCGTTTGAGAGGCCATTCATTTTCTCCACGCCACTCATTGGTTCCCATGACAAACAAATAATAAGGCGGCCAATCTTCAATTCCGGTTTCACCCTCCTGCAGCCAGTACTGAAACCACTTGAGTTGCAACTGCCCGAGGTCCAGTTGGGCGGCTTCCCCAAAATCAAGCTGTCCGACCTTGCGAACTCCTGGACCGTGTGCCCAAGGCCCCATCACCACGAATTGATTGCGCCGCGCCAATTTGCTTTCCGATGAATCCCTCACTTGATCGACAAGATCGATCGTTGCTTTTGAAAAAATATCGTACCAGCCTCCAATATTCAGGATGGGTATGGTGACTTTAGAGAATTCATAGCCCATGCCCCGTTGTTTCCAATAATCATCATATCGATGGTGATCAATCCAATCATTCAAGTAGGGCACTTTGGGATTAAATTGATTCCCATACTCACGCAGAGGAAGGAAGTGGTAAGCCTCCTGCAATGCTTCTGGCCCCAGAGCCGCGCCACCCACGGCCGCTCCCCACCCCATCAGCAATGCCAACTGAAAAGCCCCCCCGTCGTATGCCAGCTCATTAAATACGTTACCAAATGGAACAATGGGAACCATTGTCTTAAGATACTTGCTACGCTTGGTCACCGAAGCCCATTGGGTCCAGCCAACGTAAGAACCACCCGAAGTCCCGATGTTCCCGTTGCACCAGGATTGTGCTCCCACCCATTCTTGAGTATCGAATCCGTCTTGAGGATCATATCGAAAAGGATCCCACACTCCTTCCGAGTCGCCTTTGCCCCGGCAATCCTGGACCACCAAAACAAATCCTGCGGGCACATACCGCTTGGCCTCCCCCCATTGTTCGCCCGGTTTTCCGTAGGGAGAGCGGGTGAGGATCACGGGAAAAGAACCTTCGGATTTAGGTTTAAAAATATTGGCTGCCAGCCGTGTACCATCTCGCATGGGAATCATCACGTTCTTCTCGAACTGATAAGGCAATTCCTGGGCAGTGAGGGATGTTAAAAGAAGAATTGCGCAGGAAAAAAACACTCCATGCATGACACTTAATTTGACAATGTTCGATCGGACCGGACCATACAGGGGAGAATTGTGATTCATAACGGCTTTGACTTTGGATGCGCTTTCATCGATATTCAAGTAGATAAGGGAGAGAGGGAATGGACCGCTGATGAGGCAATCTGACGAACTCGCCAACGTGAAAATACAAAAGCAAACGTCATCTCAACTTATCCTGGCAGGCGTTCCGGGTTCATTGACCTGGATGTTGGCCCTCACCTTCTTTGGGCTTCTGATCATGACCGTCACCTGCACGATGGGATGGTATATCTGGCAGGAAACGGAGCTAAAGATCATTTTTCTTCCGCTCACCATAGGGGCCCTTATGGGATGTGGTTTTCTGTGGGTGGGTATCATGCAATTAAAATCCAGCGAACAATTGATACTGGATAAAAACAATCGAACAGGCGTCTACACTTCAACATCGCCCATCGTCGTCACGGAAAAATCATGTCGTTTTCAATGGAAGGATATTGAATCCATTGAACTCTCCAGGCAGCGGCCGTCCCTGACTGGAGACCCGTCGAAAGGTCATCAAACAGAACCCAGTCAACTCTCTCAAGCTGTTCTAAAAACAAAACGGCCAAGAAGATCAATCATTCTTGATGAAACACAAAACGGAAACTTTGGCCGCATTGAAGAATTGCCTCAAGCGACTGCCGCTTTTTTGGAAATGGAACTCAAAGACAAACGTCGCTGACCTGATCTATTTGAACAGCATTCGTCCTATTCATTTTTATCCACTGAGATCGTATTTGCCTTCACCCGAATGATGCGCTCGGCGTGGTGCCATTTACCATTCACATCAGTTGCCCTGACCTGCAATACATGGATACCCACTCCAACTAGAGGTTCCAAATTACCCTTCCACAAATGACGTGAATCCACTGGAGCGGAAATTCGCCTGTATGGAGCGGCGGGGGTTTCGGGCTCACGATCAAACACGGTCTGCAAATTGGGATCTTTTTCGAGGGTTTGAGCCAAAGGTTGCCATGGACCTTCCCCATTCCATCGCGTTTGAACCACCGACTCGTCCCAACCGTTGAAGACATTAACGTAAACCAACGCTTCCTTCACATCCTTCAACTCCACACTATCCGGAGCAAAGACGGACATTTGAAACTCTTCGGGACCTCGTGCTGCTTTGAAAATAATCTCTGGTTTATTGTTATCTGAAAATTTGAGAATGGTGTAGCCATTGGGCGCCCCGTCTCTCATGGTTGTGTGCGGCACACCCCACTCATCGGGCAACCCACTCCACCAACTGCCGCTCACCGTGACGTTGATCAGATGGTGATGCGGTTTAGCTCCCAGCCATCCATCCTTTTTACGAATCAGTTGATGGGCCTGCCAATGGGTATGTCCAGAGATGGAAAAAGTATAAGGGCGATGTTCGATCAGGCGATACAGATCCTCTCGATTGGCGACATTGGTCAAAGGAATATGCATCATCAAAACAACAAGTTTATCCTCAGGAACCCGCTCAAGGTCATTTCGGATAAAATCAAGTTGAGCTTGATCGATCCCACCACTGTAACCACCCGAACCTTCCGGCTTCGCCCCGCCCCAGAGAATATTGTCAACCACAAGAAAATGGACTGGACCATAATCGAAAGAATAATAGTTGGGCCCATAAATACGGGTGAAGGTTTCATCTGAATCAGCATCAACTGCCGAATCATAATTGATATCGTGATTTCCGATGACGTTATACCAAGGTATACCGATCAAAGCGATAGTGGCATTCAGAGGCTCAAAAACCGAAAGATCATCAAAAACAATATCGCCAAGAGTCACGCCAAATTTGGCGGGCGTCCCAATCAGTTCTTCCACGATATCATGACCGATGTATTCAACTTCCTTCACATTTCGTGGTTGAGGGTCACCGAAAAAAACGGCTTCAAACGCGTTGGGTTCTTGCGCCTTGATCAATGGAAAATCGATGGAAACAGGCAGTTCACCAGTCGGTTCTATTCCCGGAAAACTTTGCTTTGGGGATCCTGCCGGCTTGTGAGTGTAAAAAAATCGCGGCAGTTGTTGTTCGTTGACGGGAGTCATCCAATCGCGTGGCTTGATCACAAAAAAAGTCACATCATCGTCGTAGGGCAACTCCCAACGCCCCATTTCATCGGTGACACATATTTCCAATTGATTTGAAACACGAACTCCTTCAATCCCTGACTCACCCTGATCCCTGTGACCGTTGCGGTTTTGGTCGTGGTAAACAACACCTCGAGCCAAATCAGCCTGTACATATAAATTCAATGAACAGCCAATAGCGGTCACAATGGCGAAAAATCTTCTCGATGTGTAAATTGGTTGGAAAATGGATGGCATGAGTGAATTATGGGAAATCAAAAAGTTTCGTCACGGTTATTTTAAATTGACTAAACCTTTTTACAGGCTCGGCACATGGACGTCACAAATGGGGAGAAGCGGGTTGATAGTGACACACATCAGGAAGCACTGGTTCCGCGATAAATCCTGGGAACCCGATAAGTTATTGAAGTAAGAATCTGCCAGGGAATCGTTTGACTCCATTTCGCCAAATCTACGGCCGCCACCGTTTCATCCCCTTGGCAACCGATCAATGTCACCTGATCCCCCTCCAGCACCTCGCGAAGTTTCGACACGTCTACCAGTGTCTGATCCATCGTTACCCGCCCAACCACAGGGCATCTCTGTCCACGAATCAAAACGCTCGCTTTATTGGATGCGTTTAGGGGATACCCGTCTCCATACCCAGAAGTGATGGTGGCTACCTTCATTTCCCTCCGTGCGGTGAAAGTCCTTCCGTAGCTCAAAGTGGTTCCTTTGCCAACAAACTTCAAATGCCCCACCCGACTGTGAAAGCTAAGAGCAGGTTGCATGCGCCGAACCAATCCACCATTGGGTTTCCTGTAGCCAGTAGGGATCACCCCATAAACCATCAACCCTGGGCGAACCATGTTTCCCATAATGGAGCGATCATAAATGAGTGAACCACTGTTACTGGCGTGGATTAATTCCGGCAGCGGACAATATGAACTTAACTTCCGTATGGCCTGCCGAAACCTCCTTCTTTGGGAAATGGTGAAGTGGTGATCATTTTCGACGTCTGCGAAATGTGTAAAGATCCCTTTTAGTCTCACTCTTGGGTTCAGTTTGAGAGTCATCAGTATCTCTTTGACAGATTCAATCGAACAACCAAGCCTTCCCATTCCGGTATCCACTTTCAAATGAACACACACATTGAGTTTCAGCTTATCAGCAACTTCACCGATAAGTTTGATATCGTCTATTGATGAGACTGTTAATTGAACCCCCCATTGAATGGCTTGGGTGATTTCTTTCGGCAGACACGCACCCAACATCAGAATGGGCCAACCCTTGCCTGTCACCCGGATGGAATGAGCCTCTTCAAGATTGGCAACCCCAAAACAATCTGTAACGTTTTGCATCAAATGCCCTGCAATCTGCTTCAAACCATGACCATAAGCATCCGCCTTGACTACAGTCATCACCTTGCGATCGGGTCCGACGTGATGGCGAATCCATAATAGATTATTCCGCAAACAATCCAGATCAACTTCCACCCAGCATCGATGCCGATCACTCATAGTCCTCAAATCCTATCACCACCCGAAGTGTCTTCGATCAATGAAATTATTGGTAAAGGAGCTTTGGCAAAGGAAGTTGGACGCAGATACACAGGGGCAAGCGTAGTGGATCCCGGTTGGTTTAATAGCGATTCGGATTCAACGATCAAAGCGGATGCATCAGGAGCACATTCAAGCAAGGAGGATTGAGGCCGCTCTGCTTCAGAAAACCAACGGGCAACGTCCATCCCAGCAAAAACTGTAGAACTGGATTCTGGTTGTGGCAGTTGCCCTGGCTTGACAATGGAAAGTGGTTGAACCGTCCGAATAGAATCGTCCTGTTGTTTTTGAAAAACCGAATGATAGCACTCTCCACGCTGGGCATCGATCAGCACATGGACTTGATCCGTGCCGTTTTGAGTGAAAACTTTTCGAGCAATCAGACGATCACTGGAAATCCCGATGAGTTTTGCTTGATTGGCAAGGCGCCATCCATAGGCCGCGGAGATAGCAGAACGAATCCCGGCATAAGAACCTGGCCCCAATCCCACAACGACCACTTGAATATCCTTTTTGTCGATTCCTGTTTCCTTGGCAGCAGTTTCGAATGCATTGAAATATTTGGAATCACGCCCATCTGGCAAAGTAGCCTCAGCCAGAACACGAACCCCATATTGGGGTGACCAGTCCCCTATTGCAATCGTCCTTTTGAATGAGGACCACTCAATGCCTAAAATCTTCATAAGTGATGGTTCGTTGCTGTTCCAAATCCCCTTCAATATGGATCCACCTGAAAGGTTTACTGATTTCAGGATCGCAGGTGCGCTCTTTCAAAGTTGATTGGGTCCAGCGATCGATCCATTCAACCAGGACCCACCCTTCCGGGGTGGATTGCAAATAATCCCCCAGCCCGGCGCCCCAGATGGCATCCATCGACTCCAGTCGATAAAGATCCATGTGGATCAACTTGCCGTCAGGAGTCTCGTATTCATGTAAAAGTGAAAAAGTGGGAGAGGAAATCCTTGCCTGAATATTCCACCCCTTCGCAAGTCCCTTGACAAGTTGCGTTTTACCCGCTCCAAGATCACCTGAAAGTCCAATGATCCATCCAGGTTCAAATTGCTCAGCCCACCGCGCTCCCAACTCGAAGGTTTCTTCAGGACTATTGGAAGTGATCGTAACCATGCCAAGTCAAGGGGCGAACCCCGTGGTCATCTTTCAACCGAACACCAGGCTGCTCCATTATTTTACCGATACATGTAATGGGAAGATCAGGGAAAGTCTCACGCCATAGGTCCTTAAGTTTCACTGCATTTGCCGGATCAATGCAGAAAAGCAATTCAAAATCCTCACCATCCGTCATCGCCGCAGCCAAGGCCGGTTTGGCTGCATCACCTTGTTTGGCTCGAATTTTGGCTGCCCGACTGATGGGAAGAAAATCGGTCCATACCTCGGCACCCACTGCACTGGCTTCGCAGATACGGTGCAGATCTCCCGCAAGACCATCGCTTAAATCGATCATGGCATGAATGTCAAAATGCTTTGTCAACCATTGGGCTTCTTTGATACGCGGCACGAAATCAAGGTGTTTACCATCGATGGATCCACCCAAATCCCCTGTCACAAAGACGGCATCACGTACACGGGCGTTTTTCCGAAGCACGGCCTTGTCTTTGGTCACTTTGCCCGTGAGGGCAACCGAACAGAAAATGCGGTCTGGCGAGCAGACGGTTTCGCCACCAACGATTGCAACCTCGAAAGTTCGAGCCAGTTCATTCAGTCCATCGTAAAACGATTCAACCCACGCTTGATCATAATCTCGAGGTAATCCCAAGGTGATCACGGCACTGTTGGGATTGCCAGCCATGGCGGCAATGTCACTCAGCGCGCGAGCAAGTGCTTTGTGTCCGACTTTTTCCGCAGGATCATTTTTCAAAAAATGAATTCCCTCTACAACCGCATCTGTCTTTAACAGAAGTGAATGTTCCACCCCATTATCAATGACCGCGCAATCGTCTCCGGCCCCCACCAGAGTATCATTCCTTGTTGGCAAACCGGCGGTAATGGTTTCAATCAGTTTAACTTCCCTGCTCATGGCGCTTGAGTTTCTATCATCTCAGGGAGCCATAGCATGAGAGCCAGGTTGATGGAATTAAAAATCGCATGAGCAAAGATGGGGGCCCAAAGATTTCCACTTCGTTCATAAAGCTTGGCCAACATGACAGCCAGCAAGGTCAGAGGGAGAAGACTCACCATATTCGCGTGAACCAATCCAAATAGAACCGCACTTCCCCAAAGAGCAATCCAACTGGGCAAGTATTGTTTCAAAGCGGTGAAAAGCACTCCTCGAAACATGACCTCCTCGACAATGGGGGCTAGAATGACTGCCATCAATCCCAGTAAAATTTTTTGGGAAGCGTGTTCTGCATTTTGAAAGGTATTGACTACCTCTTGGGCTGACACTTCGATATCGATAAATTCAAGTGCAGCTGTCACCAACGCTCCCACCATGGCTGCCATGAAGAAACCTGCAACCGCCGTGATCGCACCCTGAAGAAACGTCACTCCCAAATGATCCGATTCGAGCCCAAAAGCATCCGCCCACCCGATGGAGTGTTCTTTCAAGAGCATCCAGGTGATGAGAAGAATACCAAGATCAAGAAACACAATATTGACAAGGATCAGTCCGGTTTTTTCATCAAGAGGAAATCCAGCTTCGATGGCTTTGTTCAACCAAAAACCAGCAACACCACTCACCCCCAGGCATAGGAGTAGCATGGCAAAAAATCGTAACAAAGAATCTGGACGCCATTGTGTTTGCGATCGCACATGCGGAGCTTATCAGCCAGCCGAAGTGGTGAACCACTGAAAAATGTCACTATTTGAAGGACGTTGAAACTTAACCAAGGGGTACTTGCCTGTTGGTGAACTTTCAATTAGCGTGATTTCTGGTTTGGCACGCTTTGAGGGCCTTCAGTGATTCAATTAACACACAACTTAATGAGTTCCACAAATTTATCAAAATCCATCGGATTAAACACATCCGGACAAGTTTATCCAGATGAGCACTTGGTTGAGTACATCAATCTTAAGCTGGCATCCATGGGCTGCCCAACGGTGGATGTCAAAACTGACTCCCCATTCCAGGATGTTGCAGAATCTTTGATCGCCCATCATCGCGAACAGGAACGCTTGCTTTCGAGCTACCTCTGCCCTGCAGATTGGCGCATTCAGCAATGGTTGAATGAGTTTCTATATGAAACCGGAGATGTACCTAGATTACCATCCAAGTCATTTGTTCTGGATCGCCACGGTGTCGCCAGAACTCTTTCCCTGCCGGTTGATGGCGACGAGTTCAAGTCGGACATCATCCATTCTTACCGAATTCGCCAAGGTGTGCTTCATAACCCGGTCAACGATCGACGCACCACCAAAGGTGTGTTCCACATTGCAGATGCGGGATTTCCCGTGCCGGCAGACAAAATTGCCGTTCCTCTGGTGACTTTCAATCGCATGTTGGGATTTGCCTTGCAACCACCCTCATCACTGAAACAACTTCCATTCACCAGTGAACAGGAGTCCAAAGCCGAATGTTTCGTTTCGCTTTTGCTTCGTCCACTCGTGGTGCCTGCCGTACCTGGTGTTATTGAGGAAAAGCGAAGTGAAATACGTTTTTTCGCACCAGGAAATCTGGTCAGCAATCTAGATTTTGTTGAAACCATCTTCGGAAATGCAGGAGACCCAAACTTGCCTGAAAATGACGCCGCACTAGATGTTCATCATTGGACCGGTCATACAGGATGCGTCATCCTCGCCCCTCACCTGACAACGATTAAGAAAAAGGACGCAGGACTGCCACATTTTGACGAAGCCACCGAACGTCAGCGCGAACAGGGCATGTGCTGGAAAGATGAAAATGAGATCTACAATGGTGGCACGGCATTCAAGTTGTGTGCCCGAGACGAAAAAGGGGTGATGGTAACCATCATAGCGGACAACTATTTTGGTTATTGTAAAAAAGAGGTAAAGACGCAGATCAGCTTCTCCGCCAATCTTTACGGTCTCGCCGAAGAAGAACATGCCGGAGGTGCCATGGTTTACCCAAGTTATGATCTGGGTGAAGAATTCAGCGGACATCTGCATGTCAAACGTCGAGGTCACAGTTTCGAGGACATGGTCGAAAGATTTCAGGATGTGATGGAAGTGAAACCTGAGGGTTATGCTGTGGACCGGAAATTTCCTGACATTATTTATGTTTCAGAAGATGTGGATTTCAATCTTCACAACCAAACCATTACCTGGCCACACAATGGGGAAACCCAAAAAATGAAACTGTTGGTCGGTAAAACATATGTGCGTCCATCAGGTTATAAAGTTCATCTGGAAAAACCGCCAGGCAACAGGTCATGGCGTCTGATCGGTACCGCAGCAGAAGGAATCCTTTGCCACAAACCCTGCACCGTGTCAGGTGGTGGAAAATCCGAAATTTCAAAACCTGTCACTGATGCGGTCATTCAGGGACCCGTTATCGTCGCTGATATCAAATCCGACTTGGAAAAAGTTGAGGAGATTTTAAAGCGCGATTTTTCGAAAAGATTCAGAGATAGTTCGCGCAAAGATCAACGCGCCATCCTGAGCCCAGAACGTTCCCTTGGTTCAGTCATCAAGCTGTTGACCCCATCAAACAAGGATTATACCGACGAGTACAACGCCTGGCTGACATCGGTCCCACAGTATATCAAGGAACTCGTCTTTGTATTGAAGCGCTATTATGTTCCTGAGTGGGGAGAGCAATGGAAAGATCATTTCACTGTGGATATGATCAACGGCAAACCAGGCAACGAACTCAAATGCGATAACCGTAAATTGGTCACCAATTATATGAGAGTTGGTTTTCAAGATGATGGTTTATGGCGCACCTTTGGGTTAAGAAAGGATTTCAGCCCCGCGATCAAACAATCTCTGGAAGATGATATCACAGCAAGTGTTGTTGTTGCTTCCGATGACCTTGAAGGTGTCATGCCGGACCATGAGAATCGCTCGGTCAAGTTCCTGCAGAATTGCGAATATCGATTCTTTCAACGACCCGATGATGCAATTATCAGAGGCTACGATAAATTAGCTGAAGCTGAGCTGTCACAAACTGGAAATTTCATTTCTAATTTTGAGCCCTTACAGCAGGATGATGCCAAGGAAATCATTGAAGATTCGATAGGATTTTACCAGTACACCCAGCCGATGCAGGACTTGGTAAAGCAGGCGGCACAATCCGACCGGCCCAAATTCTTCGTGAGCAGCGCCCACCCCCGAATTGTGGATGGCAAACCCACGAAGAACCCAAGGTACCTGCAAACTCGACCGGACTTAATCAATGAACGGGCTCTTTATCTGGAACAGATTTCGATGCGCCTGCACCGAAAACTGGAATCAAAGCATCCACTTTACAGCGTGGTGGACGCCGTTGTTCCAGGCAGACGCAACAATCCGGCAGATGCCAAAGCAGGTATTCAGCCACTGGCCGTTTATAATCCTATTCACTACATGGACCTTCCTGAATTATTCATGGAATATATATGTAGCATGACCGGGAAATCTCCTTCCACCACGGGAGCCGGGTCAGAAGGTGCGCTCACGAAGGGACCATTCAATGCCCTTCCCCCCATTATAGATCTCAATAACGCATTGGTTTCCATGATTCTCACAGGTCATGATGGGTTCGTCACGGCAGCAGGATACATCGGACCGAACGTTCAGGTGGCACACGATGTCAGCATGCTCATTCCTGAAGTTTGGTGCCGTATGAAAGACGAAGAGCGGCATGCTTCTTACCTGATAGAAAATGGCTATCTCGAAAAATGTGAGGACTTGGAGCATGAGGGAAAAACTTTGCCTTTCAGCAGATTGGGTTACCGAATCAATCATAAATTCGTCAGAGACTTCTTTGGTCGCGTCTTCAATCACCCTCACGCCGTTTTTACGGAAGAGATGTTAACCCCAGAATTGCAAGGATTGGAAACCTTTGTAGATGGTCTTGAAAACATCATGATCACTCAAAAACGTGTTGGAAACCTTTACTTCGCTGATAAAAGCATAGAGGCAGCCTGCCCTCCTTTGAAGGCACTGCTGACGATTATGGTTGAGGGGCAGTTTGAAGGAAAAACCTTGAACGATCCTGAAATTAGAAATCTGTTCACTTTGGAATACCTGAAGAAAAGTGATTGGTATCAGGAAAGACTCCTTACCAAGCAGTCTCTTGAAACCAAACTCTGGGACCAAAACATTGAATATCTCAAGTCATTCCTGACCAAAAAAGGATATCAAGACGAGGCTCAGAGGTTGAACATCAGCACAAAGTTGGAAGAGGCGCTCAATCAGCGCGATAAAGTAGCCAAACCAGATTACCTGAAATTTCTGGAAGGTACCATCGGGGTGCAGCCGGCGTCTGTCTTTTCAAAATAAAGCATGGGAACAGACATGTGTGACCTGATCCAATTCTTGCCTGCAACATGTGGTTGACGAAACTTAACCCACAGCAGAGAGAAGCGGTTCAGACCACGCATGGCCCTGTGCTGATTCTTGCCGGAGCGGGCACTGGAAAAACCAGGGTGATCACGCACCGCATTGCCTATCTTCTTCAAAAGGGGGTGATGCCACACAACATCCTTGCGGTCACTTTCACTAATAAAGCAGCGAGAGAGATGCAAGAACGTGTTCGCACTCTTCTCCCCAAAGGTCATCATCCCTCTAAGAATTCAGGCGAATCCATCTCGAACAAGCCCACCATTTGCACCTTTCACTCTTTTTGCGTCAGAGTGTTGAGGCGTTATATAGACAAGCTGGGGTATAAGAGAAACTTTGTGATATATGATCAATCTGATCAGCTGGGGATCATTCGGAAGCTGACGAGTGACTGGAGCAAAAGCAATATCAACATCAAACCAGCAGAGTGGTTGAGTTTCCTCAGTCGCCTTCGAAACACATCTTCATTGGATGCCCTGGGATTGGATGACGCAACAATCCGGTTGGCAGAACGATTGATGTCCCGATATGAAACCGCTCTCAAGGCCTGCAATGCTGTAGATTTTGACGATTTAATTCTGCTGACCTTGAAGTTATTCCATGAAAATCCTGAGGTTCTGAAATCATGCAGGGAGATGTACAGGTATGTCATGGTGGACGAGTATCAGGATACAAATGGAAAGCAGTTTCAATTAATACATGCCCTAACATCCGAACACCGTAACCTCTGTGTGGTGGGTGATGATGATCAAAGTATCTATGGCTGGCGGGGAGCAGAAATATCAAACCTTCTCAATCTGGAAGACCATTTTCCAGAAGTCCGAGTGGTTAAACTTGAACAGAATTACCGATCCACCAGCCTTATCCTCAATGCAGCCAATGCAGTGATCAAAAACAACCCATTGAGAAAAGAAAAAACTCTTTGGTCGAAGAAAGGTCATGGTGCATTGATACGCTTGATGGCATTTGAATCTGATGAGGCTGAAGCTGACGCGATTGTGGAGGAAATCGAAGTGCAGCGAATGTCGGGAGGAATCCCCTGGAAAGATCAATCCATTCTGTTCCGAACCAATCTTCAGGCACGCCCAATCGAAACAGCTTTGCGAAGAGCCAGGGTAAAGTATCGGTTGGTCGGTAGCCAAAGTTATTTTGACCGGCGCGAGGTGAAGGACGTGCTGGCATACCTCAAGGTCATGCTCAATCCTGATGACGATATCAGTCTTCTACGCATCGCCAATGTTCCCGCAAGAGGACTCAGTGCAAAAACCATGCAGAAGCTCCTCCAAATGAGTCAGGACCGTCGGACGTCCGTGTATGCTGTCATGAGACATACGGATGTGCAGGACCAACTCCATCAAGCTGCGCGAAAAAGTGTTCAATCCTTTCTTCATTTTCTCGATACTACACGAGAATTTCTGACTCAGGATCCTGCGGACAACATCACCAACTGGGCCAGGAATTTTTTAGAGCAAACAGGATATTTTGTTGACCTAAAACATTCTGAGAAAGACCCAAAAGTTGCGGAGAATCGACTTCAAAGCGCCATGGATCTGGTATCCTCTATAGAAGAATTAACAGAAAAAACGGACTTTTCATCGGGAGAGGCAAAGCTTGCCAGATTTCTTGAGGAAATCAGTTTGGATCAAGATCGTTTTGAGAATGAAGAGGAACAACCTGATGCTGTCACGCTCATCACGATGCACAGCTGCAAGGGACTTGAATTTCCACATGTCCATATCATTGGCATGGAGCAGGGTCTGCTTCCGCACTCACGCTCCGTTGAAGAAGGAACGCTGGATGAGGAACGTCGTCTATTCTATGTCGCCATCACAAGAGCCATGGAGTCATTGACCATCAGTCATTGTGAAACTCGAAAAAAATATGGTCAAATAACATCCTGCGAACCTTCACGCTTCCTGACCGAACTACCTGTTGAATGTGTCGAGGTTGTAGACAGCGTTTTTCAAAGACCCGCAACCCAGGAAAGTGGCGCAGCCATGTTCGACGCCTTAAAGGCCTCTCTGGATTTCTAGACCGTTGAGAAGGGTTTCCGTAAACCATGATTGAGCAAAGTCCAGTTCAAATAACTCAAGGTAAACTCTCCCCTGTTCCCGATTTGTGGGATGCTCCGGAACTTGAGGGGGTGCTCATCAATGAACAAATACTTCAATCACGTATTAAAGAATTGGCTCTGGAAGTAGAATCAAAGCTCCCCAAAAACATTCCCATTGTTGTGTTACCTTTGCTTTCCGGAGCATTTTTATTTACAGCTGATTTGGTCAGGCACTGGCAATTTTCATTTGAACTCGATTTCATGGGATTATCCAGTTATCGCGGCTCCACTGAATCAGGAGAAATAGAATGGACACATCATGTCAAAACAGACCTGGAAAATAAACATGTATTGATCATCGATGACATCCTGGACACAGGAAAAACGATTGTGGAAGCCATAAATGGAATAAGCAAAAAAAATCCTTTGTCTATTCAGACGTGCGTGCTCCTTAAAAAAGATCAGGATAGAATTAAAACACAGCAAAAGCAGGCTGACTTTGTAGGGTTTGCAATCCCAGATCATTTCGTTGTGGGTTACGGACTGGACTTTGAATTGAAATTTCGCCAACTTCCTTTTGTAGGAGTGCTATCACCCACTTGCTATGGAAAAGGAATACATTGAGATTAAAGTTAACTTCTTTTCTTACTTTAAAGATTTAACAGGCTGCGAATCAACTGACCTGAAATTAAAACCAGGCACGAATCTTGAACATGCATTGGCCGTTATCCGTAAACAATTTCCTAAATTGGAAAGTATGAAGCGCTCCACCCTGGCAGCAGTTGGCTTAGATTATGTCGAATCGACACATGTGCTCGTGGAGGGAGAAGAAATATCCCTGTTCCCTCCCGTCCAAGGAGGATAAAACCCTATCAAGCTTGTTTCTCATACATGAAGAGATCCATCACATTGACTACTGATCCCATCGATGAAGCAAAATTGGTTGGCCAGCGAAAAACCAATGGACAAATGGGTGCGGTCAGTTATTTCTCTGGAATCGTCCGCGAAGGAGAGGAAGGTAAACTGATCAAAGCCATTCGTTATGAAGCTTTCAAAGAAATGGCGATGCATCAGTTTGAACTGATATTGAGTGAAATTGAAGAACGATGGCCCATCGAATCCATTCGACTGGTTCATCGAACCGGTGAAGTAAGTGTGAACGAATCATCATTGTGGGTTGAAGTAGTTTCCCCGCACAGGTCTGAAGCATTTGAAGCTTGCCAATGGCTGATTGACGAAATGAAGAAACGCGTTCCCATCTGGAAACATCCGGTATTTGTGAAAATGAAATAAAATACTTCCTTAATAACGATTCACCAACAAAGATGCTACCAGTCCAGGAAATTTGAATAGAATAGAGACAGATGAGAGAACTAACCAAGGAAGAATCTGAAAGCCTTTTTCCGGCTGAATGCCACTTCAAAGTCATTTGCCTCGACCTGATTGGGATCCATAAAAATCTAAATAATATCCTTCTGGAAGTAGGATTTGAGGGAGTGGCCTTTCAACCTGGATTGCGATCTAAAGCAGGCAAATACATCAGCTTTGAAATCTCTTTAAAAATCGAAACTCATGATCAAATGTTAAAGGTTGATCAAGCGATCCGGTCGGTAGAAGGTGTCAAGATGCTCCTTTAAGGATACTGAAACAAAAGAAAAAGCCGCTTTTCCATGAAGAAAAGCGGCTCTCTGTAGATTCAATTAAGTCAAACCTTACTCGACCACGGCGGCTTTGAAACCGGTGGTGTTGATGGCAGCAGCAATTTTTTTAGCGTCCAACTTCTCAGGGTTGAAAAGCACGGTCGCTTTTTTGCTTTCGTGACAGGCGGAACCGTTGATGACACCGTCCAAGCTGGTCAGTACTTTACCGACTTTGGAAGAACAAGCTCCACAAGCCATTCCTTCAACGGGAAGAGATACTTGCTGTCCCTCGACTTTGAAACCGGCTTTTTTAATCGCGGCGGCAATATCGCAAGACTTCACTTTGGAAGCGTCATAAGAGATTTTGGTTAAATGAGACTTGGAGCATGATTCGGCTTTGCTCACACCTTCAAGACTGGTCAAAGTTTTGACAAGTTTGCCACATGAAACTTCGCAGTCCGCTCCGCCCACTTTGTAAGTGAGAGTTTTGGCGCTGGCGCATTCGGCTTTGGCTTCTTTTCCGATAGCAGTTTTTGTTTTCTCACAGGAACTGCAATCAGACTTGGCTTCGGTTCCAACAGCAGTTTTGGCACATTCGGTTTTTGCCTCAGAACCAACCGCGGTTTTGGATTTTTGACATGCGCTCGCTTCAGAGGCTGCCACTACACCCACTTGGGTTTTGGCTTTCTGACATTGCTGGGCGCAATCGGATTTCTTGTCTCCGCCAACAACCTGCAAAGAGGCAATGACGGCAACAACAGACAACAGAGCTAGAACTTGCTTCATAGTTTTTTGCTTAATTAATACTTTCTACAGTTAATGACCTCATGGAAAACTTAAGTTTTTCAGAGATGACTAATGGGTATGACATATCAAAATCAGAAAAATTTCAATTTTTTTTTAAAGTTTACAGATTCCAGAAAAAGCTGGCCTGATTTCACCAATTCAGTCATCAATCAGACGATGAAATCTGGTGCCATGGTGAGATCCACAATCCAATTCCTGTTTGCAATCTATTTTGTATCTTCAATCCGGGCCGGTGAGTCCTGGAACCAGTTCAGAGGCCCCTCTGGTCAAGGTATTTCGAATGCCACATCACTTCCCACACAATGGAGTGAAAACGAAAATATCACGTGGAAAACACCGATCCACGATCGCGGCTGGTCCTCCCCAATTGCGGCAGCCAGCAAGATTTGGCTTACCACTGCAACTGAGGATGGGCATCAACTGTTTGTGGTGGCGGTCCATTCGAAAACCGGAGCAATCATACAAGATGAACAATTATTTACCGTTAAAGAACCACAGTTTGCGCATAAATTTAACTCTTACGCCTCGCCATCCCCTGTCACAGATGGTGAGCGGGTTTATGTCACCTTTGGGTCACCTGGTACAGCCTGTCTGGACAGTAAGACTGGTAAAGTAATCTGGAGCCGAAGAGACATCGAATGCAATCACTTCCGTGGCGCAGGCTCTTCCCCCATTCTATATAACGATCTGTTAATAATGAACTTCGACGGAAGCGATTATCAATTCATTATTGCACTTGATAAGATGACAGGAGAAACAATATGGAGAACAACCAGGTCGATTGATTTTCAAGATTGGGATGCTGATGGGAAGCCAGAAGCGGATGGGGATTGGCGAAAGGCCTTTTCTACACCCCATGTGGCAACACTCAATGGAAATCCCACGCTGCTCAGTATTGGATCCAAAGCTCTTTACGCCTATGATCCACTGACTGGAAAAGAATTTTGGAGAACTGAATCCAGAAAGGGACATTCAGCAAGCACAAGACCAACTGTCCTGGATTCAATGATTTACTATTGCACAGGATTCGCCAAAGGTGAGTTATGGGCAGTTAATACTGGAAGTTCAGATGATGTGTCTGACTCGCATGTTGAGTGGACTTTCAAGCGCAGTGTCCCAAACAAACCTTCCCTGATTGCAAAGAATGATCGACTATTTATGATTCACGATGGAGGAGTGGCAACTTGTTTGAATCGTTCAAATGGAGAGACTGTTTGGCAGGAACGAATCGGCGGCAATTACTCAGCGTCTCCGCTTCTGTGGAAAGACCTCATTTATTTCTTCAGTGAAGAGGGAAAAACTACTCTGATCAAAGCTAGTAACGAATTTAAGATTATAGCAGTCAATGAATTGGATTCGGGTTTCATGGCTTCACCCGCCGTTTTTGATGATTCTCTCATTTTGAGAACGAAATCTCACCTTCTGAGAATTTCAAAGGAATAATCCGATCAGACTTTAAAATGTCAGGAAGCCTTCAAACCTATTATTAGACAGGCCTAACTTTTCTTCTTGATCCAATACATTAAAATCATAAATTTCGTTCCATGAAAGAAGTAGATGGTCATTCCAACTTGATTACCCCGATAAAATTAGTTTGCCGCATCAAATTAGTGGTCCTTTCGGCTCTGGTATTGATATCCATCGTAGCTGAAGCTCAAAAGCTCAAAGTAGTCACGACAACCACCATGATTCATGATGCAGTGATCCAAATTGCCGAGAATCGGGTCCAAGTGGAAGGGTTGATGGGGCCTGGAGTAGATCCGCACCTTTACAAACCAGCGGCTAGTGATGTGATCAAACTCTCCAGAGCGGACATTGTGTTCTATAACGGTCTCGCACTGGAAGGAAAAATGTCTGATTTGTTTGCAAAACTATCAAGACAAGGCAAACCCGTTCATGCTGTTACAGATAAAATCAGCAAAGAAAAGCTCATTAAACCTGAAGGAGTGGAGGGACACTGGGATCCACATGTTTGGGGTGATCCCGCCTTGTGGATTGAATGCGTCGATGTGATCGGAAATGCACTGATTGCTGCCGATCCAAATGGAAGATCAACCTACGAAGCAGGAGTTAAAAACTACCAGGATAAGTTAAGAAGGTTAAAAAAATGGGGATTGGAACACGCCGGAAAAATTCCACCTGAAAGAAGATACCTGATCACGAGTCATGACGCTTTCAATTATTTCGGAAATGCATTTGGATTTAAAGTGATCGGCGTGCAGGGCATTTCTACAGTGGCAGAAGCTCCACTTGCAGACATCATTCACATTGTGGACTTTATCAAGAAGAAAAAGATTCCAGCCATTTTTGTAGAATCAAGCGTTTCACCAGCTACGATCAAACGCATCAGTGAAGATTCGGGAGCAAGGATTGGTGGAGAATTATTTTCGGACGCCCTGGGGACAAATGGTGTGATTGAAGAATTTGGCGGAAGGAAATTTGACCTCGGAACTTACGAAGGTTGGATAGCACACAATATCTCCCAACTGGTGCCAGCTTTGAGGTAGAACCCAAAGTGGGTAGCGAAAAAAAACCCCGACCAGCTTCGAAGCCAGTCGGGGTTATTTATTAAATCAGATTGCCTAGGTCTCAGATTTTGAGTCTTCGTTTTTCTGCTCAGCCTTGGCTGTGCGTTTAACTTTCTTTTTGGGATCCAACTTCTTCTCGTTACTGTAGTAAGAGGCGTAATACCTGTTTTGATAGTAATAATAGGAGTAGTAGTAAGAGTCTTTCCCTTCAAAATCGATATCATTGATGACCGTTCCCAAAATATAAACACCTGCATCCTGGATACGCTGGATAGTTTTACGAGCATGATCGCGGCGGATCTTGTTAAATTTGGTAACAAACACGATACCATCCGTGCGAGAGGCAATCATCAAAGGATCGCTCACGGCTGACACGGGCGGACAATCCACAAAAATCCGATCATATTGACCTCGAACTGCATCCAGCAATTCACCCATACGCTTGGAGCCAACCAATTCGGAAGGGTTATTTGGAACAGCGCCACAGCAAATGATGTCCAGATTGGGAACCTCTGTCTTCTGGATAATTTCTTTGATGTCTGATACTTGATCAGTCAAATAGGATGATATTCCAATGGGACTCTGCATTTGGAAGGCCTTGTGCATGGAAGGCCGTCGTAAGTCAGCGTCAATCAGCAACGTCTTAACACCAGTTTGAGCTGTCACAATCGCGAGGTTGGAAGTAACTAGCGATTTTCCTTCAGAAGGAATCGTACTGGTGAAGGACAAGACTTTGAATTTGTCCGACTTATGGACCAGGGATATTGCTGCACGAACGGTCCGAAATCCTTCCGCAGCATTTGACTGAGGATGCAGATGGGCCTGCATATCCCTTTCAACCAAGGAATTCGTTTTGATGTTTGGAATGTATCCCAGGAAATTTAATTTCAGATAAGTTTCGATGTCATCCTGACTCTTCACCGAATCATCCATGTAGTTGGCGAAGAAGGCCAAAGCGAAACCAAGCCCCAAACCGCCGATAACCCCCAAAATAAGGGTCAGGGATTTGCGAGGTTTTACCGGATTCACAGGTTCAAAGGCCTTATCCACAACCACCAAATTTTGAAGCATATCCTTGGTGTTGAGATCCATCTCCTTGGTTTTAGCAAGCATGTTGGAATAAAGCTCTTCACTCTGCAACTTCTCCAAAACAAGGTTGTCATATTCCACCTTGAGTTGATTCAAGCGATTCATGTCTTCTTGCCGTGCTTTGAGGGACTCCAAAGCCCGTGCAGCGCGTGCATGCTGAAACTTGGCTTGTTCACGAAGAACATTGATTTCGTCTTGGGCCACTTTCTGGATTTCAGCCTTAAGCTTGGAAATACGCTCTTTTGCCTCAATCACTGCTGGCCATTTTTCAAGGTACTTAACCTGCAAAGCAGCCAAATCGGTTTCTGCCATCACCAGATTACCTCTGATTGTTCTAATGATTTCAGAATTTGCCACATATGGAATCTGTGAAAGATCTAATTCCTCTCCCGCCTCTCGAGCTTCCCGAATTGCCTTGTCAACTTCGTCAACTGCCTTCTGAGCCTGTTCGGCTTCATCACTGGCTGCCTGATAATTCTGACTTGCCTGAAAAAGTGCCTTGCTGACAGTATCCTGGCTTTCCTCCAAGCTCGGCATGTCATTTTTTTCACGGAAACGGAAGACCGCCAATCTGGCGTTTTTAACTTCTTCCTGGAGTCCATCGACTTCGTTTTCAAGGAACTGATAGGACGTGAAAGCACGCACACGCTTCTGATCCAAATTACGAGAGAGAAAATTATCCAGAAGCTTGTTTGCTATCTGAGAGGCTATTCGAGGGGAAGGATGCTCGACACTGACCTCGACCAATCGGCTGAGTCTCACGGGAGAAACTGTGATATCATTTCGAACAGCATTGACGACATCCTGTGATTGCATGTAGCGCGGATCTTTGTCAAGATCCAGATCCTTAACGACTGACTCAATCAAGGAACGACTTAGTAGATTTTTGTATTGAGTCTGCAAATACTCCTGATCATTGGCATTAAATACAATCGGCGTCGCGCCATCCATGATGCTTGTAGATTCCTTGTTAATCTGAAGTACCGTTGTAGCCTCGTAGATAGGTGTCGCTTTGACCAAGTAAAGGATACTAAGGATGAAAACTGAAATGAAAGCGGTGATAACCAACCACCGCCGCTCTAACACAACGTGCCAGTAATGCCGGAGGTTTAAGTTTTCAGCTACTCCCTGGCTCTCGCCGGAATTTTGATTATTGTATTCCATTGGATTTAAACTTAGAGAGACCTAGAAGAATCTGGCTGGTATTTTAATTTTATCGCCAGGTTGTATGAAAACCTTTTCATCCGGATCTTTAATTTTGAGGAGATCGTTGAAATCATAAACTTTTTTCTCACCTTTACGCCAAAGTTCAATCCTGGATTCTTTTGCATTGGGAGAGAAGCCATTAGCCTTGGCAATAGCTTCAACCAGGTCAATTTTCTTTTCGGGAGGTAAAGGATAAATTCCATCCACCATAACTTCACCCATGATGGTATAAGATTGCTCATTATACTCTAGAACAAGCACGGTAACGTGGGGTTCTTTAATGTAACCATCACGCAGGCGACGTTCGATATCTTTTTGAATTTCTTCTGTTGTTTTGTTTTCAACCGGAATCTCATTCAATAGAGGAAAAGTAATGTTACCAGTACCTGAAACTCGAAGGCCTTCTTGAGTGAGTGAAGGTTCAAAAAGCACCACGATACGGAGCACGTCTTCAGGTTGCACTTTGTAATCAGACGCAACCTTGCTTTGAGCCTGAAGCTGAAGACAGCTGCAGAGTAGAGAGATAACCAGAAAAATACTTGAGAAAAATTTGTATAAGGATTTCATAATTTAGAAACCAACGTTGGCACTCAGACTAACCATATTCACCTGATAGTCAATAGAACTCAGAGGAGAGCTAGGTATGTCTGCAGAAAAGTCAGCAAAACTATACGACAATGAAGAAGACAGCCATTCCTGGATTCGATAATCCAGGCTACCACCAAAGGAGAAAGAAGTGTCTTTCCTTCCTTGAAGACTGCCGGAGCTGCTTGAGAAAGCATTGTGAAAATAGCCTGCAAATACAGATGCAAACCATTTTTGCCGAATTCCCAGTGCTCGGCGCAGAGTTAATCTGACATTATCCAAAACAGATTCTGTGTCAGCTGCATCCACATTAACTTGATTGGCGCGCGTATAGGAAATGGCAAGCATGGTTCGGCCGCCTAGCAATTGTTCCAACTCCATCGTCACAGTCGGTGCACCGGCACTGATGCCAGTTAAATCGGAACTTCTTTGCTGGTAACCAAACTGCAATGTCCCGGTCAATTTTTCAGTAAAGTCCCCTTCAGCTCCTATGCTTCCGCCCACCAAATCCCAAACTCTTTGTCTTCCACTCCCTCCAGAAGTCGAAGTTTTTTGCTTTCCATAACTTATTTGAGAGAAGAAACGTAGATTATCGCTGTAATTAAAACCGTATCCAGAAGCAACATTCCAGGTGGCCACATCAGCCAATCTTGATTGATCGTCTTGATCCAATCGATTGGATACACCGTTGATGTAAACATCACTCTTGGGGGTTACATCAAAACTGACCCTTACTTGGTCGGAGAAATTAACTCTATCAGTCTGCTGGGCAATCAGGAGATTTCCCCCTTGTATCCCTGTGAGATAGCTCAAAGAGTGGCTGGTAGTTGCTCTAACCTTCCCTCTGCTAATAGCTCCCTTTATGGATGCAATGTGATCGCCTGAGCTTATTTCAGAATGATCAGCATAAAATCTATGCAAGTAATTATAGGAAAATGTGAGGGTATTGATATTGTTTTCGCCAAACGTAAAAGTAGCTCCTGGACTGATTTGATTGATAAAATCACTCTCTTTAGGGCCAACTAAGATTTGCTTCAACGGATCATCATCGCGAAAAAAGATGTTGTCATTGTAGGTCATCGAAGCAGAAAACTGAGGCCGAATGTGCACATTTCCAACGCGATAGTGCAGGACATCATCGGGCTCAAGTGCCTCCACTTGAGCACCTAAACCCAAAATACCCGAAAAAATTGCTGCACCACGTTTCATGGGCGATTTGACTGCTTGTCTTTTTTGCATGCGTGAGACCGTTTACAAGGAGCACAAATGATGCCGTTTAAAATTCATTCTGCAAACCAAAACCCGAATGATCTTTTCCCCTCCAGCCTTTGGCAAAAAAAGCGAAGCCTGATGAAGGTAATGGTCAAAAGGACTTAACGCGCCGACTACAGTCTGACCAGAGAACCGGATCCACGCTTGAAATACCTTCTAAGCGATCATTTTGCACCCAAAAAGATAGCATGGCTTGATCTAATTCTGAAACGGAAACATCTATATTTCTTATAAAGTCAGAATGTGGCCTTCCCTTTCGATATTCCGGTTGCCTTGAAGGAAAGGTCAAGAGCCGTTGGATTAGAGTCAAGTCAGCGTTACAGAGAAAGCTACCGTGAAACAACATCGCACTTCGAAGCCGTCGCTGTGCATTACCGGAGACCTTGAACCCATTCACCACCAAATCAGTATCTCCTTGTAGAGAAACATGCTGATTCAAGCATTTACTCAGGACAAGTTTCTGCCGGTTCATGATAAATTGATTGGCCTTCCCGACGGAATCCAAGAAAGAATGATAGGAAAGAGGTAATATCAGGCTGTAATTCAAGCATCCTTTATCCAGTACTACAGCACCACCGCCACTGGTTCGCCTAAAAACTGGAATACCCCGTTTTTTACAGACACCCATTAGAACCTCTTTCTCTGGATGATTGGAGTATCCAATGACAACCGCTGGTAGATCTACAACCCAAGTACGAATACAAGGTCCGATCTGTCCTTTGTCACAGGTCTTTAATAGGTAATCATCCCAAATCAAATGGTCCTTAACCGTGGGAGCATCCACGTTCAATTGTCGGATTCTAGCCCATGCCATGGCTTTTGTGGGTAAAGAATCACACGATCATGCACGATTAAACAAAAATCCAATAGCCCATCACCTGTGAAATCTGCGATAACCGCTTCTTTTGGTTCAGAAAACGCAGCTCCATGATTGCGATAGCTGCGCTTTTCAAACACAGACCAACGATTTAACGAATCCAAAGAGTGATCCTTGCCTAATTGAAGACATTCAACACTATGCTCGCTGGTCTCCAAAGCAAAGATTTCCAAGAGACCATCTTTGTTAAAATCACCTGTTATCAATGATTGTAACCGGGCTTCCCTTGCTTCAGAGCGAAATGTACTGCGAGGATGAAAAGAAGCCTCTGAACCTCCAAGCGATTTCACAACAGCCGAAGATTTTCCCTGACAAAGTATCAATGCTTCTCCCATGTGTTTGCTTTCAATAACCCGCAGATTAAGAAAGTCGTTGATGGGGAGTTCCTGACTTCCATTCACACTCCAAATGTCCGTTTCATTTTGAGTTGCGAAATGCAGGCGTCCTTCACTTCTATCGAACATGGCAACCAAGGAAGCTCTCTCTTGGGAATCATTGACAATGACTCCTGATGCCAAATCAGATGAAGTGGACGGCCCATTGATCTGGCCTAATACTTTGAGACTCCAATCTGTGGGAGAGATAATCTCGGAATGGTTACCGGGTTGAGTCTGCATCTTGAATGCTCGAATCATGTTTTTGAAAGGCAAAATCAAATCGGGTTGCCCATCCTTATCCAAATCTCCAGAGGTAGCCCAACCTCCTTGCCAGGAGCCGCCAGGAGGAGAAAGGTCAATACGCCCGAATTTTCTTTCCTCAAGTTGACGCAAGCAAATAAGTGGCTCATATGGAGTGAAAAGGATGAAATCCATCATGGTATCCTGATCAAGATCATGTTCCATCAAACGTTCGGGGATGCCTGCTAATCTTCCTTTAAAAATCTGAGTGAGGACCTGTAAACTCGAATCAATAACAGAGAAGGCCCATCCCTGGTCTGACTGATGTACAACTGTTAAAGATTTGGTCCCCTGCCCTTTTGAAGAAGTCATCACAAGTGGTTTGTTCAGCCCGGATAACTTATCAGGATAGGTCATTGTGAGTTGTTTTTGATTCCATTTGGAATGACCAATTTGATTTTCATCTTTGCTGAGCATGAATATTTCAATCTGCCCGTTATGCCCCCAATCAATCACCTCCAGCTCCTCTACGCCAGTCAGGGAAGGAAATACTTTGGGGCGATTCCATGTGCCATCTTGGTTAGAGAGGTAAATATTGATGAGTCCTGCATCAGGATCTGACACCAAACAATCCTCCTGTTGGTCTCCATTTAAATCTGCCCAACAAACCCCTCGTTTGATTCCCGAATACTCAGGAAACTGGATCAGCTGTAAACCACCCGAAAAGCTATTTTCGGGAGAGTCTTCCTGTCTTCGATTATCAACTGTGTGGACCATTACTTGTTCTAAATGGTCTGAAATTGAAACTGATACTAAACCCGTTTGATTATCTGTCTGTAGCCACTCAATTTTTGATAAAGGAGGACATTTTATTTGCTTGCAAGAACTGAAAACACCATCCGACTGCATTGAAATCAACAACCCATCTTTTCGGTTTGGGATATGGAACGCCAAATCCAACAGACCATCCGAATTGAAGTCCAAAACATTGAAGGAAACCACTCCGTCAGGAATCTCAATTTTTTGAGGGCGATCAAACTGTTTTCCTCCCCGGTTAAAAAACAAAGCCAGCCAACCTTCCCCGAGCAGAACAAAATCGGAAAGCTTATCGTTGTTCAAATCTTGCGCTACCAAGGTATTCGCCCCAGAAAGCCCCCCTGAGAGCAACCATTCTGACTTTTCACCCCAAGTTCCTTCCTCACTATTCCAAAGGACTCTCAAGTAATCACGATCATCATAAAAAATGATTTCTGGTCGAGAATCCCCATTTAAGTCCCCTACACATAAGGCAGAGGGTTGACTCTGCAACATGATGGCTTCTTTGCTAAATCGGGCGTCAGGGGGAAATTTATTTGCGAATTCATTGAGGTTATCCTGATCATTTTCAGACCCCGAACTCCCTCCATTCTCCAAACCTGTTTTGTTGATCAATAATGAGATCTCCGATTTGCGAGGATTTGAAATCACCAGGTCATTGAGTCCATCTTGGTTTAAATCTGCCACTCGAGCGAATTGAATCTGTGGATCAATCGGAAACATTTCCAGATCCCCAAATCCCCACGTTTCCGAGATCTCATCCGAACCTGAAAGACTGTTGGTAATCAAAAATACCGCGATCCAAATCCCAAAAGCAAACCGACAAGTTTGCCTGCTTGTGAGGAAGGCTATCATATCAACTGCCGGTTAAGTGCACAACTACCTGCCTATGATGTGGGTGTGAACGGTGCTCCCATAAATAGATGCCCTGCCAGGTTCCCAACAACAACCGCCCTCCTGAAAAAGGAATACTTAAGTGAACAGAAGTTAATGCTGTTCTCACGTGGGCAGGCATATCATCGGGCCCTTCAAGAGTGTGGTCATAAATGGCATCTCCATCTGGACAAAGCCTATTGAAGAACCGTTCCAGATCCGTCTTAACATCTGGATCTGCATTCTCTTGTATCAACAATGAAGCGGAGGTATGCCTCAGCAATAGGTGGGCAATCCCTGTATCCATGCCACTTTGGTCGAGCAAAGCTTGCACGCTGGAGGTTATTTCAGTGAAACCACGTCCGGATGTACGAACATCCAACCGCTGTTGAAATTGCGTTACTGACATGAGGAACCAACGAGCAAATAAGAGGTTATTCACCACCCTCAATAAGCCGTTCCAAGCGAGAATCTTTACTATGACCGGCTTGAAGGGCTAGTTGATAATGGTATTTTGCCAATTCCTTGTATGGAGGATTTTGAGAGGCATACACCACAGCAAGATTGATGTGCGCATCGGTGTAATTGGGCTGCAACTGAACCGCTTTACGCAGAGCAGCCTCACCCGAGTCACGCTGTCCCAATTCACTGAGCACAACGCCAAGGTGGTTCTGTACTTCAGCATCATTGGGATCAAGCTTGGCCGCCTCAGCTAGGAATCCCAATGCAGCGTCGAACTCACTTTGATTGATCTTTAGCAATCCAGAAAGAAAGAGCGCATAAGTATGCTGAGGGTCAATGGATAAGGCTCGCTGCAATGTCGACTCGGCGTCTGCCATCACGTTCATTTGCATTTGAATCAAAGCAAGATTAGCCAAAGTGGAAACGTCATTGGGTGCCAGCTGCAATATTGCCTTGAATCTGTCAGCGGCGGTTGCCAGGTCACCAGACCCTGCTGCCTGCCTGGCTTGAGCTTCAAGTCGCGCAGCGGAAGCTGTCTGCTCTGCGTTCAGGTTACGGATAGGCGTCTGCGCTGCCTCTTTTATCCGGAGCTGATCGGTATCTTGCTTCTCCATTAATGCCAACTCTTCAGCGCGATATGGGACTCGTTCTGCTTCGTAAGCAGCAAGCTTTGCTTCCAACCAACGGTCACTAGTCCCTTTGTCTCGCTTGGAAAAAGGCCACCACCCACGACCACTTCGTTGCTTTTTGGGAGCGGCCGGAGCTGCTTTGGCAGGCGCCTGGCTAACCTGATCAGTGGACGCGTTTTGAACTTTCCTTCTTAACAAAGCATTTTGTTCCATCAACTCCTGAATCAGTTGATCCCTGTTTTGCGTATCTTCTGGAGAAGTGTTGATTGGAGTCGATTGACTCATTTCCTGACGCAATGAAGCAATTAAGCTCTGCTGCTGCTCGATAGTTCCCTGGGCCTGACTCAGTTGGTCACGTAAGGCAAGGGCTTGGGCAGAATCTTGAGTTTGGCCTGATGCTTTGGCTTGGTTGGATTCTTGCTCAAGTTTGGCCAGAAGAAGCTGTTTTTCTTTCTGCAATTCCATGATGCGGTTTTCGGCCTCCTGAAGTTCTTCAGGATTAAATCCTGCAGGCTTTGCAGACATCGCCTCACGGAGCTTCGAAACATATAAACGATTTTCCTCCTGCAACTGTTCAATCCGCAGATTGAGGGCCTGTACCTGCCCTCCCAGTTCACTGGTAGCCTCGGAAATCACTGCCTGAATTTTCTCTTCATCAACAGCTGTCACCTCCTCAATACTGACCACTGGAGATTGCTTCTGGATGACGGGGTTGGGCAGTTTGGCCATTTCACCAGCAACATATCTCGTTCTGAACCGGATAACACGTTGGTTCCAGTTGGGATTGGTCTTTTGAAAAGTCTGGAGTTGCTTGGCGGCCATCGCATAAGCGGACGCAGCCTGATCGGAAAGCCCCGTATCTCTATACTGGTCCGCTTGTTTGATCAGTTTGTAAATGGCAATATAGTCTTCGTCTGCGCTCTGCGCCTGCGCAACATTCAAAGCTATCGACATTGCCAAAAGGCAATACAACGTCCATCTGAAAAATCTATTCATAACCAAGAGATAATAGTTTCCGCCAATATGCGATCTTAACAGAATCACCATTTCCCACCTGCGGCAGGAATCATCCGACAGTGAAACTGATACATTTATGGACGGTGATTTGACAGACGTCAACGCCTCTGTTAGCAATGTGCGTCTTCGGAAAGCATATGACGACAATTTTGCAACAGCCTGTTCTGGTGCTTAACCGACTGTGGCAAGCAGTAAATGTCTGCTCTGCTCGCCGCGCTTTAACTCTTCTTTTTGAGGGCAGGGCTCAAGTTGTATACGAATCACCATCTGGAGATTTCCAAACTTATTCATTTCATGAATGGAAGGATTTTTCAACCGAACTTCAATCGGAAGAAAACGAGCAGGTTCATACTATTTCATTCAAAATTGGTGTTCCAAAAGTGATTCTCTTGATGATTTATGATCGTTTTCCTAAAAAGGAAGTCAAATTCACGCGGCATAACATCTTCGAAAGAGACAGGAATACTTGCCAATACTGCGGAAATTCCTTCGAAAGAAAGCACCTAAATTTGGACCATGTCGTGCCAAAAGATCACGGAGGGCCCACAAATTGGGAGAACATTGTCTGCTCCTGCATTCCTTGCAACACGAAAAAAGCCAACAAAACCCCCTCGCAAGCGGGCATGCACCTCATTCGCAAGCCCAAGCGCCCCAAATGGAGACCGTTTGTGCAGGTCAATTTCACAACCAACGGCCATTCAAGCTGGAGACATTTCTTGGATGTCGCCTACTGGCACGTCGAGATTGGTGAGGATTTAGCCCCTTAGCTGCTCCTCTGAGTGGGATTTTATCTTGAGCTACTTGGATTGACTTCCATGAGTTCCCAGAATTTAGGGTTCTCTTGAAGAGCCTCATCTTCACCCATCGGCAAACTAGAACGAAAAAGAAAATCCTTGAGCGTATTCTTGTTGAGGATCCGATGAATAATGATCCCCAGCTCGCAGCGTTCAAAATATACACGATACTCACCCAAACGATATCGGTATAATTGTTTGCCTTTACGCTCCAGTTTCCCAAACCGGTCCAAATCCTTGGAGCGGACGTCCTGGGGAAATCCACGAAAGTCTCCAAGGATATCCAACTGCAACTCTTTGGGCATCTTGGACAGCTCGCTGGAACTGGTCGGATTAAAGATAATTTGGAATGGAATCATGAGCTAAGATTAGAATTAAAAAACGGGCTGACAAATCAAAGCCAGCCCGTTTAAAACAAATATTAAACTAGCTAAGTTCTGCCCTTACTTTCTCGAGGAGATTTTTGGTGGCTTGAATGCCTTGCATCTCAGAAAGCTTACTACCCTCGTACTCGATTCCCACATATCCATGATATTTGGCAGCCAACACGATTTTCATCATTTTTCGATAGTCTGTGTTCACCTCATTACCTTCGGCATCAAATTCATGTGATTTCGCACTCACGGCGTGCGCATACGGCATTAATTCTTTGACCCCTTTGTAGCGATCATACATTTCGTCCTTGCTTACTCGGAAGTTTCCAAAATCGGGCAATGTTCCGCAATTTGGCAGATCAACTTTTTTCATAACCCCGGCCAACCAGGCACCATTGGAGGATAATCCACCGTGATTTTCAACAATCACACCAATACGGTAAGGTTCAGCAAAAGTCGCCAATGAAGAGAGGCCATCCACGGCACGGTCCATTTGCTCGTCATAGGATCCTTTGTTTCCTGTTGCAGCATTGACCCGAATAGAGTGGCATCCCAGGAATTTGGCCGCTTCCACCCACTTGTAATGATTTTCCACAGCCTGCTTGCGCTTGGACTCATCGGCGTCTCCCAAATTGCCTTCTCCATCAATCATGATCAAAAGACTTCGGACACCTTCTCCTTCAGCACGGCGGCGCATTTCCATGAGGTAATTGCCATCTTGGGCCTTATCCTTGAAAAACTGGTTTACATATTCAACTGCTTCAATACCAAACTCACGCTTGGCGATCCTGGCATAGTCCAGGTGATCCATTTGTTTGGCAAATAAGGCCTTATGCAATGACCACTCTGCAACAGAGATCTCAAATAAAGGTTCTTTGGCAGCACTTAAAGTCGGTGCGGTGGACAACGCACCTAAAGCCAAACCTGCTTGTTTGATGAAATGACGACGATCCATGGATTGTTTCATGATAGACTGTAATTTGTTTTATTAAGCTTTTTGTTCTGAATCTTTCTTATCTTCCTTAAACAACGCGAGGAAAACGACCATGACAACGGCTGCAAATATCGCAGGTTTACCCCACAATGGTTTCCACTCTAAGGATTTTAATTCTGCTTTACGAGCGGCACCCGCTTCCTCTTCAAGTAGGGCAATTTGGGCTTCAACTGCTTCTTTTTCAGAGTCAGGGGTATCCACTAATTGATCTTTCAATCCTTGTGCCTCAACCGTTTTTGCGGCTACTTCAGCGGCAAAAGTAGCTGCAGCTTCAGGCGTGTGTTTTGCCTCTACACTTCCAGCGATTTGCGCTCCAATAAACATCCCCAGGCCAAGAGTAAACAAGACCAGCATTCCCTGAGCTTGTGCTCGAATTTGCTTGGGCGCAAATCGATCTGTGTAAATTTGCCCCGTAACAAAGAAAAAATCGTAGCAGATACCGTGGATGATGACACCGGTCAGAATCATCCATCTTACCTCATCGGGTGCTCCGATTGCAAAAAGACCGTATCGAACCACCCAGGCCAACATTCCAACCGCCAGCATCCATTTCACACCTAAACGCGCAAAAAAGAACGGCATGACAACCATGAAGAAAATCTCGGACATCTGCCCATAAGACATGGTTTGACCAATTGGGAGTCCTGTCATTTCCACAACTCGACTTGCTATCTGATAGTAAAAAGCCAGAGGAATGCAGATTAAAAAGGAAGAAATTATGAAAACTAAATAAGAACGATTCTTCAGGAGAACAAGAGCATCGAGTCCCAATATCTGACCTATCGTTATTTTACCCTCTGATTTGGCGGGAGGGGTGTGAGGCAAACCGAAGCTTACTACTCCCAAAATCAAAGAAGCAAATCCGGTTAAATAAAACATGGAAATTGAAGTATCCCAGGAAAGTGTGGTCAGTAGTAATCCAGCAGCGATCCAACCAATAGTACCAAATACTCGAATAAGAGGAAACTCCTTATCAGGGTTGCTCATATTCTTCATGGCTAATGTGTTGGATAAAGCAAGAGTTGGATAGTATGTCAACATGTAACCGAAGAATACCCAGTTAATTAAGCTAGGTGAGGGTGTTTCTGATTTCATCAGCGTGGTCGCAGCCAGCATGATCAATCCACCTGCAAAGTGCATCACACCCATGACTCGCTGGGCAGCGAAAAACCGATCAGCAATCATGCCGACAAAGAATGGTGAAATGATTCCAGCGAGAGGTCCAACAGAATAAGTCCAACCAAAGTCCTTCGCACCAAATCCAATGGTACCCAGATAGTTTGGTGCTGTAACATACCATGCTCCCCAAACAAAAAATTGGAGAAACATCATGACCGATAATTGAATTCTAACGATTGAGTTCATTACACATACTTTGAATTGAACTGATAGCCTAATGAATTTCAGGCAAACGACTCAGGACATGACACCACTCCTACTCCTACCTATGGTGCGGAATGGGACACAGGCCGAGAGCGTACCTGATAACCAAAGCGATAATCAAGCCCATTGATCAAGTGAATCTCGCCCACCAGAGGTATTGCTCACGAAATTAATCTACCAGATCTGTGAAGGTTTCCAGCCACTCAACTTATGCAATGTAATGATCAAATTTGAAAATCATGGAAGAATTGAGGCATCCAGATCTTAATTCATCCATGAACTCTACAGCTCATGCAAGCTGTGGCAGGAAATGGCATGAAAATACTAAGCTCCTCACTCAGCCACCAAACGGATCGAATGTTTAACAGGCTGGAATGATTCACGAACTGCCTGAACAAGCGGTGCTCGTGTTTTTTCAGTCAAAGCAGCAGCCATTTCAGCGTCTATTCTTCCTTCAGGACCATGAAAGATTTGTTTGATCTGGCGGGTTTCATAAGCTTGTTTTGCTGCCACTGCCTGATCCACTTTTTGAAAAGATTCCGAAAAAGGGTTTTCGAGAAAATCTGCAGCTAAATTGACCCCTTGAACAAGAGCATCACTGGAATAAACCCTCTCATGCTTTCCCCAAAAAACTCGGTATTTTAAAGCAGATGGATTTGAAATCTTTAAAACAAAACGATTCAAGTCTTCCATGAAAGGTACCCATTCCATTCCCGAACGCGCACTGGAGTCATCACCTAAAGATCCCGCTACGCAAAAAGGGTATTGGCGGCTGATTAAATTCAACTCCCCTTCCGACACCTCCCTAATCTCATGAAGACCGGTTGTCGTCGCTGTTTGATGTTTCAAGTCGATGCTAACTTGTCCAATGTTTCCATTTAAACCAAATGCTTTTAGAAATGCATAGGCCATGACCACCTGTCCGGCCCAACCCGGGTGGACTCCATCCTTGCCTGTAAGCATGTAATTCTTTCCGTAGGTTTCCTGGGCTTGGTAACCCTGCACCAACATCGGGAGAAACACATCGGCAAAAGCCACCTTTTCTTCACGTGCCAAGCGAACATCAATGTTTCTCAATTCAAGCAAACCTAAATTAAGATCCTGAACCGTTCCTTTGGCTGAACGCACCCACGATGGCATTTTACCAACGGTCCCAGCGGAACCCTGAACCACTCGGACACCATGCGATTTGAAGGCCTGAATGATGGAACGAGAGCTTTTCTCATACTCTTCTCCAATTTCATCCGTGAAAGGTTGATACCGATGATCGTTCATTCCGTAACAGGTTGTGGCGATCGTGGGACGAAATCTCAACACATCATTGGTCATTCGAGCCAGGAAACCTGGAGCGCGTTCCCCGCTCCAGCCAAACTGCCTCACAGAAACCCGTAAGTCTGGAACACAGACCGTGAGGTAAGTCTCCATGATTCGGGAATACATCTTCTGCTCGGTGATGGAATCTCCACAAATAGCAAGGCGATCGCCTTCTTTAAGTAATAATCCCTGGGTATCAGGTGCAATATGAGGCAGAAACGGAGAGAAGTAAGCCCCCTGAGGCAAAGGGACTATAGGCTGAGACTGCAAACCAAAGGAAAGCGCCCAGCCAATGAGAACGCAAAGCATTCGAAAAATCAGGCTCATGAGAATAGGGAATCAGCAATGATTAAGTAGACAATATCAACCTAGTTCAACCAGCCGACTCTTTTGCTTTTTTATCCTTGGCTTCAGATTTCTCCGCCTTGGGCTCTTCGGGATTTCTTTTGGCCATGATGTCCTTGATTATCTGCTCAGTTACTTCAGGTTTTTCGGCCATGGCTGCACGAGCAGCTTCTTTGCCTTGCCCGATCAATTCCCCGTTGTATTGAATCCAGGCACCACGCTTTTGAACCACACCATAAGAAAGTGCAACATCGAGTATGCTGCTTTCCTTGTTGATGCCCTGATTATACATGATATCAAACTCCGCCTCTGCAAATGGAGGTGCGACTTTATTTTTGACAATCTTGACTTTGACGTGATTCCCAACAGCATTTCCAGTGGCATCCTTGAGTGTTTCTTTGCGCCTAATGTCAATCCTGACACTTGCGTAGAATTTCAAAGCCTTTCCTCCTGGTGTTGTCTCAGGACTCCCGAACATGACTCCGACCTTTTCCCGCAACTGATTGGTGAAGAGACAGGTTGTCTTTGCCTTGTTGAGTACGGATGTTAATTTACGCAACGCTTGGCTCATCAACCGAGCCTGCATACCCATCGTAGCCATTCCCATGTCACCCTCCAATTCTGCTTTGGGAACTAGGGCGGCCACCGAATCAACAACAATCACATCAAGGGCATTAGATCGAGCGAGTGTTTCGCAGATGGTCAAAGCCTCTTCTCCACTATCGGGCTGAGACACCAGCAAATCATCCAGATTGACTCCGAGTTTACGGGCATAACCAGGGTCGAGAGCATGCTCGGCATCAATGAAGGCAGCCGTGCCACCAACTTTTTGGGCATTGGCAATCACATGGAGCATGACAGTCGTTTTACCGGATGATTCCGGCCCATAGATTTCAATAATTCGCCCTCGTGGTAGCCCTCCGACCCCAAGTGCCAGATCCATGGATAAGGCACCTGTGGGGATAACATCGATTTTTTTCTGAGAGGGTGCATTACCCAATCGCATAATACTGCCATCACCAAATGTTTTGGTAATGGACTGGATTGCAGTGTCCAGATTGCGTTGCTTATCAGCCTCACTGCCTACTGAGGCTGAGCCAGATTGTTTCGATTTGGAGGATGCTTTTGTTGCCATGCTAATGTGATTGATCTGAAGCGGAATAATGAGCCACGAAGGCAAATGAAGTCAATGATGGTTCGCGCCAGTGGGTGAAAAGCAATACTTTCAACAAGTCCGCTAAATCCAATGAATGAGATCAAGCAATCAAGGCTCTGTGTCCGGAATATCACCAGAACGATTCCTGGCCTTCCAAAAGAATAGTCCAACCAATCCAAGCGCCATCCAAAACGTTCCCGAAATTTCCGGTACGGGTGTTATGGTTCCAAATAAATCAACATTATCCAAACGCCAGGTTCCGCTGCCTGCCTCTGCATTGTACCCGTATAATCTGAACTCAATAGCACTGGTCAGATCATCAAAAAGTCCACCACTTAAATCAATTGTCTGATCCGTTCTAGTGGAAGTATTATCAGGAACAGAAAATGCGGTGCCAATATCGGCGGCAAATGCATCCAAACTAGATCTCAGGGACCAATCACGAATTCCAGTTCCAGAGCGCCTCTCATCAAGCTGCATCTGAGTCAGGGAAATGGAAAATCCGGGATCCGGTGTTAAAGAAAAAGTGAAATAATCATCCACATCCAAGCCACCGGTGCTCCATGAATTAGCACTAAAAGTACCAGCGGCAGAGGAAGGGTTGACGCCTGTTCCCCTTCCAAAATCACCTGCAGTAGCGTCTGCTGGTTGACTATCCACCGAAAAATTCGCCTCATTTCCGGCTGCACCTGTGAAACTGTATGTGATGATTTGAGCGTTGAGAAACTGCCCAGCGAAGAGGAGAGTGGCCACCCATAAACCAAATTTACGAAACATTTTTGCCTTTCTGTTGTTACATTGTGATGTCCAAGAGGGGCAGTTACTTGGTAACTGAACCCCAGAATTAACATCCACTCACAACATCAGGCACATTCCAATACCGGACTAATAGTAGCACTGGAATGCATCGAAGGTTAAGGAGTTACAGCCTAAATTCAAGTCAATAATTTTATATTCGAGATATTTTAGTAACTAAATCACGACACTTCATTACTTTTTAAGTGAAATTTTTCTTAAACAAATTAAGATCCCACAGTGTTTTTAGAAATTAATCATGCGTGCCAAATTCAAGCTTAACATTCCGCTGCGCTTTTTTCTCCTGTTGATTGCCAGCACCGGACTCATTTCGTGCCAAACGCCCAATGGTGCGGATTCTGCTAATAACATTCTCACTTACCATTACACTGGATGGCCAAAAAAATCAGTTGAGCGACTGCTGATTCAATATCTTGAATCCAAGGAATTTCTTAGTTCTGTATCCCGTGAGGGAATGAGGCAATTCGATCGAAAAGGATCCAATTGGGACAGTATCAAGTATGGCTCTTTTCTCGAACCAAGCTCGTGGCTCAGACTAGAAACCACACTAAAGGAAGACAAAAAAGCAAATCTGACCACACTTCGTGTCGAGGTCAGCCTGCTCACTCATCGGCTGAGCAGCCTTGAAGAAAAGCGGAAGCCTAAGAAAAGACATATTCAGGAAGCTCGTGAAGTGCTGCGATACTTTGAAACCATGATGCTTCAACCGGTTGACGGGAATTAGGGAAACCTCAGACCGATTAAAATTGAAATAAAGTCATTGAAGGAGTGGTCCGCCGTCACTTGTGACTATTGATCAAGCAGCATGTATACACAAACGAACTGACTCAGGATACACATCCCAGCAAGAACGTACACACAGGTTTCCTGTAAAAGGGTACTTTTTTGCAAACAGGGAGAAAGATCGAATCTCAGATTAACTTCGCCGACCTTGAGAATATCCCCTGGTTTTATAACCCTAGTACCATGAATAAACTCTTCATTCAGCAAACAATTCGCATCTTCACGAATTGATATTACCGGTCGCCTATCCTTATCCAACGATATCGAAGCATGTCGTTCCCAAACTCCGGGTTCTTCTAATTGAAAATCGGATTCAGATTCACGACCTATGGAAAAAGGAACGGCTTGAACATTCACAGTGTGATTGTTCAAGCCAGAATCGGAGTTGATCTGAGTCAACTGAAACATTGATCAATAAAGCCGACGAGGGACATCAATAATGTCCTTGGGATAAATCGGCGGATCGTAGCGAGAATCGCGACGGGCTTTTTCATAATCAAATGTAATCTGAGACCCATTACCTCGCGTAACCGTAATTCTGCGTTTCTTGGCATAATCTGTCAGCCCTCCCGCCTGCGAAATGGCTTCCAATGCTGTCGTGTCTCCAACGTAAGGGTATCGACCACTTCTCACTACCTCGCCGTTAATTGTAAATAATCTGTCCTCAGTGAGCACAGTAATGGACAAGGTGCTAAAAATTCGAGGTACGTAAGCTTCCTGCAACTTCCTTTGCAACTGGGGAGGAGTCAACCCTTCGGCAGTAACAGGTTGATTCAGATAAGGAGGATGTATAGTTCCATCGTCACGAATCCTCTCTTCATGAGGGGGGGGCGGTGTTGGAATACCGGCAAAACGAATGGTTACTTTTTCACCAACGGATAACCCCAATGGCGGTGCGTCTAAGTCTCCTCCTGCGTAGTCACCCCCGGTTCCTGATCCGGTAAAACATCCAGTCAGAAGTGTTAATACAGATGCAACACCCAAGCACCATAATTTGCCATTCAACATATCTAAAACCCTATTCATCCTAACACAATTCATTATCTATTCAGATAATCGATTAAAACTTATTTTTCAATTCCAAGTCACCACGTGCAGAGGTTTTACCCGACTTACCATCGCTTTTCTTTTTGGATTTCGCTTCGTCACCATCCTGCTTGGAGTAGTAATCGTAGTAATAACCGCTGTAGTAATAGTAGTAAGAATCTTGAGAAATATTGATATTATTTAATACCACACCAAGCAAGTTTCCACCTACTTTCTCTACCATCTGTTTGGCACGAATGGTCATTGCTTGTGGGTATTTACGATACTGGATTACCAATATAGCCATGTCCACTTCACTGGCGAGAATGGAGGCATCGCTGACACCCATGATAGGAGGAGAATCAAAGAAGACATAATCGTAGCGTTTCCTGGCTTCTACGATAAAATCCTTCATTTTGGTTGAATTCAAAATCCCCATAGAGCTACTCGGCAATTTTCCACTAGGAAGAAAATCAAGATTTTCAAGCTTGGTGGTTTGAATAACTTCTTCTAGCGCTTTTGTGCCTAATAGATAATCTGTCAACCCAAGCGCATTAGACACTCCAACGTGCTTATGAAGGCTGGGTCGTCGTAAATCCGAATCTACAATTAGGAGCCGTGACCCATGTTGTGCAAATACAGTCGCAAGATTAAAGATGGTGGTTGATTTTCCTTCACCTGCACCACCACTAACAACCGTGAGGGTATTTGCATTTTCATTTTTCCGAGAAAACAGGATGTTGGTTCGAAGGACCCGATACGCCTCTGCATGCGGACTGTCAGGTCCCTCCATCAGCAGGGAATGAACATTCTGTGGAATCACCCCTAAAACAGGTGCTTCCAAAGCTTGCTCGACATCATCAATAGTCTTGACACTCGTATCAAGGTATTCGATGAAGAATGCCAAACCAACACCAACAATGAGACCAACCACCACTCCCAAGGCAATGTTCAAAAAGATCTTTGGCCTTACTGGATCATCATTTGGTTCGGCAGGATCATAGATCTCAACAATCGAATCAGTTGGCAAAGCAGCATCAACCGTTTCCTGCAAGATGCGGATCATGATCATGTCACTAATTTTTGATAAATTTTCCAAATCACGTTTTGCAGTAAAATAGGGCCTGTACTGAGCCGTTTTAACGGCATCTCTTGATTTCGCATCTTCGACTGCGTCGGTAAGTTCTGTCAATTGATTCCGTGCAGCACTCACCTGGGTTTGCAAGCCCCTCAATACACCTGTGATTTCCTGCTTGATCTGATCATTTAAAGTGGCAAGCAGACTTTTGGAGGCCTTCATTTGCGGATGCTCGGGACCATGTATCTCTTTCATTTGTGAAAGCTGCTGGAGAGCACGGTCATATTCATTCAACAAGGATGTAAGCCGAAGGTTACCAGGCATGGCGGTCAGAAGAGTATTCCTGAGTTCTTCCAAGGTCAGGGCTGCCAGTTCCTTGAACAAAGTTTCATATCGAATCAAATTTGCCTCAGCAACGGTGCGTTCCTGTTCAAGTTTCATGACAATCTGAGGTTCAGTTGTCATACCAATCGAACTTCCTTCGGCACTGTAGATATCTGAAATGTTTAAATCTTCGCGGAGCTTATCAAGCTCTTTTTGCTTGTCCTGAACCTTGATCTGTTGATCTTCATATTCCTTTTTAAGAACATCGATACCGCTATTGGCCATGTCCTTGAGGTTCTTTTCACGCACTTTCTTGTATTGCTCGGCAATTTCTTGAGCGATGAGTGCTGCTTCTTCCTTATCCTGACTGTAAGCCTTGATTTCGATCAAACTGGTATTGCGATATTGATCGACATCAATGGACTTCTTGAGCACTTGAAAAGTTTCGTTGGTGGTGAGGGGTGCATCCAGATTAAATCTCTCCATCCACTTGTGGTTCAAGCCAAGTGAATTGATCACTGGATGTAACACTTTCTTGGATTGAATTTTTTCATACTCAGTGAGCACCCAGTACGGATCATGTTGCTGAGCGGTTTGTAATCCCATCAATGGCGTAATATCAGAATTGTCCTTCTCGATGGCTATTCGAACAGAACTAGCGTAGGTGGGTTTTAGTAAGAAAGTGATAATGGTTGTCGTCAATACGACCAACAGGAATACCGCAAGGATAACGGTTTTCCTGATCCGGATGATTCGCCAATAATCCAGGAAGTGAAGTTTGGAGTCTGATTGCTGCTGCTGATTAGGTTTGCTTTGCATGGGTCAAGGGAGAAAAAAAGGGAGGCCAGAATAATAAAGTTCCAGCCTCCCCATAAAACATGTAACTATTTTAGATTTAGTAGCTTGCTTTCAAGCCAATGTAGACTCGGTTACGATCGAAGCTTCGGTTTCCAAGGTCGGAATCCAAGTCATCGAAGTTGTAGCCAGTTTCAGCCTGTAAATATTGATTGATCTGATAAGCCAAGTTGACACCCAGGCTCCAGAAGTTATCAGCAGTGTCCATCAAACTGTCACCGAAGGAACTGTTAGCATACATACCAACAAAGTTTGCAGTAAGCTTGGCAGTAAGTTGGTGAGTGACAGATGCGTATACAGAAGTGGTTTCTTGATCAAGAATCAGAGATCCGCCAACTTGAGCAATGTCAGTCTGATTACGTTCGTGGCGAACACCGACAGCCACGCTGCTGCCTTTGGCGTATGCATAAGACAAATTAGCATCTACGTAAGGGTTCGTGGTAGAATCATCGACCCCGGGAGCTACGTTGTCGTAGGAGGTAAACTGAGCACCAGCACGTATGGAACCAACCAACTCAGGGGTAAAACTATGGTCTATACCGGCATAGACATAATGTGAATCACTATTTCGAACTTCAGGATCCAGGAATGGACCAAAAGTCAAGCTGTCGTCACTGGTGTAATCGACGATACGGTATTGATAACCAAGAATCCCGGTGGTGTCAGGACGGAGTTGGGAGCGAAGGTTGGCAGTAATGCGATGTTCAACACGATCAAGTAGAGCTGAGAAGCTTCCAGGACCACTTTGGTCGTAGTTGTAAAGATCGTTCTGGTATCCCGCCATCAAGCTGTATGTGCGACTCAATTGCGCAGTGAAATTGACATGTGCGCGATTGTGAATAGCGTCCATGTTAGAACGCAAGCGAGTTGCACCGGTGGGCTCGAGCACCTCAGGTTCTTGAGCAATGACAAATTCATCACCCAAATCTACGGAAAAAGTCTCGTTGAGGTCATGACTCAGATCGAGAGAAAAGCGGTGCGAATGATCAGCATTGTCAGGATCTCGATCTTCGAACCAGCGCAACTTGTATTCATATCCAAGACCGATGTAGGTCTGGGACTTAACCAAATTCAAGCTGATTGCTGGGCTGAACTCGATACCAACGCTGTCTTGAGCGATGGCATTGGGGACAGTGGTGATGTTATCGTCGTAGAAGCCCCTAAGGTTGGCGGAAATACTCCATGGCTTGGAAGTCTGTGTGGGTGTCAACCCTACATCGGGAGCTGCCTGCATGCTTGCTACCCCTAAGGCGGCCAATCCGGCTGTTGTTACAATCTTTTTCATACCTTCGTTAATCGCTTAATGCTGCTTTATGCCCAGCTTGAGTCTTGATACGGTCAGAATGATTAGGTCGAACCGCTGAGAATGTCAAACACAAATCAACAGATCGACAGAATTTTTATCAACTTGTGAATCTGGAAATTCCGAATAATCACAAGACCAAATATTACTTTTGTCTAATCCTGAAAAACCGGCAACCATCGTTGACGGTCTGATACATACAACTGGTCTGGCATAACGCCTGGGTGACCATATTTCAAGGGAAATCCTTTGGGCAAATTTTGTCGTAACTGCACATCCATGTAAAACCGCGCCCAAGCAGCGTCTGGATCTTTGAGAACTTCGGACATAAATCGCTTATTTGTCGTCATCGGCGTCAAATAAATCGATTTCACCGGAGCATACTCGTCGTTAATCTTGTAAAAGTCAGGTTCAAGATTTCGAGTAGCCCACAAACAGCTACGATCCCCATACCAGGCAACCGCCCAAGGTATATCACTCATCATCAATTCATCTGATTTATTCCAATAGCCAATCTCCTGAATCAGAGGCGGGCTGTATGGTGGATATACAATCGGTGTCGTTTTGGGAGGCAGTAAACGCAGCACCAAGGGAGAACTGACCACCAAAAAGACGCCGATAATGACAATGTTCCTCGCACCGTCAAAAGGCAATGGAAGCTGATCCAGCAAGGTGAAGAAGAGTGCCGCCCCAAACATAAACAGCACAGGTGCAAGTAGGACTAGGTGATTTTGGCCATTGATCAAGGGGCTCAGATCACTCATGTAAGTACGTCCCAAGGCTTGCACCACAACCATCACGATCAGGCTGGCAACTGCAAAAAATCTTAAATGCCTTAAACCAGGATTGCTGAATGGTATCATCAGCCCAACAAAGAAGAACATGGACATCCAACTTCCACCGAGAGTCGGGAGCTGTTCGGTGATAATTTCCGGTGCATTAACCAATAATTTGCGCAGGTAACCACTAAAGTCGGGCGTACTGATTGTAGATGACATGGATCGTTCGAGTCTGTCATCAGGAAAATCATTGGTATCCATCACCATGTGATACGAATTCACCCCAAACAACGTGCCCCCTACAGAATAGTTTCTCCATAACCAGGGCCCAACCAAAACAAGAGTAATGGACACTATCGTTAAAATGACGGGAATTTTATTAGATCTGACAAAAAATCCTACAAAAGCGAGCGACGGCAGAAGCAGCCACAAAAAGGAGTAACGAGTCAAACCTCCTAATCCCAACATCAACCCGGCAAGTGCGGCTATCCCCAAATACCAAACTACTGAACGAGGCTTAGGATGCATGGTGTCCTCTTCTTCATCGTGGCTATCCTCTTCCTCTTCACCTGCCCTGGAGGCGCGTTCCATGGCCACCAGACATGCTATTAATACAATGAAAAACAGCATGGACAGCATTGTTGTGAGACCGGAAACGCTGAATCGCCATAGGACATCGGATCCAAAAAACACGGCCGTGGTCAGCCAGGCAACTGATGAATCAAAGAGTCGTTTGGAGAGGAAAAATAACAATAATCCACTGAGGATGAAAAAAAGCTGGTTCAGAAAACTGATTAAAACCTCCGGTTGATAACGACGAAAATTTTCAGCTCGCGTCGAGGGTATCTCGTAGTCGAAAGGCATAATTTTCATCCAGAAACTCAACACCAGAGGATAAACAGGCGGATGGGACAGATCTGGATGAGGTTGAGCAATCATCATCGGATCCTCCTTGATCTCGCTCCTCTGGCTTCCGACCATGGCGAGGCTAAGTGGGCGTATGCTCTGCGTGGTAAAGCCATTCCCCTCGGATATATTCCGAGCCAGCTGGCTTACTTCCATCGCCTCGGGAGAAGAGAAATTGCGATATTCACGAACGTTGTAAACGATCACTAAGGCGACAAAGCCAAGAAGAATGGCAAGTTTGGTGATAGACCTTGTCCCTTCACCAACTTCAAATTTATGAATTAATTCCTGTAAGGACGGCATTATAAAATAAATTTAACTGAGTTGAAATCTTGCCATTTTACGATGCAAGGTTCGACGACTAATCCCTAGCAATTTGGCGGCTTCAGTGCGATTCCCCTTGGTTCGTTTCAAGGCCTGAATCATCAACTGTTTTTCATTTTCTTCAACGGATAAATTGGAAAAAGCATCGGGAACGGACAAACTACCTGTTGTCACGGCGTCATTGGAATCATTGGAAACACCCCCGGTTTCATGATCCACATGCGCTAAGGGAGAGTGCATGGATGCCGGTAAATCAAATAATTCGACTTTCTTCCCTTTGGCAAAAACGAGCGCGTGCTCAATGGCGGCCCTTAGTTCACGAACATTTCCCGGCCATGGATAACGAACAATGGCATTCAAAGCCTCCTTGGTGAATTCAGTAACTTTTTTCCGGTTTTGATCAGAAAATTCCCGCAAAAATGTCATGGCTAATGCAGGTATGTCGGTAGGCCTTTCACGAAGGGCAGGAAGGTGGATTTCCACGACACGGAGACGGTAGTATAGATCTTCGCGGAACTTACCTTCTTTCATTAACTTCGGTAAATCTTTGTTCGTCGCTGCCAACAATCGGACATCCACTTTGATTGTTTTGGTAGAACCTACGCGCTCAAAGGATCTTTCTCCTAAAATACGAAGGAGCTTAATCTGCGTTGAGGTGTCAATTTCCCCGATTTCATCCAGAAACAGAGTGCCACCATCGGCTTTTTCAAAACGCCCAATGCGCCTCTCATGAGCACCGGTAAAAGCTCCTTTTTCATGTCCAAACAATTCACTTTCAAGCAGGGTTGGCGATAAACCGGCACAATGAACGGTCACCATTGGATGATGTGAGCGGTGACTTGTTTGGTGGATCGCTTTTGCAATCAACTCTTTTCCCGTTCCGCTTTCACCTAATATCAATACGGTAGCCTGAGTGGGTGCCACTTGTTCAACCGTTTCAAACACGTGACGCATGGCGGGAGATTCTCCAACGATGTTGGAGGTCTGAAACTTTTTATTAAGCTGTTGCTTAAGGACTGTATTCTCTTCTTCAAGTTTTTGAAGTTTCAGGGCTCTTTGAATCTTTTTTTCAAGATCTTCAATGAGCATACCTCCCTTGGGGATATAATCGTCTGCACCTTCCTTGATCGCCTGGACCGCTGTTTCCTCAGAGCCAAAGGCGGTCATGAGAATGCAGACGGGTGGTTGCCCCAAACTCTTGGCACGTTTGATCAACTTGAGGCCGTCTTCGCCTGGCATTCTGAAATCTGTCAGAAGGACATCAAAAGGTTCGCTTTCCAATAATTCAATTGCGGAAGCGGCATTGTCAGCGATGTAGACGTCATAATGATCCTCCAACACTGCGCGTAATCCTTCACGCTGTGTTTTTTCGTCGTCAACGATGAGTAATAATGGCTTCATTCTGCGGACAGTTGGACATTCCCCTGGTAATCCCGCCCAGGCAGTTGCAACTGATAACGCCAAGGAAACGTGGACTTGTCAAAAGGAAGTTTTCTTTAGCACGCAGGGGTTGGACATTTCAACGTACATTTCGACTCAAATTGTTACGGAGAAAACTATTTCCGGGAAATTCATTGCAGCACAAATTTAATCGGATCTGTTAGAAGGGACTCCGGCTCCGAGCAACCGTTTTTGTTTTTCGAATAATGGCAGCCAAACCCTGAAAACAGTTCCCTCCGGATGGTTGGGCTCCACCATGATTCGTCCCCCGTGATCCCTGATGATACGATGAACAATCATTAGCCCTAATCCAGTGCCCTTTTTTTTGGTGGTGAAATAGGGTTCAAAGATGCGACTAATGCGCTCGCTTGGAATGCCGGCTCCATTGTCCTCTATGCTAATCAGGACACCCTCAACTTCTCCTTTGGTCCGGATCGTGAGCACCCCTTTCTGAGTGATGGCCTGCATCGCATTCTTGATTAAATTAACGAAGACTTGCTTGATCTGTGACCGATCAAAAGGCGTATCAGGCAAGTGGTCGTCCAAATCTTTGATAAGTTCAATATTACGATTATCAAGTTCGGGGCGAAGCAGATCCAGAGTTTCAAGAACGACCTTGTTGATTTGATCCGGTTTCCTGTCAGGAGAGCTGGGACGGATGGCCTGAAGAAATTGGGTAATGATATATTCAAGCCGATTGATCTCACCCCGGGAGGTTTCGATGAAGGATTCCAGTCGATTGAACCCCTTGTTTAAATCCATATTAGTGAACTCAGATTCAACGTCCAACCTGGGTCTTCCTCGTGCTCTCTTCTTTTGCCTGGATTGATTTTCAAAAGCCTCACGAAGTTTTGCCGTTTCTCTGGAGATTAACTGCAAGTGTATGTGCAACGCATTTAATGGATTTCCAATTTCATGAGCAACGCTACCGGCGAGCAAGGTCAGTGTATGGACGCGTTCACTTTCAATGGCTTCGTAAGTCTGTTTGCGGGTTTCCGTCACATCATGGAGAACGAGGACAAACCCTGGGTGTTGATTGCCCTGACGTTCGATGGCTGATGCAAAAAGCCTGACGAATCTGGATTTTGGATAACGGATATCAAACTCCAGTCTCACCATACGGGATGACTGATCTTCTCCGATGGATTGAACGAGTTTTTCCCAGTTCAGATCGGGTATAAACCTCGTAACCTGCTTGTTCTCATAGTTTTCATGAGGAATCCCTAAGAGCTCAAAAGCTGCTCGATTGCAGTAGAGCAGCTTACCCACAGGGTTCACCACCAGGATACAGTCTTCAATCACGTTGAAGACTGTTTCAAAAAACTGTCTTTGTTCCTCCAAACGAGCGACAACTGACTGCAAACCCTCGGCATTGAGCCGATCAATTCGCCCCAGCACCTTATCCAAAAAATTTGAGTTGAATCCTTCCATGCGCAAAAATCACAACCATTTTTTCCGCTTAAAATAGATATAAGTTCCCAAAGTAGACGCAAACATGACTGAAAGTGCAATAGCGTATCCATGAGCGGCCTCCAATTCGGGCATCTTTGAAAAATTCATACCATACCAAGTGCCAATCATCATCATGGGAGTGGTGATCAGCGTAATCATGGTCAAAAGTTTGACAACCTCACCCGTCTGATTGGATGACATGTTCAGATAAAGTTGCAAGATGGCGGTCAGGGAGTCCGTGTAAGTCTGAGCAAGCTCATGGATCCGGAACAAGTCATCATAAACGTCCCTGTAATAAGGTATTAGCTTAGGGCGAATCAATTTGAACTCGCCTCTGGCAAATCTGGAAAGCACCTCTCTTTGTGGACCAATAATACGTCGCAGATGATGGACCTCTTTTTTGATCTGAGTGATTTTGTTCAACACTTCAGGGGTTGCACTCTGCAGAACTTTATCCTCAATCTCACCAATCTCAAAAGCAAGCTCCTCCAGTGCAGGGCGATAATTATCCACCATGCTATCCAACAAAGTGTGCGCCACTCGGTCGGGAGCTTTTGCCACCTGCTTCTTAAAACGCAAACACTGGTCTTCGGTATATTGGATACTCCTTAAATACTTTGCGTGGCAGGTGACCAAGAAGTTTTTACCAAGAAAAAAGTTCAGTTCGCTGGTTGCGAAAACACCATCTTCCTTACTGTAGTCCACTCCATGGATAACCATGAAAAGGTAGGGCAGAAACTGGTCTTCCTCTTTAGGGACATATTCTTCAACTTTTGGAGCGCCAAGGTCCGAAATACAATCTTCAATCGATAGTGGGTGGAAATGGAAAACTCCTTCCAGCAAAGTTTTTAGCTCCTCTTTGGTGGGAGCTTCCAAATCTACCCAAAGAAACAGATTCGTATCTTTGAGCAATGTGGGCATCAAAAATGTCTCCATGTCTCGGCTATGGAGTTTGCCCTGTGTTGTAAAAGCGAAAGATCGAATCATGGCCTTTGGGTCTTCTCGATGACACAGCATTTTGGGCTCACAAATCTCCTCATGGCAAGTCATGAGGTCGTGAAATTAACGACGGGGGAAAATGTCGTTCTTTTTCCAATACAACCATTGACAAAGTGTTCAGGATCCTTAAAGTGCCCAGCTCTATTGAAGCATAAGTCTTAATAAGTATCAGGATATGCCAAATACAAAATCCGCAATTAAAAGAACACGCAGCACAGCACGAAAGCAACAAGTGAATCGTGCCGTAAAGTCACGCATCGGAACCTTGGAACGTAAATTTAACGATTTAGTGCGCGAAGGAAATAAAGAAGCAGCTTCCACTGCCCTGAAAGATGTCTCTTCCGCTTATGACAAAGCAGCCAAAAAGGGCGTCATCCACAAAAACAAAGCTGACAACAAGAAGTCTCGCCTGTCCAAGCTGGCAAATACCCTTTAATAACCTAAATCCTAAATCAACGCCTCTCAATCCTTGAGAGTAAGCTGAATAAAGATTTCTGGCCCTTCCTGATTGGAAGGGCTTTTTTTGTGAAAGGATATGAAATAAGCCTTAGCCTTTGTAAATGATCACCACTCCGAAGTCAGATAGCAATTGCTTCGTGCTCAGATCAACGTATGAGTAACTGATCGTATTGATGCTCACGATATTCGTTTCCCCTATTTGGTTTAGAATCTCAGTGACTCTTTCATCAAATGCATCATGCCCCACTTCTTTGCAATCCGTGTGACGGATGGTCTTGATACGAAGTTTTTTGTCTCCATCCTTTTGTGCTTCCAAAGGTGGGCGTGCTTTGGTGATCAAACTTTCTGCAGGCTTATCATATGTGGGCACGACAAAGGATTTGTCGATTCTGGTTGCGGGAGATTGAGATTGGGATTGGCCATGGATCTTGACGTTGGCTGCGTCTGCTTGAGGCACGGTTAATTGGGTCTCACATGATGGGCATTCAATTTCGGAACCTGCACCTTGTGCATCAACAACGAGCTCTTGATGACAACCGGGACAACTAAACACAATATCCATAAGGCAAAAAACTGGGTTTCAAAGGTAGGAATAAGATAATTGGCAGGACAACATTTTACCAGCGGAATTTAAGAGCCTTCGAATACCAAGGGCCAGAAAGCCAGGGTTGAAATATATTTCAATCATCGAAATCTCTACAATACTGGCTTTGCCCAAGCCTTTTGACTCGCATATTAACCGGCAAGTCCGTAGATATGCCTCATATGATACCAACGCCGGCCGAGCTTTATCGACAGTTGAAAGGAAACAAAAACTTCTTCCTCATTGCAGGGCCATGCGTGATCGAGGATGCTGATCTGTGTCTGGACATCGCCCGACATTTGAAGCGTATATGTGATAAATTAGAAATAAAATATGTATTCAAGGCCAGCTTCGACAAAGCAAACCGGTCTTCTGCAAAAACCTACCGTGGCCCGGGATTCGAGAAGGGACTCGAAATTCTGGCAAAAATCCGCAAGGACATGCAACTGCCTGTTTTAAGCGACGTGCACACAGAGGAACAAGCACTTGAATCCGCCAAGGTGCTGGATGTCCTTCAAATACCAGCCTTCTTGTGTCGTCAAACAGATCTATTGCTGGCAGCAGCTAGCACAAAAAAGATCATCAACGTTAAAAAAGGCCAATTCTTAAGCCCAAATGACATGCAAAACGTGGTCAAAAAAATGTTTGATGCAGGTAATAGGAAACTATTGCTAACTGAGCGGGGTTCCAGTTTTGGATACAACAATTTAGTCGCTGACATGAGATCCATTCCAATCATGAAAAAAACAGGATGCCCGGTCGTATTTGACGCCACTCATTCCGTACAACTCCCGGGAGGACAAGGTGATAAATCAGGTGGTCAAGGCGAATTCGCTCCGGTCCTGGCTCGTGCTGCCATGGCGGCTGGGTCTGACGGGGTCTTTTTGGAAACACATCCTGATCCGAGTCAATCTCCAAGTGATGGCCCGAATATGGTTCCACTTTCTGAAATGAAGAAGTTACTTCATTCGCTATCAATGATCAGGTCAGCTCTTAAATGATTGCAATACTATCACTGAAAAACCCAGCATGATGAAACTGAAAGGATCTCAAAACTGTCCAAGGCGTCTGGTTGTGAAAACACTGAGCTTAGTAGGGATGCTTTTTGCTTCATTCTGGGCAGAAAGATCCATGGCTGCCGACCTTCAGAATGCTCAGATCCGTGGTGGATGGGAAGCTGCACTGACAGAGAACGGGTACGTCACGACCATCTTGAGAGGGAAAGAGGTCAATGGATCAAAAATAACTCAATTGAGCATTCAACTGAACAAGGAAGGAGAAAGCTCCATTCCAGAGTTTTTTATTGAGTCACCAGAATGTGAGATCCCTCAAATCTCACAAGGACCTTATGATGCATCCTCGTCAAAAGCCATCCAGCTCAGGTCAGCTGATGGTGGCTTTATCATTGAAGGCGAGGGTTGGATGTGGTCTCAAAGTCAGGCTTTACTAGTCATTAGCAACAACGTAACCACGACCATCCGAAAAGATTTGGTAGGTAGTCGCAAGAATCCAAATGCCCCTGCAGCAGGAGCTGTGAACAAATCCAGCGTGCAGGTGAAGTCCAATCGTTTTTCATTCAATAGAGCCAATAGCAAAGCCATTTATCAGGACGAGGTACAAGCCACAGATCCCGGTCGCCTGAACATCTCTTGTGGCAAACTCGAGATTGACCTACGTGATGACACCACGGGTTTCAAAGAAATTCTTGCCGAAGATCAGGTAGTGATCCATTTGCTGGACGCCAAAACACCTGTTCAAGCAAAGGGTGGACGAGCAGTCTACAAATTGGGGCATGAATCAGAGGATGTGCTCGAGTTGCTGGATTTACCGACATGGTCTGCACAAGGTTACCGTGGAAAGGGAGATCGAATTCAGGTGACCGCTTCGGAAGAGAAAAAGTATTTCACAGTGCTAGGGAATGCGTGGGCCAGCCTGGATGTCGGCAGTATTCGATCCCGTCAAACAACCCTCCAAGGGGAGAAAGGGATCCCCTTTGAAATAAGCTCCGATAAATACGAATTTGATGGAAAGGAGGTACGGTTTGAGGGTTTTGTTGAGGCGCATCAGTCGGAGCTGTGGAACCTGAAATGTGAAACTTTGAAAGCCATCATCAATGAAGAGAATAAGACGGCCACACAGATCGAAGCTTCGGGCAATGTCAGCCTAAACCAGAACAAAGGAGGCAAATCCTTTACCTCTAAAGCACAGCAGGCCATCTACCGCCCAATCTCTGCCACGGAAGAATCAATCTTGTTAATGGGTAATGCAGAAGTGAATTCCGGAGAATTCATCGCTAAAGGGGAACGCATCGAAATGAACAACGATGCAAATTCTCAAACCATACGTGTGACCCAAATGGCTGTCTTTGATCTGCCATTGGAAACAGCTTCAAGTATCGGAATTTTAAAGTTGGGAAGCGGCAAAGCAACCACTCCTTCATCAGAAGGCTCTAATCGCATACGTGTCACTTCAAATGAGTATGCATTTGAGGACAATCAGGCTGAATTCAAGGGAAAGGTAAAGATACTGTTTCAGGATGGAACCCTTCACTGTGACTCGTTGAAAATTCAATTTTCGACCAATCGAAAATGGATTGAAAACATTTATGCAACCGGAGCAGTTCGTCTCGTAGGAGAAGAGGGGCAAATGACCTGTCGTGAAGTTACCGGCATTTTTTCCAATCTGACGCATGAGATGGAGCAATTGATTGCGAATGAAAACGTTTCCATGACACACCCCAATGGTAAAGCCAAAGGTGAAAAAGCAATTTTTTACCCTTCATCTCAAACTGTAAAATTAACAGGCAATCCTCGAATCATGACGACGCTAAAAGGAAAAAACGGCCAGCATCCACAGTACATATTGGCGGAAGGGGAATCTTTACTTTGGGATCAGGCCAATCATCGATTCAACGGGCCCCGAGGCCGTTACCGGATCAAGACCATCAAAAATCCAGAAACATGGTAGACTTTGGAGACCATAAATTTTTCTGCATTCAATCATTATGGAATCACCCCAACAGGACCTGTCACCTCAAAATGATGGTGAATCTCTTCTAAAAACCGATGCATTGGCAAAAGCTTACAAGGGGCGACGAGTCGTCGACGGAGTTTCCATACATGTCAATCCGGGTGAAATAGTAGGACTTCTTGGCCCCAACGGTGCCGGAAAAACTACTTCGTTCAACATGGTGGTTGGGGTTGTTCGTCCAGATGAGGGAGAGGTATACTTCCAAGAGCAACCCGTTTCCAATTTTGCCATGCATGAAAGGGCGCGACTAGGCATGGGTTACCTCACCCAAGAACCTTCGGTGTTCAGAAAACTCACCGTGGCTCAAAATATCCTGGCTATCCTGGAAACATGCAAAATAAGCGCAAAGGAGCGACAAACTCGTCTTTTGGCACTTCTCGATGAACTGGACCTGGCGCGTCTGTCGGAAAGCAAGGCTTACACTCTGAGCGGTGGAGAGAAACGTCGACTTGAAATCACCCGCGCACTGGTAACTCAGCCCAAACTACTTCTCCTTGATGAACCTTTCAGTGGCATAGATCCCATTGCGGTCTATGAAGTACAGAAAATCGTGCGCCGATTGAGGGATCGGGGTTTGGGAATATTGATCACTGATCACAACGTCCGTGAAACTCTCAAACTTGTCGATCGCGCATACCTTATTCATCAGGGAAAGGTTTTGTGCCACGGACCTGCGGAATTCCTTGTTGAAGATCCTCAAGCTAGGGACATTTACCTTGGACCTGAATTCAATCTATGAGCCCAAAACCCAAAAGAAAAAACAGCGCCCCGACGGTCACGGTGGAGCAACTGGTCAATGAACACGACCAGGAGCTGCAGCTACACTCCCTGGGTGGCGCACATAACTTGAAGCGTAAGATCCGTGAGCCGACCGTCAATCGGCCAGGATTGGCTCTGGTCGGATACAAGAGATATTTCGCAAGCAAGCGAGTTCAGGTGCTTGGGAGTGTGGAGACAACTTACCTCAGATCACTTTCCCCTGAAAAAAGGGCCGAATGCTACAAGTGGATTTTTGCCACACAAATACCATGCGTGGTTTATTCAAGAAATTTGAATCCGGATCCGGCACTTCTCAAGGCTGCCGAAAAAGCAAGAGTACCTGTATTTAAAACACCTCTTATCACCATGCGCTTCATTAATCTGGCTACTCTGGCCCTTGAAATGATGTTTGCCCCTAAATGTAATGAAATTGGTGGCATGGTGGATATCCTGGGTGTGGGCGTTATTATTCGAGGGGACAGCGGGATAGGTAAAAGTGAGGCGGTACTTGCTTTGGTGGAGCGAGGTTACAGCTTGGTCGCTGATGATATCACGATTGTAACACGCATCGACAATCATTACATCGTCGGAACAAGCAACGAAATGACCCGTAATTTGATGGAAATCAGAGGGATCGGGATTATTGATGTCGCCGCCATGTTCGGTGTGCGAAGTTTCCGAACGGAAAAACAGGTCAACCTAGTTGTTACACTCGCCCATTGGGATAAGCTGAAGGAGATCGACCGATTGGGGATAGATAATGATTACGTAGAGATCCTTGGTGTGGAAATTCCGCACATAACCATTCCTGTCAGGCCGGGTAGAGATCTGGCAAGACTGATCGAAGTTGCCGCTTTTCAGACGAAGCTGAAGATGTCGGGAATCAACACAGCAAAAGCATTGAGCGAGAGACTATTGAATAAAATGACGCGTGACCGACCATCAAAAGTGTAGAGTATCAATAGTTGGGACTGACCCCCACGAAGTAAAAAATCTCTCGCGTCACGGTTGGTTTTGAGTATCATTCTTGGCCGTATTTCAATAAGATTTAGGGAGTAATGCCACAATCAAACGCAATTGAAACAATTTCCAAAGAGTTGGTCATCACCAACAAAATGGGAATTCATGCAAGACCAGCTGCCATGTTTGTCAAAACAGCCAGCCAGTTCGACGCAGATGTGTTCGTCGAAAAGGACGGTGAACGAGTCAATGGTAAAAGTATCATGGGACTGATGATGTTGGCGGCCGGCCCTGGAAGTACGCTGTTGATTGAAATTACCGGAAAAGACGCCAGCAAAGCTTTTGAGGCGATCGAATCCCTGATTGATAGCAAATTCAACGAACAGTAATAAGTCTGTCCAGTACCATCGAGCCTCGACATTGAGGTTGGTCTCCAGTGTCACCTCAGTTTTCCAGACATTCAGCGATTCTTTGAATGCTCCGAGCACTTCCTGTCGATTCATCAACGTCAACCAAAACTCCACGCAGCATGACATTCTGCTGCGCCACTCCAAAACGCTGCGGTTGCGCTGTCAAAAAACGACGGATGACAGGTTCGATCTCTCTCCCCAGAATACTTGCCTGCGGACCAGTGAATCCTGCATCACAGAGGAAGGCTGTTCCTCCCGGGAATATTTGTTCGTCAGCGGTCGGAACGTGTGTGTGAGTTCCGACCACCATACTCACTTTCCCATCCAGAAAACGTCCCATGGCGATTTTTTCTGAGGTAGCCTCCGCATGAAAATCAACGATAATCACCGAAGTTTTCTGACGAATTTCATCGATCACCGCATCAATAGCTAGGAAGGGATTCTCCAAATCTGGCATGAATGTGCGGCCCTGCAAATTCACAACGGCTACATTGGGAAAATTTTCTTTGCTCCAAAGAACCCATCCGTGCCCGGGAGTTCCTGACGGATAGTTTAATGGTCGGACGAAATGCGGCTCTTTTTGCAAAAGTCCTATAACCTCACGCTGATCCCATAAGTGATCGCCAGTGGTGATGACATCCACACCCGCATCGTAAATTTCTCGCGCAGTGGCCGGTGTGATCCCCGCACCTCCTGCAGAATTTTCACCGTTGGCAATGACCATCTCTATTTGATGTTCCTCAACAAGTTTTGGAAGACATTCCCTGACAACTCTTCTTCCCGGACGTCCAACAATGTCTCCAATAAAAAGTATTTTCACAAATTTGAAGATAGGTTCATGGATTATGAAATATCAAGGCAAAGACGATACTCTTCAATCACACCACGATTGACCAAAAACGAATCCACATGCACCAGGCAGATCCCCCTTCAAATCTCGCACTCAATTCAACAAGATAGTTCATTAGAATACCTTATGAAATAACTTGATTCCAAATGAGTTCAATGTAACCATAATAAGGCAACTGAAGATTAGTTGCCTGGGAGGTTTGAATTCTTTACCGATATTTTTTGGTATTCAAGTGTCAGAAAATGGCAGGCTGCCAAAACCAAAGATGATTTCAGATTCATGCAAATCCAAAGTTTAAAAGTATTTTGCGACCTGAAAGAAACAGAAAGTTTCACCAAGGCAGCACAAATTAATAACATTACCCAATCCGCCGTCAGTCAACAAATCGGTTCATTGGAAAAACAGTTCGACACACTCCTTATTGAGCGAAGCAAAAAAAAGTTTCGTCTCACACGAGAAGGAATCGCACTCTACGACTACAGCAAGCAAATCATTCAAACTTATGATTCGTTGTTGAATCACCTCCAGGAAATCAAAAACATTGTTTCGGGCACAATCCGCATTTCCACCATCTACAGCATAGGATTGCATGAACTTCCGCCTTACATGAAGCGGTTTCTCAAAGCTTACCCCACAGTTAATGTTCACGTGGAATACCGCCGATCCAATCAGGTGTATGATGATGTTCTCAGTAACGTCGTGGACCTTGGCTTGGTAGCCTATCCGGTCAAAGACCCAAGACTGGAAAGCATCCCCATTCGCAATGATCGACTCGTGTTGATTTGCCATCCGGATCACGAATGCGCCAGGCAGGATAAAATAGGCCTGTCAAAACTTCAGGGGCAAAGGTTTATCGGTTTTGAACCTGACATCCCCACGAGAAAGGGAATCGATAAAATTCTGAAAGATTATGGAGTTCAGGTAACGCTTGCAATGGAGTTTGATAATATTGAAACCGTCAAAAGAGCGGTGGAGATTGATGCAGGTGTGTCCATTGTCCCGCAAGGAACCGTTACCCAGGAAATCGCGAAAAAAACTTTGGCACACGTTGAGATTGCTGATGACACTTTTTACAGACCACTTGCGGTGGTTCATAAAAAAAGCAAGGTCCTCTCACCCGCCATGCGAGAATTCATGGATATTTTAAAAGAGGAACTGGATTCGCTTCCGAAAAAATGATTTAACCCTGCGTATGAGTCAATCGATCGCAACTGATCAGGTCAAAGTCGCAGTGGTGGGAGCCTCTGGCTATTCCGGAGAGGAATTGGTTAAATTATTACTCTTGCACCCTAAAGTCGAACTCACCGTTCTAACCTCAAGACAGTATGCAGGTAAATCCCTTGGTGAGGTCTTCCCAAAATTTTCAAATCTTCCTGGCGCCTCTCTTCTTGAATTTACGACACCTGACTGCCAAGCGATCATCGAAAAAGCCGATATAGCATTCTTGGCGCTACCTCATGGAGTAGCCTCCGAATTCGCGGTTCCTTTAAGTGAAGGTGGATGCAAAGTAATCGACCTGAGTGCCGATTTTAGGATTCACGATCCTGCAGTCTACGAAGAATTTTACGGAGCCGCTCATCCTGCTCCACAATTGTTGGAAAAGGCCGTGTATGGACTACCTGAATGGCACAGGGAAAAAATTCAGAAAGCTCAGATCATTGCCTCGCCCGGCTGTTATCCGACCAGTATATTGGTTCCTTGTTTGCCCCTGATCAAAGCAGGATTGATCCAACCATCCACCATCATTGCAAACTCATTGAGTGGTGTCAGTGGAGCAGGAAGAAAAGCGGATATTCCCTACCTTTTTGTAGAATGTAATGAAAGTGTCCGTCCCTATGGCGTTCCCAAACACCGACATCTTTCAGAAATTGAACAGGAGATCAGTCTCGCTGCCGGAGAAAAAACGGTCATTCAATTCACTCCACACCTGATACCAGTCAATCGAGGCATATTAACCACGCTGACCATGGCTCCGAGCAATGAAGTCATATCCACAGAAAATCCTGAGGGATACATCCAAAAGGTCACTGAAACTTACCAAACAGCCTACCGGAACGAACCTTTCGTGAGATTGCTGGGTACGACCGGTTTACCCGACACCAAGCATGTCGTTGGTACGAACAATATTGAATTTGGCTGGAAGTATGATTCGCGAACAGGACGTCTGATCGTCATGAGTGCGGAGGACAATCTTGTGAAAGGAGCCAGCGGTCAGGCTGTTCAATCAATGAATATTCTACGTGGATACCCGGAAACAACAGGACTGCACCTGTAAGCCAAACGACGATGATTTTTTCAAACCTTAAAAAAGCAAATCCCCAAAAGAAAAACTTAACAGGGACGTTGTTGGCTCTTATTTGGTTGCAAGGTCCGTTAATTGGGGAGGATGCATCTTCCAAAATTGAAAATGTTCATCCCCCACTGGTCGCCACATTTTCCATTGTTGGTTTTGATCCCGAGACAGGTGATCTGGGGGTCGCCGTGCAAAGTAAATTTTTTGGCGTTGGTACGGTCGTCCCCTGGGCGAAAGCTAACGTGGGCGCGGTTGCTACTCAAAGTTATGCCAACATCAACTACGGCCCTGAAGGGTTGGAACTCTTGGAAAAGAAATTCCATCCTGAAACCGTCATCACGCAACTCACCGAAGCCGATCCCAACGGAGCCTTCCGCCAAGTGGGGATGATCGATGCCCAGGGTCGAAGCAGTTCCTTCACGGGAAGTAAATGCAACGGCTGGGCCGGACATGTCGTGGGTCCCAACTTCGCAGCTCAAGGAAATATATTGGCAGGCCAATCGGTCATTGAAAGGATGGCTATTGCTTTTCAAAAATCCTCTCGTATCCCAGGAACCGAATTGGGTGATTGGTTGATGGATAGTTTAAAGGCTGGACAAGAGGCAGGAGGCGATAAACGAGGCAGACAATCCGCAGCCCTTCTGGTCGTCCGAGAAAATGCTGGATACTCAGGTGCCAATGATCGGTATATCGATCTACGTGTGGAAGATCATAAAACTCCAATATTGGAACTCGACCGATTATTGGAAATACACAAGCAGTTTTATAAAAACGCCCATACCAAAAAACCAAAACGGAAAACCCCAGTTTCAAATTAACGACAGCATGACACTCCTTCCGGTATGCTGTCGTGAAACGCCACGTGGAATAATTTTAAACGTAAGGATCCATCCCGGTGCAAACCACAACAGATGTGTTGGCCTTCATGATAACGCGTTGAAAATCAGAATCTCTGCACCGCCGGTGGATAATGCCGCAAATATGAGCCTCATTAAATGGTTATCCAAGGTAACCGGCATACCAAGGTCACAAATTTCCATTCTCAAAGGCCATTCTTCTCGAACCAAACAAATTCTTTTCGCAGGTGTTGAACCAAACAACCTGGATTTCACCTTCATAATCCAGTGAAGGGCCATTTCGTGCCATGTGCAGGTATAGCGTGTTGTAACTATTTTGGCTTATGATCACCAATGGTCAGTTCCACGCGGTGCAATACACCTCGCCACATTTGCACATCATTTGATGTGGGCTCAGCGCGTGCAAAGAAATCATCAAAACGATTCATGATTCCAGTTTCCTGATGCGTCTTAATAAATCCGGTTTGAGTCAGTACCGATTTCAAATGCTGCCTTAATCCAGCAATGGCGGATATGGAGGCTCTGTCCGACTCGTTGTCCGAAAATGGAACATCTGAAACAGGAGTCGATTCGATCATTGATGGTCGAAACACTTCGTACAAAGTGACAAGAACAGCATGAGAAAGATTCAATGATGAAGCAAGATTGTGGGTGGGAATATGAATTAACAGGGAACAAAGTGACAACTCTTCATTGGTTAACCCACTGCTTTCACGACCAAACATGAATCCCATTCGACAATCTTGGCTTGGTAAATTCTGGACAACTTCTGGCAGAATAACCGTTCGATCTTGCTTGGCCCTATTCCTTGCCGTCGTTCCCGCAACCCAATGGAGGTCATGTAAGGAATCTTCCACGTTATCAAATTTTCTAGCCTTCTCCAATACTTCCAATCCATGGGCTGCCCTCTGCAAGGCTTCTTCATTAAGGTGGTCCTTTGGCCGGACAAGCCTTAAGTCTCTTACCCCCATATTGGCCATGGCCCGGGCCGTTGCACCAATATTGCCAGGGTGAGTAGGCTCAACCAATATCACTGAAAGATTTTCAGCATTCATGAGTGAAGACATGAACACAAATTGGGACAAACTTCCTTTTCTTGCCAGCGAATAGAAAAACTTTCCCCTTGCTTTTGAGTTAGATTTAAAGCAAACAACCATTCAACGCTCGTTATCAGTAGAGAGCTTACTGCTTCCGCTCAGCAAAATTATGGAGAATGGGGGCAGCGCTGAGGGACTTCAAGTTCACCTCGCGTATTTTGTTGAAGCATATTTGGGACACCCCGCCAGGCATTCCTTGATGCATTGATTGAGAGCTCGTCTGTGATGTACCTTCCCTATGGAGGTCGAGCCATTAATGTTAGTACAAGTATTATGTCATTCGAAAATCTGAATCTGGACGATCGCTTATTAAAAGCGGTCGACGCCTGCGGCTTTACCACACCCACACCGATCCAGGAACAAGCCATTCCAGTCATCCTCGAAGGAGGAGATCTCATGGGCTCCGCCCAAACCGGAACCGGAAAAACAGCCGCTTTCGTGCTGCCTATCCTGCATCAAATCATCAATCGAAAACCATTGAACAAAAGTATCGGTCCGCGATGCCTTGTGGTGGCTCCAACACGTGAATTGGCCCAACAAGTCGAAAAAGACGCTACCGCCTACAGCAAATTCATCAAATTTAAGCAGGGATCATTGGTGGGAGGTGTTTCCTATGGACCACAAATTCAAATGCTGAAAAACCCGGTGGATATGATCATTGCAACGCCAGGTCGTTTGCTGGATCACATGGGGCAAGGACGTATTGATTTTTCACGCCTCGAATTCCTTGTTTTGGATGAAGCGGACCGCATGCTGGACATGGGATTCATTGGCGACATTCGTAAGATTGTGGGAGCAGTCCCAAAGAAACGACAAACGTTGTTGTTTTCAGCCACCTTGGAAGGCCCCGTTCTTAGAATGGCCCAATCGTTCCTTAACGAACCCGCGTCTGTCTCATTAACAACCAATACCAAAAACCATGACCAAATCGATCAACGAATTCATTGGGCAGATGACGTGACTCACAAACATGCCCTGTTAAAGCATTATGTGGACGTGGAGGATATGAGTCAGGCAGTCATCTTCACATCCACGAAAAGAGGAGCTGATGAATTGGTGAATCAACTCAGTAAAAAAGGACAAAAGGCAGCTGTACTTCACGGTGATTTACGCCAATCAGCTCGTAAGAAGACAATGGATGAGATGCATCGTGGAAAGATCAAATTATTGGTCGCAACGGACATCGCAGCGCGAGGGTTGGATTTTAAGAACATCAGCCACGTCATCAACTTTGATCTTCCAAACACAGCTGAAGATTATATTCATCGTATAGGAAGAACAGGACGTGCTTCCGCAACTGGTACAGCAATTTCATTGGTTTGTCGCAAGGACTGGGATTATTTGGTCAGCATCGAGCGTTTAACGGGAAAAAAGCTGAAAAGAGATAATATCGAAGGTCTGGAAGCCAGATCCAAAGAACCCAAGATTCGATCTACTCTTGGGAACGCAGGCCGTTCCTGGAAGCCCAGACGTCGAGGCAGCATTCGTCGCAGAATGCGATAAAATTAACTAAGTAAATATGTGATTGAAACCGCTCTAAGCCAGGGCGGTTTTTGTCTTTTTGACTAACCGGATATCGCCAATCCGCATAGCCTTGTCAATCGCTTTGCACATATCGTAAATCGTCAAAGCTGCCACGCTGACAGCAGTCAGTGCTTCCATCTCAATACCGGTCGAGGCTGCTATCTTTGCAGAACTGGAAATAAGAATACGGTCTCGAGTGTCAGGAATGGACAAACTTACTTCGCAATGAGTCAATGGCAATGGATGGCACAAAGGGATCAGCTCGCCTGTTTTCTTGGCAGCCATGATTCCGGCAAGTCGGGCAGAAGCCAACACATTGCCTTTTGCAATGGCATTGGATTCTATCTTGTCGATTGTACCCTCTTGAAGGTAGATGTACCCTTCTGCGACCGCTTCACGGAGAACGACAGGTTTGTGGGTGACATCCACCATGGATGCCTCTCCTTCTGAATTGATATGAGTTAGTTCGGACATTGTATCAAATGATGCAAAAGTAAGGTGTTCTTAATGCGAAGTGGCTTGTTGCTTCTGGTAGAGAGTCTCCCAATCACGCTGCCAATCACGGACCGCGGCTTGAATCAAACTGGCAGCTTCTAATCTTGGCTGGACAAATTTTGGCCGAAACCAGGGAAAGGTACCAACCAGATCATGTGTGACAAGAATTTGACCATCACAACCATTTCCTGATCCAATTCCAATAGTTGGGCAGGATACTGAATTCGTAATGGTTTCGGTTAAACTGTGCTCGACCAATTCGAGAACAACGGCAATCATTCCCACCGAGTCCAGGAACTCAGCATCGTCAATGAGTTTCTGTTTCTCTTCTTCGGATCGACCTTTAATACGATATTTTCCTTCTTCCAGAATATGTTGGGGCAACATCCCCAAGTGTCCCACACAGGGAATTCCGGCATTGCGTATGGCTTTGATCTGAGATCCTATCTCTCGCCCACCTTCCAGTTTAACCGCATGGGCGCCTGCATCCATCAGATGTCTGGCATTGCGGACAGCCTGCTCGCAGGTTTCATAGCTTTGATAGGGCATATCACCAACCAAACAGCTTTTGGGTTTAGCCCTGGCTGCTGCTTTGACATGATGAACCATATCCTCCATGGAAACATGAGTGGTATCCGGATAACCCAAAACCACCATACCCAAAGAATCTCCAACGAGTAACATTGGAATCCCAAGCTCGTCCAACATCCTGGTCATGGGGTAATCATAAACTGTCAACGCAGACAAAAAACGTCTGCGCTTGCTCGCTTTGATCAAATCAGGTGTCCAAGTTTTCATCGTTGCGTCACACTATCCATGCGGAAACCAATATTTGCAATAGCAGGAAATAAGCTGTCCTACTCAATTCAATGATTGTTTTAGGCATAAGGAATCTTCCAAAATAAAGTCTGGCATGGGAACCAGTCAGAAAGATTCAGACATTCGCTATATGCGTCGAGCCTTGCAGTTGGCCAAGCGAGGGTATGGAAAAGTATCTCCCAATCCGATGGTTGGAGCTGTGCTGGTGAAGAATGGAAAAATCATAGGGGAAGGCTGGCATCAAAAAGCGGGTTGTCCGCACGCAGAAGTGAACGCCTTCTTGGATGCGTCCGAAAAAGGGAACTCTACAAAGGATGCCGAATTATACGTCACTCTGGAACCGTGTTCGACAACTGGAAGAACCCCTCCTTGCACAAAGGCCATCATCAAGTCACAAGTTAGCCGAGTTGTTGTGGCCTGCCTCGACCCAAACCCGGCACATGCAGGAAATGGTCTCAGGATTCTTGAACAACATGGTTTGGAAGTCCTCACCGGCACCTTGGAAACTGAAGCTCAATCCTTGAATCGGGCTTTCTTTCACTGGATCTGTCACGAACAACCACGAGTGACCATCAAGGCCGCTATGACACTTGATGGAAAAATCGCCACCGCCTCCGGTCAATCCAAATGGATCACTGGCCCGGAAGCGAGAAGGCATGCCATGAAACTGAGATATGGTATGGATGCCATTTTAGTGGGCATTGAAACAGTTCGCGCAGACGACCCCAGTCTGACAGTGCGATTGGGAAAAAGTCATCAACCTTCAAAAAATTTACGGCGCATCGTCCTGGATTCAAGAGCTCGCATACCTTTGAAGAGCAAGCTGCTTTCAGACGAGTGGAAGGATTGGACTTGTGTAGTGGTTTCAAAATCAGCATCCAAGGAAAGTGTTCAAAAAATCCAGTCCAAAGTAAAAGTCTGGATTTCACCAAATGAAGACAGGATTGACCTGGTTTGGTTAATGAACCAACTGGGTAAAGAAAAAGTCACTTCTCTTTTGGTTGAAGGTGGAGGGGAAGTAAATGCGGCTTTTTTAAGGCTAGGCCTCGTCAACGCAGTGTCGTTTTATTACGCACCAAAAATACTGGGGGGAACAAGCGCTCGTAGAGCCATCGGTGGAATGGGGGCTCAAAGTTTTATAGAAGCAACACATTTGTCCGATGTGAAATGGCAAAAGCAAGGCGAAGATCTGGTGATGCAGGCGGAGGTGAAAAATGAAAACCATTCGACCATCTACAAAGATTAAAAATGATCTCTAATTTTTAACTCCTCTTTGCACAATCCAAAACGCCGGCCCGATACCTCCGCCAAAGAAAAAACCATAAGCAATCCCCCAGGCAACCGCGCCCCATGGCATTTCCATACGCGCATGCAACCAAGACCCTATAAAGTAACCAGTCATATTCGATATGGCCAAAACCACCCACAGCCTATGCCATTCCTTGAAATTCTGGAAAGAGAGGCAAAGAACCAAAGCCATTCCAAGAGACCCCAAACCTGCAGCCAGCCATTCCCCAAAGGAATTTTTCCATACCATCCAGACCACAATCCACAAAATTGCATACGCAGCGAAGGAACTGGAAAAAACTTTGAAAAACCTAATCCGCCGCCTTTCACAATTGATCAACCCTTGCATGGATTCACATCCAATCCCCAAATACAAAACCAACCAGGCTATGTATGCGCCAAGTTCACCCAAAGTCCCGTAAAACCATTTCCCAAGAAAAGCCCAGGAACCAAAAACGGCTAAACTGGCCAACCCAAAGCCAACAACTCCTATACGCCAAGCATCCCAAATAGTTTGCCCTTCAAAACTCTTTGCAGGATTTATTGCCTCATCTTGCGAGTGTGATGAAACACTCGTTGGTTTTTCGTGGGATTCCATGCCTTCATTCCTGAACCTTGGAATTGAAAATGGCAAGCGGATTTGAAAAGAAAGGCCCGTGGGAAGAAGAATTACTGAAGGTGGTTAAAAACAGTGAAGCTTCCCAATTATTAAGAAAATTTTCGGATCGTTGATTGGTTGCGCGCGTCTAGAAATTCAGAAAAGAAAGTTCAGGGATCACACAATCAATCCGAGGTTTCTGTGCGAATCATGGTCATCTCCGCATGGAAGATTCAGAACTCCACAGAGGAGCAGGAATCCCCTGCCCCTCTGTGAAAAAGTGTTGAAGCATTAAACGTTGTATGTCGAAGAAGACACACGTCCCCCGGTGCCGGTCCAATTGGTATGGAAAAACTCGCCTCTGGGTTGATCAACCCGCTCATAAGTGTGAGCACCAAAATAATCACGCTGTGCTTGGAGCAGATTAGCTGGTAGTCGTTCAGAACGATAGCTGTCGTAAAAGTTGAGTGCGGTTGCGAAAGCTGGAACAGGAATCCCCTTCTTGACAGCAGTTGCAATCACATTTCGCCATCCACGCTGACATGAACGGATTTCCTTTTTGAAGTGAGGATCCAACATAAGATTGGCAAGGCGAGGTCTCTTATCATAAGCCTCTTTGATTTTTCCGAGAAATTGACTACGAATGATGCAACCACCGCGCCACATAAGTGCGATGCCTCCGTAGTTAAGCTTCCATCCATTTTCTTGAGCCGCTGCCCTCAACAACATATATCCTTGCGCATAGGAAACGATCTTGGATGCGTAAAGTGCCTGGCGAATATCTTCAATGAATTTAGCTCGATCTGTTTTAATAACAGGTTTGGGTCCACGTAATTTCTTGGATGCCGCGACCCGCTCTTCCTTCATGGCAGAAACACAGCGACTAAATACAGCTTCAGCAATCAAAGTGATGGGGATTCCCAAATCTGCAGATGAAATAACCGTCCACTTGCCCGTTCCTTTTTGACCTGCCGTATCAAGAATCTTGTCTACCAAAGGAGACCCATCTTCGTCTTTGTGAGCCAGAATATCACGTGTGATTTCAACCAGATAAGAATCCAGTACTCCTTCATTCCATTCAGCAAATACTTCATGCATTTCGTCAGGAGTCATGCCCAAACCGACCGACATCAGTTGGTACGCTTCACAAATCAATTGCATGTCTCCATACTCGATACCGTTGTGAACCATTTTGACGTAGTGGCCTGCGCCGTCCTCGCCAACCCAATCACAACAAGGAGCTCCATCATCCACTTTAGCAGAAATGGATTGGAAGATGTCTTTGACATGAGGCCATGCTGATTTGGAGCCACCGGGCATAATGGAAGGCCCCCGACGCGCTCCTTCCTCGCCACCGCTTACACCGGTTCCGATGAAATGCATGCCTTTGCTTTCCAAATATTGAGTTCGGCGAGTGCTGTCTTGATAAAGGGAATTACCCCCATCAATCACAATATCGCCGGGCTCAAGGTATGGCAGCAGTTGTTCGATGAAATCATCCACAGGTTGCCCCGCTTTGACGAGTAACATGACCCGACGAGGGCGTTTAAGTTGTGACACGAATTCTTCAATGCTTCGTGCTCCAATGATGTTCGTACCTTTGGCTTCGTTCGCGAGAAAATCATCCACCTTAGATACGGTGCGGTTGTAAACCGAGACCACAAAACCATGGTCATTCATGTTCAGAACGAGATTTTGTCCCATTACTGCCAATCCGATCAGTCCAATATCAGCTGTTGCTTCCATAAAAGTGAGACTTAGATAGCCCAATAAGCACTGAATTTCACCAAAAATCGTACAGAAACAACGAATTTGTGACTTCAGGGATATAAAAACACTAAAACATCTAGTTTCTGTTGACCAAAAATGATGACGGATTTCACGGCAAATTGAGGCTGAATCCAAAAAAATTAAAAAAAACTCATTTTTCTCGTGACAGAAAAAAGAGTTTCATTAATGTTGGTCGCCCATTGGGGGACCCTATCGTCTAGTGGTCTAGGACACCGCCCTTTCACGGCGGTAACCCGGGTTCGAACCCCGGTAGGGTCGCCATCTCCCTTTCCAAGAAACAACAAAAATCTTCAGTAGGCTTTTTACCTTAGCTTAGATTTTCGAGGACATCGTAGTAGCCATGGATGTCCGCGCAGACAAAAGCTCCAATTTCGTCCAGTATGGGTTGATAGGCCCCGGAGGCACGGCCGCCTACTACCATTTTAACGTGTTCCGGAAGAAAGGAGCGCAACCGTGCGAGCTCATCACTTAAATTAGGATCATTGTCTGGATAAACGATACTCAGTCCTAACACTTTGGCTTTGTTCTGGACCACTGCACCTGCAATTTCGGCCGCGGGCAAATTTGTACCCAGGTAGGTAACGCGCCAACCTAGGCTAGAAGCTGAAGCGGAAGCAAGGATGGCCCCCAGTTCGTGTAATTGGCCTGTAGGGGTGGCAATCACGATGCCAGGTGCGTGGTCGGTTATGGCAAACGGCTTGGAAATATTGGCAAGAAATGTGCGTATCAATGCACTCGCAAAATGCTCATGTGCTGCGGTGATCTCTCCTTCACGCCACAAATGCCCGATTTGTTGGGCCAATGGAGCCACGACTCGAATGATCATTCCCTGGTGCCCCAATGTTAGGGCAGATCGAGTCAATTCTTCCTCAAGCTTCTTGTGATCCAGTGCCTTGATGGCAGAAAGGCAACCGTCCAATAAGGAATCCGACTCTGATGGTTGCTGAAGAACCGGCTCTTCACGGTATGTTTGGATATGTTTCTGATCTTCTTCAGCCAGAGATTTTAGAGTTTCTTCCGGTAAGGAGGCAATGTTGCTGATCTTGTGTCCGACCTGAGTAGCCTCCCTCAACAACACCAGACGCTTGATGTCTTCATCTGAGTATTGTCTCCGATTGGTGCCTGTCCTCAGAGGCTTGACAGCATTATATCGTTTTTCCCAGACACGGATAACGTGCGGAGTTAATCCGGAGCGTTTGGCTGCGATGTTGATTGAATGATGCATTTCTAAATTATTAGACTAAATATGGACAAAACATCCGTCAATATTCAACAATAATCAACCATTAAGCCGAGATTTTTTTTAAAATAAATGCCTGAGACTGTCTCCATGAATGTCAATTTAGGAAAGAGGCCTCAATCTCAGGAATGGATAAAGAAGGCATGAAAAACTTTTAACACTTGTCCTTGTGCTGGTTACAAATAACCCGAACAATTTGTGACTGATTATTAATTTGCATTGGAGGCTGCGAAAAGGGGGCTGCAAAATTGGAAATTCTCTTAGAATGCAAACGATCCAGCTCAACCCCGAAATCAAAAATCTTCCAATTATTTAACATCGAATAAGTTACAATTCACACTTCCACAAAATACCGCAATTACATAAACATATTTTAGATTTTTTTTAAACTTTTTAGCAATTTTTATTTGACGCAACCCTAAACTTAGTCAAACCTTAGACACATCGGGACGCAAACTGTTCCATAAAAGAAAAACACTATGAAAAAACTATCATTATTCATCGCTATTGTCATCACTGCTGTAACAACAACCATGGCAGTCCAAGCCGACCCCAATGCAAAGCACAATGAAGCGAAAAACATCGTGCAAATTGCTGCAGGATTGGAAGACTTTACCACTGTAGTGGCGGCTGTGAAAGCTGCAGGCCTTGCCGAAACACTTCAGGGCAAAGGGCCCTTCACTTTGTTTGCTCCAACAAACAAAGCGTTCTCGGCTTTACCAGAAGGCACAGTTGCCAGTTTGCTGAAACCTGAGAACAAAGATCAGTTGGTCAAGATTTTAACCTACCACGTGATTCCTGGAAAAGTTCCAGCTTCTGCCGTGAAGACAATGAAAGCAAAAACAGTCAACGGACAAGCGGTCGACATTAAGGTAACTAACCATGGAGTGTCCGTGGATGGAGCAAATGTGATCAAAACAGATGTGTTTGGCAGCAATGGTGTCATCCATGTCATCGATAAAGTCTTACTCCCTAAATCCTAAACCACCAAGCAACCAAGACGGAGGGGCGGTTGATAACCGCCCTTCTTGTTTGCAATCCTCTCATCCCCGTGACAATGATTTGGCCGGGCTGTGCAGAAACCAAATGTGGCAAACTCTCCCTCGAAAGCAAGCAAACCATCAGAGGCAATTTCCACATGGAATTGAGTAGAGATTCCAATGACAGAAGGTTGCTGATCAGCTGAATCATATCAGATCATCACTGAATTCAAACATGCGAAATCAGCAAACTCAAAAACATATCCTCGTTATAGGAGCTGGACCAGGTGGCCTTACGGCGGCCATGATTTTGGCCTACAGAGGTTTTAAAGTCACCGTATTGGAAAAGGCTTCAAAGGTGGGAGGAAGAAATGCGTCTATCGAGCGCAACGGATACAAGTTCGATACAGGACCGACGTTCCTGATGATGAAATTTCTTCTGGACGAAGTTTTTGAAGAAGCTGGCAAGCACTTGGATGACTACGTTGAAAGTGTCAAACTCGAACCAATGTACCGCCTTCAGTTCAAGGACAAGACATTTGAACCCACGACGGACCGTGAAGCGATGCTTCAGCAATTGGACGCATGTTTTCCAGGGAACAAGGACGGCTATGACAAATTCCTGAAGGTAGAGAAAGAAAGATACGAAAGTATGTATCCTTGCCTTCAGAAGGATTACAATTCCATGAGCAGGTACTTGAGCATGGACATGCTGAAAGCCTTACCAAAGCTTTCTCTGGGACGTTCCATATTTGAAGTTCTAGGTGATTATTTCGAAGATGAAAAACTCAAGCTTTCGTTCACGTTCCAATCCAAATACCTGGGAATGTCAGCATGGGAATGCCCTGGAGCCTTTGCTCTTCTACCCTACATAGAACATGCATTTGGCGTCTGGCACACGATGGGAGGCCTTAGCGAGATTTCGGAGGCCATGGCAAAAGTTTGCAGGGAACTAGGGGTGGACATCCGGCTGGAGACGCCTGCCAAACAACTCTTATTGTCAGGCCATAAAGTTCGTGGTGCTGAACTCCCGAATGGAGAAGAGATATGGGCTGATGAGACGGTCCTGAATGCCGATTTTGGATACGCCATGAAAAACCTGGTCCCTCCAGGTGTGTTAAAGAAGTATAGTCCTGAGAATGTAGACAAACGGGAATATTCCTGTTCCACGTTCATGCTCTACCTCGGTTTGGACAAAGTGTATGACCTGCCTCACCACACGATCTTTTTTGCCGAGGATTACAAGTCTAACATCGAAGATATATTCAAAATAAAAAAACTATCCAAAGACCTTTCCTTCTACGTCAGAAATGCCAGCGTCACCGATCCCTCTCTGGCACCTGAGGGCCATTCAGCTTTGTATGTTTTGGTGCCTGTTCCTAATCTTACCGCACCCATAGATTGGGAACAAAAGAAAGACTCATTCCGGAACGAGGTCATTCGAGCTTTGGAAACAACAGGTGGGATGTCCGATCTAAGAGACCATATCAAAGAAGAAATCGTATACTCTCCCAAAACATGGGAAGAGATGAATATTCAATTTGGAGCAACTTTCAACCTGGCTCACTCTTTGAACCAAATGATGTACCTCCGCCCAAGGAATAAGTTCGAAGAGCTTGATAACTGCTACCTGGTAGGCGGTGGAACCCATCCGGGAAGTGGTTTACCCATGATCTATGAATCTGGACGTATTGCGGCCAACCTTATTTCACGCGAACATGACGTTCCGTTCACTTCAAAAAACCTGCAGGTCCAACCTCGATCAAGATGAATTTGTTTCAATTCGGCAGACTGATCCATGTGATTTATGGCCGAAAAGGACATCTACCGGATTTGGATTGGATACAATCTTTGGGATTGTTTGCGGTCAAGCTGGCACAAATCCATGCATTGAGAATTGATTTCCTGGAACGTAAAAAATGCGAGCATCTGGCAAAATTATACCGGCAAGCCAATGAGGTAAGTGCGGAAGATTTTCACAGAATTCTAAGAGAATCGTCCGCTGAAAATTTTGAAGACAACTTTGAAAATATCTCTCAATCCCCATTAGCGACCGCCTCTGTGGGGCAGGTTCACAAAGCTACATTGAAGTCAGGAGAACCTGTGGTGATTAAGGCTGTAAAAAAGGAGGTAGCCAATCAATTCCGCACGGACGTTTCTCGCATGAAAGGCTGGATTCGATTCGCCACCTGGGTGTACCCAAAGCTGAAGCAAGTAGGAGATCCGCAGGGTATTGTTGAAGACATCGAACGCTTCACTCTCAGTGAGCTTGATTTACGACATGAGGTCGCCGGCCAGGCAACGCTAAGAGAGATTCACCAAGAGGCAAGTCATTCATTTGATCTACAAGGCTTGATTTTCCCAGAGGTTTACAGTGATTTATGCCAAAAAAACATCATGGTCTCAGAGTACATAGCTGGGCCGACCTTTGATGAATTGCTGTCAGAAGGAAAGCTTGATTATAGTGAATTGCTCCATCTTTTTCGCCTTCAGGGCTACTACATGTTTTGCAAAGGGATTTTTCACGGTGACCTTCATCCTGGAAATATCATCTATTCCGATGGGCAATTATGTTTCATAGACACAGGCTTCATTGCGAAGGTAAGCAAAAAAATGAGAGTGGGGCTATTCGAATTTTTCGAAGCTCTGTCATCCAATGACTACGAGAATAGTGCCAAGGCGTTGAACCGAATGTCTGAAGTTGAAATAACCGGAAACAAACTACAAAGTTTCACGGCAGCATTTATTGATTTGTATCGGGAATTTAAAGGAGCAACTGTATCCCAAATAAGTCTCACTGAAAAAATGATGGAAACCATCAAGTTAGGTGTCCATTCAGGCATGTCGTTTGAAAGAGGAATTTTTTCGGTCATCCGCAGCCTCATGTATCTCGATGGAATGGTCCTTCGCTGTAATCCAAACGCTGTCCTTTTGGAAGATATGCGCCCGTATATTGGTGAATTTAAAGGGTTCCTTTAAGGTGCCAACATATTTAATTAATCATTTGCCTCAACGATAAGTTCGAGCTGGAAATACAAGGTCGCTCCACTTGATACCGAAACATGATGTTTCAAAATCTGAGGGTAAGGATGGGGATGAGTGTATTGCGCAGGGTTCCCAAGATATTCATAAGGTCCATCTGGTGAGTGACTGGTTTTTAAAGCATAAGTCACCTGAGGCATGCCCAGCCAGCTCAACTGCATCACCCCCGGCTCAACCAAAGTGGCATAAAGTTCGAGCGCGGAATCGGGATCCCCTGGATCTGTTTGACTTAACCATTCATCAAAATTGACTAGTCCGTCGTGGTCCGGATCCCCATGCGGTCCATCGGAGGAAGCAGCCAAAAGGGGAGACAAGCCATGACGGACTTCCCAGCCATCAGGCAATGTGTCACCATCAGTATCCATTTCTTCCGGGTTGCTTTGAAGCAACATTTCTTCTGGGTCCGACAGTCCATCACCGTCGGAATCAGGACCAGAGGACAATTGAATGGACACACCCTGTAAAACCAAACCGTCTGAATCCTGATTTCTTACCGTTCCACCAATCAAACTGTTATCAAAGGACCAGGGACGACTAAGATCAGACATGGGCTGCCTGCCAGTTATCACGCTCAATTTAAGTGAACCATTTAGTTCTATGCCAGATATCGAACCCAGTGGAATGGCCATTTCAATGAAATTCGCATTTTGTTCGGTCAGGTGAGTGTTGCTTAGGTGTGGATCTAAGAGTTGTGGACTTATGTTATATTGTTGAAGACGTGCGCCAGTTACGGGTTGTAAGTCTCCACCTGCGAAAAACAAACCTTGTGGACCGAGAAGCCCGGAACTTGATCGATCAAATATACTTTGCGTAGAGTCGGCGTATTCATCTCCCAAAACTCCGATCAATTGGGGTTTCCAATTTTCAAAATGCAGGTCTTTCAAAAAACTCAATTCATCCTTTGCTTCGTCCCCTGCCTCATTTTCCGTTCCGAGAAAAACCATCAATGCTCCATCGTCAGGTAGCGAAACTGATTGAAATCCGAGATACAAATAATTCAGATCATTATGAACGTTCAAAGTGCCACCATGAGAGTAACTCCCAAGATTTGCGACCAATGGTGCACCCGTAAAATCAAAATGTTGCCCTATGATATTTCCATCTCCATCATTGACCGGTTCTGTTTCAATATGTGGAATTTGCCAGGAAGAAGAATGAATATGTTCTATTTCTGTAGGCTGCCGAAAAGTGAAGTTATCGATCACATTTCCTCCATCATCGATGGCTTCTAGTCGACATGTATTGCCATCAATTTCCACATTGAGAAAATGATGCTGTTTTCGAAAAACGGAACTTAATTGATCGTGCTCTCGGAGCGGATAGAGGTTACCACCACCTCCAGCAGTTAACAAGGCAACCACACCTGAATCTGGAGTAAAACGTTCATAAACATGATCGTGACCAGTGAAAATCAAGGAAACTCCAAAACGATTCGCCAATGATAAAAGAAGACTACCCAATTCCTCTGTATCCCGAATTCCATTCCGATTATAGTCATCGAACCGATGTAGACTGGAAGTACGAATAGGATGATGGACAACAAAAAACTTCCAATGACTTTGGGATCGTTCCAACTCTTTTACCAACCATCGATGCTGGGCGCCATCCTCCTTTAATTCGTATTGATAAAAAAATGGGGCAAACAATACAAAGAACTGCGCTGGGCCGTTATTAAAAGTGTAATAAGCCTCAGGGAATGTGGACTCGATCGCATGCCCTTCAGGTGGGGTGTCATTCATTGGACTGTGAAAAAGTAATGGGGGTAGTGAAAACCCCTTGTCGAGGTCATGATTTCCGATGGCAAGATAATAAGGTATCGATCTCATGTGTAGGCCGTATATGCTGTAATGCCTGAAATCGACCAAATCAGATGTCAATGAAGGATAAACCATATCACCGGTATGCAGGACCATTTCAGGGCGAGCGTTCCTTATTTGATCGGCTATCCTGTATTGAGCCAAGGATCCTCGACCGCTGTCTCCCAACACCGCAAACCGAAGGTGTTCCTTGTCGGGATCGGGAGTCGTAAAAGAGGAAACTGAGGAGCGCATAACCCCGTCGACGGTTTCTAATTCAACTTGATAGTAATAGAGACAGCCTGCCTTTAGTGAATCAATGAGCACTTCAGGTTCCACGGAAGGTTCTTCGAACTCGACGCTATGATTGAGTTCATTTCGAACCAAACCATAGTTCACTTTGCCTATGTATGGGGACAGAGTTTTCCATGAAATCACAGCGGAATCAGCATACAACTGATGGACCATGGGTTGCCGTGAAAAATTGGAAGAAAGCTCTGCAACAAAAACAAAAGATGATCCTTCTGCAGCAGCATGCACTTGTGCGCCAAGAATATTAGTACCTTCCTTTAGAAGAGGAATGGCGTGATTCAGGGAAAGTTCCACTAGCAGATCATCAGACCTGAAAGCCGAGCGTTGGTTCAAAGTGATGTCATCAGCAGAGAGTTCTCCAAAACCTGAATTGTAGATGGGATGACCATTCAACCAAAGAACACATCCATGCCTGAATTGAAGACGCAAAACCAGCAATTGAACCTCTTCCAAATTGACAATCTCAAATTCATTTCTAAAAAAAACACTATGATAACTAGATCCAAAATCAGAAAAATGTGTTGCTTGCAGCAGATGATTAAAGCCCCCTGAAAAGCCTCCTTTTGCCAGTTGCCAGGATGAATCGTCATAATCAAGTGAATACCAGGGAGGCACTTGATCATTGAAATTAAAATCCGATCCTCTTTTAAAATGCCAGGGATCGGTCACTCGAATGAGCGTTTCAGAAAAAAGAGAATGCGGAATCCCAAAAACTAAGGCCCATAGGTACCAGCAAGCAAAGAACTTGATATAACCTGAAAGATAGCGCTGGAGGTGTGGTGTCAACATCGCAAAACAAAAGTGTTGCCAGGTACCTCCCTGAGGAACAACCACCAAATATCGCAATCAAGTAAAATTTGATCAGTTGAAAATAAAATTCAGCAGGAAGCAAAAGCTGAGTTTACCTCGAGATCAGTCATGTTCCGGATTAAATCTGGAATTGAAAAAGGCTTGGAAATAAACCCTTTTACATGACTTGAGGCTAAATCTGATTTATCATGTTTTTCACCCGACATGAGAATAACCGGCGGAGCATGATTTAACTGGCCGAGCTTTTTAGCAAAATCCCACCCTGAGCACCCTCGCAAACCTACATCGACCAAGGCAAAGTCAAATTGATTACCGTCATTGGACAGTTTATCAAAAGCTCGATGATGACATTCTTCGGTGTGAACATCAAATGAATGAGTTTTTAACAATCTTCCAATGGCTCGCAAGAATATGGGATTATCATCCAGAAGCAGGATGCGTCGCGAACGAAGGCTGGGAACACTAGCTTTCTCCAACCTTGGTTGAACAAAAATGGGGCTAACTCTAAAACGGCTTCCAACATTCCGAAACCTGACCGGAATGAAAGGATTCATTTCACTGCGGGGTGCACAGATCATATCGGTTTTCTCCTTTGTTTAACTTTGAACAATGACCTTGTTCTTACATCTAGCAAACGTTCAGCAAAAAATCGTTATCCTAAATTGAGCCAACGCCTGCCACAGGCAAATCTTACTCCTCCCTTTTGACGTGAGACATCCTGTAGCATGAATGAGCCCATCGTCTAACCTAATGTTGCGCTGCGCAACACAATTCTTGCCAAACAACCTGGTTCAAATAAGGGCAAAAACCCGTCAAAAAATTGTTGTCCATTCGTATTAAGCACGTTGCAAGATATGAACCGAAAAAATAATCACCAAAAGAACCAACCAAAAAAAAGGATGTTTTTTGTCTTGGTAGCAGTGAGTCGGGTTCTCGATACATCAGAAGTGGTAAAAAATGCTCCTTCAGTAAGGAAAAATCTGCCTTCGGTGTCGAGATCGGCCTGGTCCATGTGTTTCAGCTAAACATCGATAGCAATCTTCCGATAAAAGTCTGACCAAAGTAGATGTGAAGGTCAGATAAGTCCACCATGCTCCTTTTGAAGAGAGTGTGCATTTTACACATTTTACTGAGATTCGTTTGGTCATTGAGGGCAATATATGATTTCAAAAATTGATAGAAGCATGGTTGGAGCCGATGAAGAAAGGGCAAGTTCCAGCACTCAATCGAGTGAGCCTATATTCGATCAAAATTTTGGAAAACAAAATGCCTGGATTGAAGGTTGGATGGATAGTGCAAATCACCTGGCAGAGTCTTTTGATGCCGACTGTGCTTTCATTATTGAACTACCCCAGGCAATGAACCTTACCGTTAATGCCAGGTATGTCTGTTCTTGTGGGCATTTAAAAAATTGTAAAGGACATCTACTGGATGATCCACTGGTGTTGGAAACCATCAGGAAATCAAAGGTCGCTTATGGAGATGCACCTTTATACGATCACCCCTACAACCAGATTATTCCAAAGAGTGATCAATCCTCCTTTTTAGCCGTATCGACCAGATCAAGATTGAACGGATCAAGATATGTGTTCGGACTTATTGGACGACAATCCTGGTCTGATCCGGATCGTACCTTAAAGCGGCTGGAAGGAATGGCATATTTTGCTTCCCAGATCCTTTGCTCTAAAACCGATGCCCTGGAAGCAGATCTGTTTTTTCAACTGGCTCAGGATGCCATCATGCGTGTTAGCTCAGATGGAACGATTGTAAAAATCAACCAGGTCGCTGAAAAAATTACTGGCTATAAAAACTCGGAATTGGGTCATCAATCATTGTCGACGATTTTTCCGGGGCTGCAACCCAGTGACCTTTTGCGAATGAGCTATGAGTGTCAACTCAATGCTCAGTTATCGCCCACGAAAACCTGCGAGAATATGGTCAAAATTCAGACCAAAGCAGGCAAATTGCATCTTGTTGATTTAAGCATCAGTGGCTACATCCCGAATCATTCCGGTAATAACGATTTTGTTGTAATACTTCGAGACAGGTCAGAACACCAAAAACTCGAAACGATGGTTAAACAAGTCAGTGATTTCTCGAATGAAATCCTGAGCATTGTAGGGGCATACGTCTTTGTCATAGATCATCACGGGAAAATCGTACGATTCAATCACGAATGTGAGCGCTTTACTGGAGAATTGTTTGAAGAAGTTGTCGGTCAGCTTCTTTGGGATGTTATCCCTGAAGCACAAAGCCATAGAAAACAATTGGAACGATACAAGAAAAACCCTGATCATTTCATTGCTCCCTCAACCCACAAAACTACTTGGACCGATAAAGAAAAAAGTAAACACCACATCCAATGGCGCAATTCAATTATCAAGGATAAGCAAAAAAAGTTAAAATACTTGATAGCGTGTGGTGTCGATGTAACCGAACAGGATACCTCCCGAAAAATAATTCTTCGCGACGGAAAACTACTTCAACAGTTCATCCATTATGCACCAGCGGCGGTTGCCATGTTCGACACCAAATTTAATTACCTGGAAGCAAGCTTAAGATGGAAAGGTAAATTTAACATACCTGAAGAAGAAAACTGTGCTGGGACAAATCCTATGATACGCCACGAAAATCTGAGTATTTTTGAGAATTGGCGTGTAGCGGTCCACGAATGTCTGAATGGTCATCATAAAAAATCAAGCAGGGATACTTTTACCAAACCAGACGGTCAGGAGGAAATCATTCGGTGGGAAATGCAACCCTGGTATGATGAGGAATCATTACCCGGAGGAGTCATCGTTTTTGCCGAAATAATCACCGAGCTGATCGAATCAGAAAAAAGCAAACGTAGCTTGGAACGTCAGTTGTATCGGGCGCAAAAACTAGAGGCAATAGGTACTTTGGCGGGAGGTGTCGCTCACGATTTCAATAACATTCTGGCGGGTATTGTAGGTTTTACGGAAATACTGAAACTAGAATTTTCAGAGAACAAGTTTGCCAGTGAATTGACAGATGAAGTCCTTAGGGCGACAGATCGAGCCAAAATGTTGGTCAAACAAATCCTGGCTTTCAGTCGAAACCAGGAACAAACAAAATCACCGGCATCTTTGAAGCCGATTATCAAAGAGGTGGCAAAAATGATGAAGGCCACCTGTCCATCTCACATAAAAGTCAAAGCGGATACAATTGGAGATATCCCATTTGTCCTGTGCGATCAAAACCAGATACATCAAGTAGTCGTTAACCTTTGCACCAACGCAATTCACGCCATGGAAGATCTGGTATCTGGTAAATTGAACGTCCAGCTGGAATGCATACAAATCGAAAAGGAAGAAGCTGATACGATCCATAAAATGAAGATTGGTTCCTATGTCAAATTAACGATCAAGGATACCGGTGAAGGTATGGATGACGCCACCATGCAACGCATTTTCGATCCATTCTTTACAACCAAGGAAGCGGGTCGCGGAACGGGATTGGGACTCTCTGTCGTGCATGGAATCATTAAGTCGCATGATGGCCATATCAAAGTGATCAGTAAAAAGGGAAAAGGATCTCGTTTTGATATTTATCTCCCCGCCATGGAAGATGCTCAGGCAGCTGAGAAAAACGACCATATATCTTCACTGCCTCTTGGAAACGGACAACGGATTTTGTTTGTTGATAACGAGGCAAGTATTTGTCAGTCATCACAAATGGGGCTGGAAAAATCTGGATACGTAATTGAGTCATTTGTGGACCCATGCCTGGCCATTCAGCGATTTTGGGAATCTCCTGATTCATTCGATATACTCATTACCGATTTGGATATGCCCCGCATCACCGGGATCGATTTAGCAAGAAAAATAAAATCGGATCACCCTGAATTCCCCATCATCCTCTGCTCAGGCTTTATTTCTGAAAAATTAAAACAATCTACGGACATGAATTTATTTGATCATGTTCTAGCCAAGCCTAATAAGCTTTTTGATTTATGTCATGCGCTTGATAGTATTTTTAATAAAAATGATAGTTTTATTAAATCTGGAGCTAAAGAAAATGTGAAAGTCTCCGATTGATATAATGAAGATGGAACACTCCATCAAACGAACAAAGGTTCTGGAATTTCCTCATTAAAAATTCCATATGGCAAGGAAGCCATATTAATTAACAAAAACTCAATGGAAGGAGTCTAAAATGGTAGTCATCAATACAAATTCGTCGTCGGCAATGTCAGCTCGAATCCTTAACGAGTCGACTCAGTCACTACAGAAATCCCTGGCAAGATTGTCTTCAGGATCCAAACTGAACTCTCCGTCAGATGACGCAGCGGGAGCCGCTGTATCTCTCAGATTCGATGCTCAGGTAAATCGGATCCAGGCAGCCAAGGACAATGTTGGAAATGCAGTTTCATTTGGACAAACACAAGACGGCTTCTTGAACAAAGTCGGTAAAGCGCTGGATCGCATGAGTGAACTTGCCATGCTTTCTCAAGATGAAACTAAAACCAACACGGACCGCGCCCTCTACGACAAAGAATTCCAGACTCTGGATGACTATATCGTAGACATCGCCAAGAAGGATTTCAATGGTGTCAGCCTGTTTAACGGGACAGCCCTGAACGTGACGACCGATAGTGATGGAACCAAGTTTGCCGCATCAGGTGTGGATCTTGCAGCAGGTGGAAACTACACAGCCCTGAACTCATTGGCAGTAGGTACCACCGCAGGAGCAGCCTCTGCATTAACAGCGGTGAAAACAGCCATCAATCAACTGGCAACCGATCGTGCAACAGTGGGAGCCAATATCTCCCGTCTCGAAAACACGAGTTCCCAGCTGAGCGTGCTGAAGGATAACATCTCTGCAGCAAACAGCCGCATCAAAGATGTGGACGTCGCGGAAGAAAGTGCCAACTTCGCCAGGCAGAACATTCTGGTCCAATCCGGAACCGCCATGCTTGCCCAAGCCAACGCTTTGCCGCAATCGGCATTAAGATTGATCGGTTAGCGCAGATCAGTTCCAAAGCCTCAAATGCCCGATCTGGATCATCAGGTCGGGCATCTTTCTTTTTTATATAAATAACTCAAGTCCTCTTCTCGAATTCCGATTACTCATTGGACCCACGGGTTCAAAATCATTGTTGAATCTCTCACGCTTTTCAATAAGACGCGGGGAGCGATAATGAAAAACGAAAGGTTTTCAAAAAGTGGAACTTGCACTGTCAGGATTAGCTTCAGGCTTCGATTGGATGTCCATGGTGGACCAATTGACAGATCTGGAACGCATTCCACAGCAAAGATTGCTGTTGGAACAATCCGATTTGTTCGACAAAAACAATACCTACGGAAGCCTACAGACCGAACTGACAGTCCTCGAAAGTCGAGTTAAGGATCTATCGGAAGGAGACCTGTTTGATACCAGAAAAGTCAATATAGGTGACGAAACTCTCATGAATGCCGAGGTGGAACCCGGCGCCTCACAAGGGAGTCACAAGATCACTGTTTCACAACTGGCTACGGCTTCCAACTTGACTGGAAATTCAAATATTGGAAGTGGATTAAACACTACAGCGGATGTCTCTGGCCTGGTCTTATCAGACGCTCCATTTAGAAATGACATTACCGATGGAACCATCACGGTGAACGGTCAACGGATAGATGTTTCTTCCACACAAACTCTCCAGGAAGTATTTGATGAAATCAGTTCTGCCACCAGCGGTGCTGTTACCGGAAGTTACAACCCAACCACAGATGCCATTGAGCTCTCAAGTGCAACTGAAATCGTTCTTGGAAGTGCGAATGATACCAGCAATTTTCTTCAGGAAGCACAGCTTTTTAACAACGGCACCGGAAACGTATCGAGTGCCAATGCACTGGGTAAAATCCAAATTGATACGTCATTGGATTCAGCAAATTTCACTACGGCGATTTCTGATGGTGGTGCAGGCGCTGGTGAATTTAAAATCAATGGTGTGAGCATAGCATTTGATGCCACCAATGATAGTTTGGAAAACGTCATAGATCGCATCAACCAATCCAGCGCTGGTGTGATTGCCAGCTATGATGCCGCCAGTGACCGACTTTTGCTGACCAATGAATCCACTGGTGATTTGGGAGTTAGTATTGAAGATGTTACTGGAAACTTTTTGGAAGCAACCGGAGTCGACTCAGGAACTTTGAACCGAGGTAAAAATCTTCAATTCAGCATCAATGACGGAGGCACGTTGACCAGCTACTCCAATACAGCGGATGAAACTGTGACGGGTGTTAACGGTCTGACGATCACAGCCCTACAAGAAGGAAGCACTACAGTAAGTGTTGAATCAGACCGTGCGACCATTGAAAAAGGGATCAACGATTTTGTCTCTCAATTCAACAAGGTTCAGGCTTTTATCGACACACATACTTCCTCCTCAACAGATGCCTTTGGTGCAGTTTCAACTGGCATCCTGTACGGTGAGAGTGAAGTTGAAAGTATTGCATCCCAATTACGCTCGATAGTCACCAGTGAAGTTTCGGGTCTCGAAGCTTCCATGAACCACTTGAGTGAAATAGGCATATCGGCGAGCGGATATGATAACAATATCAGTGTCACCGATTCGGAACTGTTGACGGAAACCCTGATCAACAACCTGGATCAGGTGAAGGCGTTATTCCAGACTGCGAGCAGTGGCATCGGAGCACAACTAACAACCTTTCTCGATCAACAAATAGGTGAGGACGGAGCACTTCCTGACAAGGTCACACGGTTGACTGAGCAGTCCACTGATATAGATGATCAATTGGAACGCATGGAGTCTTTTGTTGAATTGAGAAGGCAAAGACTGATTGACAGTTTTGTAGCCATGGAAGCAGCTCAGCAAAAAATCAACCAACAAATGAGCTTCTTGGCATCACGTATAGGAACACAAGCTCCATCATAGAATAAATTTTAAAATGAATATCTTTACAATCATATCCAGACCGAACGCTTTACTCATTGGAATGATGATTTCCTTCTTGCTGGTGACCACAGGTTGTCAAACTGTCTCCCTACCAGAACCCAGGCCTGAACCATTTAAACCCGGAAATTTTTCAGCAACCCGGACTCATCTTACCCATGAACTTGTGACGGTAGGAGTCATGCCACCCGAAGCATCGAATGAACTTGCGTCCGGCCATGAAGTTACTCTGAATTTACTGGAGCAGATCCATAAAACAGAAATGATGAAGTCACAATCATTCGCGGTTCGATTGATCAATCAGGAAATGCTCAAGTCTTTGGTGGGTCGAAAAACCATTTCGGCAAACCAACCTTTTCCGGCGGAATTTTTCAAAGTTCTCCGGGAAGATCTGGACTGTCAAGCCGTGTTGATCAGTGAGCTAACGGCTTTAAAAACCATGGTCCCAATGAAAATGGGATGGCATATGAAACTCATTGACACGGAAACATTGGAAACCATTTGGGAAATCGATGAGTTCTTTGACGCTGGAAACATACACGTCGCGGCAGCCGCTGAGGAGTATTACGAAACTCAACTCAGTGCTGCATTTCGTAAACCGGATCCGGAACTGGTACTGGCATCTCCTCGACTATTCGGACAGTATACTCTGGATTCAGTATTCTCGACTTTACCGCCAAGGAAATGATACGCTGAAGCTAACCTATCATACGCAGAACAATCAAACCAAAGGCGAATCATTATGCATATAGAACCCACACGCGATCCGTTGATGGCGGCTCTTAATCCATCAAAACCATCGGCAAAACCACCAGAAATTCAGCAGCATGACGAATTTGTCAACTCAGTCGCCAAACTGGAGGATGAGTTGCTGAAAACCGAAGGTGAAATAAGACCGGAGGTGGTTCAACGAGGTAAGGAATTATTGAAATCCGAAACCTATCCTCCACTGGAAACAGTGGTTAAAATTGCGAACCTTTTAGGCAATCGCATCAATGCAGATGATTAAAAATTAATTCAAGTCAATGATCACAAATCCGCTTCAATCCTATAAAACCATCTCACTCCAAACAGCGCCTCCTGGACGGCTTGTGTTGATGCTCTACGAAGGAGCCATCAAGTTTTTGGAAAAGGCAATTATGGGATTGGACATGGATGATCCTTTGGAAATGAACCAAACGGTACACAACAACATCACACGAGCCCAAGACATCATCAACGAATTGAACAACACGCTTGATATGGATCAGGGAGGTAAGCTCGCTGTTGTGTTGAGGGATCTGTATACTTATCTGGACAGTAAACTCTACCAAAGCAATATCCGAAAGGATCGCGAAGGAATCCAAGAGGTCATCGACCGGATTACGACCTTACAAGAAGGTTGGTCGGAAATGCTGGAACAGGAAAATGCTGTTGCCTGATGGAGCCACCAAAACTATGAAACCTGACTGGCTCCATTCGATAGAAGAGTTGTTATCAAACTGGGAGACTCACACCCAGGATGAGAGAACCGCCATTGAATCGCAAGACTGGACCGGTCTGGCAACAATCCAAAAATCCAAGGAACTCCTCATGCAATCCATCGATCAGATAGCTGAGAAAAACAAGCACAGCGAAGATGATCTGGGCCGATGGCTGTCACCTAAAATCAATGATTTGTTGGAAATGGAAAAAAGGAATGCCGAACTTCTTTCGAATAAACAAAATCATGCTCGAAGTGAAATTGAAAAATCGAGGACTTCCGGTCGCCAACTAAATCAGATCAAATCTGCCTACACTGTGAGCAGAGAAAGTGTCATGATTAAGTCCTACTCCTGAGGACCAAAGCTTTTGACAATAACCTGGGTCGTTATTGCCCATAAGAATCATTCCGGTATGGTAGGATTTTCTTCCCCCCATTCGAAAAGTCCATTCGGTACAGACCTATAAGCCTCGTTGATTTTTACAATCCTGCTCGTCCACTTCTACAAAAGTAGGCCGCGCTCAGGTTTTTTTGGAAGAATCAAATAAATGGTGCAAGTATTGCTGTTGTTCTTGCATGAAGGACATCAAGGAAACAGATTCTACGGCGGCATGTCCATTGAATCTAAATCCTAAACTCAATTTATTGTTGTTTGCCCTGTGCCTTGCCTTTTCGGTAAATCCCTCCTTGCACTCTCAGGTAGTTAGTATTCCTGACATTGGGTTGGAAAAAACCATCCGTGTCGCTCTGGATAAGCCTACCGGGGATATAACCCGCCGAGAAATGGAAAGTTTGACCGAACTTGACGCAAGTTCAGCTACCAGGGGAGTATCTACTCCTTCCATTCGAAATTTGAAAGGCCTCGAGACAGCCGTTAATTTAAAATCTCTGAACCTAAGTAACCCCATCCGCTTTTCGGTACAACCCAACATACAAATATCTGACTGGAGTCCACTGTTGGATTTACTTGCTTTGGAGGTTCTGGATCTTTCGCACAACGAGCTAACAGAGTTTGTGTTGCCGGACGGACTTCATCATCTGAAAGAACTCAACCTTGGTAGTAATGCGTTAAAACAGTTTTCCCTTCCGCGAGGAATGCATGGATTAAGGAAACTGAATATGGCGGATAATCGCATGATCACTTTCTCATTTAGATCTGATCTGGGTCAATTGTCCGAACTCAACCTTTCTCACTGTCGATTGACGGATTTATCCACTCTTGCGCATTTGATTGGCTTGGAAAAATTAACCCTTGCTGGCAATCGGTGCTCAGACTTGAGCTTTTTAAGGGGCATGAGAAAATTAACCGAGCTGAATCTTAACAATTGCGGACTAAAGCACTTCCAGTTTCCTGAAGGTTTGGTCAGTTTGAGAAAATTGAATCTCGCGGACAATCAATTATCAGACTTGGTATTGCCCTCAGACTTGAAAAATTTAACCGAACTCAATCTTGCTCAAAATATTTTTAACCAACTACTATTGCCTCAAGGTCTGGGCAATTTGAATGATTTGAACCTCTCACGCAATGGCTTAACATTCTTAACACTCTCGGAGCCATTACCCAAGTTGATCAAACTGGATTTAGGATACAACCATTTGATCGATTTTTCGTTTCTGGGACGTACTCAAAATTTGATCACATTGATCCTGGAGTCCAACGCACTGACCCAAGTTTATTTTCCGACAAATTTACCGCAATTGTCATCTTTGAATATGCGTCACAATCCATTCTTGAAACTTTCGTTTCTAGAACAGGTAACCAGTCTGAACGATTTAAAAATAAGCACTCTGCACCTGGATGAAGTCGCGTCTTTACAAAAAATAGCAAACCTGGTCTCGCTGGAATTGAATGATCCACCCTCAGGAGAGCTGTCCTTTTTAAAGGATCTGCAGAAGTTGGAAAACCTTGCCCTTGGAAATGTCCCGGATGATATTCTTAATTTACCAGAAGGATTGAACAGTCTGAAGACTCTTCATCTAAATGGAATCCAATCAACCGAGCTTTCAATATTAACAAAACAAAGCAATCTGTCGGAGTTGAACATCTCATGGAGCGATTTGACCCACCTTACTTTATCGGAAGGCTTGAACAAATTATCAAAGTTGGATCTGTCCAGGAACCAGCTTTCACAGTTCGTAGTGCCCATTGGATTAAATAATTTGACGGTCCTAAAACTGGATCACAATGAATTAGGTGAATTTATTTTGCCTCCTGATTTGATCCATTTGAAAGAATTGGACCTCTCGGCAAACCAACTAACTTCTCTTTCCATTCCTGCGACGCTAAGTCAACTGGAACAACTCCATTTGATTAGCAATCAACTGACAGAACTCAACTTACCTTCGGAAATGCCTAACCTGAAAGTTCTGAATCTTTGGATTAATGAACTCAAGGACCTTCGAATACCTGAAGGAATGAGGCAGTTAACTCGCTTGCATCTTGGTAACAATAAATTTGAAAACATTCATTTCCCAGAAGTCTTGCATGCATTGGAGGATCTTTCTATGGGCAACAATCGACTGGATCACTTGAGTTTGCCACAAGGTTTGACGAAATTAAATCGACTGGATCTTTGTAACAATCGTTTCAAGAATTTATCCTTACGACAAGATTTGAATCATCTGACCCTACTCAATCTTTCAGGAAACCAGTTGACCACCTTGTCGTTACCTGATGGCCTTGTCAGGCTCCAAACCTTATGGCTTCAAAATAACATGATGACCGACTTCTCCTTTCTGAAAGGTTTAAAAAATTTGAATGTTCTCCACCTTGGGCAAAATCAGCTGCAAAACTTAGATTTCCCAGAAACTCTTGCCAATATTCATTCGTTAAACCTGGAGGACAATGAACTGAAGGATCTTTCATTTCTGGAAAAAGTCCCGAACCTGACTTGGCTACGACTGAGAAACAATCAAATGGAGACGCTGGATTTACCTCCTGCCTCCAACCAATTGCAGCTACTGGATATGCGTGACAACAGCCTTCGAACAGCACGTATCCCATATAGTATGCATGGAATCAAATCCCTAACCTTATCTGGCAATCCTTTGGAATTTGTGGAAATACCTTTCGGCTTGGAAAGGGAAAACATAAATATTTCTGGTGTAACAGAAATTTCGTATTATTACCCTGATACATACCAGCCAATTTCCTCTGTTTACGAAAACGGGAATCTTCAACTCAGATGGCAACAGGGCATACTCCAAACATCGAATGGCTTTGACCAAAAATGGGCTCGCCTTCACGATGCCACAAGCCCCTATACAGTTAATCCAACCCAACCAATTCAATTTTTCCGCGCCATACCTGACTACGAAACCGAGCCATGACCGCTTGGTGAATTAAAAGACCAAACCGTGCCAAAATCCAAGGCATGTCCCAGTTTGAAAAAGCCTTTTTTGAAGTGATTGATATAAACGAGAATGGATTGTTGGCGAAAGAGATTGAAAAATTCAATCCGCGGGTAGAGACTTTCACCGCTCCGAACACGTGTTTCTTTAATCAGAGTGAAGCTCCACAAAAAATACAACTGGGGCATTTGGTAAAATTTGAGGCATAGCCCCAGAATGACGTACTACCTACCTTTATCTTTTCAACATCTGGGAAAACGGTAAAGCAAACAAAATCTTCACCTATCTCGTGCAATAATAATAAAGGATGCAACATTTTGGCATTCGCATGGGTAAGCTCTCTCATGATTTTATTCAAGATTACACTCTCCATTCGCAGGACTTTTCTGTTTTTAATCATTTCCACCATTCTTGCTTCACTTCCAGCTGTCCAAAGCCACCCTGGAGATGGCATCGACCAAGACTCAGAGGGAAATATCTATATTACGGATGTCTATCGTAAAGCTGTATGGAAAATAGATTCAAATCGACGTGTGACCAAATTATTGAGTGATCACTGGTCGCATGGATTATGTGTTGATACGTTGAATAGGATTTGGGTGGAGGTCGAGGTGAATAACTCACACTATTCAATTGTTCGAATAGAAACAGACCAAAGCGTGACTCCGGTGGTCGGCCCCATCAGAAGGGGGCAAGATTTGTATGGGGTTACTATCTTGGCAGATGCACAAGATAATCTTTATTTTCCACATTCATACCCTGCAAATTTATTTGGAATAGGTATTCGCAAAAGAACTTCAGAAGGAATTGTCTCCCTCATTGCCGGAGGAACTAAACGTGGTCATCGCAATGGTGTGGGACCTGATGCACTGTTTACAGGAGTCCAGTCCATGAGATTTGGCCCAGATAATTGGATTTATTTGGTAGATCAAAATACAATTAGAAAAGTTTCATTGGATGGGCAGGTAAAAACACTTTACCAAGGAATTACTGATCCACATCCAAAAAATCAGCCATTTGATAATGGCAATCCAACGGTAAGCAACCGGATTTATGGATTAGACATTGAACCCGGTACAGAAAACGTTGTGGTTGCTTATCATGGTAACAGGTCCGTGTTGCGGTTCAGCGAGACAGGACGCCAAGTGATATATCAATCCAATAAGCCTTGGTCACCTGTGGGAGTACTCATTTCGGGAAATGGCATCTTGATTAAAGAAACGGGTCTTGAACCAGGCAGCAATCAGACGGGGCCCCGAGTCATTCGGCATTCATCAAATGGAGCCATCGAAAAGATTGTGACAATTGAGTAACTACCCTACGTTGCGCAATCTTTGATATAACCTGAATCAAACAAACCGGTAGTTTGTATGGCGAAGGAGTTTGATCAATTCAATACACAGGCTTGAGGTTTACAAGTTGAACCCATGTGTGAATGCCAGACATTTCAAGAGGACAGATCCAAGTCTTTCAGATTGTATGAAACTTGTTCCGAAAGTTGGCGATAAACAGATTCAGCAACGGCTTTTTCTGCAGGCGATAGGAGGGATTGAAGCCGTTGGTAGGGCATTTTCATATTTTCAGTGGAAGCCGATTCTGCTGCCAGTTTGGCCCAGGCATAACCCATCGTTTTATCTATTCGTGGATTCCCCTTTATCCCCAATAAAAGTGCCAGCCGAGCTTGGGAAGCAACATCTCCACGAACAGCGGCATCCTCATACCATCGCACGGCCTCATCAGCATCGGCAATAACTCCTTCAACGCCTTTCTCATAGATTAGCCCCAAAAGATATTGAGCATCCCGGTCACCGTATAAAAATTGTTCCTTTCGGTGAGAGAGAATATTCTTCTGGAAATGGGATTTTGAAGTTTCGCAGACTTTCCCATACGTCGCTGCACGTCGATACCAGTACAAAGCCTCGGTCATGTCCGGGTCGATCCCTTGGCCTTTCTCATACATAAAACCCACCCCAGTCTGAGCTTCTGGAAGACCTTGACGAGCCGCGCTGGACATCATTTGAAAGGCTTTCCCAAGATCTGGCTCAACCCATTGACCTGTTTGATGCATCAATGCCAAATTAAATTGAGCTTTTGGATTTCCCTGTTTTGCTGATTTATGTATCCACTCCACTCCCTTTTCCGGATCCTTGGAGACTCCGTGCCCATTGATGAGGTCAAAGCCCCATTGATTTTGAGCTGCAGGATCACCTGAATGAGCAAGTTCCTTTAGCGATTTAGCCAGGATTCTCTTAGAAGTCGTTTTGTCGCGACCACATCCACCCGCAAAACAAAAAATCAAAAACAAACATAAAACCTTTGCTTTGAAGTGCTCAAAATTAAAATTCCACTTCATCTTCATGTCCTTTGGATCACACAAGATTCTTCAGAGGATTGCACCGCTTTCAAAATGAGGTCATGCGCAGAAGGCAACACCTTCTTGAGAATAGCAAAGGATTCATTGACTTGATGTATGGCTCCAGCATCCTGCAACTCAATCAACTGGCGATACAGCTTAACAAAAGCCATACTATATGGACGCTCATTCTGTTTGACTGCAATCGATGGTTCTCTTCCTGCCACGATATCAGTCATTACCAGGAGTGCAGCTTGACGCACATTCCCAGGCTCTGAAAGGAATTCAGATTTAAAATTCAAGGCCTGGGTCCACTTGCGATTGACAATCAGAGCTTCGAGGTGAGTAAAAAGAATTTCAGGTTGAGATCCAAAGAACTTGACTGCCTCCGTGGTCCAATCAAGAGCAAATTCCTCCAAACCAGATTCACCCAGAGCGATTTCCGCTCCAAGCATCCAGAACTTCATTTCACTTGCACCACTTTTAATGTACCGATGAAGCACTTGCAGAGCTTCGACAGAATGATCAATCTGACTTAAAAAGCGGGCGTAATCGGTGATAATGTTCACATTCTCTGGAGATTTTTCGAGAGCCAGGCCAAAACAATTGTTTGCGGCATGGACATCTTTTCGATGCGCATGAATCTTTGCCATAAAAACATAGGGAACTCCCGAGTGAACATCGGCCATAACAGGAGTCAATACAGCGTCATCCTTTGCATCAATACATGCATTGAATGATCCTAATGCTTCATCCAGCAAACCTTGCTGGGCTTGAGCCATTCCAAGGAAAAAGTGAAAGGATGAAGTCTTAATATGGTCACTGACAGCAGGACGCGTAGCTATTTCAATTAATCGATCATTCTTTTTTTCCTCGACTAATAACTGCGCAAACTGATGGACAAGCGCCTCACGAAACTCGGGAACAACGTCTTCTTCAGGCATATTTTCCATGCAAGCAAATGCCTTCTCATATTGATCCAAAGCCTGCGAAGAAAACTCGGATCGGCGCAGCTCCAGGCCATAATTCATTAGCAAATTGGGTTCATTCGGCATTTCCACGATTGCCCGTTCCAATAATTTTAAGTTACGGACATTCTTATTTTTCCCATCCACCTGCTCCTGAGTGTACCCGTAATGATGAATCAATGTTTTGCCGAGACGACAATCCATGTTCCACTTTCGTCGAAGAACTTCCATGCTACTGAAAATTTGCTCATGAACACGTCCAACAAAAAACAGGCCTGGAGCGTTTCGAACAAGGCGTGGAACATAACTGTTTCCCACCTCATCCGTTCCATGATTTAAGATAGGCAATCGATAAGCCATGACACTTTGAGATTTCACCTCTTTGGAAAGTGTCTCGATCACGTCGGGACTCAATTGTTCGTCAGCGTCCAGAATGAGCAGCCAATCACCAGTCGCATGCTCCAGAGATTGATTTCGTGCCTCACTGAAATGATCATTCCAGGAACTGTCCACAACCTTGGCCCCAAAGGAAGATGCGACTTCTCTGGTTGCATCATCGGAACCAGTATCCAGGACAATCACTTCGTGAGCGATCTTTGAAACACTTTCGATACATTTCCCGATCTGATTTTCTTCATTTCGGGCAATCATGCATACGGATATCCGAGGCTCGGTAACCATGGATGGAACTTCGCCCAATTTGCATTTCGGTTTGCCTCGTCCTGTTAATTTAGCGAGCTTCTTTTTAAATCGTCTGGCTTCCTCCCAATCAGGGGTCATTTTTTTCAAAATCCCGGCACATTGTTTGGCCTTGGAAAAATGACGAGTCGAAGCGGCCACTTTCCCTAACAACAAATAAGCTTCTGGATGAAAGGGGCGCAGCTTGATGGCCTGTATGCAAATCATCCAGGCTTCTTGCCATTGACCTGATCTGTATGCCTGTGCTGCAGAGCGAATATCACCAAGGAGAGCACAGGGTGGAAGCTTAATTTCTTCAACAATTTCACTCGTAGTTTCCTGGTCACCCATGGGTGTTTTTTCTGAAATCATCTCAGAAGAATGATTCGATCTGCAAATATCATGCAGGCGTTGTTGAATGCGTTGAGAAGCTTTATCCCAAGTCCAGTTAGCGTGCACATATTCAGAAGCGCGCTTACCCTTGAGTCTGCGTTCTTCGCTATCGCGATAACAGGATCGCATTTGATGCATCAGGTCTTCCATGGACGGTTCCAGCCACCAAGCTTCCTTTGCCACGCGGATTTTTCCAACGGTTTCTCCAATGATCTGACGCTCAGCGGAGACCGGATAAACGCAATCATCAGGTGTGAAATCGTCACAAGCTCCTCCGCGGGTCACAATAACAGCAAGTCCACAGGCCATCGCCTCAAGCACAGGCAAACCGAATCCTTCCCCACGATAAGGGTGCAGAAGACAATCTGAAGCGCGATATAGCGCAGGCATGGATTCCTCATCCATCTCTTCGTTCATGTAGAGAATCTCAGGAGCTTCTGGATGATTTTGGAGGCTTTTAATTTGTTCTTCCATCGTCTGACCTGCATAGACGTGACCTCCACCAAAGTCTTTGATCACCAGACAAACATCATCATTTGGGCCGAACAAGGAACAAAATGATTTTAACAATAAATCAGCTCCCTTTCGTGGCAATGTTCCACCGACAAACAGGAACTTGAATGATTTCTGCGTGGGCAGAGAAAGTGGTTTAACGTCGGGATGAAAGCGGGAGGGATCGAATCCCAGTGGCATGGTCTTGACTTTGGATTCTGGAATACCGGACTCCACATAAACCGCACGCACATGTTCGGTATAGGCCCAAAATTCGTCAACCAAATGACTGTGATCCACCCACTCCCGCGGAAGACTTCCGTATTCCCAAGGCTGCACAACGACAAGCTTGCCTAGTGCCGGTCGCGAAAAATCGGGCGGCCACTGGTGGCGGACCACCACATCAACCTCTTCCTCAGAATGATGAATATTGGTGTTGGCACGTGGGCTGGCATTGGTCAACTCGCAATTCGAAACGGTCTCCAATTCCACTTGTTTCGAACGAATCAAAGGTTGAGTCAGGCAACGATTGACGTGTGCCAAACTACCAGCACCTGAAAATGGGCCTTCCCAACAAACTTTCAATGAATGAGCACCTGACGTTTTTGAGTTATCGATTGAGGCTGATTGATCTTCTTTCGAAACTGCGCAAGTTGCCGAACTGCCCTTACGATGCAGCAAAGTCTCGAGTTTATCTTTTAACACTCGGGTTACTTTTTGACGTCCAAAATGGACACGAACATGTTCTCTGGCGGCTTCCCCCTTATCTCGTGCTTCCTTACGATTTTCAAACACATGACGCATCAATTGGCGAAGGTGAGACACTGATGGTTCTGCCCATTGATGCCCCTGGTAAAATTCAAATCCTGCATCAATCGCTGAGATTTCCTTGAGCGTGTAATCCAGCAGGTAAGCATTGGAATCATTCATAAATTCCGTAGTACCGCTCCAGTTGGTTGCAATCACCGGCAACCCCATCATCATGGCTTCGTGTTGCGGTCTCCCCCACCCTTCACCTCGGCTGGGAGCCACCAGACATTGAGAGGATAGATACATGGAAGGTAGCTGTTGCCACGGTAAGGCATCGGGAAGGATCTCTATTCTTGGAAGCGATTCCGCATCCACTCCAAGTTTTTGAGCCATTTGCACTATGTGGGATTGTATGGCCTCGGCACTACCTTGCTTGGGATGATTGCAAAGGGAAGCCCGAAGTGTCAGCACAACATCGTCTGACGCGGTGAATTCCCTCAAGTAGGCATTCAATAAAACATCCCACCCTTTACGCAAAATCCACTCAAAGACACTTAAAAACCTGAATCCGGTTTCTGATGGCATTGTTAATTTTTCATGCCTGGAGGGATCAAACCAGTTTTCGTCCACAGCACCGGGAACAATGCTTAGTTTTTTGTCATCGACTCCACTTCGAATAAATGATTCGCGATTGAAGTTTGAAGGAACCCAAATCTGATCCATTTTACTGATGAATGGCAGCCATGATTCAGGAACACGGTCAGTTTCAAACATGGTCCTTCCGACATGATGACGAAAATTAGGAAGCCGCTCAAAACAAGGTGCAGGTCCATGACAAACCGAAACCAAGCCCGATTGCTCACCTTCGGAAGGTATCATTTTCTGTAAGGCTGATTTTTCATCGATACCCAGTCCAGCCACAAAATCTTCCGAAACAACAGTGCTGTTGTGATGTATCCTCATCGGCAGTTGCCCCGACAAAGGCACCACAAACTGCATGGCTTCACTTCCATAACCGCTGGGATTGAAAAATGGAGCGCGCCAATGTATCTGATCAGGAGGATCATTGTCGATTGATGGATTTTCCTGTGATTGCGAAGAAGGTAACTCAGAAGGTATTAAAGTTATCCCTTTCAACTCTTCATTAACCTCAGGACTTTTTGAGGACTGAGGTTCAGATGCTGCATTCCAATGAGTAGAGATTGCAACCAATGCTTCCAGATTCTGATGGTTCCAATAGTTGGAAAGCTGAAGAAGAAATTTTCTACCTGCGTCTTGGTGTCCATGCTGAGCCAGCAACCAAAGCAAGTTTCCTGCTGCCAACTCATTCTCAGGCATTAATTGAAGCGATTGCTGCAGGCATTGAATCGCATAAGCATGATCTCCAACATTATTATCATGCCAGGGAATTCGCATTTCATATGCCAGTTCTGCCAAGTCAGACCAAGCTAGCGCGATGAGTTGTGAATCTGATTTATCTATTTGGTACAATTTGGAAATATCCAGGTTAGTTCGGAAATCAGAACGAACTTCTTGTTCTTCGTTGGCGGACACATCGGACTGCTGAGTTATTCCGTCCGTGTTTTGGTAGAACAGAGACAAAAGTTCAGGCACATGAAGGACCTTCACCCCTCTCTGAGCAGCACGCATTAAGATTTCATAATCACCGACTGCCTTCCACCGAGTATCGAACATTCCCAATTCATTGAGTGTAGATTTCCTCCAAAATTGTAAGCAAGCTGTGTAACAATAAAACAAACTCAATCCAGGGTGATAGTCTGGGTACCTCACCTCTCTGATAGTATGACTAGATGGAAATTGATCGTTGGGTTTCGTAGTCCAGACGCAATCTGCGTAAGCAAGGCCTACTTGATTCTCCTTTTCAAGCAGATCAAATAACAATTCAAAAGCATCGTCCCTATGAGCATCATCCGTATTTGCATTGACGATGTATCTGCCCCTGGCTTCCTGAACTCCTCTGTTCCAAGCTTCATAAAGAGTTTCTCTTTGATCTGTCCGGATATATCGGATGTTGGAATATTGCTCTTGAAAACGCTTGACGATTTCACCTTCGTTCTCAGTAGAAGCACTATCGATCACCAGAATTTCAAGGCGATCCCCCAAGGTCTGTCTAACCAAGTTTTTGAGGCAAGCCTCCATAAATTTCTCACTGGCATATGCGGAGACTAATGCTGTGACAACGGGTTCGCAGGATTCTTCTTTATTGGAATCCTTGGTGGTTGGGGAAGGTGTTCGAGGCTGATCTTCTGGAGCCGCTTTTTCTGAAGAACCTACACCAGACTGTTCAATTCGGTTGATCTCTTCATAAGTTAATTTTTCGGATTCAGATTCACCAGCTGCATGGAAACATTGAGCCAATAATTTCAAAGTAGGAATGTGATCAGGCTCCGATTGAAGGCTCCGTGCAAGAAATTGTGCCGCATGCAAATGTTCCCCTTCCTGGATGTGCCACTGCGCCATACTTCGATGGGCAAAAGGCTCCTCGGGATTTACGTTTAATACGTTACCTATTAACTGAAAGAATGCTTGCTTGTCTCTAATTTCCAAGGCGATATCAACTGCCTGGGAGCGAATCTTGTGCTCAGGATCCGAATGATCATCGGCCTCAAGAGCCAAGCTGATAACCCACTCATTGAGACCGAGTCTTTTCGCGTGTTGCAAGAATTGAAGTGTATGCGTAGAACCAAGTATATCTTCCGGACTTACTTGAGATAAAAATTGTTGAGCAGCCTCCGACTCATTCTGTTCCAGCAATGATTCCAGCTGATGTATGATCTCATTAGGACTGCTGGAGGATGACGAATCTTTTTTGACCAATTTTTTGCCCTGATTAAGAATCTGATCCCAGAGTTTCTCTGCCTCTGCAAAATCTGGTTGTGCTTGTTTCAGTTCAATCAGGCTCTGTTCAACCAGATCCCATTGTTGAGAGGCAGCAGCAGCGTTGGCGACATGCCAGATGAGACGTTGATGCGCATTCCCTTCAATTTTTACTTTCGCAAACTCTGACAACGCTAATGTTCCATTGCCCTGCCCTAAGAATGCCAAACCGGACCAAAACCTCAGCCAGGAATCTTGTGGATGTAAGTTCAGATGTTCGAGAATCCCTCCGATATGTGCAAGGGGTGTCATCTGACTAATGATCTGATCTGCAGCCAAGGCTTTTCTAAAATCCTTGGACATGTAACTCGTCCGGTATGGTCGTCCAAGGTCTCCCAAGGATTCAATGTAGGTGGATGCGGCAGAATGTTGTTGATGATTTGCCAATGACCTGGCGCCTTGAAAGGGTGACCATTGATGCAATGATTTTGGACGCTCTAAAATGGATTCATATAAAGGATTGAGTTTAAGAGCGGCATTTTCCGCTCCGTATAATTGTCGCGCGATTTGTTTGGCATTTTCACCAATGCGTTTTCGATCTTCCGGATGATGATAAAGATACTCTATGGCGGCCTGATATTCTTTCTCGGTTTCCACCACTAATCCAGAATAGTGGTTTACAACAAGCCCTTTGATCCCCCCATAAGGAAAAACGACTGGAGGAATTCCAGCATACATTACCTCCTGTAAATTGAGCTCCCCAGAAGCATAGGTATCTTCGCACAATGGATACCCATAAACATCCAATTGCTCGATAACGGATCGAATATCCTCAACATGACCTAAAAAAGAAAAACGGTTCTCGGATTTCAGCAATCTCGCCTGCAGCATCAATTCACGTTCTATTCCGGAACCACAGACCAAAAAACGAATGTCAGGAACTTCGATTCCTGAACTCATTCTGACAAAATGCGGATGCATTTTGTAATGATGGACGGTTCCAATATAGCCAACATTGAAACCTTCGTGCTCTTTGGGGAGAATTCCATCGACGCGATCAAAGTCCGCAGGATCCACGATCATTGCAGTTTTGAGCTTTTTTTCTTCCCGGTCCAGTCGATTGAAAGCTGGCACTTCGTCGAAGGTGGTTGGATTTGTGGCCACCGTTATGTCCGCATAATCCAACAATTCAGGCATGATCACTTGGGGTATGTGCATACCCGCAACATGACACCAAACCAACATTCTGGAAGCCGCCAATTCCATTTGCATGAACTGCAGCATGGTTGGAGAATTCCACCAGTGTAAATGGACTATATCAGCTTTGGAGATCTGGTAGTCCAAAAATGGTTTACCGCAGCCGTGATCGACTTCATACCCTTCCATTTCAGCCAACTTCAAACCTTCAGGAGTAGGACGTTGAAGAGAGATAATCCGATGGACGAATCGATTATCTTGCCTGGTTGAATGTTTGGATATGGCCAGAGCAACCCTTGAGGCGCCACCGGAACTTAATCGTTCAATAATGTGAAGGATGGTGTGTGTTCCGTCCGTGGAGGTAGCCGAATCGTAGTTCGTGACTTTCATGTCAATTCAATGGAGTATGGGACATGGGTCCCTTTGAATTCATTCGAATTCAGAGTTCATCACCGCTTGTATTCATTCACGCCATGCAAAAATGGTGATAACAAAATGTTTGTTGGGGCAGGCTTTAAATGGCAAAGAAGTGTGCTGCGGTATCCAGGTAGCAGGATGAAAATCACCCAACCCGGTTTCGAAACCCGCTTCACTTAAAATTGCCAGGATTTCATGCAAATGGCCTTCATTTCGACCAAACTGATGAGCTTCGATTAAAACATAAGGCACACTGCCAAGGACATCTTTACAATCCTTGAGCACCGAATACTCGGCACCCTCAATATCCATTTTAATCAAATCAACATCATGATGTTCTATCCAGTCTCTTAAAGAAAATGAAGGAACACGAACAGAACCAGCATTGGAAACGATTCCTGAATCATCCCCAGTCCTGTGAAAACCAATTCCATTATCATCAATCCAGACAGCTTTTGGATGCAAATGAATGCGATTACCCAAACCTAATTGGCGCACATTCAAGGAAGCCATTTGACACAATTCTGGATCCGCCTCAAACCCGTGGATTTCCGCATCCGGAAATCTACCGGCATAATAGATCGAGGCCAGTCCGATATGGGCTCCGCAATCAAGAATAGATCGGATCGGTTTCTCAGTGTCTAGATCATATAATTTTTGGACATAAATCTGATATGCCTGATGGAAGAAGCTATGCAAATCACTATAGACGATAGGTTGGCCATCAATCTTAAGTGTTCCAGGTACCCGCCTTGGGAACTGCCCGAGATCCCGGCTTAATCGATCCAGCACTTCACCAAGTGTTCCCTGAATGGAGGCTTCATTGGACATATCGATTCATATGGATGATTCAAATTTCAATGAAAAATAATAAAACACCATTTGAACGCTATTGAAGAAGTCGAAGAACGTTTTGAGGCATTTGATTTGCTTGTGCAAGCATGGCAGTTCCTGATTGTACCAAGATGTTATATCTTGCAAATTGAGTAGCTTCTTCGGCGACATCAACATCTTGAATGCGAGAACTTGCTGCGAGAAGATTTTCAGTACCCACCGTTATTTGTTCTGCAGTTGAGTTTAAGCGAGACTGGTATGAACCAATGGAGGCTCTATCGGAAGCCAACTGACTGATAGCAGCTTTAACATTCGTCAATGCCGTTGCAGCGTTAGCTGTAGTGGAGATCCCGGATCCGGTGGCAGAGGTATAAACAGCAGCTGCTAAATCAATTCCATTCATTGAAAAAGTACCACCCTCGGCATCTGATGTTATATTGAGTGCCGTACTACTAAATAAACTGACACCATTAAAATCCTTGTCAGAACTATCAGTTATGTATTGAGCCAACTGTTGAAACTCCTGATTATATAATGCTCTGTCCGAGTCTGTCTTCGTGACGTCCTGAGCAAGTATAGATAATTCACTCATACGGTCCAAAGCACCTGCGATGTTTTTCATATAACCATCTTGAGCTTGGGTAAATGAAATCGCGTTGGCCACATTGGCTTTTGCAGCTTTGAATCGCTCAATTTGGGCATCCAGTTTCATGGCCACAGCCATGCCGCCGGCATCATCAGATGGAGAGGTTATTTTGGATCCAGAACTTAATCGGGACAAGGATTTATCCAATCGCGCTTGACTGGCTTGCAGGTTATTTGCTGCGGATTGGGCCGATATATTTGTATTTATTACCATTGACATAGTATTTTTCCTTACTTGTTATGTTTGGGGTTTATGTTTTTATTGCGTTTAGAATTATTGACGATAAAATTAGAAGCATTTCAGTGAGCCATAGATGGTTTTTTTATTTTGGTAAAACTAGCGTTGGCATTCTTGGCTGCTTCTTGATTGCTTGACCTTATTTCATCGTATATTTCCTTGCGAAATATCGGAACATCCCTGGGAGCTTCCACCCCAATTTTCACTGTGTCCTTGTCCGTTTTCACAACATGAATGATGATACGACCGTCAACAACAATGCTGTCTCCTGGCTTTCGTGATAGAACTAACATGATTCCTTAATAGTTTTTGGTTCACAGTTTCAGTTAGACAACGACTGGTTTACGGCATAGTCGGATGCATTGATGGCGACAAATTGGGCCCCAACATGATTATCCCTGTTCAGAATAATTGGCCCCTTCAAATTTGCAGTTGCAGATCCTCCTTCGTGAAGAGTAACGATGTTGAACATCATCAAACTTTCTGCATTTTGAATTTGAAGCAGAGAAAGGTCTTCCTTGGATAGATCTGGATTGTAATTAGGAAAACATGGAATAGATGGAACCATTAAGAAGGATAGCTCAGGCCCCTCAAGCATCTGAAGCCAGTAGTAGGGTGAATCATTATCTATTCTTAATAGACGGTAATTCTTCACACCTTCAAATCCCAATATTCCATGTGGAAAACGAAACTCTTCTTGTGATGCGACCTTTCGTTCGGTCTGTGCTTCAGTATGGACAGCGTTCATGACATTCCCCCCTCAGCATGCAGCGTACCAGAATTCTCGAAGGCCAATTCAACAACAATTTGCTAAAGAGCAAAACAAGCTTGTCCACTTATTTTGTAAATATGTTTAATTACCTACTCTCCTATGTTTTATGAGATTTTAGTTAATTTGTTTTATAATTTTTTAATTAACCTTATTTAAAGAATCACAAAGAGAATCTGGCTACTAATCATCGCTCAATTAAAATGAAAAGCATGGAATATATTGCCCCTAGACACTAGAACGCATGTGCCGGCATCTAGGAAAAGATGGACATTTTTGCCTGCATTGATTCATGACAGAAATGGGAAATAATTTCCTACAAGGGATGGAGGATCCTCAGCTTTGTTTAAAACTTTTTAAGCAAAGAATATCCTATAAATCCCTTTAAAGTGGCTAATTTAGATTCCCCATGACGAATTATGGAATGGGGTTACATGTTGGATCCAATATCAGTGGCATACCTTTTGCTTGGATGAATTCAACTTAAGAAAGATTCATCATGATCGAAGGGATGTTCAACCAAACCAATTATGTTGCGACCAAAAAAATGATGGATGCAACCATTCTCAGGCAAGAAGCCTTAGCCAGCAATATCGGCAATGTCGAAACCCCAGGTTATCAACGAATGGACGTGTCTGAAGACTTTAAAGGTCAGTTTGCCAAAGCCATTGCAGAGGGTGGAATCGACTCGCTCAAGGGGCTCAAACCAAACCTGGAAGTTGATTCTACCGCAGTCGCAAGAGATGAAACAGGAAACACGGTGGATCTTGAATCCGAGGTGCTCAAGTTGAGCGAAAACCAGATTGCCCATCAATTAGAATCAAAAATTGTCACCGGTGCCCTGGCCAAACTTCGATTAGCCATTACCGGACGGCCCTAATCATTTAATTAAGGAGTTTACACCATGATAAGAGTCATGCCAGGAGCCGACACGACTGTTTCCGCACTGAATGCGGAACGAATGCGGCTTGAAGTAATTTCTCAAAACATAGCCAACGCTAACGTGACCAAGACCCCCGAGGGAGGTGCCTACAAGCGCAAAGAGGTGGTGTTCGAATCTGTTCTCAACAATGCAATTCATTCGAATAACGGAAACACTCAATCACCAATGATGGTAAAGGTGGGCAGAGTCGAGACAGATGAAACACCAGGGCTTACCATTAATGACCCTGATCATCCCGATGCGGATGAAGAGGGCAATGTCACTCTTTCAAATGTCAATATACACGAAGAAATGGTGGATATGATCATGGCCTCTCGAGCCTATGAAGCCAATTTATCTGCAATTAAATTTGCAAGAAGTATGGCAGTGCAAACGTTGAGCATTGGTCGAAAATAATAACTGAATAGTTAAGGAGTTTTCAATGGATGGTATAAGTCAAACAGGTGGTTTCATGGATTCTGCGATGAAAATCGCAAATCAAGTGGCCAAACAAAACGGTGAGCAACCCAATTCCATTCTACCACCATCCATGCTTGAGCAGGCGGAACAAATTACACAATCCCTTTCCGCCAATCAGAACCTTCAGACCACCCAGACAGGCGAAGCCGGAACCAGCTTTGCCAATATGCTTAAAAATCTCGCGCAGGATGTTTCCATTAAAAGCGCGCAAGCTGGCCAAGCTGTCCAGGGTGTACTGGCGGGAGAGGGAGTTCCACTTCATCAGGCTGTTATCGCTGCCGAAGAAGCTAGTGTTTCATTTCAATTGATGGTCGAGGTAAGAAACAAGCTGCTGGAGTCCTATCAGGAGCTGATGCGGATGCAGGTATAAAGGAATGGATAAGCCTCTATGATGCAGCAAATCAAACAATTGGGTGATCAATTACTCGGTATTTGGAAACAGCTGGGACTGAACCAACGCATTATTGTAACCGCAACCGGTGTCGGTATTTTCGGTGCACTGCTGGGAATCGCGTATTGGTCTGGGCAAACCCAATACTCATTGCTGTACGGTAATCTTTCTCTCAAAGAGGTCGATAACATTCAAAATCAATTGGATGCGAAATCCATTCCTCACAAAGTGGGGCACCAAGGTAATTCAATTTTAGTTCCGACGGATCAAGTACACACGGCTCGAATTTATCTCGCAGGAAAAGGACTGCCAAATAACAGCGAGAAAGTTGGGTTGGAGATTTTTGATCGGCCCTCCTTTGGGCTGAGTAACATGCAGCAACGAGTCAACCACACTCGCGCCATCCAGGGCGAACTCGCAAAAACCATTTCAAGAATGGATGGGGTGGAAGCCGCAGACGTGATGGTTGTCATGCCCGAAAATAAATTATTTGCTGACAATCAATCCCAATCCTCTGCTTCTGTTTTCCTCAAAACTTCCGGAGGGGCACAACTTGGAAAAGAACAAGTACGAGCTATTCAGTTTTTCGTTGCCAATGCGGTGGAGGGACTGTCTGCGGAAAGAGTTTCCGTAACCAATTCCAAAGGAGAACTACTCAGCGAGGAGCCAGGAGACGACACAAATAATTTCATGTCTGATCGACAATTGGAATCTCGACGTAACCTCGAAGCCTACCTGTCACACAAGGCTGAAGATATGCTCACCACAGTCCTCGGCCCGGGAAATGCAATAGTCCGTGTTTCGGCAGAAATTAATCGTGACACAATTACTAGAACAGACATCACCTATGATGCCGAAACTATTCCGAGAACCTCAACTGAAACCATAGAAACCACCTCAACCCAGGCAACTGATTCCAGTTTGTTTTCAGGAGGAACCAACAATACAAACGCTCCGGTAACTGCCCCGGAGATGAAACTCACGGAAAGAACAACCAAAGAAAATGAATTCGCAGTCGGTTCAAAAACCAATGATATAGTGCAAGTTGCCGGGGGAATCAAATATGTCACAGCAGCAGTCTTTGTCGCAAAAAAGAAAGAAACTCAGGAAGACGGGAAAGTAGCATACATTGACCGTGACCAGTCCGAACTTCAAAGCATCGAAAGAATAGTCAGTCGCGCTCTGGGTATTACCAACACAGTTGAGCAATTGACGGTCGAACAATTTGTCTTTCATGAAAACGAAAATGCCTATCATCTCCAACAGTTTGAAAGGCAGATGCGAAATACCTCTTGGATGAGGATTGGAAAACAGATCGGTTACCTGACTTTGACGCTGGCCATTCTTTGGGCTTTTGTCAGGGCATTCAACAAAACGCCGATTGAATCGATTCCATTAGGAGTACCTTTGGAAGAAATAGGTAATTTCCCCGAAACGGACAAAGGAAACGGGACCGCTCCCCGACGAAAGCGTTCCAGCTTCTCCATTCATGAACCAGGCCCACCCGACGAGCGAATCGAATTGATGAATCGATTGATTAAAGATCATCCCCAAAATATGACGCATGCCATCCAGTCATGGCTGCAGGAAGAAAATGGTAAAAGCAATTAATCCGAATCAAGACACGAGACGGCAACCGGGCACGGAAGGAGGTTCGGAATCAAATCTACCTTCACGAGTCTCCAGCATGAACAAGTTTCAGAAGCTGGCAGCCCTTCTTGTTATCTTGGGACCAGAAAATGCTGCAGGCGTGCTGAAAAGCCTGGCGGATACCACGGTCGAATCGGTGGTCGCTGAAATTTCCAATATGCGTCTGCTAAGTGCAGACGAACAGGAGGATATTTTAAAGGAGTTTGCGGGGCTCATTAGTCATGCAAGTTCATCACTGTCTGGTGGAATGCATATTGCCAAAGAAACTCTTGAAAGATCGGTGGGGCATTTCAAAGCTGCAAATGTTTTGGGTCGAATCTCCCCCACCCCATCGACCTCTGATTCGCTGAGCCATTTGCTGGATATGGAGCCGAGACAACTTTTTAATTTGATCAAAAACGAGCAAGATCAAACCATCGCACTCATACTCAGTTATTTTCCAGCCGATCGAGCTGCAGATATTTCATCACGTTTAAGCGAAGAAAAACGCGTGCGAGTGCTTGAACGACTTGCAACTTTATCACCCACCCCTGCGGACATTGTGGAAAAAGTTGTCTGTGTCGTATTGGCCAAAGCCAAACGAGTTGTTCCACAAACCATCAGTCACTCCGGAGGATTGCGTGCCGCAGCTGCCATGCTGAACGCGATGGACAAGACAGCAAGTCAGGGAATCCTCTCAATCCTTGAAGAGAAAAATGCAGATCTTGGTGCGGCCATTAAACAAAAGATGTTTACCTTCGAAGATTTTATCCATCTGGATGCTCAAGATGTACAAAAAATTCTTCGCGATGTGGATATGCGGGATTTGGCCATGGCACTCAAAGGAGCTTCAGAGGCACTTACCAACTTCATCCTTTCCTGCATGTCGAAGCGTGCCGCAGAGTCTGTCTCAGAGGAAATAGAATTTCTTACTTCCACCAAACCCAAGGAAATCGAGGCTGCACAATTGAGGATTATTGAATCCGCCCGTCGCCTTGAAAGTGATGAAGAAATTGACCTTTCCAATCTGCGAGGAGGTGGATCATGAAACCTCATACAGAATCCATTGAATGGACCGGTGCAAACATCCCAAACCAAATCACAATCCTACAAACGGAAGACCACTGGGAGTCTGTGGTAGCACATTTTCGGAATGAACGGGATCATGATTGCAAACGCGTCAGTGAGGAAACTGAAAAAAATATTCGACGAAAGCTCACCGAAGAGCACCGCGAAAAAGCACTTCAGGTCCAGAGTCTTATCTCAGCTTTTGAAGAGGCCATACCAAGCGCATTTCAAGAAATGGAGCAGGCATTAACTCACATGGCCTGCACTCTAACTCGCAAATTAATTGCCGATGTCCCGGTGGATGCCGAGCGTATGCATGCGGTGATCTCACAGGCTCTGAATGAATTGGAGAACGAATCAGAAATTTCCATCATGATTCATCCTGATGACCTCGCTTTATTGAAAGAGGAATCTGGAGAAAATTTTGCTGCGACCTTTTCAAAAGAAGGAAAGTTGGATTTCAAAACAGATCCTCACTTAACGCGTGGAGGTTGCTACATTACAACTCCATTTGGAGACTTTGATGCGACGGTGGAAACCAAATGGGAAAGGATTGAGTCCCTATTTCAAAAACAGATGGAATCCCATGGTTTGTTCAAAAGAAATCAATCCGAAAGGAAAGTTTCATGAGTACGGCATTGCCAACTCCCAAACTCAATCTTGCTCATTTCCTGTACTCGATGAGTGAAATAGAGTCGATCAACCCAGTGGCTCGTACGGGCAAGGTAGTCCGCGTAACTGGTTCTGTGGTCCAGTCCTCCGGCCCGCTTGCATCCATAGGAGATCTGTGCCGAATCAAGACACGCGACAATCAATTGGAAATCCTGGCTGAGGTGGTTGGTTTTCAAGATAAGAACGTTTTGCTCATGCCGTTCTCGGATATGGCCGGTGTACAACCAGGAAGTGCTGTAGTGAGTGAAGGCAGACCGCTACAGGTACGAACGGGATTTGACTTGATGGGCCGTATTCTCAACAGCCTGGGGGAACCTATTGATGAACTGGGACCTGTTTGCGGCAACGGATTCACAACTTTAAAATCATCCCCTCCTCATCCAATGAGGCGTCATCGAATTCAACAGAGATTCCAAACAGGAATCAAGGTACTGGACACCTTCATTCCATGCGGAATCGGACAACGACTGGGAATCTTTGCAGGCAGCGGTGTTGGAAAATCCACTTTGCTGGGAATGATCGCAGGTCATGCTGAAGCAGATGTCAATGTCATCGCTTTGATCGGTGAACGTGGTCGAGAATTGAGAGAATTTGTTGAACGAGATCTTACTCCTGAGGCACGTGAAAAATCTGTTATCGTGGTTGCTACCTCAGATGAAACACCCATCATGCGATTAAAGGGTGCATACACAGCCATGGCCATTTCCGAATATTTTCGTGACCAGGGTTTGAAAGTATTGTTGATGATGGACTCTGTCACTCGTTTTGCCATGGCTCAACGCGAAGTTGGACTTTCAGCTGGTGAATTACCTGCAACGAAAGGTTATCCACCCTCCGTATTCGCCATGCTTCCTCAACTTCTAGAACGAGCCGGAGCGGGTGAAACGGGATCCATTACAGGACTATTCACCGTTTTAGTGGAAGGCGACGATATGACCGATCCGGTGGCTGACCATGTTAGATCCATTCTGGATGGCCATATTGTTCTGAGCAGGGACCTGGCTTTTCGCAATCATTATCCTGCTGTGGACGTATTACACAGTGTTAGCAGGCTTTTCGGAGATTTAAGCGAAGGAAAAACACAGGATTGCGTATACAAAGCCCGCGAAGCCATGGCTGAATTCCATGAACACAGAGACATTCTTTCATTGGGAGCATATAAAAAAGGTTCGAATAAAGAACTCGACCGAGCCATCCGCCTGAGGCCGGCTATCAATAATTTTTTAAAGCAGTCCGTGCATGAAGGATTTACGGTTGAAGAAAGCCATTCGCAACTTCAGAAAATATTTTCGGACAACTTTCATCCCGAGAGCAATTAACCATTACGACTGAATCAATGCCATGAAACGATTTGTATTCAAACTAGATGGGATACTTCAAATGCGTAATCAACATGAACGCACAGCATCGAACAAACACGCAGCTGCCTTACGCGAGGTCAACGAATTAGTCGAAACAATAGAAGCACTCAGGGCTGGATTATTACTGGAGCAGCGGCGGTATCAAGAATCTCTGGCTCAGCCGCAATCTGTCGCAACAATGAAAAATCTCCGAGCTGGTTGTGATTACTACGAGCAGAGAATTTTTGAAACAAGCAAGTCCCTGGCAAATGCAGAAATCGAGCTCGAAAAATGCAAAACTGAACTGACGTCCGCTCGCCGCGAACGCGAAGTCATGGAAAAATATAAGAATCGCCTTGCAGGGGCTCACGCACAGTTGGTTGACAAGGCTGATCAATCGTTCATGGACGAATTATCACTCCGAGGCATGAATCAATTTTCTTAAGAATACCATGAAAAAACTAATGGGCTCCAATCTGATACTGGTAATCATTGGTGGCCTGCTCTATTTGGGGGTCACATTCGGAATCATACTGGCCTCGATCGATTCTATCAAACCACGCCAGACGCAATCAGTTGATTCAAACCATCGACAAGCTGTCCTTGAAGGACCTTCCTGGGTTTATGTGAATCCAGATCTGGACGAGTTAATCATTGAGCTGAAAACCAAAAAAGAGCAGCTCAAACGCAAAGAAGAAGAACTCAAACTTTGGGAACTCCAGATTCAAAAGGAGATGGTCAATCTGCGGAGCATCACTAACAGGGTACACCTTTTACAAAACGATTTCGAAGAAACTGCAAATACTCTTTCAGACAGTGAGGAAGAAAACATTCGGAGATTGCTGAGTCTGTTTAAAACATTTCAACCCTCTCAAACAGCCTCCATTCTGGAACCCATGTCGGATGAAAAGATAGCCAAAATATTCAGGCTATTAAAACCCTCCGAGGTAGGACCTATTGTTCAACTGTGGTTGGCCAATGGCGGAAAGGATGAGGAAAGGGTTCATAAAATCTTGCAGATCTATCAGGGAATCATACCTGAAAAAGAAATTTCAAAATCCACAAACAACTCGTAAGGGCACTTCACTCGGTTCTCATATAGAGATCAGCAAGTTTTCCCATAGATGGGATTAACCTCGGTAACCATTCAGGAAACCGAGAATAACTATTCTATTCGTCATGCAAGCATCCTTGATTCAAGAATTCCCAAGAACGGATCACTCAAAATCAGCCGAATCCTCTCGCAAGTTGCCACCGCCAAAGCCGGAGGAAACTTTTAAAAGAAAATTAAACGCCGAGCTTCAATCCAAGAATCTTCCAATAAAACAGCCCTCTGACGAAAAGTCTAATGACTTAGAGGAGATGATATGGGCAAGCGGACCTAATACGCCTCCACTCCACCTGGATAGGAAAATGACTTCCAACGAAGAAAAAGAATCCCATCCACAAACCAAGCCTCGGCAAACAGAGAATGTAACCGCAGAGGTAACTAAATCCGATAAACCCCAAGATTCAAAAACATCAAATGAGATCAAAGAATCCACTGCGAAAAAGGAACCTGAAGAAAAACAATCAGGCGGCAAGAATGTCTCTACACTGGAGAACCCTCAGCGGGGAGAGGCAAAAAATGCCCCTCGCCCCTCGCTGAATGGGAGTAGTCCTTTAACCTATGGTACGGTCAAAACATCGGAAAACCTTCTTGTTAATGCTGGAAACACGTTAACAACCAGCGCCTCAACCATCCCAGTTAATCATGGCACGCCGCATGCTTCTGGGGTTTCAAGCCAAAACGAACAAGCACCGAACCATAAAACAAGGCAACTAAGCACCATGTCAGACAAAAGCCAAATCCAATCCAATCAAATCAAAGGGGACAGGCTGTTGGATGGATCACGTGGATTGAATGCAGCAGGCAATACCAGCGGTTTATCGGAGGGCACAACATCATTTGGCTCAGGTTTTTCAAGTAGTGATAAGGATGAATCACAAATGCATTCGTCCAAGGATTTCGGGAATAACATCCAATTACAGGCGGGCACAAAGGTATCCGGTGGCTTCGCCTCAGGTTCCTCCACCATGGTGGATTCTATCCGAAAAATACAGTCCATGATCCAGGAGCAAATAGTTTTCCTGAGGAGTGCCCCCGGACAATCCATGCAGGTCATGATTCGACCTGATGCCAATAAGGCCTTATTTCTTACGCTTCAACAAAACGAATCCGATGTGGCCGTTGCAGCCAAAATGGATCAGGCAACCAGCAACCTCCTGAAACCACACTGGGAGGAAATTCAAAAGGAACTATCGAATCAAGGGATTCGTTTGGGAAATCCTGAATTGAATTCAGGAAAAGATTCGCCCACCCACCAGCAACAGGAACAAGACTCATCAAATGACAATCCTCAAAACTTTCTTTCAAACCGAAAACAAGAGTCAGATCAAATCTACGACGACTCCAGCGAATCTAGTGAAATTTCGGAGCCCGATTTTGATCATATGGAAGGAACCCTTGTTTCCTGGGCTTGAGCCTAAACGCAAAAAACCAATGGAATAATAACCATGAATGTCACCAATACAGACTTAACGGCAGCAGCCAATGGACAGTACGGTAGTCTCTCGAAGGCGACCAGTGGGCTGCATGAGGTGAATCAGGAAGATTTCTTTAAATTGCTCACGGTAGAGCTGTCATCCCAAGACCCATTGGAACCCAAAAAAGATTCTGAGTTTCTATCTCAGGTCATGCAAATCTCGAGTCTGGAACAGGCAAGAGCAATGCAATCGGATTTGGCTGCGATGAGGCTGGAACAGCAGGTCATTCAGGCCAACAACATGCTCGGTCGAGAAGTGAATTTTTCCGATACGATCGACGGCAAAGTCACTGCGGTTAAATTCCAGGATGGACGTCCCATGATTGAAGTTGATGGAGAGCTTTACGATTTGGAGCAGCTTCTATCAATCAATCTGCCAGCTGAAAATGAGATTCCAATGGAGAGGTATTTCCACGTCAACAACCCCATGATTAAACCGGAGAAACATTATGCTTAACTCACTCAATACAGGTGTCAGTGGCCTGCAACAATTTCAAAGCCAAATTGATTTGATCGGTAACAATATCGCAAATGTCAATACAACCGGCTACAAAAGCGCCCGTCTAAATTTTGAGGATACCTTTGGTCAGGCAATGGTTGATGGTGGTAGCAATACAGTTTCTTCAAAATTTGGCAGTGGAGTTTCAAGTGCGGGAATTTCCACTTCGTTTAAGGGAGAAGGTAACACCATCACAGGCAGAAATACAGACTTGGCCATTGAAAATGGAGATGGGTTTTTCATTGTTAAAGATCCCGCAACAGAAAAACAATATGCGACTCGTGCAGGTAATTTTAGAGTGGATGGCGAAGGTTATCTGACGACTTCACAAGGATTCAGAGTACAAGGAACACTGGGTGAAGGAAATCAAGGAGTGGGAGATTTAATGTTTCGAGATGACCCCGCAATACGTGGAAATTTTAATCCTGGTAATGGAGCCTTTTCCAGAGCAGAGGTCCTGCCCAACGGTGAAATCAAAATACATTTTGATAACCAAACAAATTATAAAGGTGGCCAATTACTTCTGCAACAATTCGGAGCACAGCAAGAGCTGACAAAAGTTGGAGGGAATCTTTACGCCAATCTTGAGGCTGCTGTTCCTGTAGATGGACCTGGTAATCCATTTGGATGGACACCCGGAACCGGTAATGTTGGAACATTGAAATCAGGTGCATTGGAATCATCCAATGTCGACCTTACCGGAGAATTTTCTTCCTTAATCATGGCCCAAAGAGCCTTTCAAGCAAACGCACGGATGATTTCAACCAGCGATGAATTGCTCCAGGAACTTGTCAATCTTACAAGGTAAATTGAATCCACCAGCGAACCAGGTTTTAAACCATGAAAGAAAAAGCACCTGATAACGAAAACGAAGCACCCGCAAAATCTAAAGGATCCATGCTTCCACTCATCATTGCGTTGGTCGCCATGCCTCTGGTTGCTTTTGCTATGACAAAGTTTCTCATCATACCCCAACTTCAGGCCAGCCTGGGGCATGAAGGGAATGCTCAACAGAATCTGGAACACCATGAAGGGGATTCTCATTCAACGGGAGCCCACGACTCAGGAGATTCTCACGGAGGTGGCCACGGAGAATCTGCTGCGGGCAGCAATCTTTTCATGATGGAGAAAATTCTGGTCAATGTAAAAAACACAAACGCCAGTAGATATCTTGTGGTCAGCTTTGCAATCACCGGACAAAAATCGGATTTAAAGGATTTGCTGAAAGCCAAGGAACCTATGATACGGGATGCAGCTCTTGGTATATTGATGAACTTTGAAATCGAAGATCTGGCTCAGGTAGAAATGAAGAACCGGGCAAAAGCCATGATGGTTGGAGCATTTAATAATACACTCGGCGGAGAGTATATCGACAATATTTTCTTTACCGAGTGGGCTGTTCAATAATCTGAATCTCAATATTGATATGGATGACACAACCTCAAACTTTGGATCTGATAATCCAAGCCCGTCCTCGGAAACTTCCAATAGAGGAGCCAGTTCAGGCCAATCGGAAGTTACCATTTTTAGTAGAGGGGGCTACAGTCATACCTTGGGTTCTGATAACGTTCGCTCATTTGATTTTGACGGAACCTCCTTCCTGACTCCTCAGGAAATGCGAAAATTGAGACAAATCCATGAGAATTTCGTTCGCAACCTCACGGCACGATTGAGTCTCTATCTTCGTATAGAAATCGACATGGAACTGGAAGGTATCGAGTCTACAAGCATGCGAAGTGGGCTCAGCGAAATGAATGACCACACCCACCTTTCCCTGGTTCGCATGACACCTTTGAGAGGACATTCTGTCGTAGAAATTCCGCTGCCTATGTCCCTTTCCATCGTGGATCGTTTGTTGGGTGGACCGGCACAGTTACAGGATGACAGCAGCAAACTGAATGATGTCGAGATTTCCCTCCTCGATGATGTGTTGGCAATCATCAGTTCGGAATGGGCCAATATTTGGGCACATGTAATGCCCATTCAACCCGGCATCGTCAGCCACGAATCCAATCCCAAATACCTATGCTCTTCCTCACTGGATTCTGCCGCATTACAAATCACCATCAAGACAACGATTGGGGATTGCCAGGAAATCATTCGACTGGTGATTCCCCATCTCACTCTTGAACCACTTGTAGGCAGTTTGAGCAAAGTGGATCTGGATAGCGACGTTTCTGAATCCAATGCTCAAGGACAAAGCCCCACTTGGTGTGATCGTTTTGACACCGTTCCGGTGCAACTATCAACCTGGTGCAAAGGCCCCAAAATCAGCTTAAAAGAAATGTCTTGCCTGAATGTAGGACAGTTCCTGCCTTTCCACGCCGGATTTTTCAATGCCGCCGTTTTAAAAGTGGCGGGTAAAGAGGCTTTCCATGGGAATGTTGGAAAAGTCAACGAACAATGGGCCTTTAAAATAGCCCACAACAAAGAAAATTAAACAAGGAGTGTTATGGCTGAAACTGCAGAACAAAAAGAACCGATGAACAATTTGGAGATGCTGTATAGTGTTCCGGTAGAATTGTCCGTGGAATTAGGATCGTGCATGATGCCAATGAAAAGCGTCCTCGAACTCACTCCCGGAAAAGTTGTTCAATTGGACAAAAAATCAGATCGTCCTGCTGACCTGTACGTGAATGATAAACTTATTGCACAAGGTGAAGTGGTGGTGGTGGACAATTGCTTCGGTATTAAGATCACCAAACTTTTCTGATCATGGCCCACCGTGTTCAAATCCTGGTAGTTATCTGGTTTCTTTTTCTTTTCCTTTACGGACCGGAAGCTGCTCAAGGTGCTGAACAAACAACCGGCGAAGTTACCCAAACATCAGCACCTGTGGGTATGAAGTCAGCAGACGATATGCTGACCTCATGGTTACGAATGTTTGGGGCGCTCATTACTGTTCTAGGTATATTTTTTATGGGCGTTTTTCTGTTTCGAAAGTACGGAAATGTTCTTCAAAACAAGGCAGCCCAAGGACACCTGAAAGTACTGGAATACCGAGCGCTGAATCAGAAGAACTCCATGTATGTTTTGGACTATCAGGGAGAACGTTTTCTAGTCGCCACTTGTCAACAAGGTTCACCAGTTCTGACTTCGTTGAAATATCACGCCCCAGAAAACGACTACTCGAACCCAAATGCCAATGACGACTTTAAGGATGAAATCCGAAAGGCGATGAATGAAAACACCTGATTCCATTCCATCCTCACGGAATTTGAGAAACGTCCACCTGATGCGATGTTTATTGGCGCTGTTTTTTCTGTTGATGGGGGGAGGCATCGAAGGCCAGGCGCAATCCAGCGGAGGAGGACTTCCATTTAGTTTCAATCTCGGATTTAATCCTGCCGGAGATCCTGCAGATGTGGACATGGGTATTCAGGTGCTGTTTGTCATCACGCTTCTCGCACTGACTCCATCCATCATTTTATTGATGACCAGTTTTACGCGGATCGTCATTGTGCTTTCCTTTATTCGATCTGCACTTTCACTTCAAGGTGCCCCTTCCAACCAAGTCGTCATCGGGTTAGCTTTCTTCATGAGTCTGTTCGTGATGTCGCCCACCTGGTCAAAAATCCAAACGACGGCGGTGGATCCATATTCAGAAAAAAGAATCACCGGCCCGGAAGCATTAGACAATGCTTCAGCAGCGATCAAGGAATTCATGCTCAAGCAAACCCGGCCACAGGATATGGAACTATTTGTCACCATGGCAGGTATCCAGGCGTCTGGTGGAATGCAACTTCCACTCAACGTTGTCATTCCTGCATTCATTATCAGTGAACTTAAGACAGCCTTTCAAATTGGATTTCTCATCTTCATCCCTTTCATCATGATCGATTTAATTGTGGCGACGGTTCTCATGGGTATGGGCATGATGATGATGCCACCTGTGACTATTTCACTCCCTCTGAAAATCCTGTTATTCGTTCTGGTGGATGGATGGAATCTGATAGTTCAATCCCTGCTGGAAAGTTTTGCCGGTTAACCAATCAACAGAAAATCATACTATGAATCCAGATTTTGCCGTAGAACTCATTAGGCTCATGCTACTCAAAGCCACCCAATTGGCGGCTCCCATTCTTGTCACAGGCATGACCATAGGGACCAGTGTCAGTGTGTTTCAAACCGTTACATCCGTGCAGGAACAAACCCTGACATTTTTACCAAAGACCATGGGCATCGCCACTTTTTTGGTCGTGGCCTCTCCATGGATATTAAGGACACTGATTGAATACACCAGATGGATGATTCAACTTGCCCCACAAATGGTGGGATAAACCCATGACCCATCATCGTTGTTAAACCGGCCTGATAAGGCCGGTTTTATTGTATGGTACGCTTGCTGCTTCCACGTTTATTGACGTGATTTCGGCATATTTTACCACATGGTTATTGGTGATGATGCGGACCTCGGCACTCTTTGCCACGGTTCCCGCATTCTCGATGCCTAACGTGCCGGTCAAAATCAGAATTGCACTCGGTGCATTAACGGCATTCTTTGTTTCCTCTGGTCACCCCACGATTTCCCTCGAAGGATGGCCATTTCTACAGGTGCTGATCCTAATGACCAGCGAGGTTCTGGTAGGGCTCATGCTGGGCTTTGTCTCTCGATTGTTTTTCTATGCTCTTGATATTGGTGGAGCGGTTATTTCAACAGGAATTGGATTAATGATGTCCATGGATATCAATCCCTTTCAATCCAACCAGGCAACCGTACCTACAAATATTTTGTATCAATTAGCGATCATGATTTTTTTCACCACCGACATGCACCATTGGTTCTTTGCGGGTCTGTCCAAAAGCTTCGAAATTCTACCAATGGGACATGCAGATTTTGGTGGTGCCGGTTTGGTCAATAGCCTGATCCCTATGACGGCAGGTATCTTTTCAGTAGGAGTGATGATCGCCGGACCGATCATGACGGTTTCATTTGTTCTACTGCTTCTGTTTTCTTTTTTGGGCAGAGCCGTCCCACAAATGAACGTCTTTGCGGAAAGTTTCTCCTTTCGAATCCTTGCGGGTTTAACGGTCTTCGGAATGACATGCGAGCTGATGGCCGAACATATCGTGCAGTTTGTCAGGGGGATTCCTTTGGATCTTATGAATGCTGTGGGTGCTCTGAATGGTTGAGGAAATGAAAACAGGAACCTCTCAGTCTAAAATAGAAAGGCTTGCTCATGAGTGAACAAGCCGGAGAGAAAACCGAGCAGGCTTCACCCAAGAAAATGCAGGACGCATTTAATCAAGGGCAGTTTGCCAAGAGTGCCGAGATACAAACATTACTGGTCACAGGTGCAGGACTGGGCTCTTTGATGATGGTTGGACCAGTGATCTGGCAACAATCAGCACACATCATGACGAGCATGTTCACCGAACTAAATTCCATCGAGATCAAACAGGAATTCATGCAGGCATACATCAACACTTCAGGAATGACTTTCATGAAGATGGTGTCACCTGTCATAGGTGCATCTGCTTTGGGCGGATTGGCAGCAGGACTATCACAGACAAAATTTAAACTCACACCCGAGGCAATCAACCTGAACTGGAATAAGATTAATCCTATCAATGGTTGGAAGAAAATCGTTTCAACCAATGCGCTTGTAACGGCGGGATTTTCCTCAGCAAAGTTGGGAATCCTGGGGGGATCCCTGTTCACCGAAGCTCAAAGAGCCATTCAATCCCCTATCTTCAATTCATCGGTCAGCGTGGGTGATTTTATCAAATTTGTTTCAGGCACCACGGTCTCCGTTTTGTTTAAGTTCATGGGGGTGATGATATTCTTTGCCCTTCTGGATTATGCCTACCAACTTTGGAAAACTCGCAAAGACCTCATGATGACCAAGGAAGAGGCGAAAGAAGAACACAAAAACCAGGAGGGTGATCCAAAGATGAAAGGTAGGCGCCAGCAAATGCGCATGGCGCTGCGTCAACGCAAAATGATCCAAGACGTTCCAAAAGCGGATGTCGTGCTAACCAACCCAACCCACTTTGCAGTTGCCCTGAAGTATGACCCTAATGATATGGGGGCGCCAAGAGTGATCGCCAAAGGTGAGCGGCTCTTTGCTGCCAAAATCAAGGAACTGGCCAAAGATTGCAGGATACCAATCATTGAAAACAAACCATTGGCACGTTCCCTGTACAAATCCACACCGGTGGGACATGAAATTCCTGCGCCATTGTATTCAGCCATCGCTGAAATTCTGGCAGCTGTCTATCGACTGAATCCATTCAAATACCACACGCAAGGGAAAGGAGCCTGAGTCATATCATGATGAATTTCAAAAATCTTCTTGGAAAAGATTACCGTAAGAAATTGGTTTACGGTCTGGATATATGGCTCCCACTGGCATTATTCGGCATTGTGATGTTCCTGATCCTTCCCATGCCGGCGTTTCTGCTGGATGGGGCCTTGGCTTTGAGCATTGCGCTGTCATTGCTGATGCTGCTGGTCATTTTATATTTGAAGGATTCAGCAGATTTCACCGGATTTCCTACCATGTTGCTGATGGCGACTCTCTTCAGGCTTTCACTGAATGTCGCCTCTACTCGTCTGATTCTTCTGAACGGTTACGCAGGAAACATCATTGAAGCTTTTGGGAATTTTGTCGTCAGGGGTAACTTTATCGTTGGTCTGGTGGTTTTTATCATCCTCGTACTGGTCAACTTTATTGTGATCACGAAAGGTGCGGGTCGTATTGCTGAAGTTGCCGCCCGCTTTACCCTGGATGCCATGCCTGGCAAACAAATGGCTATTGATGCCGAGTTGAATGCGGGCGTCATTAATGAAATTCAAGCAAGGGAAAAACGCAAAAAAGTAGAAGGGGAAGCTGATTTTTACGGCGCCATGGATGGTGCCAGTAAATTTGTTCGTGGAGACGCCATCGCAGGAATTTTAATCACACTCATTAATGTCATCGGTGGTTTTGGGATAGGAATTTTCCAAAGGCAAATGTCGGTCATGGATGCTTTGGAATTATACACCCTGCTCTCAATAGGAGACGGACTTGTATCCCAAATTCCAGCACTCATCACTTCTGCTGCTACCGGTATTTTAGTCACCAGAGCCACGGCTAAGAATAATTTGGGACGTGAACTCACGGGTCAGCTTTTCTTTTCTTTCAAAGCTATTTGGATCCTTGCGGCCATGTTGGGTGTCATGATGTTCATTCCGGGTTTTCCATTTCTTCCATTTTTCACCCTTGCAGTTCTATTTGGTCTGGCTGCTTGGTATCTACCCAAGCTTAAAGACTCATTTGAAACGGTTCTCGAAGAAGATGCCAGTTCCGACACACCAAGCCATCCAACGGCTAAATCAAATACACCAAAAGGACAAGGAGCCTCTCAAGAACAACCCATTGAACAACTGCTGAAACTGGATCCAATCCAGGTAGAACTTGGATATGGCCTTGTCCACTTGGCCGATCAATCAAAGAATGGAGACCTTCTCGCAAGAATCACCGGTATCCGAAAAAACTTTGCGCGTGACATGGGATTGATAGTCCCTCCCATCAAAGTGAAGGATAATCTCCAGATGCAGGCCAATGACTACAGGGTATTACTGAAGGGAGAAGAGCGAACGAAAGGACAAATCCAACCAGGTCAATGGCTGGCCATGAATGCCACCGACAGTAAGGAAATCCTCAAAGGAATTCCCACAAAGGAACCTGTTTATCAACTCCCAGCCACATGGATCAATGCGGTTGAGAAAAAGAAAGCTGAACTCAAAGGATTCACGGTGGTAGATGCAACCACCGTTCTCGTTACGCACTTGTCAGAAACAATCAAGAGAAACGCTGCGGAAATATTGTCCAGACAAGATGTTCAACATCTGTTGGATCATTTGCAAGATACCCATTCAGCCGTCATCAACGAACTGATTCCTGCACATCTGACAGTGGGCCACATTCATCGCATCCTCCAGAATTTACTGGCGGAAGGATTGTCCATCAGAAATTTGCCCGAGATCTTGGAGCGCATCAGTGATATGGCACCGCATACAAAGAATCCGGACGAACTTTCAGAGCAGGCTCGTCAGGCACTTTCAAATTCCATTGCAAAACCATGGAAAGGAGAAGACGGATACATTCATACCCTCTCTCTTGACCCGGAGATCGAGCGTACCATTTCGGAAGGTATTCGAAAATCAGCCACAGAGGTTGCTCTGGTATTGGAACCCAATTTCGCCTGGAAACTGGTAGATGCCTTTTCAACAGCCATTCAAAAAATGACAGCCAGCGGATTCCATCCGGTACTGGTTTGCGGTCCTCAAATCAGAATTGCCTTATACAGATTCTTAAAATCCACCTTTTCAGATTTGGCCGTGATCGGATTCACAGAAATCCCAAACTCCATTCCTCTTAAAAACTTTGCCGTGGTCAACGTTTCACAAGCAGAAGGGCCTAATCCCTCTGGAACTTAAATCAACTAAACAAACATCTTCACCTAAATCACATCACTATGAAAACCGTCACCATGCTTGCCGATTCACCTCAGGATGCGGTTCAAAAGGCACGTCAAACTTACGGACCTCAAGCCATCATCCAGGAAGTTAAACAACATTCCGCAAAGGGATTGTCTCGCATCTGGAAAAAGCCAAAACTGGAATTGCTGATTCAAATCCCTGAACAGGATTCGGAAGCTAATCTTAAGGAAAACAACAAGGATTTACCCCCATCTCCCGCACAACCTTTCTTTCAGATTTACCAAAACCAAATCAAGGCAAGGCCCGAAGCAGAAACTTCACCACAACCGACAATTAGTCATGATCCAGGTGAGAAGCAGGCTACAAAATGGCGGGTCGAACCCATGTTGAGAAGCATGGGATTAAGTGATTATTGGATTTCTGAAATCCTGGATAAACTTTCCATACGGTTTCAAAATGGCATTCCGGATTTTGTTAGAGATGAATTGACTTTCTGTCGCAGCCTGATGATGGAGTTGCTTCCTGCCTCCCCTGAAGATCCAAGGAACCAAAATAGACCCGTGGTATTGCTGGGAACTCCCGGATGCGGCAAGACGACTGTGCTATGCAAATGGATGGCTCACCTTGTTTTTCAGCGCAGTCTGACACCAACGGTTTGGCGACTGGACGGAATGCAGCCAAATACCGCCGAAGCTTTGGCAGTTTATGCCGAAATGCTTCAAACACCTATCACTCGATTTCCAGAAAATTACGACACAAGTCGTGAAGCAGCTCCATTACTCATTGATATACCGGGCATCAGCATTCACGACCCAAAACAAGTTTCCGAACTGGAAACACGACTTCTGAATTTACCCGAAAGTGATCGATACCTGGTACTCAATGCATGCTATACGGATTCAAACCTGAATCAACAATTGCGAGCCTTCGAAAGATTCAAACCAAAGGGAATAATTTTCACGCATTTGGACGAGGAACCTCAATGGGGAAAATTGATGAATCTTTTCCTAGGCACAAATTGCCCGGTTGTACTTTTAAGCGGAGGGCAAAACATTCCTGGAACCTTTGAATCATTTAGACCCGGAGGAATCATATCCCGCATATTCCCCTCCAATGTAGCAGCTTAGACCAACCAAAAATCGAGATACAATGCGTTGGCAAGCCACCTGCTTATAAGAAAAATCAAGGTGAAAAACCCTTATGAGGAAGATGATGATACTGGGAGGATTGCTGGGGTTTGTGATCGGAATGGGCTTCGGCATTGCAGGTCACGGGAACTGGATCAGCATACTTTGTAAGGCATGTATCGCAGCCTATCTGACCGGGTTGATGATGCGGTGGTGGGCCCGAATATGGGCGCATTGTTTGAAAGAAGCATTCAAGGAAAAACTAAACAAGGAAGATTTAGCTTCCGGATTACCCAAAGAAGTGAAGGAGAAAGAAGCATGAACGCCGAATGCGTAAGCATGGAAAAGACCACCATCGAAGTGGAACAATCCGCACAATACATCAAGAGAGCATGGAAATCTTATTCAAGCAATGATCACGGCAGTGAACTTGAAAATGATTTAGTTAAAGAATACCTGCCTTTGGTGAAGAGTGTGGTTGGGCGACTTGCCATGACATTACCCTCCCACGTTCATCAGGAAGATTTATACAGCCCCGGTTTGGTCGGTTTGCTGACAGCTATTCGCAACTATGATCCTGCTCAAAATTCAAACTTCGCTTGTTACGCAAGATTCCGGATTCGAGGAGCCGTTCTGGATGAGTTGAGACGTATGGATTGGGTGCCACGCTCGGTCCATGATAAGGCCAAAAAAGTGGAACGAGTTATTTGTGAACTGGAAGCAACTTTGCATCGCATGCCTGAGGAGGAGGAAATTGCAAAAGCGCTAAAGATATCTATCGAAGAATATCAAAAGCTAATCGAAACCATTCGGCCGGTCGCTTTCGTTTCCATCAATGGGTGCAACGAATATGGAGGTCCTGATGAGCCATTCAAGGGAATCAATATTGAAGATGAAGAAACTCCTGGTCCCGATGAATTGACTTCACGTCTGGAGTTAATTGAAAAAATCAAAGAAAAGATCACCGAACTTCCAGACCGTATGAAAAAGGTGCTCGCCTTTTATTATGATGAAAACATGCGTTTGAAGGAAATCGCTGAAATCTTGGGGGTCACCGAGTCACGAGTTTGCCAAATTCATTCGGAAGCCATCCTTCTCATTCGAGGCCTTTCAAGAGATATGTAGTATTAATACCAAGCATTAAAAAGAAAGGATTCATTATGATCATCCTCATCGGCGCTATCATTATTTTTGCATCAGTCTTAGGGGGATTTACCATTTCCGGGGGATCGGTTGCCAGTCTAATTCATCCTTCGGAACTCTTGGTGATCGGAGGAGCCGCTTTTGGCGCCATGGTCATTATGGCACCCAAAGCAGTACTTATCGATCTGTTTAAAAATGCCTTCGGTGCACTGAAAGGAATCCCATACAGCCAACAATCCTACAAAGACCTCTTCCTCGCGATGTATGAGTTGTTCATGGTCGGACGCAAGAATGGAATGATTGCCTTGGAAGAACACGTCAATGAACCGGAAAACAGTCCAATATTTTCAAAATACCCCTCTTTCGTCGGCAACAAGGAAGCGATGGATTTTCTTTGTGAAGGGCTACGACCTGTCATAGACGGAAGGGTGAAAGCTGAACAGTTGCATTCATTGTTTGAAGTTCAACTGGATAAAATGGAAGTTGAAGGTCATGAACCTGTGGATGTCCTGACCAAAGTCGGAGATGCCTTGCCGGGTTTTGGAATCGTGGCGGCGGTACTGGGTATTGTGATCACCATGGGAGCCATTTCGGGTCCGATCGAGGAAATCGGCCATAAAGTAGGAACAGCATTGGTCGGAACATTTCTTGGAATTTTTATGGCCTATGGGTTTGTCAATCCGCTCGCCATGAACATGACTTTCTTACATAAATCCACACTCGATTTCTTGAGATGTATATCTTCGGCAGTCGTCAGTTTTACAACAGGAATGGCTCCTGCAATGGCCATTGAAATCTCAAGACGCCGGGTTGCCAGTAGCTTACGCCCCTCATCAGACGAAATGGAACAATTAATGAAATCCATCAAACCGGGTTGAGCTTTATAATGAAACTCATTGGATGACAAATAATCAGGAACCATTGAATGGAAAGATGAATTGATATGGCTGCGGGAGGAGGAGGTTCATGGAAGGTGGCATATGCGGATTTCACAACGGCAATGATGGCGTTGTTCATGGTTCTGTGGCTCACCTCGCAAGATCAGAAAATCAAAGAAGCCATCGAACGATCCTTCAAACATCCCTACCACTCGTTCGACAACAAATCTTCAGGTCTCATGCCAAATGAAACCATCCAACAGGTGAAAGGAGATGGGAATTTCAGTTCAGTTGCTGCGGTGGAACTATTGATGCTTAGAAAGATGAATGAAGATCTGCTCAAGTCAATGGAAACCGACCCTGTCATCAGTGCCCACAAGGAAGCCTTTGAATTGAAGCTCACACCTGAAGGCGTACGTTTGACCATTTTCAACAAAGCCATGAATCCAATTTTCAAATCACAATCCTCTGATTTCACGGACTATGGTGAATGGATTGTTGGTAATCTCGCATACACCATTGATCGATTCAAAAACTTTGGACTTGAGATCGAAGGCCACACTCAGGAATCGGATTCAAACAAAGAAGAACATGATACTTGGAAGCTTTCGGTTGACCGTGCAACCGTCACCCGATCCAAGTTAATAGAGGAGGGTGTTCCCTCCGAAAACGTCATCAAGATTGGTGGATTTGGGGATTCAAAACCTCTGGAAGATCAACTGAACAACAGCGAACTCAACAATCGGGTGGATATCTGGATCCGCGTTCGAACCTGAGAGCAATCACCTAATTATTCCTAGCATGAACACAGATTTCGTTCCATTAAGCTCCCTGTTGGAAAGCATGAAAAGCCCATCCTTTGAGGGTATCTCCACCGCAAAAATGGAATCTGCTGTTAAGGAAAAACCGGAGCCACAAGAAAGGCCTCAATCGAAGCCCCAGGAGGATTCCAAGTCCGCCGCACATCCTCCAAAAGAAGCCCCTCTCGAAGTGCCCGATCATGATAAAGTTTGCAAGGAACCAAAAATCCTTCTTGATCGCGATGGGGACAAGATCAGCCGTATTCGAGTCTTGTGCACTTGTGGTCAAAGTATTGTTTTGGACTGCAAGTACTCGACATAATCCTGGAGAGTATCAGCGATGCTTTCCATCGATTTAGCTTCCTTTACTCCTGCCTCTTAGAGCCGGCAATTTTTTCTTCAACATTTAGACATTATTGCCGATTTCAATGCCCCATTCTGCATAACCTGCTAGTATTCAACATAAAAACTCTGTGGCACACCTTATGCTTCTGAATATTCAGCATGAACATCAGTATTCAGCAGGCAGCATCTGCCCTTCAGGCATACGAGCAATGGCACCAAACCATTGCTGACAACATGAGTGCTGCCAATGTGCCTGGGTTCAAGCGTTCCAGCTTTTCACTTACTGCCAATGATACAGGAGTGAGTAATCCTATTGGCAGTGCATCAACAGGAGATGCGACCATTCAAAACTACCTGCTTCCAAAAGGTGAATCGCACTACGACTATTCACAAGGCCAACTGAAACACACAGGTCTGGCAACAGATATCGCCATCGGGGAAGAAGGCTTTTTCGAACTAGAGCTACCTGATGGTTCCACTGCTTATACTCGCGATGGTGAATTCCGAATCAACGACCTGGGTGAACTGGTCACCAAGCAAGGTTATCAGGTCATGGGAACGAATGGCCCCGTAATTTTCGATGATAAAACGGGGCTGAATTTCCAAATCGCCCCTGATGGTACCATTAGCGAAAATGGTATTGATTCAGGTCAAAAACTGGTCGCCAAGAAAATTGAAGATACCACCAAACTGGAGGCTTCTGGTGAGGGTAATTTCCTGCTCAAAGACCAGTCGATAGATATTGAAGAAGTAGAATCCCCTAATTTCCAACAGAGGTATATTGAACAAAGCAACGTTTCAGCGATTCAAGAAATGACAAGAATGATTCAAGTGATGAGATCTCACGAAGCAAATCATCGAGTCATTCAACAACATGACCAACGTATTGGAAAAGTAATCAACGAATTAGGCCAACCTATTTAAGAAAACGAAAGTAGCAAACCATGATCAGAGCCTTACATTCATCAGCTGCAGGCATGCAGAGCCAGCAAATGAGTTTGGACGTGATAGCGAACAATCTGGCCAACGTCCAAACAACCGGCTTCAAGAAGAGCAAGATCGAATTTCAGGATCTCCTCTACCAATCCACGCGCACTGCAGGATCCGCCCAGGGGGGTGGCAATCAACTACCTACTGGCATTCAAGTAGGTCATGGTTCACAAGCCGTAGCGACCGCCAAAATTTTTACCTCGGGAGAAATGGTCCACACGGGCGATCAATACAATGTGGCCATTCAGGGAGACGGTTTTTTTAGAGTTAATCTTCCGACTGGCTTGCCAGCTTATACCCGAGACGGTGCTTTCAAAGTAAGTCCGGAGGGAAACATCACCACAAGTGACGGTCTTGAAATTGATACCGGTTTCTTAGTTCCCGAAGGTACGGTCAAACTGGATATTTCTCCAAATGGAAATGTATCGGCTCTCGTAGGTGAGGCTGAATCCGTGGAAGAGTTGGGACAAATACAAATCTATCGCTTTCGCAATCCAGCTGGACTGGAAAGCATGGGACGAAATCTTTACAGGGAAAACCAGGCCTCAGGCGAAGGGGTGGGTGGAATTCCTAATGAAAATGGATTTGGCTCTCTGAATCAGGGAGCACTGGAAAAATCCAACGTAAAGGTCATTGAGGAAATGGTGAACATGATCATTGCCCAGCGTGCGTTTGAAGTGAACTCCAAAGCCGTTCAGACCGCGGATGAGATGATGAATATGACGAACAACTTGAGGAGATAAATCATGAAGATTGCCGATCATTCCATAAGAACATTTATACTTATCCTGCTCATTGTTCTGGCTGGAATCACTCTCCATTCTGAGGAAGCAACCGAACAAAACACTTCGCTTAAAAAGTTGTCTGGACAAAATCTGACTGAATATTTGGCTGAAGCACTTTCAAAAGCATACCCGCAAGAAAACGGAGAATTCAAAGTGTCACTTCTCAAAGCCCAGGCAGAAATCAATGTTCCTGAGGGATCCGTGGAAATAAAACTGAAAGATCTTCCTGGAACAGGACTTCGCTCGCGAATCATGCTTAAATATGAACTCCACGTAGACGGTCTACTCATTCAAACCGAATCCATCCCTGTAGAAATTCAGATGATGAAGGAAGTACTTGTTTCAAAACGGCGGGTAAACCGTGGAGAACCTATCCTGTTGGACGATTTGTCACTGGAAATTCGTGATGTCCTCGGATTACGCGAGCCCCCTGTTGATCCTTCCTCTGACCTCTCTGTTTACGAAATTCAGTACACTTTGATGCAAGGAAAGATTCTAACCGAGAGAAACATTCGTATGAGACCGGTTGTAGACCGCGGAGACATCGTCACCGGTTGGCTGAAAAGGGGTCTACTACAAATCAATCTAAAGGTGGAAGTCATGGAGGAAGCAGCTCCCGGGCAGCTTGTCCGTGTCAGAAATATTAAATCAAAGAAATACCTCAGAGGAATTGTTTACGATGAAAACTCAGTGCTTATCCCCTAATAGAAATACAATCATAATTGCGCTGGCTGCTCTTCTTGCAGTTGCCCCCTTGAAAGGATACTGCCAGACGGTCTGGAATGATCAGACTGCTTCGTTGATATCAGATATCAGAGCGCATCAGATAGGTGACATTCTCACCGTGATCATTCAGGAGAATAAAACCGCCAGTAAGAATACCTCCACAAAAAGCTCAAAGAAAAGCGGAATTGATACGGGAATAGAGGCCTTTCTGTTCAGCCCGGCAGCCAGTGGTCTTCTGACCAAGAAGGGGCAGCTCCCCTCCATGAAACTAAATTCATCCTCTCAATTTGAAGGAGGAGGGAATGTCAGCAGCACGGAAAGGATTACTCATCGATTGTCAGTCAGAATTTTGGATATTCTTCCCAATCGACAATACTTGGTCGAAGGAGCACAAAAGACATCCTTCAGCGGGGAATCTCAGGATGTTGTGCTGCGTGGTGTGGTACGAGAGGCCGACATCACCTCAGGGAACACGGTGTTCAGCTACAACCTGGCAGATGTGAAGATTCAGTTCTCCTCAAAAGGAGCTTTGAGTGACAAGACAAAACGAGGCTGGTTTACAAAAGCCTGGGATAAAATCAATCCGTTTTGAACCTAACACACCTTGGAGAGTCTAGATGAAATTATTTTGGTGCATCATCATTGGTATATGGCTGGGAGTGGATTCGATGGAAGCAGTCACCACTCGCATTAAAGATGTCACTAGGGTTCGAGGTTCGGCTGAGTATGGTGTATCCGGCGTCGGACTTGTTGTTGGACTTGCAGGAGATGGAGATCGCAACCAAGCATACACCATGCAAGCCTTCGCGAATCTTCTCCAGCGAAACAACATCGTTGTCCCTCCCAATGTCATTCAAGCCAAGAATGTCGCGATCGTTGCTGTTCAAGCCAAGATTTCTTCAAGAGATAAAGTGGGATCGATGGTGGATGTCATCGTCTCATCCATGGGAGATGCCAAATCTCTCTCTGGAGGAACTCTTATGCGGACCCTTCTTTTCGGTCCAGATCAAACAGTTGCCTTTGCAACCGTGCAAGGTCCAATTTCAGTCGGCGGTTTCAACGCGGGCAGTGACGGGGCAGGTGGTGCATCTATACGAAAAAATCATCCGTTGGTAGGTCAAATTATCAAGGGTGCTCGAGTGATCATGCCGGTTCCTGAATCAACAGTGATCAAGGAATCGCCAGAGGGAAATTATTTTGAATTGGAACTCAATCAACCAGACTTCACCACGGCAGCCAGAATAGCAGAGGCTATCAATGAAAAATTCCCTGAGGTTTCTTCAGCTGAGGATGAGCGATACATACGTGTCAACATTCCCGATGGGCTGGAGGACAGATTTGTCGATTACCTGGCACGTATCGAACCTATTACATTTACACCCGATGTCAGAGCTCGTGTATTGATCAATGAGAAAACAGGAACCATCCTTGCGACCGCTCCGGTAAAAATCAATAGTTGCGCCATATCACACGGAAACTTAACCATCAGTATTGCCTCTCCGGTCAATGTTTCGCAGCCCGCTCCTTTGAGTCAGGGTGGTCAAACAACAGTCACTCCCGCAACCGATGTCAATATTGATTCAAGCGACACGGCTTTGGTTCCGTTACCTGAAATGCCAACGATTCAAGAAGTTTCCACTTCGTTGAATTCCCTGGGCATCTCAACACGGGACATCATCTCCATTTTTCAAGCCATGGAAAAGCTTGGAGCATTGAAGGCTGAAATTATTTATCAATAATCAACCATCCAGGACTCAAACCATTTTGCTCATGAATCCAGCAACGCCAACAACCACATCTTCCCATCTGGGGTCACTGCAGGGAGGAGCATACGGTGCACAGACTGATCTGGACCGGATCGCTCATGATAAAAACTTGACCGAATCAGAGAAGGTGGGCGAGTTGGCAAAAGAGTTTGAAACAATGCTTTTCAAACAAATCATCAAGGGAATGCAAAAATCATTGGAGGGCTCCAGCATGATGCCCACTAAAGGTCCCTCCTCCATTTATGGGGATATGATGATGGATGCTTTGGCTCATTCCATCAGCCAATCCAGTCAATTGGGATTGTCAAAAACCTTCCAGGAACAAATTACCAATAAAGATGTTATCGAGCCAAAAGCAACTGAATCAGAATCTGAGGGTTCACATAATGCAAAGGAGGTTAAATGATCGATTGCATCGAACAATTCATCGAGAGGCTGAGGGATGAACTCAAGCAGTATGGTGAACTGCTGGCCTTACTGGATCAACAGCAGGAATTGGTACTGAAACGCGATGCCGATGGAATTCAATCTACTGCAGAGCAAATTGATCAACAATCCCTCGTTCTTGAGGAACTGAAATCCATTAGAAAGGAAGCTCAACAAAATATTGCAACATCAGTCGGCCTGGATCCCTCCGGCTCGTTTAAAGATCTCATCCCATTACTCCCACACGAGTATCAGCCACTGATCACCGCATTGGTAGAAGATAATAATTTATCCATTCAACGCATTGGGAAACTCGCTCGACAAAACCACATGCTACTCACTCGATCTATCGAGATGGTTGGCAGCCTGATACGAAGTGTGTGTCCGGATCAAAATCCCGATGTTTATAACGGAAGTGGTGTAATGGTTTCAAACTCTGTTACTACGGCACCGTCCTGCGAGCACGTTTGTTGAAGAAAAACCCCATTGTTTAAGAGGAATATTACGGAAAGGATTTCATGTCAGGATTATTAGGAACATTGGATATGGGCCAACGGGCTCTTCAGACTCAGATGAAGGGACTGGAGCTGACTGGGCACAATCTGGCCAACGTGAATAATCCAAACTATTCTCGTCAAAGAATAGAAGTAGCATCCACGTACAGCATAAATCCTGGCTCACACTCCCAAGGCACAGGAGTCGATGTGGTCGGGGTGCAACAAATTCGTGATCAAATCCTGGACACCCAAATTCGATCAGAAAAATCTATCACCGGCTTTCTGGAAGCACGAATGACAGGACTTGAGTATATTCAAACAAGTATGGGATCCGTTTTAAATCCATTTGGAACCGAAGGATCAGGTGGTTTGAATGCGAGATTGGGAGATCTTGTCAGCAGCCTCCACGAGGTTTCGGCGGATCCATCTTCAAGGACTTCACGTCATATGTTTCTCGATGCGGCGGAGGCAGTGGCAAGTGAAATGAGGAGTATGGACCAGCAATTAACTCAACTTGAGGATCGCTGGGATGAGGAATTAAATATCCGGGTAGACGAAACCAATCACATTCTTGATCAGATTGCTTCGCTCAACAGATCCATACAAAAGGTAGAAGGAGGGGGATCAAATACTGCGAACGATTTGCGAGATCAACGTGCTAAAACACTGGAATCTTTGAGCGAAATGCTTCCCATTGAAATAAGTTCAGACAACAACGGCAAGCTGCAGGTTCAAGTCAATGGAGTTTCCATCATTGATGGACAAACGGTCGTTTCAACCTTATCAGCGCAACCTCAACCTCCTGAGGCACCAGCCCTTGTCTGGCAACCTGACGGGCAAGCTTTGAACCCCGGAGAAGGCCGACTGGGAGGAATTCTTGATGTTCGGGGAAGCGTTTTGGCAGACATGCGCGAGCAGATCAACACAATGGCTGAGGACCTGATTCAATCCATGAACCAAGTCCATGCTCAAGGATTTGCTTTGGATGGATCCAATGGACGAAACCTTTATACGGGCCAGAATGCATCGGATATTCGAATCAATCAGGATCTGAAAGATCATCCCGAATGGCTTCAAGCTTCGAGTCGCCGGGGAGAATCCGGGAATAATGAAACCATCACCGCCATGGTTCAAGAAATGCAGACACCGAGAGCTGGTTTGGGTCAACGCACCTATGTCGAAGCTCAAGCGGATTTGGTGGCACAAATTGGTCAATCACTTCAAAGCACACGCAGTGCCCTTGAAGACCAACAGGCAATGCAGTCGCTGATGGAGAGGCAAAGAGAAAGCATTAGTGGCGTTTCTCTGGATGAGGAAATGACTCAACTCGTCAAATACCAGCGAGCGTTCGAAGCTTCAGCACGTTTGGTAACGATCGTGGACGACATGCTTTCAACCATTGTCACTATGGGACGGTAATAATGTAGACGTATCATGAGAGTAAGCACACAGATGTATCCCCAGCAATTGTTGGGACAACTTGGTAAGCTGTCTGAGCAGCAACAGAAATTGCAAAATCAGGTTTCCACAGGTTTGCGTGTGCAGGAGGCATCAGATGATCCAGCTGCCGCAAGGAAGTTGATTGTTTGGCAGGCAGACAAAGCTGCCATTGCCCAGTATCGAAGTAATATTGAGTCACAAAAAGATCTGGCAACAACCAATGACGGATTGATTCGTTCTTTGAAAAAATTGTCTGATCGAGCAAGCGAATTAGCCATCAGAGCTGATGATGTCGATTCCAAGAGTGATTTGAAAACTTCCGCTGAGGAAGTGGATGGGTTGATTGAGCAGGCGCTTTCTCTGGCGAACACTCGTTTCAATGGCAAATATGTTCTGGCAGGCACAGCTACGGACACGATTCCATTTGAGGCAACTCGTGACGAATCAGGTCGTATCACTGGCGTCATTTTCAATGGAAACTCCAACATCACTTCCATTGAAGCTTCACCAGGCAATTATATTTCTGCCCAATGGGTAGGTGCCAACGATGGAGCTGGGGGACAACCTGGAATATTTCAAGACTCGACTGAGGACGTGGATGTGTTTGGTGACCTGATTGCATTGAGAGATCATTTAATTGAAGGTGATGTGGAGTCTATCCAGCAAAGCGATATTCAAAAGCTGGAAGCAGTAGAGGATCACTTTATTCGATTTGCGGGCTTGAATGGTTCTCTCCATGCCAGAATGGAAACCCAAATAGCAACACTGAACAGTCAAGAATTGGCTCTGACTGGCATGATCTCACGCGAGGGGGATGCCGACATTGCCGAGACAATTGTCAGGTTGAACGAGGTTCAATATGCTTACCAGGCCGCATTACAAAGTGGAGCGAAAATTATGGACAGGTCGCTCATGGACTATCTTCGCTAGTTGATAAACCGTCACCCGTTTTTTGGTAATCGTTTAGTTTGTTTCTCAATGTTCGAATGCTGATACCCAAATGTTTTGCCGTTTGGGTCCTGTTCTGGTTAAACGCCTCTAATGCAGCAAGTATGTGTTTCTTTTCCAGCTCACAAAGGGGCAGAATGTTTTCGGTCCCAGCGTCCGATTCATCATGGGAAGACGACGGTGTTTGCTCATGTGAAACTGAGTCAGTATTCTCGGGAAGGGTGGGTTCAGGAACATGATCAGATTGAGAAGTGGGAATAAGAATTTGCCCTGAAGACATTGGAGTCAACCCAAGGAGATCAGGTTCGATATAACCTCCTTCAGCAGTCAGAATGACAGCCCGCTCCACCACGTTCTGCAATTCTCTGATGTTGCCGGGCCAAGCGTGTGCTTGCATTGCCTCCATGCTTGCTTTTGAAAAACCACACACCGGACAACCGTGCTTTTTAGCATAACGCCGCATAAAGGTTTCCGCGAGCAAAGCAATGTCACTTTTCCTTTCTCTTAATGGCGGCACATGAATCGGAACTACATTTAATCGAAAATAAAGGTCCTGCCGAAATTCTTTCTTCTCTACACTCTGAGCAAGGTCACGATTGGTGGTGGCTATCACACGTGTATCCACCTTGATAGTCCGACTCCCCCCCACCCTTTCCAATTCACGTTCCTGAAGCACACGGAGAAGTTTGGACTGAACGACTGGGGAAATTTCACTGATCTCGTCCAAAAGAATCGTGCCCGTGTGCGCAAGTTCGAATCGGCCTTCTCTTCTTGAGACGGCACCGGTGAAGGATCCTTTCTCGTGCCCAAAGAACTCGCTCTCAACCAGATTATCGGGTATCGCTGCACAATTCACTGTAATGAATGGTTGTTTCGACCGGCTGCTATTTTTAAAGATGGAACGAGCGACTAGTTCTTTTCCTGTCCCACTCTCTCCCTGAATCAAAACCGTGGCCTGAGTGCGGGCGACTTTCCTGATGAGATCGTTCAATTTTTGGATGGCACGCGAATTGCCCAAAATTTCATGATTCGAGTCATTGATACTCCCTTGACTCAAGTGCTGATTCACTCTGACCAATCGATGAAAATCACCCGCTTTCTTCAGGAGTATCTCCACTTGGTCGTCGGAGAAAGGCTTAATAATGTAATCAAAAGCCCCCTTCTTCATACAACTCACCGCAGACTCAACACTTGCATAGGCGGTCATCATGGCAACCAATGGTGGAGTGGGCTTGAGTTGGCAATATTCCAGCATGTCGCTTCCATCCCCATCAGGAAGCCTCACATCTGCAAAGATCAAATCAAAATCATCCTTATCGACCAGTTCCTTGGCTTTAGCCAATCCATCCGCTTGAGCTACCAATAGATTCTTACGTTGTAAAATCTCAGTGAGGTGTTTGCGAATGATGGGCTGATCGTCAATAACGATGATTTTTTCGATGGCCATAATATCTATCGTCTTATGAAGGATTATTCTGGTAAGCCTTCAGGGCATCAGCCGGCCGATACTGGTAGGAGGAAGGAATATTTTCCGGCGGGACCATCCCGCGTTTCATCAGGAGCTTTTCATTTTCACGATCGATCACCACGATCTTCATGATGAGGTCCGTGGCACTTTGAATGGCAGCCTGGACATCCGGATCCTTGGGGGCATCGGGATTATTTTTTGTTGTATCCAGCAGCGCGGCCCTATGGCCCTGTATCTTGGCCACCGCATCGGAAAGAGATTCCAAGAGGGTGCGTTTGAGTTTTTGATCGGGAGGATTCTGAGATCCGTCGTCTTTTGGAGAAGACAGCCACCTGTTTTCCTGCTGAATAATTTCAAGCAGCTTTAGGCAGATGCCATTGTGGTATTCAACGTCTATTAATATTTCGCGCGGTTGCATCACAAGTTCCGGATCAGCCAGAAACTTGAGTGCCGCGTACAGGAGATTGCAGTTCGGATTCTTTGGCTTCCAGCCATGTCAAAGTCTGAATTCTCCATCCAGCCATTTCCCCTATCATTTGCAAATGACGGCTCAAGTCTTCTTTCTTCAGGCCGGAAATACGGTCGATAATTCTTTGATAAAATGCAAGCGCTTTTTGGGTATACTTCAGGTCTTCATGGAGGATGCCTAATTGGTATAGCACTTCCAGCAAATCTTTTTCCTCCAGGTTCAAATCAAGCAAACTTTCATGAATCTGTACAGCTCCCATTAAATCTCCCTCTTTGACCATGAGATCGCCAATTTCAACACCAATGCGAACTTGAAGGCGCGTCCAGGTTTCGGGCTCCGATTCAGTTAATGCGGTCGGATTTTCCAGTATTTTTTGAAACTGCCTTAATGCTTCCTGCCTCCGGTTTTTAATCATCAAGGTTTTTGCGAGCAGGTATCGAACTTCAATGGATTTTGGATCGCTCCCATACTCTTGCAGAAAGGTTTCCCCTTCGTTCTCAACCTTGGAATAATCCTTGTTCAGAAAATGTGAGTATATGAGTTTGTAATGCACCAAAGGCTTGTTGATTCCCACCAGATCGCTGCTGGAATGCTGCTGAATGAGAAGACGGCGATAAAGTCTTGCCGCGTTATCAAAATCCCCATCCATAAAATGAGTCTCCGCAATCTCAATTTTGGCCTTCATCACAAGTCGCTGGACAACAGGTAAATATTCCTCATTTAGTTCACGCAGCTTCATGGTGAGGCTGATGACAGAATGGTATTTCTGAAGCGCTTTTTCCATGCCACCTGTTCGCCGAAGGATGTTCCCCATTTTCAAGTATACCAGGGCCTGATTAGGATCGTCTGGATACAAAGCGTCAAACTGAGAATAAATTTGATTGGCTCGCACCCAATCTTCATTTTTCTCGGCAATCAGTGCAAGTTGAAGAAGGGCTCGTTTACGGTAAGCCACAGGTGGCCGCTTTTTGATCAAGTTGATAAAAGTATTGGAAGCCTGTTCAAAATCGCCTTCCTGACGATACTGAATCCCAAGGTCAAAGATCGCATCCAATTCAGCTTGTCTCTGTTTTTTATAGTCATCAACCGAGGCAGTTTCCATGACGGGCGATGTAAACAAATCAGGAAACTCAATGAATATGGGATCCAAACGCATGTGTTCCGGCCAACCGGCACTTCCTCCCTCTTCAGGCTGCTGGAGATCTTCCAACAACGATTCAGGATCCGAATGTGATACCACCGAATGATTAGATTCAGCGGTTAAACTTTTCTGATGAAGACTGGTTGGATTCCCATGATCAGCGGGAGAGGTTTTTAATACAAAAAAAATGATTCCAGTCAGGATAAAGGCCTCCAGGAGCATGTGGTTCAGGGAAGAGCCCCCTCCCAAACGCCGTACCTCCATAGATTGAGTGTTCTTGTTCATGATCAAGGTAAGTTAGAGTTTGGTTTATCAGGTGGAGATTCCTTCGTATCCGAATCTGAAGAGCTGCCCGAATCCGGCTCTGCAGCAAACGGGATCCGCCTAATTTCTTGTGTCTGGTTGGTTTGAAAAAAATCAAGGAACATCCTGAGACTGACCTTATCATTTAAAAGCGGATCACCGAACAGATCATCCGCAAACCCGTCTGGAAAAAACTCCCGGCTCAACTCATCAGTTGCAGGCTGTTCAGGTACAGGTTCGACCACCGGCTGATTTAAATGAGGAGGGAGTTGGACAGGTCGACTCGAGGCTGATAAATGAGTCTCCTTGATAGGAGGAACCGAGTTTGTTTCCACATTTTCAGAATCCACTTTTGTGATTTCCTTGGATTCCTCTGGTTCGGGGGTATTGAGCGGTTCGAGAATAAAGACTTCAGAACGCTGTTTGGGTTGCTCTATTCGAATATCAACAGGTCCAGTGAATGGAAGGTAACCTACGTGACGTGTACGATAACCAGCCCCGCAGCTCAAAATGCCAACACTGACGATTGAACACCCGATCTGCTTCCATTTGCCTTGTAAGCGTAGCTTCCTTGCCATTACACGCCTCTACTTTCTGAAAATCACCGTCCTTGGTGATCCGGTTGAATAATTATCTAAGAAGAATGTCTGGCACTTAGCCTGAACCATTGTGATGATCACATCACCTGGCATCTAAATGCCATTCCTTCGCTTCCTGCGCACTTTTGCAGGACAATCCATTCTATTAGTCGGCAATACTGAGATGAGGCTTAAGGACATTTACGATCTCAATAATTCGCTAACAAGAATTCACCCTCCGAATCCAACAAATCGGCTAAAGAAAGTGTTTTGAATGTCGATAATTAGTTGCGATGTCATGATGATATTGGATTCCATTTCAAACTGCCCGGCCCCGGTGCCTGCTGAGGAGACTCGCCGCAAGATTCAGAATTGCAGGCGGCTGCCATCTCTTCAAAGCGTCAATACCGCACTCGTGCAGGTGATGATGGACGACAATATTGATACCATCCATATTTCCAATATCATCCGGAAAGATCCGAGTTTAAGCGCCAGATTGCTTAGGTTGGCCAACTCGGCTTACTTTGGGCACAGCTTGTCCATTACCAGCATTGAAGAGGCGGTATTCTTCCTGGGAGTTCGGCAAATCAGACAGCTCTCCATGACAACTCCCATTATCGAAGAATCGCTTAGCATGACCAACTCGATAAAATTTCCCTGGAGAGGTTTTTGGCAACATTGTATCGCAGTCGCCATTTTGACTCGTGAGATTTCCTCAAAAATAATGCCGCTGTCCAAGGATGAAACTGAATATCTCGCCGGCCTGCTCCATGACTTGGGTAAAATCGCCATAGCGACCAATTTCCCTGACTATTTTAACGCAATCTACTGTCATGAAACTAAAACCGGACGGCATTTGGATCTGGAAAAATCCTTGCTAGGCATGGATCACACAGAAATTGGATATGTCTATTTGGGTGCACATAAATTACCCAATCCGTTGGTGGATGTCGCAAAAAACCATCATCAACCCGAGAAGTCCAAACACTTTTCGGAATTAAATGTGGTGGTTAGTATTGCAGACGATATTGCGAGGACCATTGGGTTGGGATACAGTGGCAACCCGTCGCGCTTCAGCCGCTCAAGCTGGAAACAAAATAAAAGATGGTTTCAATTGTTCGAAAATGTCGAGGACCCCCGATATCTGGAAACCATGACGGCTTTGGACAGCCTCATTGAAAATTTACCAAAAGTCGTCGATGAGCTGGTATAAAAGTGAGTACCCTCACGCGCCCCAAAACAATTTTAATGCGAAACTTCTAATCATCGCATTGAAGTATCATCATCCATAAGCCCTTTTTGCTTTCTACCAAAGGATCGGCAAACAGCAGTACGTATCTGCTTAACAGATTGACAAAAAGAAAGCCGCCATCCTCAATATGCCGTACCGATGAGAGCTTCAGATCCATTCCAGGAACACCTTGGGTATCTTCTCCTGAATGATGAAAAGGAAATTAATTATGTCGAGCCGGTATTGCTGAAGCAGGTTTCTGCTGAGCTAAATGAATGGATAGGTCTCGGGTTCGAACAATGGTTGAATTACGCTTTTAAATGCGTCACCTGCTCTGAAGATTGGAAGTCAGAAGAACTGAAGATTTCAACCTGGACTGCCGGTAAAACAGAATCCTGCCAGGAATACCAATTCAGGCATGTGACAGAGCATTCCCCTAACTTAATCCATGTCTTCAGGTTAAGAAAAGAAACCTCCAAAAACACCCAAGCAAAACAGGACTGTTTACCCTCGGTTAAATCGGATCGTTTAGTAAATCACTGGAATGATCTTCTGGTCTGGATGGGGCCAGGATTCCTGCACGATGCCAACAATCAAATGGCCGCTTTGGTATCCCTCGCAGAATGTTTATTGTCAAATCCCGATATGCAAACGCTTTCAGTGGAAGATCAGGAAGATTTGGAATGGATATTAAAATGCGGTAAAGAGGCCGGAGACATTTTTCAGTTACTCACCAAGGTGTACAAATTGAAAGATGAAGCTTATAACTATATCGATACTCGAGAATTGTTGGAGGAATCTGCGAAGCTCATTGAAATTGCATTGCCAAAATCACTAAAAATCGAACTCAACAAGCATCCAACTGAGTTACCTGCTTGGATCAACAGAAAAACATTTTACCAAATCATCATCGGCCTGATTGCCCAACTGTTCCCAAACCGCAATGCATGCCCCTCGGGTGCTTTGCAATTCAGATTATTCCAAACCCGATCAACAGACAAAACCTCGAAATGCATTGCAGGCAAACGGATTGAAACCGATGGCATTTGCATTGAAATGAAAATTGCTTGTAAGGATGGATCATCTACGTACTACTACCTAGACGTATTGAATGAGGAACCAAACCCTGTTTACAACCTCGTGGAACAGAACAAATTTCAACTACTCATCAATGCGACTGAATCAAAAATAGTGATTCAGATTCCTCTTGCCGACTTAGATTGCCATACTTCTTCTAAGGACTAAAA
>CAYFHO010000003.1:0-153784 GCA_964342825.1 uncultured Verrucomicrobiota bacterium
TGATTCAGATTCCTCTTGCCGACTTAGATTGCCATACTTCTTCTAAGGACTAAAAGAACCACATGCACATACAGTCATAAATTTCCTTTAGTTATACTAATGACTTAAGAAATCTCTGGTTACAATCGGAACTATTTTGAGTTCATTTTTCTGAAAAGATTATCAAAATACGACTTGCATTGGATTTTTTCACCACCTATCGTAGCACCGAGCTTTGAGATAGCGGTGTTGTACCTACCCTTCGCTTAGGCGCGGGCACACGCAGAGGAGGAGATGTTTGTATGCGCAAAAGTAGTAACAAGCTGCAGAAGGAGGAGGGATTAGATTTGGTGGCAGGTGGAATCGCCCACGATTTCAATAATTGCCTTTCTTCCATCCAAATGAATCTTGCCACCATGGAAGAGCATCTAAAGATAAAGCCCTTCCGCGCCAATGAACTTAAAAAGTGCATCAGGGATATATACCTGGCCACCCAATTTTCACTCAAGCTGACCAACCAACTGCAGAACTACAGCAACCATTGCCCTCTGATGGTTGAATGGATCAATCCATCAATCCTGCTGAAGAACATGCACGAAATGCTGGAACGAGCTGTCAGTGAGGAAATTAAAATCAATATAGAAGCCCCACAAATCAGTTGCATGCTGGCAGGCAACCCGGTGCAAATGGAACAAGCCATTTTCAATGTTGTCCTCAACGCCGCAGACGCCACTGCAGGTGCGGGAGTCATTCACGTGAGATGCAGGGAATGCTGCCGCGATCATTGCCCGGAAATCCCCAAACTAAAAAACGGCACCCCCGATAGATGCTGCCTGATCGAGATTATCGACGAAGGGCGTGGGATTGCTCGATCGAATTTGGATAGGATTTTCAATAGTGATTTTTCAACCAAAAAAACCACTCCCACCAATGGATATGGACTGGCAAATGTCAAAAGCATCATCGAGGACATGGGTGGCGCTGTTCGAGTGCGAAGCGAAGTGAACAGCGGCACAACATTCCAAATTTTCCTGCCCATGGTTGGACCTGACTCTGCCCGTAATTAAGGGATGGGGACACCGAAAAAAATAGTCTTTGTCAGCGGATGCTTTGACTTGCTCCATAGCGGCCACATCGCTTTCCTGGATGCTGCTGCCCAACACGGTTTATTGAATGTGGCCATCGGATCAGATACCACCATCTTTGATCTGAAAGGACGCCCACCTGTAACATGCGAAGAAGAGCGTCTTTTCATGATCCAGTCTCTGGAATGCGTTCATCACGCATTCATTTCGCGAGGGCGCGGCATTTTGGATTTCAAGGAAGACCTTGAAGGACTGAGGCCGGACATCTTTGTTGTGAACGCTGACGGAGATGTTCCTGCTAAACGCCATCTTTGTGAATCATTAGGAATCCAATATCTTGTTCTAGCCAGGGAACCGCACGAAAATCTGGCTGCAAGATCCACGACAGACTTGCGGAATCGTATTGAGATGCCTTATCGCCTGGACCTCGCCGGGGGCTGGCTGGATCAACCGTTTATCAGCAAACTTCATCCGGGTCCGGTGATCACTGTATCCCTGGAGCCTACGTTCGAGTTTAATGAGCGAAGTGGCATGGCTTCGAGTACCCGCCGCACAGCAATAGACCTTTGGGGACCTCGCCTGCCAGCTGATGACCCAGAAAAACTTTCGCATATTCTGTTCTGCTGCGAGAATCCACCAGGGAGTCAATACATTTCAGGCTCCCAGGATGCAATTGGACTTGTTTACCCAGGGGTGACTAAATCCGACTATGACGGAGAGTACTGGCCGACCAAGATATCCCCTCTTCAAGATGAATCTGTCGTTGAATTCATTGAGAACCACGTCTTTTTGAAACCTCTGGGACCTCGCACTACCAGCTATGACGTGATGAAGGATACCTGTTTCACAAGCTCTGGCGCCAAAGCCCTGTCACAAGCAACAGAGGATTGCTGGGAAGCTCTTCACCGGAAGGATCCGATCAGCTTTGGGAATGCCTTGTTCCGATCTTTTGAAGCACAGATTTCCCTGTTCCCAAACATGACGAATCCCGAAATAGAATCCATCATCGACCCATTCCGTGAAACCGCCCTCGGATGGAAGCTATCAGGTGCAGGTGGAGGAGGATATTTGGTGCTGGTCAGCAAAGAACCCATCGAACACACAGCTCGAATATCCGTGCGTCGTGGTGGACCATAACTTGCCTCTCTCAAGTTAAACTGCATTGCAAAAGCCCCCTCAAAGTATTGCACCTAGGGGCTAAGATTAGCTCTTTTCCCTATATTCCAGCCGAAATGCAACTTTTTGGTAACTTTCGCACATCATTCGCCCTGAGCCCATCGGTGGAAATCTGAAATTTCAACCAATTTGCAATAAACTAGATACAAACCAAGCCAAAAGAATATTACTACCTCAAGGCTCAAAGGCCCCATCAATTATGGTCATATGTCGTGTTTTTGGTACTCTGATTGCTTTTTAGCGATTAGATAGGCAACGAAATCATGAGCAAGCATCCTGAAACCATAAAATACTTGTTTAGCACAAGCGACATTTCCCAACTAGATGGGGGTGATGTTGATTTTATCGAATTTTCAGGAATTAACTGCGCCAAGCTCAATGAATCTTGCCCGGAAGGTCCTGTTTTTTCCCGCGGTGAAATCGTCTCGGGTGTCTGCTTCCCAAGGTCTCGAGGACGCATTTCTGGAAATTTCAAACTTCAGCAGCAGGATGATGGAATTTACCGGCTGACAGGGAAAGGTGTCTTTTCGCTGGAAGGCTCCGATCAATCGCTATTTACTGCGGATATTGCCATGAACGATATCTACTCTCAGTCATCTGAGAATGGCCCTTCAGTCATGGTCGCTTCAGCAACTTTATCGAAGATCAATTATATCCCCTTCAAGCATCCTTTGCTCGCGGAGATTGCCATAAAATCTGAGGTCGAGTCCTATTTTATTTTCCGTTCCTCTCCAAAAGATGAGCTTGAAGAAATCGAAGCTTCTTCTGATTTGGCTGAAGGCATATCCCAATAGCCATTCAATCAAACACTGAGGCATTAGCTCGGTTCATCGGGAAGGGTTCTGCTGTTAATTTCCTTCGACCATTCGTAAACGTTGTCCAATAGGATTTCCTTAATTTTCCAAACCATGGTCATGGTCATGGCCACCGGCATGACCACCATGAAAACGATCAACCAGGGTCGAACGCTTTCTATCATTTTCAGCAGGATAAATACCGGAGAAGGCAGTGAGGGTAGTGCCCAAATGCCATGATACATTAAGGTCATGATCATCATCATGCTGAGCATGCGTCGATTCAAACCGGAAAAGAGCTCGGTGTCATGTCGAAGAGTTTCATCAGGTATCATGAAGGCAAGTCGTTTGAGAACAAAATTCAAATGATACAGATACAGCAGTCCACAAAAGAACAGGAGCGCCACTGAGAAGCTGTAAAACGGTACGCGGGGGAAATCGTGCCAGAAAAAAAGGAAAGGCGTGAGACCTAAATTCAACACTCCAATCAAAATCGAGCGATCCACAGCTTTGGACCATATCCTCTCCTGAGTTTGGAATTTTCCTATTTGTACGAGTCCAAATAACAACATTCCATTCGTGAGAAGGGGTAATAAAACCCCCATCTCTCGTGCTCGGGCATAAAGCTCAGTGTGCGCCTCGGATAACAGAGCGACAGGTAAACCCCAAAACAAAGCGGATAATCCACGGATGAGACGTCCCACGGACTTAAGAATGGATTTCTTAAGAGTCAAGTCAGACCTTTGGGAAACGGCGTTCATCAGGAACCCAAATACGTGTAGTCCGACAAGCCCTGATCGTAATCCCTCAACAACCGCATTCCTTCACGAGGTTTCATCTGGTCCGCTTTGATCGCTCGATCCACCTGACGTTTCATATGACGCTTGAGTTCACGTTGGTCATATTGCACAGAAGACAAGGCAAGTCCTACGTTTGTCCCCTCGATCACTTCCTCGATGTAATACCCGCTGGGTTCGTCCTCATCCAGAAAGACGTGCACTTCATTTACCTTGCCAAATAAGTTGTGTAGATCTCCCATAATATCCTGGTAAGCCCCCATCAGAAAAAAGCCCAGAAAATAGGGATCCACCAAACGCCCATTCTCGTCGGTCTGGATATCGTGCAATGGTAATGTGTTTCTCGTATCTTCAAAATCAATGAATCGATCCACCTTTCCGTCGGAATCGCAAGTGATGTCCACCAACGTCCCTTCACGACCGGGGGCATCCTTCAGTTTGTTGATGGGCATGATTGGAAACAGCTGATCCAATGCCCAATGATCCAGCAGAGATTGAAAAACACTGAAATTGCAAAGATACTGGTCACCCAGATGATCTTTGAGTTGTCGAATCTCTTCAGGCACGTGAGCTTTACCTCGATAACTTTCAAGCACTCCTCGACCGATTTCCCAAAACAAAGTCTCGATCTTGGCTTTGTCCTCCAGCTCCAGTAAACCAAGGGTGAACATGTTGTAGGCATCGTCTTTCCTTTCCAAGGCATCGTGGTAGGCTTCAAGACGATTCAGATTCGTTAGGTTGTCCCTCATTTCGAGTAGTTCCTTAACTAAAGGATGCTCATCCTTACCATAAACCAGATGACCTGCTGGAGTGCCCTTTTTTATGGATCCCAGTACTTGGACTATCAGGACACTGTGGTGAGCAACGATGGCACGACCACTTTCACTGGTTATCTGAGGATGAGGAACTCCCTCGGCATCGCAAACATTCCCAAGATAATAAACAATGTCATTGGCATACTCTTGAAGTGTATAGTTGGTGGAACTTTCAAAGGCTGTCCGGCTGCCATCGTAATCCACTCCCAGCCCCCCACCAACATCAACCGTCTCTATGTTGAAGCCAAGTTTATAGAGTTTGGCATATAAACGGCCGGCTTCCTGGGTGGCTTTTTTGAAGGTGAGGATGTCAGGTACCTGTGAGCCAATATGAAAATGAAGCAACTTGAAACAATGCTCGAGTTTCTCCTTTTTCAATAACTCGGTGGCTGCGACCAGTTCGCTGGTACTCAATCCAAATTTTGCATTTTCACCTGCACTTTGAGCCCATTTACCCGCACCTTTACTCAACAGCCGCGCTCGGATACCGATCATGGGCTCGACTCCCACTTTTCGTGAAACAGAAATGATCTGCTTGAGCTCTTCCATTTTTTCAACCACCAGTATCACGCGTTTGTTGAGTTTGATCCCCATCAAGGCCATATGAATAAATCCATTGTCCTTATAGCCGTTACAAATCATCAGACTACCTGGAGTATCCTGGAGGGACATGGCGGCAAACAACTCTGGCTTGCTGCCGACTTCCAACCCCATACCGAAAGGTTTTCCGGCTTCCAGGATCTCTTCAACCACTTCCCTGAGCTGGTTGACCTTGATGGGAAAAACTCCCCGGTATGTATTTTTGTAATCACACTCCTTGATAGCCTTTTGAAAGGATTGATTGATGGAGATAACCCGGTGTTTCAGAATGTCCTGAAATCGAATCAGCAAGGGAAACTTTAAATCTCTGGACCTGGCTTCCTCAACGATGTCCATTAAGTCAACCGAAGCCTTAGCTTCCTGCGATGGATATGCTGAGACGTGTCCATTTTGATTGATACCATAATACTTCGCTCCCCAACGAGCGATATGGTACAACTCACTCGCTTGATCAATGGACCAAGGTCCCAATTTTTCCTTAAAATCTCTCATGATATCCACACAAGGATGCGTCGCACTATATCGGCAGGTTCAAGGATTTCAATAACCTGTGTGATCTTTTTAAAATGATCGCGGCTTGAATCCAAAGCTCCTTTGCGATTGCATCAAGTCATGGGATCAATTGCGTTGAAAAGGATCGTGAAAGACTGCAACAAAGAACTTCGCATCCATCAAATTGAAGACTGGCCTGGAGCGGTAAATGGACTTCAGGTTGAGAATAACGGCGAGGTAAAAAAGATTGCCGCAGCCGTGGATGGCACCTTCACCACAGCTCGACTGGCGGTGGAACAGGGAGCCGATCTGATGATCGTTCATCATGGATTATTTTGGAACAAAACCCATCCATGGACCGGGCGGCAGTATGAATTTATCAAATTCCTGATGGATCATAACCTTGCTGTCTACAGCGCACATCTCCCACTCGATATCCATCCCACTCTGGGCAATAATGCACAGCTCTGCCAAGCATTGGGATTTAGAAAGAAAAAAAGTTTCTTCTTGGATAAAGGCAGAGAACTGGGTTTGCGATCTGGTAAGAAAATATCCCGTGATCAACTCATGGATAAACTGGAGAGTATCCTGGGGAACAAACCGACCCTGCTTCCTGGAGGACCCGAAACTTGCCGACAAATTGGAATTGTTACCGGCGGTGCAGGATCTGAACTCGCCATTGCTGCCAAAGAAGGTGTGGATACTTTTATTACCGGTGAAGGTCCTCACTGGACCTTTGCTTTGGCAGAGGATCTTGGCATCAACGTCATCTATGGAGGACATTATGCGACCGAAACTTTCGGTGTGAAGGCCCTGTCACAGCACTTGTCGGAACAATATGGCATACCATGGACCTTCATCGACCACCCAACAGGGCTTTGACATCAATCGTTGGAGTCTCTTGAGGTGTCCGGGACCCAAAAAATGAACCGGCACTCGTTTCCGAGCGCCGGTTTTCCCCACTTTGTACCATTCACCATACTTATTCCCTGGCGTCCACTCACTGAATAGGCTCAAGAACCTTCTCAGTTATTTTCGGTACAAAAATTTAATCTTTCTAATTCTTAATAGAGCAATTGAGTGGCCATTCTCAAAAATGAGTAAGACTCTGAGAAGCTGGCAAAATATAACCAGCGTGATCAATAATCAACAACTTGCCCAATATGAAGCACCTTTGGATGCTTTGATAAAGGTATCATCATTTAGAATTTTTGATTCGAAGTTACAAACGGGTGACGATTAAGAAAATTAATCCACGGAGAAAATCGGGAATCATAACTTATGCATCCAGATCAACTACGATAGCTGTGATGTTATCTTTACCGGAAGCATCTAATGCTTCTTTCACCACAGCTTCAGCAGGATTCAGTTCTTTTAGATACGGTGGCGGATTCTTAATGGTCTTCTCTATCGTATATGGGGTGATGCCATCAGCAACTCCGTCAGTGCAGAAAACAATCCTATCTCCTTTGTTGATAGCAGTTTGACCTAACTGAGGAGAACTGTAATCGTGACCACTGCCAATGGATTTTTCGAGCACATTATTGGAAGTATGCCTTCTGGCCTCTTCGGGACTCATCTTGCCTTCTCTCACCTTTCTGGCAGCCACGGTATGATCTTCCGTTAATTGAACGATTCCAGCGTCTGAAGGAATGTGGTAGATCCGGCTATCTCCCAAATGAGCAAAGTAAAGGACATCGTTGTGGATCCACCCAATGCTTAAGGTGGCCCCCATGTTGCAACATTCTTTGTAATTGCTGGATACCTTTAATATCGCGTCATGAATCTGCCGGCAAAATGCTGTAAGCATGCCTGCATAATCAATTTGGGAATGCTTTCCCCCACGATGAAAAGCACGGGAAATCAGATCAGAAATGGACCGCAATGCTGACTGGCTGGCATATTCTCCCGCTTCCGCCCCCCCAATTCCATCACTCACAGCAAAAATAAAATGATTCTGGCTGGTTGGAGAAGAACCCTGTTTTCCCAGGTAACAAAGTTCGCGCTCATCAAACATCATAAGAAGAAATGAATCCTCATTATTGCGTCGATAACGACCAGGATGCGTCTGAGCGGTCCATTTGATATCCTCAATATTATTCATGATTCTTTGGCGATTTCTTTTTTTTGATCACATCATCCTGCTTCAATCCCTCACCGCTGTCCTTGAAAGTCGCGAATTCAAAGTCTATGATGCAAAACCTGCCATGCTGCGTACTGTAGGTGACATTACGCGCAAACGGATCATCATGAACCACTCCAAAAGATTCGAGCTCTTCAAACAAGCTGTCCAGTTTACTCTGACTGATGCTTTGGACGATGGCTCCAACATTCGTGGTGACCAGATAGAGTTCGTCCGGTTCTTTATGGAGCACTCTCGGTACAAAATCGCATCCCTGCTTTTCCAGGTATTCAAGTATCCGCACCTCGTTTTCAAATCGTTCTTTGGCAAACTTGCCGCTGAAACGCTTATGCACCCTGCCATCGAATCCAATGTGCACGGTCGAGCGCGGTGTGTTTTTCATCTCACGCATGAGATAAACAATTTATCACAGGTTTACCGAAGCATCCAGAGCGTACCCATTGGTTGCAGAGCAAAAAATATTTGAGGGATGGTTCGCTTTTTGCTTTACTGAAAATTCGGCTGCTGGTGGCTTCCAAACGCCCAGTGCCTTTGACATTAGAAAAATAAAACTGAAACACTCATCATATGCCTAAATACAAGCTCGAATACCTCTGGCTAGACGGCTACCAGCCTGTACCCAACCTTCGCGGTAAAACCAAAATCGTCAGCGAAGCTCCAAAATCTGTTGAAGATTGCCCATTGTGGGGTTTTGACGGAAGTTCCACTCAACAGGCTGAAGGCGGAAACTCAGATTGTATGCTGAAACCAGTCGCCCTTTATCCAGATGCAGCACGTGACAATGGATTTATCGTCATGTGTGAGGTCATGATGCCCGATTGCACCACCCCGCACCCTTCCAACTACCGTGCAACCATTCTCGACGATCCGGAAATGGATGCCTGGTTCGGTTTGGAACAAGAATACTTTCTCTTCCACGAAAAACGCCCATTGGGTTGGCCAAAAGATGGTTATCCCGACCCACAAGGTGAATACTACACAGGTGTTGGTTACGCAAATGTGGGATCCGTCGCTCGCGAGATCGTGGAACAGCACCTCGAGTTGTGCCTCGAGGCTGGCATCAACCATGAGGGTATCAATGCCGAAGTGGCAAAGGGGCAATGGGAATTCCAAGTCTTTTCCAAGGGTTCCAAGAAATGTGCGGACGACATCTGGGTCGCTCGTTACCTCCTGATGCGCCTCTGTGAAACATACGAAGTCGACGTAGAGTGGCACTGCAAACCTTTCCTCGGTGACTGGAATGGATCAGGTATGCACTGTAACTTCTCAACCAAACACCTTCGTGAAGTTGGCGGAAAAGACTACTTCATGAAATTGATGGACGCTTTCGAGAAGAACAAGGAAGAACACATCGCGGCTTACGGTCCGGACAATCACCTGAGACTAACCGGACTTCACGAAACCCAGTCCATTGACAAATTCAGCTGGGGTGTTGCAGATCGCGGTGCTTCTATCCGCGTGCCTCACAGCTTCGTGCAAAACGACTACAAAGGCTATTTGGAAGATCGTCGCCCTAATTCACAAGGCGATCCTTACCAAATTTGCTCTCGCGTTCTCAAGACCATCGCTGAAGTGCCGACTTCTTAAGCCAATTTCGAGAACTTTCATTTCGATTGCTTCAAACCTCCCGTCCAATTTTTTGGTCGGGAGGTTTTTTCGTGTGGAGGTTCTATTGTAACTCAATCTTTGTCTCATCAAGGCGCTGATCCCGTTCTTCGGTATAGAAATCAAGCTTACTCAACTTGAGACGAGTGATGTCTGCTAATTCGACACGAGTCATCAAAGAATCGGCATTGTCAAAAATCCAACAAGCAAATGCTTCCGCATCCTGAGGTGCTCCCATGGAAACAAACTCTTCCGGGTCCAAATCGATTATGTCCGTGACGTAAAGGTGCGTCACCTTTCGCTCGCACCTGAGTTTGACTGATCTGCTCATGGAAATCAAAATAGATCAAGTCACCACCAACTTCCACACCAACCCACTTGAAAACAAAAGAACTTTAAAAACTGGATCTGATTTGAGATCTTCTTCCCATGCATCTCCTTCGGATTTTAACGATCGTTTGTTTCCTGTTTCTTGCTGCCGCCTACTCTCATGCATCTGACAGAATGAATGTGTTATTCATTTTGGTGGATGACCTGGGATACATGGATATCGGGGCTTACAATCCAAACAGTTTTTATGAAACTCCGAATGTTGATCGCCTGGCGAAGCAGGGCATGAGATTTACAAACGGATATGCGGCTAATCCGGTTTGCAGCCCTACTCGCTATAGTATCATGACCGGTAAACATCCTTCGAGAGTGGATGCCACCAATTTTTTTGCAGGCGCTCGATCCGGGACTTTCAAACCTGCTCCTCTTAACGACCGCATGCCTCTATCCGAAACGACATTGGCCGAAGCATTCCAGGAAAATGGTTACGCAACTTTTTTTGCAGGTAAATGGCACCTTGGACCTACCGAGGAGTTCTGGCCTGAGAATCAGGGGTTCGACGTTAACAAAGGTGGATGGCGTGCTGGCGGTCCTTTCAAAGCTGGAAAGTTTTTTTCTCCCTACGCAAATCCTCGACTGAAGGACGGTCCGGAAGGGGAACATTTGCCTGCGCGATTGGCATCTGAAACCATTTCGTTCATGAAGGAAAACAAAGAAAACCACTTCCTGGCCTACCTTTCATTTTACTCCGTTCACACGCCTCTCATGGCACCAAAGCAATTGGTGGCAAAGTATCAAGAAAAAGCTGAAAAACTAGGATTGACTGATCAGGAGACTTTCCAAGAGGAAGAGCAGGTTTGGCCCAACGCCAAACAGCCCCGAAAAGTCCGCACTCTTCAAACTCATGCGACATATGCAGCGATGGTGGAATCGATGGATACACATGTCGGCCGAGTACTGGACGCTCTGGTTGAACTTGGGATCGAGGACCAAACCATTGTCTGTTTTATGTCGGACAATGGAGGGCTCTCCACATCGGAAGGTTCTCCCACTTCAAACTTACCCCTGCGAGGTGGAAAGGGTTGGTTGTATGAGGGCGGCATACGCGAACCATATATCATTAAATGGCCGGGAATGAAACGTCCTGGCAGCACCAGTGGATTCCCTGTGGTCAGTATGGACTTCTACCCCACCCTTCTCGAATTGGCAGGGCTCCCGATGAAACCAAATCAGCATCTGGATGGAATTTCACTGGCTCCAATCCTCAAAGGCAACAATGCTCCTAAACGTCATTCATTGTTTTGGCATTATCCGCATTACAGCAATCAAGGAGGATTCCCAGGCGGAGCCATTCGAAGTGGTGACTGGAAATTGATTGAGCGATTCGAAGATGGGCGCAGGCATCTGTACAACCTGCGAACTGATGTCGGGGAAAGGGAGGATCTCATTCATCAACACCCTGAACGCGCAGCCGCCATGCGTGATGAACTGCATCAATGGTATAAGACCGTAGATGCAAAATTCCTTCAACCCAAAGACAACGGTCCCATGCCATGGAGACCTGAACTCAAATCAGAATGATTATTGAGACGGCTATGATTTAAATGAGGGGTTGAAGTTTCTATATTGGACCATGGAATCCAAACCCAATTTTAGAAAACAAATAGGGATGCTACCTACTATTTTCATTGATGCTGAATGAAAAGCCGATTGATCAAGGCATCATGCGCATGATCATCACCCGCAATCGTCCAGGTTCTGGAACGCGGATTCGATTCCATTGCTCCATCTTGAGGACGGTTTCGCTACTATATTCACCCGTAAATGGATCGAACCATGAAATGGCCATCCTTGAATATCCATCGCGCGGTGGCCGTGGGATAATGAGATCGTTCTCCTTTGGAACAAGATAAACAAAAAGATCTTTGTTGTTGGACATGCAAAAACCGCTGTTGGCCTTTCCGAGGGTGGGCTCCAATTGTGTGAGATCATATTTTTCTGCAAACCCGGCCAAGTGACGATAGTAATCAAGCTTGGGTCGATCGAACTCTGGAAGGTTTTCGATATCGTGGATCACGACATTCCATGAGGTATCCTGCCAATAATGTGTTGGATAAGCTCCGGCAAAAACAATGTGATAGGCACGTTCCAAATTGACTTCAGGACGGTAATAATTTCCAGAGAAAACATGGTACGGCCCGGTTTCGTAACCACCGTGCTCAATGTTGAAAATTGCCATTCGAGGATGTTTTTTTCTTATATCCCGCATGATATGCCAAGTCTCTGATTGCCAGTTTTGCACCGAAATGAAATCAACTGATTCAGGATATTTATTGCAATAGCCATAATCATGCACCGTCACGAGACGTCCATGCCCATCCAGTTTTCGCAGGCGCTGGATCCTCTGAAGGATGTATCCCATATCATTATGACCGTAACCGGTGGCTTCTTTTGAAATATCCCAAATAAGGTTTGGAAAAGCCTGGTAACGTTTGGTGACATAATCGAAAAAACGATTGTCAGCTTCGGAATCCGATTCAGGCCAGGAGACGAGTTTATTCCATACGTATATCATCAGGTGAGCAGCCATTCCTTTGCGATCCAGTTCACGGATGACTCGATCAAGACGCTGGAAGTATTCAACATTCAATGTCGAGAAATCGGGCCGCACATTGTCTCCACCAAATGGAAACACTTGAGGTTTACCGTAATCGTATTTCGCTGGAAGTTTCGGATCTCGAGGCCAGCGAACATCGTAGGCATAGACATTCATAACTACCTGGTTGAATCCATTGCGACTCACGTAATCGATGAGTTGGCGACTCTTGGGAATGTCATCTGCATTCTCAGCGTCCAATGCAAACAACCAGTCTATTTCATAAGCCAGAGGAAAATAAGCTGAACCGTCGGCATAGGTAAATCGGCGTGAATCGCGTGGATCAATACCAATAGGGCCGTGGTGGCCGAATCTCTCAGACTCAACCTTGACCAACCCATGTTTTCCGTCCAATTCAGACAAGGATGACTTGGTCTTGTAGGTCCAGTGTCCTTTGATCGTTGGTGCAAACCGTATCACAAACCGATCTCCACCATCCCAATACCCAGGCACCCTCATTGTTTCTTCTCCGTTTGTAAAAACGGCTTCAAATGTTACGTCAAAAGGCGAAAGAGTCCCTGATTTCGCAGAAAAGGGAATATCAACAGGAGTCCACCTACTGGTGGAGTATTCTTCCGCTGCGTATCCTTTGAACGGCATTGTTAAAGTCAGGAAGAAAATGAGAATCTGTCTCCAAATCAAAATGAGTTGGTTATCGGAATCTAAAAATGAACCTTTTGTGATCATAACGATAGTGTGTTTTCGAGAAATGCTCATTGTCTCATCACTTATGTAAAGGTCATCATTCCTCGAATACCTCTACTTCGGTCAACCGACTAAATGAGGGAAAGGTAAAATCCTCGAACCCATCAGTCTCAATGCGCACCACCTTCACCTTGGTCGTATCAAATTGATGTTCAATATACCGCTTCTTTCCACGCTGACCTTGTGAAGTTTCTCCCACTTTGTGAAATGCTTTGCCGTCTGTTGAGATGTAAAGGCGATATTTTTCCCATCCATTACCCGCAGCCATCTCATGGATCCGCACCCTTGAAGCATCCACTGCTTTTTTGAGTTCAATGTCGATGATCAAAGGTTCCGGTTTGGTTGGATATCCCAAAAAAAGATCGAATTGATCTGTGATTCCGTTGGTCAATCGGCCCGGTACGAAGTGTGGTTGATGAGCTGCTCTTGACGGTTTCACTTTTGCACCAAAGGCAAGATTGCCTCTTGCTTCTTCAGCAGATGCAACCGGCATGGAAGGAATCTGAAAACCTGAAATAGATTCGAGTCGGGGTAGCAGCTTTTTCTCATTCAACGCGTATGCTTCGTAGGATTGGTCAGAGTCATAATCCCAAGCCCTGGTTGCTGCCGCTCCATATCGTTTCAAACAAAGCGGAAGCAAATTCTGTTCTCGCCCCTCCCACCAAGGCATGCAGAAACCCAATATGTGATCAGTGGTTTCAGCCCATTGCGGCTGATGAAAGGATGGAATGCCTGGATCAACGTTTTTTAAACGCCTGAAATCTGCATAATAACACTGATCAACTGGAATACCTGTGAAGTTGTTTCTTGGATAATGATCCACAATGTAAAATGGATCCCAGGAGGCATTAATGATTTTGTAACCCGCCTCAATCATTTCAGTGATAGGGTAATATCTACTTTCCCATGCCATGTGGATGACATCTTCGTTGACTTTGGTTTGACCTTTGTGAGTCATTCCAGCAGAGGGTCCTTCCCATACGACCGTTGTCCTGCCCTGGCTCTTGATAAACTGGTTGAGTCGGTTGATAAATTTCCTTTGATCCTCCTGGGAAACTCCGAAAACCTCGTCAGCTCCGATATGCATGTAGGGTGTGGATCTGAAAATGCTTAACATCTCCTGAATCAATGCCTCAACACCTTTCTGCGCTTTGGGTAAGATGGCTAATTCATTGGTCGTTTCACCAAAAACATCCGGTCTCTTACCACGAAGGATGGTGGAGTGACCAGGCACCTCCAACTCTGGCACAATGGTCACGCCACGAGCCTGACTGTAAGCTTCCAGATCACGAAAATCATCCAGTGTCCAACCCGCTCGGGAACTGTATAGTTCAGGATAAGCTTCGGATGGCCAGGAGAAAAGTTGATCATCTGTCAGGTGAAGTTGAAGGTAGTTACCACGGTAAAACCAAATCATATCAACCACCCGTCGTATTGTTTTCGGAGAATGCGGGTTCCGCCCCATGTCAACCAGGAAGGAACGGTAAGGAAAGTCGGGCGCCTCATTCCACTCACCTTCTTCCCATGTCACAGTACCACCTTCATCCCATTGTGCACGTCGCACCAAATCGGCAGTAGCATGAGCTGCACCTGCTGTGTCACTGGCCTTCAAGCGAATTTGTGTTTTGATCACCTGAATTTCATATCCCTCATTGGGCAGTGATGTATCCAATTCAAAAGATATGGTCGTGTCTCCACCATTGCTTAAGCCAATATCCGTCACTCCGAGGTTCTTCAACGATTCTATCAGCACATTGGCTTGTGGTTTGAGTTGATCGGATCGAGTTTGAACCGAAACCGAGCCGATCAGCTCAAAGCTGCAAAACAAGAAGAGAATGGAGATGGTTTTCAACAGATGCATGGCAGTGGGTTTTTCATTGAACAAAGGATGACAGATTCAAAGTGCAAAGCGATTCTGAAACGATTTGGAATGGGTGTCAATTTTGGTCGTGATGGCCTCGGATTCATTTATCAGGAGTCCCCACACTGTTGGTCATGAAGAATCAATTTCATCTGAGGAACAATTGCCTTTTAGCCGAATATGAGATAGAGATGACTCATGGAACAAAACACAAATGTGGTCATCTATGACGGGGATTGTCCGTTGTGCACTTTTCAGATGAAGCTGCTCACCTGGATGGACTGGTTAAACGTGACCACTTTGGTTCCCTTATCTCACCCCAAGGTGCAAGGCATGGCTCCACAACTCAAAAGAGAAGACCTGATGGCAGCCATCCACTGTATTGATCAACAGGGCAATATCCATCGCGGTGCACGGTGCATCCGCTTTGTTTCATTGAGAATGCCTCTCCTGATTCCTCTTGCGTTGATTTTATGGATCCCCGGGGTGATATGGATTGCGGAAAAAGTATACCAATGGGTCAGTGAAAACCGATTGATCCTGAGCAAGGTTTTCGGATGCAAGGATGCTTGTGGCATCATGCCGCAACGTCAAAGAAAGCAAGAAGACGTGTTCAATAAACCTTCCTGAAAAATCCAGATTCCATCCTTCAGCTCGATCCATTTGAAAGAATGATTTCAAACAATCTGGATGTGTCCCGATTCAGAAGATGTCACGAAAAGGTCGTCTCAGACCTTCTTGGCGCACGGAATGCATCACACCATTGGGAAGGACATCTCTCGAGTAGCGCATTATCCACAGCAACCGCTGTCACGGCCTTGGCATTAGTGGACCGAGGACGCGAGAACAAGGATGACAACACTCGCAATTATCAGCAGGCAGGCATTCAGTGGCTTGTCGATCATTTCAACACCGACGGCGGTTGGGGTGACACGACCATCAGCTTGAGCAACATCAGCACGACTGCTTTGGTGTGGGCGGCTTTTAAGGCAGTTGAAGGTGCGGCTAATCAGCATTCGAAGCTGATGCAAAGGACCGAATCCTGGCTGATTGAAAAGGCGGGATCTCTTTCTGTCGAATCACTCTCCGAAACGATCATTCAAAGGTATGGAAAAGACAAAACCTTTTCTGTCCCCATCCTGACAATGTGTGCCTTGTCGGGCCGCTTTGGTGAAGGACGAGACGCCTGGAAAACCGTATTGCAACTACCATTTGAACTCGCGGCATGCCCTCCCAGCTGGTACGCCGCATTGAAGCTGCCAGTGGTCAGTTACGCGCTGCCTGCCTTGATTGCCATCGGTCAGGTCAAACATTTTTCGCGTCCCACAAAAAACCCGATCATTCATTGGATACGTCATCTGGCGAAGGAGCCAACCTTACGAAGGTTGATCAGTATTCAGCCTACAAGTGGCGGTTTTCTGGAAGCAACCCCGTTGACCAGTTTCGTGGTCATGAGTCTGGCGGGTTGCCAATTGTTTAAGCACCCAGTGGTTGAGTCGGGAGTAAACTTTTTAAAAAAATCCATGCGATCAGATGGCAGTTGGCCCATCGACACCAACCTTGCCACATGGGTAACCACATTAAGTGTGCAAAGTCTCGGGGACTGCGAACTTCAAAACATTCCGGAGAACGAAAAGGAATCCCTTCAATCCTGGCTATTGAATCAACAATATCAAACGATTCACCCATTCACTCAGGCCAAACCTGGGGGCTGGGCATGGACCGATCTACCAGGCGGGGTTCCAGATGCGGATGATACTCCCGGAGCTTTGATCGCCATCCATAAACTGGCAAATAAAACTTCAGACATCAAAGATCAGGCGATGTCCGGGATTCAATGGTTATTGGATTTGCAAAACAAGGATGGAGGTATCCCTACATTCTGCAAGGGCTGGGGGAAACTTCCTTTTGATCGCAGCAGTTCCGACCTAACAGCCCACTGCCTGCGTGCCTGGAGCCTTTGGTATCCCGAAATGCCATCGACCGCACAAAGTAAAATGGACAATGCCATCAGAAAAGCCATCCGGTTCCTGGCCAATCAGCAATCGGAACAAGGTTATTGGCTTCCGTTATGGTTTGGGAACCAACATGCGGTAGAGGAAGAAAACCCGGTTTATGGCACGAGCAAAGTCGTGGAGGGGCTCCTTTCTCTTGGGGCAGCCTTTGATTCAGAGATTCACCCGCTCATTGAGAAAAGTCTGAACTGGATGATTGATCAGCAGAATACTGACGGCGGCTGGGGAGGCATGGCCAATACTCCCTCTTCAAATGAAGAAACCGCTCTATGCGTCAGCGCGATCGCGCTTTCGCTTCGAAGCCGACTGCAGAATCGTGAACTTACAAAGAAAAGCTCAGAGGCATTGGGACGAGGTCTCGATTGGTTGCTCATGCGCATTGAAACGGGTCAGCACAAGAAGGTTTCACCGATTGGATTCTACTTTGCCAAACTTTGGTATTATGAATCCATGTATCCATTGATTTTCATTTCAAATGCGATGAATCAGGTAAAACTCTTTTTCGAACATCAAGCAAGTTCGCAATCTTCAAGCTAAGCCAATATCCACATCAATAAGAAACCCAACATCAATCCACATCCCCCCAGCAAACTCAGCCACCAGGGTTCTGTATCTGGTGCCTGATCGTTACTTTTTCTGAGTGTCTTCGGTTGAGACGAGGGAGGAGAAGTTTGGGGTGAATATCTTCGTCCCCCTTTTCTGAAATCGATCCCGCTTAGTATTCGCTCATTATCAATGCCAGCGTGTTGTGAAAGGACATGTCGCTTAATTGCCTTTGACAAATGAGTGCGGGATGGGTGAATGCTTCGAGCTGCGCCGAATTGCCAATCCATTGTGGAGGTGTTTTTAATCATGACACCACCATCATGAATCATACCATAAGACATTTACTGTCCATGGGGGAAAAAGTTTATGGAACGATCACCTGCAATTTGTCACTGGATATTTTGAACTCTGTGGGAAGCTGCCCCACCACTTCTCCTTCCAGCTCAAAAGGAACATGATCTGCTGATTCCAGTTTCAAGGATTTGGCTTTGATATAAGTCACGCCAGGCTGGGTATGTAATCGATCAAACCACAACCCAAGTCCACGACGGGGAAGTTCCAGCCACTTTACCTCACGAAACACTAAGGCGTGTAGACAGCCATCGTCCAGCGCCGCATCCGGAAAAACCCGAAATCGCCCCCCGTAATACGCCCCATTTCCAATGAGTATCAATTTACCTGAAGCTTTCTCTCCATCAGGAGTATGGCAGTGGATACATGGTAAGTTGCGGCCCAGCACCTTCAGCCCGGCGATGATATAGGCCAAAGGTCCCAGTCTTTTTTTGATCTTAAAGCTCACTTCCTGAATGGCCAAGGCATCCAGACCTGCTCCACCTAACTGGGCAAAGGCTCGCTGCTGCTGAGAACCCTCTCTCGTGAAAAAGGTGATTGGAAGATCCACCAAACAACTGTTGCCTCGAAGCAAAACCTCACGACACTGCATGGCATTCATGGGCATCCCAAGTTCTTTAGCAAAGACATTCACCGTACCCAGGGGTAAAACGCCCAATCGAATTTCATCAGGGTTGGCTTTCGCTGCAACCAGCCCATTCAAAACTTCATATACGGTACCATCCCCGCCTGCAGCGATGACGGTGGAATAGCCTTGTTCAATCGCACGGGTGGCAAGTTTCTCCGCATCTCCTGGTCCCTTTGTTTCCATAATGACTCCCAGCGATTCCCAAACTTGTCTCTGGGACAAAAATGATCGTGCCTTGTCACCACGAGCAGATGGGTTCGTGATGATACATGTTTTGGAGGCATGATGAGTCATGGACAGGTTGAAAAAGGATAGATTCTGACTTTAGAACTGGTTGCGCATAATATTGCCTTTGGACATACTGCTCCAATGTCAAATCCTAAACAAGGAGCTTCCGATCACTCTTCCAAAAACTTGAGGTTTTGTGCTTCCACTGGATCTAAGTGGATCTTTTCGGTCATTCCGATCGCTTTTTGTCTGACCTTGTTCCAAGCGTGGAACCTGCAAGCCAATCGCCCTGCAAATTATCAACTGAAAGAGGATTGGTTGATTGCTCCGAGGTCTTTCAAAACCACTATTACCGAAAATAAGGAAGAGGGCACACTCACATTGTCGAATGGTTTGATCCGCAGGGTATGGAAGCTTGCCCCCAATGCGGCTACGGTGGCACTCGACAACCTCATGACTGGTGAATCCATGCTCAGATCTGTACGGCCGGAAGCAATGTTCGATTTGGACGGATTTGTTCTACCCATCGGAGGTCTGACTGGACAACCCAATCATGCCTATCTGACAAAGGAGTGGATATCTGAAATGACTTCCTGGCCCAATAGTTTTCAATTGGAAAGCTATGAAACTGGAACTCCACAAGAACGCTTCCCCTGGAAACGAGTGCGCCACCACGCACCCGACGCCTCTTGGCCCCCCAAAGGCGTTTCTCTCAAACTCCACTTTGCAGCTCCTGATCTGTCAAATGAGAAAGAGGAGTTACCAAGTTGGCTTCAAAAGATTCGAGTCACCGTTTGTTACGAGATGTATGACGGAATCCCCGCCCTGAGCAAATGGCTGGTCGTAGAAAATCAGGACACTCGTCCTCATGATGTTGAGACATTTAAAGCGGAGATACTGGCGGTCGTCCCCTATGAAGATCCAGTGGAATTCCGGGGCGTCGCCATACAACCACCCAATTTCCATGCTGAAACGGACTATGCTTTTGGTGGTTTTTCGGTCAAGAACAGCACTCGATTCTCCATTCACTGGAAACCGGATCCTCTTTTCCATACGCAGGTGAATTATCTCAAACAAAATCCCTGCCTACTGGAAGTAGCTCCAGAAATTGGCCCCGATCAGACTATCAAACCCAGCAATCATTTTGAATCTTTTCGGGTGTTCGAGATGCTTTTTGACACTACTGAAAGATATCGGAAGGGGCTGGCCTTGAGGAAACTGTACCGAACCGTTGCGCCCTGGGTGACTGAGAACCCGCTGATCCTTCACCTGACGACTTCCGATGAAACCAAAATCAAGCAGGCGATTGATCAGGCTGCAGATTGTGGATTCGAAATTGTGAACCTGAGTTTTGGCAGCGGGTTGAATATGGAAAACAATTCTGATGCGTATCTGTCAAAATTCAGAGCAATCACCGAATACGCTTATAATAAGGGAATCGAAATGGGGGGATATTCTCTTCTGTCCAGTCGCCGAATCCAACCTGATACGGATAATTGCATCCATCCTGATACGGGTAAACCCGGTGGACAAACCCACGGATTTGCTCCCGCACTGGCTTCAGATTGGGGGCAAGATTACTTCAGGAAACTGCGCCAGTTTTTCGAAAAGACTGGGTTCAACAAATTCGTTCATGACGGTTCCTACCCCGGTGACCTGGATGCTGCTGAACGGCTGCCGCTGCAGAAGGGTCTGGCTGACAGCCGATGGGTTCAGTGGCGGATTATAACAGATTTTTATAAATGGATGCGCTCTGAGGGGATATACCTTCGAGTTCCTGATTATTATTATCTTAGCGGCGCGAATGAAGCTGGAATGGGATACCGTGAAGTCAATTGGTCCTTACCCAGAATCCAGCAGCAAATTCACACCCGACAAAACATCTTCGATGGCTCCATAGAGAAAACTCCCAGCATGGGATGGATGTTTGTGCCTCTTACGCAATATCATGGCGGTGGTGATGCTGCGACGATCGAACCTCTGAAAGACCATCTGGATCACTACGAAATCATGTTGGCTTCCAATTTAGGGGCAGGAGTACAGGCGGTCTACAGAGGACACCGCTTGTATGATTCAGAGCGGGTCAGGGATAGAGTAAAATTTTGGGTGGACTGGTACAAACAATACCGGGAAATCCTGGAAAGCGACATCATCCACACATCCTCAAAACGAGCGAACGGCCATTCACCCGACTGGGTTTTCCACGCCAATCCAGGATCTCAACACAAAGGCATGTTCGTAGGATTCAACCCACTAGAAACAGATGTCAAACAGGACATCACCTTAAACCTTTACTACACCGGCCTAAAAAACATCGCTAGAGTCCTTCCACAAGGAAACCAAGATCAGGCGAAAGAAATCCCCATCGATCAAAACCACCAAATCAGGATCCCAGTCAACTGGCAGCTAAATGGTATTCAGTGGTTCACCATCGAGTAGCTTTTCAAGAGGATGACGAAAAGGTTTAAGCTGGATTTGAGCATCAGCTAAGCAGCATAGAGAAAGCTTTGAGAATTAGTGTCATTTGTACTGAGATCGCTTTCTCAGTTGTTGCTAGGCCTTGAGAGGACTTTTATCCAAAGTGGAATGAGATGCTGGGCTCGCCCAGTTGTTGTGTTGTCTCCCAGTTGAGAATTCATCCATAATCGCATACTAGCTTTGTTTACGTATCGGATTTTGTGATGTTTTGCAAATTCGCCATGGTAGTCTGCAAAACAGATTCACTTTCTCGTTAAGGTCCATCAATTTCCTATCGCAGCCTTTATATCCCTCCCTAAGCCAGTGACGTCCTTCCAAATCAGATCCTCTTCCCCGTGAAGAGGGTGAAACCGTTGTCTTGCAACGGCTGGGTTTGCCAGCTTCGCTGGGCAAACAAAAAAGCCGCCCCCGCAATGAGGACGGCTTGATGAGAACATGAAAGTTCAATTACTTCCTGCGACGGAAGAACAATGCTGCACCACCAAGGATTGCCAAAGCAACGGTAGATGGTTCAGGAATTGTTGGAACAGTAAGACCTGAGAAAGAGGCAGGAATACCACCAGCAGGTAGCGGAGGATTACCACCACCAGCACTCAGTGAGAATACTTCGGACTGCCCAGTCAAACCAGGATTACCAGAAACCCAACCAACAACGGTCAAGTCAACTGCACCAGGAGCTACACCTTCAAGCACTTTGGCTGTAGAATCACGGAATACACCACCGGCCAAAACGGCTGAAGGAGTTCCAAGAAGCGTGCCATCAGGCAATGCAAATTGAACCATGACGTCACTTTCAGCAGGAACACCTGTGTCCAACATGACCAAGCCACCACTTCCAGCAGATGCCACATTTGACAGGAGGGCTGTGCCCTGGCCCAATGCACTCAAACTAACGAGTGCGCAGAGCATACTTAATACTAATTTCTTCATAGCTATGTTATTTATCGATAGGTTAGTTATACTTTGTTAGTTGATGGAAAAGTTACGATCCCATGCACCTTCTTCGACTTTATCAACGAAGACAGCGTCAGCAACGCCCAAGGTAGGTTCGGCTGGAGACCAACCGTCAAGAGCAGGAATACCCAAGAGAGTCAACTGAGCCTGGACGAAGGATTGAGATTCGGCGTCCCATGAAGAAACGGTGTCACCATTTCCGCCAGGAAAACCATGTTCAGTCAAAGTTCCAGCAACAGGAACAGTAGAACCTTGTATGCTGATTCCTTGAGGAACGGTTTTGTTAGAATCATCTCCCTGAAGAACTTCACCCACAAAGGTGATGGTGGTGTCTTCGGAAACATTAATGAAGAAACCAGCGCCTACAGGAAGAGTGATTTCAGGATCCCAGCCGTCAAGAGCAGGAATGCCGAGGTTGGTGAACTGGGATTGATCATATCCTGCACCGTTATAAAGTGAAACGATAGTCCCGTTAGGAGCAACAGGAATGACTGAGCTGATTCCGTTCTCCCCGTTGGAAAGAGGGTTAGCGATCAGGTTATTTCCTGCTTTCAAGTCCTTGTTGACGTAACCAACAGCGTTCACTGAGGTCACCTGCGCTGAGGCGGAAGCCAATCCCGCTGCACCCAGCACAGCCGCGATAAGTAGTGTTTTTGTTCTCATTGCTTTTATTCTCGTTACCGTGTGTGGCGGTAATGTCCGAAAAATTCAATTTTTTGTCAACGTTTTTTTTTGCCCACAACGATCCTTTAAAAAATGGCAGTGGCAAACGCTTTAAAAACATACTCGCGACAAGCTCTTCTGTCAATAAATGCCATCAGCTTAAAGCGGGTTCTAGTGGCATTCTTTGACGATCCCTGCGGATATACGAATGATTGCACTTGCTTAACGGCCCCTTCATGTAAATCCTTAATCCATGAAATGCATGTATCAGAGACTAATTCGGCCATTATTGTTTCAACTTCAGGCGGAAACGGCTCATGAACAAGCACTTTCCATGTTATCAAGTGCAGCAAAAACCAGATTTGCAGGCCCCATGCTCCATAATTTTTTCGGGAGTCCATTACTTGAAACCTCCCTCAAACACATTCATTTCCCCAATCCGCTCGGATTGGCTGCGGGTATGGACAAGAATGCGGTTGCCCTTCCAGCGTGGGAAAATCTGGGTTTTGGATTTTGTGAAATTGGCGGCATAACACGGCACGCTCAGCCCGGAAATCCCAGGCCACGCATGTTTCGAGATCCTGAAACCCAGGCTATTATCAATCGAATGGGCTTTAATAATGATGGGCTCAACGCTGTTGTGGATCGTTTAATAGAATGGAAAACCCGCAACCAATGGCCATCCGCGCCGGTCGCGGTCAATCTCGGTAAATCAAAAATCACCCCTTTGGAGGAAGCACCTTCAGAATATGCGCAACTGCTCAAAGCTTTCTGGCCTTATGGAGATTTCTTCATCGTCAATGTCAGCTCACCCAACACTCCTGATCTACGAAAACTTCAGCAAACAGAAGCTTTGAGGCAGGTATTACAAGCGCTGGACCAGGCTCAAACCGAGTTGGAAACAACTCATTCAGATCTGCCAAAACGCCCCATTTTTCTGAAAATCGATCCCGATATGCCCAGCGAACTGTTGGATGAGGTCATTGATGTTGTACAGGAATCCTCACTCGAAGGCATTGTCGCCACCAACACCACCGTGGCACGCCCAGAATCGGAGGAGCCGTCAAAAACACCAGAGGTTTATGCGGAAACTGGAGGATTGAGCGGTTATCCGTTGAAAGAACGAAGCACCCACTTGATCCGGCACATTTACGCAAGGACGAAAGGAAAGCTCACCATCATCGGTGTCGGTGGCATTTTCAATGCCCAAGACGCCTGGGAAAAGATTTGTGCCGGCGCCTCACTGGTTCAGGCGTATAGCGGAATGGTTTATGAGGGCCCAGGAATGGCCCGAGCTATCGTGGAAGGCTTATGCGATCAAGTGGAACTTCATGGGCTTAGTTCCATTGGAGAAGCCGTCGGCAAGGAACTTGATTACATTCATTCGGATTAGTTGAAATTACCCCAGAAAACTCTAAGCGTCTTCTACACAGAATGGTTCCGACAACAGCCGTTTGAGACTATTTGGCCAGGGAAGCAAAATCCTTTCCGGTAGGATTCTGGAAAGCCTTGAGATCGAATTCCGGCAGAACGGCCAGAAAGTGATCAAACAGATCCGATTGAATATCTTCGTAGGGCACCCACCGTTTTTCTTTGGAAAAAATGTATATTTGGATGGGTAGTCCCTGCGGCGTAGGTTCCAACTGCCTGACCAATAGTGTCATGTCTTTATTGACCTGGGGGTGATGACGCAGGTAGGCCTCAACATAGGCTCTGAAAGTACCGACGTTGGTCATTCGACGTCCATTGGCCAGGCTTGACTCATCCACTTTCTGTTCCTTGTTGTACTTGGATAATTCCCCTTTCTTACGGTCGATGTATTCCTGAATATATTGAATCCTGGAGTAGCGTTTCAACATTTCCTCATCGCAAAAACGAATGGAATTGATATCCAGATACAATGACCGCTTGATCCGCCGGCCATCCGACTCGCTCATACCGCGCCAATTTTTAAAGGCGTCACTGATGAGAGCGTAGGTGGGAATGGTGGTGATCGTTTTATCCCAGTTTTGCACCTTAACGGTCGTCAGGGTAATTTCGAGCACGTCTCCGTCCGCTCCATATTTGGGCATTTCCAGCCAATCGCCAATCGCCAACATTCTGTTGGTCGTCAGTTGGATACCTGCTGTCAAACCAAGAATGGCATCTTTGAAAACGAGCATGAGAACCGCGGTTAATGCCCCCAGACTACCAAACAAAACGGCTGGATTCTTGTCCATGACGGTAGCCACGATGTATAGACCACCAACAAAAAAGACCACCAATTTGAACACCTGAAGAAAACTCTTGATAGGTACCTGTTTGGACCATTTGAAGCCTCGATAAATATCAAGCAAGGCACCCAGAAAAGAGTCCACCACCATCAGAACGATGACAGTGATATAAACTTTGATTCCGGATTCTATAACCTTCACGCCGTCGGGATGGGCCCTCCAGATCACCGGCAGGAATCTGGAAAGCACAATGATTGGTGCCAGGTGGGAGAGCTTGTGAAAGACTTTGCGATCTGCCAGTTTATCGTCCCACTTGAACCTGGATTTTCTGATAAAAAGATGAAGTGCTCTTACGATGAGGTTCTTGGCGAGGTAATTGACTAGAACAGAAACACACAACACTCCGAAGGTGGCAATCCACTTGGCAAGTGAGGGAGCCCATTCCGCAGATACACCACCTTCCGTCAATGTTCTAATCAACCATTGCATGAGCCAAAGTTTAGCAATTACATCTCAAAAATAAACTTTTTACCTCAGTCGAAGAGATGCCGTAGCTCGATTCAGGGTGATAAACCGCCCCACTTGACGTTGCACCACCAAATCCACTCGGATGGATTCCCCTGATTTCAAGCCATGGACATGTTTGGCAAGTTCCACCAGATCATCGGTTCGGAATTGATCCAAGGCCATGATAACGAAACCGGTCTTGATCCCTGCCTTGTCAGCAGGACTCCCTTCCTCAAGATCTGCCACAATGGCACCCTGGACCGAATCCAAATTCAAATGCCTCGCAAGTTGGGGAGTAATGGACTGCAACGTGAGACCGGTCCTTCTGGTGATCAGTTGAGCATTGAAGAAGTCGGATTCAGGCTGAAGCTGGACTTTCGATCGAATGAGATCTCCGTTTCGGTCTAATTCAAAAGCCACAGGATCCTTGCCTTTTGAGTTGGAGAGGTGTTGGTAAAAATCAATCACATGTTGTACCGGCTTTCCATCCAATCGTAGGATTTTATCCCCAACTCGCAGGTCGGCTTCGGCTGCCGGGCTCTTCTCTTGAACCTGGTGAATCACGAGAGGAATATGGCCACCTTCTACTTTGGCTCCGAACCACAAGCCATCCAGGACCTCAGGGGTCATGATTTCAGCAATGGCGTCGTTGACCCGCTTCACCGGGATCGCGAATCCAATCCCCTGCCCTTCTTTGAAAACGGCAACATTCAGGCCGATCATTTCACCATCCAGATTGATCAGTGGACCTCCGCTATTACCAGGGTTGATGGCCGCATCCGTTTGAAGCCAATCTTCAATTTCCAAGGGCTCGTCTTCCATAGGGGGGCGACGGTTTTTGGAACTTAATATCCCACGACTCACCGAACTCCCCAGACCGAATGGATTCCCCAGAGCCAGCACGGTTTCCCCCAGCAACAAATCGCCTTCAGAGGCAAATTCAATGGGTTGAAACTTCGGCAATGGTTGTTCATCCTGAATTTTCAACAAGGCCACATCACTGGAACGCATGCCTGCAATCGGTATGGCATCATATCGAGTCCCATCCTGCAGGATGACCTCAACCCTGCTGGCTCGATTGATGACGTGCGCATTGGTCAGCACGTACCCAGACTCGTGAATAATCACGCCGGAGCCGAGACTGTAAGTCGATTCGGCAGGTCGACCGCGATAGTAGGGCCCAAAAAAGTCCCACAACAAATCGTAATAAAAGTCCCTCCGCTCAACCAGTATCTCCGTACGAATATTAACCACACTTGGCATCACCTTTTCGACAGCCTTGACCGTGGCATCTCTCCTGACTCCATCTTCAGCATGAAGGTCTGATGGACCTGCACAGTTAAGAACAAGAAAGGTCAGGAATAAAGAGAAGTACCGCATCATCCATGCCGGCATCCGATGAACAACTTTGCAGGGTACACGAACCCTTTCCGACACACTCCATAGTTTTAAAATGCTCATATTCATATTGCGACTAAACATCCAAAAATACGACGCTTTAATACATTGATTTTCAATTATTAACAAAAACCACCATTGAACATCCATTGCAACTTGACAAGGTAACTTTCATTAACCATTGCAATGGGAGAACATCATGTCTATTTCACCAGATTTTTATCATCAATGGCGTTCTTCTGCAATTGCTTCCATGCAACTTAAGGAATCTGTTGCCGGACTTATTCCTGAAAAAATATTGCACATGGTGTGGATGTATCAACGGTTCAATACTGAAAACTGCGAAACCAGCGACGGTCGCAAGCTGAGAATATTGCATCCAGGTTTCTGGAACAATGGTCCCGGCCCTGATTTTCGCTCAGCTGTCATTTCCATCCATGGAGAGGAAATGAAACAGGCCGATATTGAAATCGATGTCAAAGCTTCTTATTGGCATAGCCATCGACATGACTTGAATCCCGCATTTAACAAAGTTCGTCTGCACGTGATCTGGAAAGGCCCCATACCACCAGATCACCCGCTGCCGGTTCTGAAACTTTCAAAATACAGCCCAGAAAATGAAGCTGAGCTGCTGGAATGGTCCAATGAAGCCACATCGGAAGTTTGGCCTGAATTTCTAAAAGGAAAATGCGCGGCCCCTCTTTCCGAGTTGGATGCTGATACCCTGCAGATCCTGACTCGACAGGCTTCTCTTGTCAGGTTGAGAAGCAAAACGAGGCAAATCGAAGACGATGCCAAACGTTCAGGTTTTGAAAATGCACTTTGGCAGCACCTGGTTGCAGGTCTTGGGTATCAAAACAATCAATGGCCGATGCGACAAATTGCCAACATGAGGGATCAGCTGAAAGATGGGTTGGACAGCCTCTCATATTCCAATGCATTGCTGACCCTTCAGGCGAGACTTTTGGGAGTCGCCAATCTGTTGCCGAAGGAAATCCCCTCGAGCAAGCGATGCAATCAATCCTATCTGAAAAATCTTTGGGATATCTGGTGGCGTGACAGGGATAAGTTTGAATCCATGATGGTTCCGGTCTGCATCTGGAGCATGCAGGGAATTCGCCCAGCCAACCAACCCACCCGCCGTCTTGCTACAGTCGCCCATTGGATGCTGAACAAGCGATTTTTCAAACAAATGGAGGACTGGTTCAACAAACCCAAGCAACCCCGGACGGCGATGGCTGAGATGTCGGAAATCCTTGGAGACTATTCCGACGAGTTTTGGTCATGGCATTGGAGCCTGAAAGGAGACACCATGAAGAAACCCGCTCCTCTGGTAGGCAGCCAGAGAACCAATGATCTCGTCATCAACGTCATCCTTCCCTGGTTCCTGGCCCGGGTCAAACACTCAGGTCAGGAGGAACTCAAACAACGCGTTGAAAGGCTTTATTTAAACTGGCCGCGTTTGGCCGATAACCGTGTTTTGAAATCTGCCAGGCAGAGACTTCTGAGAGATCAGGCCTGCCGCTGGATCAAATCTGCAGCCCATCAACAAGGCATCCTTCAAATCGTCCGTGACTTTTGCAACCACTCCAATGCCACATGTGAACAATGCCTCTTTCCGGAGGTGGCTCGGTCGCTGGAGATGAATTCATCAGCCTGAAAAATATCAGTCAAAAGTGAAACATGAACTTGAGTTAGCGAACGTCAGTATAATAAGGATCCCCGGTTATGGGATCCAGTAGTGGAGGCAGACCAAGACGATTCTTGAGAATGATCAGATATTTTTGAGCAAGAAAATTTCCATACCACCTGAGTTTCCAGGATCGCTCGAAATAATCATGAGCCGATTCCAAATCGCCACGCTCCAACTCGTGCAATCCCATGTAGGCCACCACAAAAATATTATCCGGATCCAAAGCCAAAGCCCGTTCATAATAAGGAGTGGCTTCATCGGTACGACCCAGAAAATCCAGGCACCTGCCGATCATTGTGTACGGATAAGAATAATCGGGCCAGGACTCCAAACTTTTTTCAAACCATTGAATCGCCACTTCCAACTGCTCCTCGTATCCAGGCTCGAACTGCTGTCCGAGTCCCATGAGTATTTCGCCTACTTGATAGGGGGTTTCGAAATTTTCAGGCATGACCTGGGCGGCTTTTACCAGAGCGTTCATCCTTTGAGTTGAAAACGATTCTGATTGAGCAGCCGTCCTCAATAAGCGAGCTTCCTGAAATCTAGCCAACAAAGGAGAAGCAATAAAGAATCCAAGACTGATCACCACAGCTCCAGCGATCATTCGGTTGGATAAGTTCGATTTCCACCAATAACCTTCAGTGGCAAATCGTAGGTGGCTTACCAGAATTCCAGCCAAAGCCACGGCGAGAATTCCGTTGGCGGGAATGTACATATTAAAATCAAAAAAGGAATGCACGCTGATCGCCAACAGAGAAATGGAACATCCTAGGACGCATGCGGCACGATTGCTGTGCCTGTTTTTTCCAAAGTCCCTGGCTTCTCGAAGGACGTACTTGCGAGTTTTCCATGCTCCCGCTGCCAGCAATAAAAATCCCAGACCAAAAATACAAAAGCCAACGTTTCCATATTCAACGACCAAATGTAAATAGTCGTTGTGAGCCCAGCCTGGTCGCTCTTGCACTTCAGGATGCCGATAGTGTTGAAAGGCATGATCAAACTGACCGGGGCCTACACCGATCCAGGCATGGTCTTTCCACATTTCAGTGGAAGATTCCCAAATCAAGGAACGCACACTCACAGGAGCATTGGATTCCCTTTCCAAAGTTTGATTCAGGCGCTCTTTCAATCCTTCAGATTTATCGAAGACAAGAAAGCCGCCCACCAGGAAACAAAGCAAAGCCACTGCGGCCTGGATCCGATATTTGCGATGCCCCAACAGCATCACCAAGAAGGCCATGATCGAGAACCCAGTTGCCAGCCACCCCCCTCTTGACATGGTTACGGCAATACCGGCCATGATCACCAAACAAGCATAACCTAGAAAAACCTTGAACGTTGTGTTCAAGCGACCGGCGAACAGATAAGCCAGCCCCAAAGGAAGCACCATTTCAAGAAACCCGGCCAAGTGATTTGGACAGATGTAAGAACCACTTCCCCGCCCCATGTACTGTGCGGGTTTGGTGATGTGCCAGACTTTGTCCGAGTGGGTGATGTATTGAATCAGGGCATAAGAAGCCAGAATCATCCCCAGGAAAACAAGCAGCAGCGAGAGTATCTGGGTTGTTTCCTGTCCATGCAAAAAGTTAACCGCCAGGAGAAAAACGGCTGCATACATGAAAACCCGCATGATTTCATATTCGGCGGAATAGGAAACAGTCGCAAATCGATACTCCCAAAGTGAATATATCAGGAATGCAAGTACGACCCAACAGATGGGAGGCCAAAGAAGGCGATATCTCTTACCTGAAAAAATGAGAATCAACCAAAGTATGAGCGCCACAGCGCATAAGCCGGTCAGTAATAAAAATCCGGTTGCGTAGGCCCCACCAAAAAGCAACGGACCAATACAAAGGATCAATCCAAGCAAAGAAATGATACCCCATTCAATTGGACTGTCATTTTTATGCCTTGGCATGGCATTTATTTCCAGGCGTGAACAACTATGCGATCAAAGCGCAATCCGCTCCAGAATTGGTGTCCGCGTTTCCATTTGTAATACGCAGCCTTGGCGATTCGCCATGGAAATGAGCGCACTCCAGCCACCACTTCAACTCGCTTGAATCCCACCGTTTTCAACATTCCTACAACCGCAGCAGTGTTAGGCCCACACCAATTGGTGGGATCGGATCCTACTTCGTCAGTTGGATAAAAAGCTATTGCAGGACGACGGTGCCAAAGCATGTCAACAGCCGTTTCAAGGATGACCATTTCTTTGGTGACACTGGCAACTTTTTCAAGAGAGAGCAAAGGATGCCGCATGTGGTAAAGAACTCCGAGAAAGAAGACGACATCATGCATGCCAACGGTTTCGGGGGAGATATCCAGAATATCCACCACCTTCTCGTCAACTTTGGAATTCAGGACTTTCTTGGCCAGATCAAACCCCTGTTTACCCGCCCAATCGACTCCTCCCTGCCAAATGAAACTGTCTGTAGCCAGAACCCTCTCAGCACCTCGCCGCTCCGCTTCAAATGCAAAAAATCCGTCCCATGAGCCAATATCCAAAACCGTTTTACCCTTGAAAGAAGATGGAAAAGCCAAGCGATTCATTTTCTTCGGGCTATTATCCTGTCCCGGAGTAACGATTCCATTCCCAAGGTCGATGGAATGATGCCATTTAATGGCTTCGACCTGTTTGCGAATTTGATCCACAGATAAGTTGGGTTCGTGACTCATAAACGTTCTTTATGGTATGATGGGAATACTAAGATATGGCTGGGAAAGGGTTGATTTTTCGGGTCACAGTGGGCGACGCATCTTGATCGGTCTCTTCTTCGCTGGAATCGGTCTCCGCAATATGCCGAGACAAAAGGTTGCGACGGCATGCAAGCATCATTCCAACCTGCAATGAGAATGTTTTCATCGCATATTCGGCGTCTCCATGAAAGATGAAGAATGCAATGATATTGGCCATCCAGGTGCTGGCGACAATGCAGGTCACTCTGGAGAAATTATCCTGTACTCCGTATGTCCGGAGATACCGAATCAGTCGCCAAGCTATCAAGGATCCTGACCCCAAAAACAAAGTCATAAAGATTGTTCCAAAGAGTCCGGTATTAATCATCAACCCAATGAAACCATTGTAAAATCGCCCCTGGTTCACGTGAATGGTCACCTGTGTAGGATCCCATAAATGGGAGAAATCCTGGGAAGGCATTCCAAAACCACGCCCCATCCAGACGTACTCGGGCATCAGTCTCATTCCTGCATCCCTCAGTAAGCGGCGCGTTTCCAGAGTACCGGAGCTGTCCGATCGAGCCATACTGTTGATCTTAACCCCGGGGATGTAGGACAAGGCACGCTGTGCTGAGAGAGGCATTCTCTGAATGTTGGCGATAACGATCAATAACCCCAATAAAACAGCTCCTCCCACCATGGCTATATCGCTGACTCGATAAAATTTTTGGGTAAAGGCAATGAAGAAAAAGGCCACGATCAAGATCAGGGAAAGATAGCGGTGACCACTCAACAATCCCATGGCAAAAAAGGCGATTGTCAGGGGAATCAGATAAAATCCTTTACGAGTGAAATAATCGCGAAGGTTATGGAACACCAGAATCAAAAAGATCAAACCCTGGCTGACAATGTTCAAGGATTGGTAACGTCGGATCCCGCCCATCTGTGCCATACGTTCAAAACTGGCCGCATCCCCGGGAACTTCAAAAAAGTTCAAAATAAACCATAATCCACCTGCCTTACCGGAAGCAAAAACGAAGTCAGACACAAAGAAGGTGACGGTGAGCAGGCATTGTATGATGAACAACCGGATAAGGGTTTTTTCATTCAACTTCAATAATATGAAGAGCACGGGGAAAATAGCGCAGGAAAACTGCTGAAAGTAGAAACGTCCTCCCATTTGATCACTGCCAAAAATGCGCAAACCAAAACCACGGTAAAACATGGTGATCATGAGGACAGCACAGTATCCTATCATACCCAAAAAGAGCCACTTGTGCCTACGAAATACTTCCCCGGCATCGGGAGAGAATTTCCGAAGGGATATCGTGATAATCAATCCCGACCATCCCAAAAGTGCCGCAAACTCCCACATATAAGGTCGCCCCGGAAAATATGGCAAGATCAAGGCAGACGTGTATGTTGTCAGCGAAAGCCAAGCAGATAGATTGGCGTGATACGGTAGCAAAAACAGCCAGGCTATGGCAATAATGGCGAACGCAAGCGTAAAGATGTTGGAAGCCAAATAGAAACCGATCATCAAGGCACAAACGCCTATCACACCAAACCAAAAAATTTGCTGAAATCGGATTCTACTTTCTAAACTGCTAGCCACCGCTCTTTACTTAGAGACTAAAGTCGTCAATGCAATCTTTTTCTTGGAAAAGCATGCAGTACAGGCGAATTGGCCGCTCATGAGGGCTCCTTGATTCCGTCACCCTTAAGATCAACTGACCTTCCCGAAAAACTCATACGACTGTTCCCGCATCAAGGCAGTTCCTTTTTGAATGAAGTGAATATTTCCAGTCAGGGTTCCAAGGGTAGATAGTGTGTCTGCCCGTCTTGATGGATGACGGCCAGAGGATAGCCTTTCATCATTTCCTCGAATTCCTGATCGGTTAGAATACGGATTTTTGGGGTGACTTCAGTAGCCTTGACCAGCGAAGCATGGGCCTGAGCCTGATTCTTAACCGATAACCCAGAAGTCTCATACTGCGCATGGGGCATCCATGGCTTATAAAGAAATATCAAGCTGAAGAGCAAGCAGACCAAAGGTGTCACGAGGATAATTCGTCTTCGAACCTGCCTGCCCCGGGAAGCTCGAAGTGTACTCTGCAAGGACTGCTCTCGCAGCACCTCCAGATCACCGCTCAATAACCAGTCAGACTGTTCGGAGGGCTGATTTTCAGGAAGGTTTTTCATTCTCTAGTCTTTTTAACAGTTCTTTTTTGACACGCAAACGCAGCCTGGTCAATTTGGATTCAATGGCCTTCGATGTGGTCTCGCATCGAAGCGCCAACTCCTTGACACTCAATCTTTCTAAATACTTGCCCGTGATCAGAAAGCGATCCCTGGGCTCCAAATCATCAAGCACGCCTTGAAGGACTTCATCGAACCTCTTTTCAAGTGTTGTGGAACTCAAATGGTCGTTGGCCGGACGTGCGAATGCCATCCAGTCAGAAAAACGACTCAACATCCCCGTGTATCTACCCTGCTTGCGAGTGATATCGCGGTAAACATTTCGAGCGACTGTGGTCAACCATCGCCAAAACGCCTCTTCTGAGGCCATTGGTTTGACTTTCTTTGCGACACGAATCATGGCCTCCTGCAAAGCTTCCTTGGCCAGGGTTTCATTGCCGGAAGCAACAACCAACAAGTATCTGTAGAGACGAATGTAATATTGGTCATACAAATAGTGAAAAGCTTCCTCATCACCGCGAGCCAATGCTTGGGTCCACAAAGTCATTGTTCCCATTTTTGGGGAGCATTGAGTCATTGGAGCACTAAAAAGATAGTGTTCGCAGGGTTCAGAGGAAGCTTCCATTATTGCTACATGATTGCGTCAATAATTTCCTGAAGATTTTCTTTTATTGGAAACTCCAGAGCCTCCGCCTCCACCGCTCATTCCCCCTCCGTAGTCGCCACCTATTCCTCCACCGAAACCTCCGCTGGAAGAACCCCCAAAACCGTAACCCATCATGCCTCCGCCACCACCATACCCAAGACCGGACTGCACCTGCCCGTTCAAGGCGCTCACGATTTGCCCGACCACTTCCACTGCTTCGGGCGAACCAACCACAATCATGAGTTTGGTTCGAGGGTGAATATTCAGTTGGGGCACACTAAGCCGATCAGATGCCTGTCGTGCTTTGCTGAGCATTTCAAGAGATCGATGCACCGTATCATGAATCTCAATTTCGGCATACTGCAACATCTCTGCCTTCAATTTTTCCATATCTTCAGCTTCCAGGTCCTTGCCCTGTTTTTGGGAAGCTTCGTTTATCTTGGACTGCATGAATGGGGCAATGGAAAATGCTCGCAGTATCGGTTTGGGAGCCTCCGGAACAGTCGCATAAACAGCAACCAGATTATCTTCCATCTGCTTGATCCGAACGCGACCTTCCAATTGAATTTCTATGGCCTTGAGTATGTTCGATAATTTAACCGATCTGAGCTCAATATCGACCGTTAAACGTTCGACGGGCCCATTGGTCACAAACTGAACGCCTTCAAATTCATCACGCAGATAATCCAAAACATCGTTAAGATTCATCTGATCGAACAATACCTCACTGATCACCTTCTGTTCATATGAAGGCGGAGATTGGGCCAGGTTGACCAGTTCCTGATTCGTCGACTGAGCTACCACTTTCTGGATGCCCGTGGAAAAGATCGTGAGCAATATCGTAGTGAATACGTAAAGCGATTTTTGATATGGTTTCATAATCATCACTTCCCAAAACGCCAAAGATCGAAAAATCCTTCGTCTGATTGTAAATATCCTGAAAAATTATAGTGGCACCAAATTCCCCTGAGCTTATCATCCGCTCACCATGCAGCAATCATTCTCCCAATTTATTGCCTGGCTGCCTGAAGGTACCGTGTGGATCATTCCACTGACCTTGTTTCTCCTGCTGGCAGGCTGGATCAGTTCCATCACCTTGGCCGTTAAAAACAAATGGCTGACCTTATTCGCGGTCTTTCCATTGACCAATCCATTGGCCGTGATTGGATTGATGTATAAAAATACAACGGCATCACTTATTCCCGTTGGCTTCTACACACTAGCCTTGATTGTCTGGTTTGGAGGGAGCAGCCGATCCTACAAAATCGAATCGAAACGTCTGATTGAATACGAATCAAAGTTGATCGAGCAGGGTGAACCTATCCATGCATCGGATTACGTGATGCCTAAGGGCAATCCAGAAGAAAACGCATGGGAGCATCCCTTCCTGAAACCGCTGGCTCTGGCCGGGCAACCAGGCCCAGAGGGAAAAGAAGCACTCAAAAATGTAGATCAAAAGTATGAAAAATTAGTGATTCCCCGATCACGAAAAAAAATAAGATACGAAGAAGCGGATACCGAGCGACTTCCGATGTTTAAGCCCGCAAGAAGTATTCTGGAAGCAGCCGTGAGGAGCAATCTCTCATCAGATCAAAAAGCTGATCACGAAAAGTTTCCAACTACTCCAGAAGAAGCCGCCAGGGATTTGCTGGATTTTCTGAACCAAACAAAGCCAGATCTCGAACAACTCCAAGAGGCACTGAGTCGTCCCAACGATGTCTACCCTTTTGCATGGACCCAAGGATTTAATCTACTGCTTCCACACCTATCCAAAATGAAAAACTTCTCTCAAATTACTCATATGCATTCCATTGCAAATAGTATTCTTGGAGATGGTATTACGTCTTTCGAAAATACCAGGCTGGCATTCCAACTATCCCAAACAGGGGATTCGGACATCCTCATATCCAGGTTGGTTCAAATAGCACAACAAATCATTGCATTGGAAACACTCGTCGCTGCTCAGAACCACCATGCATGGAATGAAACTCAATGGATGGAGGTAAAGGAAATTTTAGAGAACATCGACATGATTCAAATCATGCCGGACAGCCTGAGATCTGAACGCGCTCTTGGGCGTGCCTCCATAGAACCGCTCATGAGCCAGACTTGGACCGAGGCCATGAGGACCATCAGCAGAATTGACGGAGGAGGAGGGCCAGATGGAATAGAAGGATTTCTCAAGGCAACTCTGAATGTGTTCGGTTCAAACTTCTCACGCGCTTTCCTCACCAAGCAATGGCGGCTCTGCCAGGAAGCTTACTCGTTTATGATCGATGACTTGGAGAAAGCGGCGGAAGCATCGAAAACGGATCCCTGGAGGGATGTCCAAGTCAGTTGGCAGGACAAGGACTTGAATTCCTATGGGTTACTGGCTTCCATGTTGTTGCCTGCTCTTGACAAAGCTCAAAGTAAAGCCGTGCTTCATCAGGCAAAAATCGAATTGGCCAAAACCACGGTTGATCTGGAGCGCTACTTTTTAAGGCACAAGGAATATCCTTCCAGCCTGGAGGATTTGGTTCCGGATTTTACGGATTCCACCCCATTGGATCCTATGACGCGAAAGCCCTATGCATACAAAAGATTATCCAAAGCCAGCTTTGAAATTTATTCAACCGGATTGAATGGCAAAGATGAAGAGGGACGTCATTCGACAAAGCACCGAAGAGGCGAAGCTCCTCCCCCTGATGATCTTCTGTGGATAGTTGGCGAGTTGAGCAGCGAATTTCCAAATTATACTGCGGATTGACATAAATCAGTAATAAAACTGGCCACTGTATGTCAGCTCTGTTACGGTCCCGCGACATTTTCAAGGGACAAAACGATGGCGTTTGTTTATAATGAGGAGCAGCTCAGAGACATTTCCACCAGATTTCACATCTATGGTGAAATTCTGCATGCGGAAGCCTGCAAGATTGGCCACATCAACGAGACTTATACTGCCACGTATGGTCAGGGAGGCAATCAGGTTCGATACATCCACCAGAAAATCAACGGGAATGTGTTCAAGAAGCCTATACAGGTCATGGAAAATGTCGAACGTGTCACGAAACACATTCGACGAAAACTGGTTGCGAACGGAGAGAAGGATGTCACACGCAAGGTGCTTGTGATCGTACCTTCCCGTGATGGCAAATGCTATTACAAGGATCCCGAAGGACATTTCTGGAGGACTTTTGTTTTCATCGAAAACATCCGCACCTACGAATCCGTTGGCTCATCCAAACAAGCGCACGAAGCAGGCAAAGCTTTTGGTAAATTCGTGAGCCTCCTTTCCGATATGAAAGGTCCGCGTTTACACGAAACCATCCCCGATTTCCACAACGTGCGACGCCGGTTCGACAATTTCATCAAAGCTCTGGAAACAGACCATGTCAACCGCGCCAAAAATGCAGGCAAAGAGATCAGATTCTATCAACAACACGAATCCATCGTAAAAAAGCTGGAGAAGGCATTAAGCTCAGGCGATCTGCCCGAACGGATCACACACAATGACACCAAGTTCAACAATGTATTGCTGGATACTCAAACGGATGAAGAACAATGTGTTGTAGATTTGGATACGGTGATGCCTGGCAATATTCTTTATGACTTTGGGGACATGGTGAGAACGACAACCAGCCCCACAATGGAGGATGAGCTTGATTTGACCAAAGTTAAAATGAGACTGCCTCTGTTCAAGGCACTTGCTAAGGGCTATCTGGGAGCAACCAGCGACATTCTGACCAAGAAGGAAAAAAAGCTGATCGCTTTCTCAGGCAAAATGATGACCTTTACCATCGGGCTGCGTTTCCTGACCGATTACCTGTCGGGCGACACTTATTTTCGAGTTCATCGCCCACAGCACAACCTTGACCGCACTAGAACGCAAGTTAAGCTTATCCAATCCATTGAACGGCAAGAAGAAAAGATGCAGCAATTTGTCGATAGCCTATAAAATTTCGTGAGTGATCTGAACAAGGCTAAACCCTAGTCTCAAGGGTATTTCACGGAATCAAAATTCCTTAAGGACGCCTACCAAAAGTTTTTACCGCACACAATTCCGGTCTAGTCAAACGGAAATTTCTGTGTTATACACCCCTCCTTGAGTTTGACTAAGGAGATCTAACCCCACATTTCCCCTTGGCCTGAATCAATATGAATCCAGTGATGAGTTTATGAAGGATGTCATGAAGGTTTCCGGTACGCGGAAACAAGAAATCGGGAAATGTGATGGAACAGGCTTATTGAAACAATTTGCCCCTCGCAAAGATAGCCATTTATTCAGGGTCTTGACCTTGTTTGTCGCAGTCTCTTGCTCAAATTTCGCAGAGGCACAATCATTCCTGGATTCGGATGGTGATGGGCTTTCCAACAATGAAGAACTTTTTGACCATCGAACCAATCCTTTCAATGTTGATACGGATGAAGATGGCATACCGGACCCTGAAGAAATCTTAAATCCAGATTTGGATCCGAGAAATCCTGAGAGTTACCAACCACGCAGCCTTTTTCAATCAAGCTTTGAAAACACAAGCGGTTTCAATTCGGATAATTTAATCCCCATCACCGCCGAAAACATCGAAGGAGCGGACGGATTTATATGGAAAGCCAATCGATTTTCACAAGCTGAGAACTCACTATTGAACATTCCTTACCGCCACGATGATTTGACTCCCGTGATCAGCATGCGCCGAGGTTCGATTCGGTTTTGGTATCGACCAGACTGGTCGAGTCGATCTCTGGGTGGCGATGGTCCAGGAACTTTCGCCCGGTTGATCGAGCTGGGGGAGAACTCAAGCAATTTCAACAAGGGATGGTGGTCCCTGTATCTCAATGCCTATACGGATCGTATCCATTTTGCGAGTAAAGGCTCTGGATTTGTCATTCCCCAAATCAGTACGCAAATCGAATTCAAGGAAGGAGAGTGGTACGAAATTACACTCACGTATGATCCTTCGCAAACCCAGCTTTTCATCAACGGAAATCAAATTGCTAAAGGACCGGGCATTTCCAGCTATCCTTCTGTCTTTGACCGTGAGGAAAGCGGATTATGGATTGGTTCGTCTGAGACAGGTTCTTTTCAGGCCAACGGTTCCATCGACGAACTGGAAATTCTCAACTACCCCCTCCATCCCGAGGATATTCGAAACAATTTTGAGATCACACAGAATGACTCGGATGATGATGGAATCAGTGACTTTCAGGAAATTCTGATTTACGGCACCCATCCTGGTAAAGCAGATACGGATGAAGACGGTGTTCAGGATCTAGTAGAAATTCAAGCTGGCACAGACCCCAATAACGCCAGCGATTTTCCGGCACTCAGATTGGCGTTATTCGAATTTAATTCAGGCACCTTTCAGGGAGAAAGGGGGCAACTCCCCACACAATCGATCAACATCGACTGGATTCGTAGTTGGAATACGGCCGCAATCAATATCGGCAATCAATCACCAGCGGTTATTTCCTATGCATTTCAAGAGGAAGACCTGTCCAATAATTTTAATTCGCCCAAAGGAACCTTACGGTTCTGGGTCGCTCCCAATTGGCGTTCAGGGGCAGAGCATGATGGCGAAGGAAGAATATTCGAATTGGGCGAATGGTCAGCCGATGGTTCCGCAGGTTGGTGGGCTCTTCAATTCAATCAAAACCGAGATCAAATCCATTTTATTACGCAAGGAAATGGTCAAACCGAATTCAATATTTCTCACCCAATTCGGTGGAGACCGGATCGATGGTATCATGTCAGCCTGACTTATGGACTCTTTGAATCGGTGCTTTACATCAACGGCGAACTGGTCGCCAGAGGCAGCGGTGTTTCAGTTTACCCATCACAGGAGGCTGCCATTGAATCTGGAATTCATATTGGAGGGACGGCCAACGGTAACTTCAACGCCAATGTGAGATTAGACGACCTGGAAACTTTCAACTACGTCCTGAGCGAATCTGAGAACTTGGATTACTATCTCGCAACGAGACCTGACGAAGACGGTGATGGCATCATTACCTATGATGAAAACCTGTTTCATCTGACGGATCCAAACAATCCGGATTCAGATTATGATGGAGTGATTGATGGCAGAGAACTTGACGAAGGAACCGATCCAAATAACGAATTCGACGGACGCCCCAGACAACTGGCCACCTTTGATTTTGAAGGCGGAAACCTGGAGGGCAATCGCAATCAATTACCAGAAATTCTTGGTGAAGCCCCCCAAGTCGCCGGCTGGAAAGGTTACGGCATCCGACTCTCCAGTCAGGGAGTCAATTCATTTAGATATCAGGATGTCGAATTAAGCGGTGCCCCAAATATCAACGTGCGGCGCGGGAGTGTCCGATTTTGGTTTCAACCGGATTGGGATTCAGGAAATGGACCAGACGGTGTCATCCCCATCATTGAAATGGGAAGATCTTCAGCTGATCAGCGTCATGGGTGGTGGAGCCTTCATTTACATGAAAAGGGCAAACGCATTCGACTTCAGATGCAGGGAAGAGGAAGAACCTACACAGGTTTTGATGAGGCGCTGGAATGGAATGCCGGCGAATGGCATCACATCACCGTAACTTTCAGCATTCGTGGAAGCGCATTGTGGATCGATGGCCAGGAAATTGCCAGTGGAATAGGTACCATCGAATTCCCAAAACTGGACGCAAGGGCGGAGTCCGGAATGATTATCGGAGTCAATCCCGAAACGGGTCAGGCGATCAACGGAGTCTTCGACGAACTCGCCACATTTAATTACGAGCTATCCCAAAATCAAATACAGGCTGATTACTCCCCGAACCCGCCGGATTCAGACAACGACGGATTGAGTGATCTCGAGGAACTAACCAAGTATAACACCAATCCGAATGATCCCGACACTGATGCGGATGGTATCCCTGACGGACAAGAAATTGCAGAAGGAACCAATCCCCTGGATGCATTGCTTTTCGAACCTCAATTGCTAAGCAAATTTTCGTTTGATAATGAAAGTTTGGTTGGGAACAAAGAGCAGCTTCCAATGGTTGCCCAAGCAACCGAATTGGAGGAAAGCTTCGAAATGGGCGGCACGGGTTACCGATCGCAAGACGGAAGCCGGTTGATTTATAAGGTTAGAGAAGATAACGGCGCACTGAATGTTGATCTCCGACGGGGAGCAATCCGGTTTTGGATGAAGCCCAACTGGAGCACAGGTGATGCCGGACATCCGTTTGGTTCACGCATCTTGGAAATAGGCAGGATCAACACAAGACATAGTGAAAGTGACGGCTGGTGGGGACTTTACATGAATCAGGATCGATCCACCATGTATCTTGCCTCCCAGGCCCCAAACACCAGGCAATGGCATGTGCATCTGACTTCGAAGGAACTGAATTTCAAAAAGGATCAATGGTATGAGATTGAATTGAATTATGGCCCCAAAACAGTCTATGCCTATGGAATCAACACTCCTCAAAACGCACAGACGTTCGTCAATACTTTTCTCTATATCAACGGAATACAAAAAGGTTCAGGCCCTGGAATAGATCCGACCACTTTGCCGGGGTCGGCGGCCTTGGCCAAAGGGATTGCCATAGGAAGCCAGCTCGATGGAGCATTGAATGTCGACGCCACTATTGAGGAACTCACCTGCTATAATTTCCCGCAAAACATTTGGAACAGCGTCGTGGTTCAAGATCGCTCCTGGGCCGCTGAAACGACTGTTACTCCACCAAGTATTCGTCTTTCCCGAATCAATCGTGTTTCAGCAGAGGGACTCAATGCGGTCTACATTGAGAAGCGACGCCTCGGAGAATCAGAATGGCAAATCATCGAAGAGAACTTCACCGAAGCATCTTGGACGGACCACGAAGTTCAACACGGTGGTATTTACGAATACCGATTGCGCGACTCAGATTTAGACAATACCGATTTCCGCAGAGTCACATTGACTGTTGGAATTGATTTACAGCCCATTCATTTCAGGGGGAATGTCATCCTGGTGACGGAAGCGGGTTTACCGCAGGCTTTGGACTCCGATTATGAATTGTTTAAATCGGATCTAACCGGCGACGGTTGGAACCTGATCGAGATCGAGGCTCAACGTCACCATGAAACCAACTGGATTCAAAATACGACAGAAATCCACCGGATTAGAGAAGAAGCAAGAGCTATTTATGAGGCCGCCCCGGCTTATCCAAATGTCATGGTCATTCTGGGGCATGTCCCTGTCCCTCGGTCAGGCTTGAGTGCATTTGATGGACATGGTAATCATCGCGGTGCTTGGACTGCAGACAGCTATTATGGGAGTTTCAATGATTCCTATTGGACCGACTCGGCAACCCGACTGGCCCCATACAATCCCATACTTGAAAACCTGCCCAAGGATCAGAAATGGGATCAGGATTACCTTCCAAGAGTCATTGAAATTCCGGTTGGTCGAATTGATTTCTCAAACCTGCATTCATTTGCAGAATCAGATTTCCTGGAACTTGAAGATGATTCCTCCTGGACACTTGAGGTCGCTCTGACACGTCAATATCTGAAGAAGAATCATCGCTATCGACACGGGATGATTCCAGTGAAGGACCGCATCAGCTATTTTAACGGCCTGGGATTCCTGCGGTTAGGTAATGGAGAATTTCAAGCTGTGAATCTGGCTTCATCCTTATTTGGGTTAGGAGAGGAACATGCCGTGGCGACGCGTCCTCTTTATGAAAACGTACCTGTCATGTTCGGGTATCACGAAATGAGGGCATCCCCATTCGGAATTCAATTAGGCTGGGAATATGGACGTTCCTCCAATACCTACAACCATTACACTTGGCATTTGAACCAAGCACAGAACGAACCTTCAGTCCTATTTTACATGATGTTCGGTTCATGGTTCGGAGATTGGAATTTAACCGATGAAAACTGGCTCCGAGGTGTTCTCGCCACACCTAATTATGGTTTAATATCCGCTTACTATCCTAAATTTTGGAAGCTTCAAAAAATGGCACTGGGTGCACCGTTTGCAGTGGCCATGCTTGAGATGGGAGATACAACAGATATTTTCCGAGAAGCACCACGCATGCTTAGCATCATGGGTGATCCTACTCTGCGAGTTCACCCGCTCAGTCCTCCCAGCAATCTCACAGGCCAGTTGCTCGATCAACAAATCGAATTGACCTGGGATGCTTCTCCTGAAGATGGATGCCTGTATTTTGTCTACAGAAAAGATCCGGTTGAAGGCTTCCAACTCATGAATACAACTCCGGTGGAGGGAACGTCATTCACCGATGAAGATCCAATTTTCCTGAATCCCCTTTACATGGTCCGAGCAGTCAAATCTCAACCAAGCGGAAGCGGAAGTTACCGCAATTTGAGTCAGGCCGCCTACTCGACGATCGACTGATCATCTCGCCAGAAAGGCAACTCCACTGCGATCATCACGGCATTCTTTGATCAGTTTTTGATAAGTTTGCCGTGCGTGATCGTAGGCGCTGATGGCATCCTGCATTTCCCTTTTGGCAATGAAACGTTCCTTATTCTTCCAACATTGTTCGACACCGGCCAGACACCACTCGGCACTGCGACGAGAAGCCCGAATGGGTTGATCATCGACAATCACAAAGACCGGATTGGTGTGAGCACTGGGCAATATACGTACGGCCACCCAGCTGCTGAATTGGATTGGCGTCTTAAATTCCAGGTCATTCACCTTGCCATCCGCCAAAATCTCCTGACGAGCAACGGGATATCCGTTCACAATCAACTCAACCGGCACTTTGCGTGAATCACCGATGCGAGCACGTTCAACATGCCAGTAAGGTTTTTGCTGATAAGGCCGGTCCCTGAGGGCGGGATTAGGGTTTTCATTGAGTCGAGACGCAACGCGCACTTTCACTGATACCTCTTGCCCTTGGTCCAACTTCAGCTCACTCCCCATTTCTCCCATGGCACGATGTTCCACCTTGAAATCCATCAGATGGCTGTACCCATCACTGACATAATTCTTTCCTTCACGAATCCCCTCACACCAGGCTTCGTAATTGAGTTGGCTGCCAAGTTTGACATAACTGCGCCCCAACCCAACGCGCTCTCCATAAATGCACGGGAAGTCTGTTTCCCCGCTGATGCGGGTGCGATAACCCACGTTAAGAGTGTGATACCAGATATTAAGCTCCCAGGCGTACGGAGTGTCCACGGTTGAAAGAAAATCGACGGCTGGCACTAGCCGGCCATCGGGTCCGGGAATCTGGTGAGTCACATCCACGATATATTCGTTGGCACCAATTCCGTCAAATGGAGGCACCTCGTAGTTGGGCAAAGCGGCTCCTGCGACTTCCAGCCCCCATCCCGAGTGGGCCGGCCCCACCAATGCGCCTTGCGCCTTGGCCCAGCGCAGGGTGTTCAAACAGAGAGTAGGCCAATGATGTTTCGATTCCCCACCTGGAAATATCTGTTCTTTAAGCCTCAATAAACATAAATGCCCGGATTGATGGGAACCAAATCCAGAGACTTCCACATCATATCTCAATAAATAAGGATAGAGGGATACCTTATCGTCTTCTCCGGTGAAGAATTGCTTCTGATAGTCAAAGCAAGGTCCCCAGGTCAAATTGGCTCCTACTTTCAAATCTTCACCCAAAATGTGGCGCAACATATCGGGGGCATGAACTCCCTCCGTGGGGTCTGTATAATGCGCACACCCCGCCGCATGGATATGATGATCCCCACTCCAGTATCCAAACAAAGACGGATCAATCCATCTTTGAACTGAAAAATGAAGATTCCTGGTTTGTTCCGTTATTTTAACCGTTCTCGTGCTGGGGATGGATTCAGGTCCGCGGGCAAATTTGAATTGATAAGTCCCAGCAGGTAAGCGAAGTGTTTCTCCGTCATTTCGATAAATTTGTGGATGAAAGGCAAAATCTGGCGCAAGTCGTTTGGCTTGGGATGGATAAACTCTCCCTAATGAATCTCGAATCTCAAACATTCCTGTGGTGGGTTTCCCTTCTTCATCTTGTATGTTGAGAGTGATTTCAACCGCAGGACGACAGGTAAAAAGCAGGTCCACTTCATTACGAAATCCAATATCCTGAGTTCCCTGCCCCACATTAAAACCCATTCTGGCTTCACGTTTGCCTGAATCACGACTGTATAGCTGGATCAGCCGATATTCCAATTCCAGGCCTGACAAGGTCTTTGTCAGCGGTTGAGCATCAAACATCTGAACCTCCAACCAACGATCTTCAACGGTTTCAGCCGGAGAATTATGAAGCCGAATAGCGTTTGGACTTTGCGCTTTTAGCGAGGCGGTAACCCCTGCCTGATTGTTAACCTTGACCAAAAACTGAGTCCAACCATGCTGCATCAGTTCAGGAGCAGCAGGTCCCTTGGCGACTTTCACCCTCATTTCCGGATTGATATTCACCAAATAGAGACAGTGCTTGTCCAAAATCGACTGTATCTGCCGCGAGCCAAATGCAGCGTCTGGTGCTTTCATGGCTGATTCGATGGCAGTTTTCTCGTTATCTGAGAAAGGAACACCCAGGTAATCCGTCGCTTCAATGATTCTTCTCACCTGTGCCTTCAAAGGCTGCCAGGCAACATCCGCTACAACAGGCACTTCTGCGGAAATCACGGAAGCAGCTGGAGCCATGATGGAAAAAATTAGCACCCAAATGAGGATGCCACCGTTGGAAGAAATAGAAGGAGATTTCATACTAGTGTCGTTCAGGATTCAGAAAGGAGAATATCAATCCACGCCCAATTGTCATGGGATTTTTTGATCACAAGGGATGGGAAGTTGACTGCGAATTCCTCCAAGCCACCCTTGAATCGGTGAAGGATAAGGTTTAGGGGTGAACATTGAATGGAAACCAAGTTGAAATCATCTACCCTGATATTGGCCATACATGGTTCTACGGAAGACAATCGACCAGCCTTGGCCGGACAAAGATTGGCAGATACTATTCGTAAGCATGGACTTTTTCGGGAAGTCAAAGCGGCTTTCCACAAACATGCGCCCCTGCTCCATGAAACCATTGATCAAGCAGATGGGAATCCCGTCGTCATTATTCCCATGTTGATGAGCAGTGGTTTTTTCGCGGAGAAAATATTTCCCAAAGCACTCCAATTGGATGCCGTTCCAATTGATCGATTCCCGAAGGTAACCGGGTATAAAGGGAAAACTGTCGTGTATGCTCATCCCATCGGCTTGCATTCAGGGATGAAATCGTTGGTGATTGAATCGGCAAAAACTGTCCTGGAGCAACACCCTTTCCCGTTCAAGACACCCCTCAGCAAGACTTCCATAGCCTTGATTGGGCACGGCACATCCCAGCACACAAAATCTCGAGGATCGGCGGATGCACTGGCAGAGGAGTTGTCTTCAGATCCTGATATTTGTCAAGGATCTCGCACATTCTTTATTGAGGAGAATCCTGCCATTAAGGAGATATACCAATGGAACACACCAACCAGGAACGTGGTTGTGGTTCCTTTCATGCTCGCTGACGGTCCACATGCTATTCAGGATATCCCAATAGCTCTGGGACAACCCGAGAGGGAGATTGAAGAAAGACTGGAAAAGGGCAATGCGACCTGGCGAAACCCTACAGAAAGAAATGGTAAACGGATTTGGATCAGTCAGCCCGTCGGCTTATCCCCGCTGCTTCCTGATCTCATTATCGATTATGTGCGAAAAGAGATTCCAAAAGTTTTGATAGATTGATTCGGTTTCCAAATCCATATAACCTTCACGCCCGGATGGAAAAACCATCGGCTCGGTTATCATTATTGAGCCCACGTGATAGTAAAATGGAGTGGAACAAAGTTAGTTTACTGGGATTAGGCCTGCTAGGAGGTTCCCTGGGAAAAGCGCTGATTGCCGGCAACCATGCAAAGAGGGTCGCCGGTTTTGTGCGTCGTCCTGAGCGCATAAAAGAAGCATTGGATGCTGGAGTTGTCCATGAGGCTTCCATGGATTTGGAAAACGTGGTGAGAGATGCTGATTTGGTAGTGCTTTGCACGCCTGTTCTGAAAATGCTTCCCATTTCCAAATCAATGCAACCCTTTCTAAGTCCAGGTGCTCTGGTTACAGATGTTGGCAGTGTCAAAGGTCCTTTGGTAAACTCGTTGGATCCCATTATCTCCAAAGCCAAAGCCTCTTACATCGGCTCCCATCCGATGGCAGGCAGCGAACAGCAAGGGCTCATCCATGCCAAAACAAATCTCTTTGATGGGGCTACCTGTGTGATCACCCCAACTGCGTCAAACTCCAACGATGATCTGTTGAGGATAAAAAGCTTGTGGCAACAGGTGGGAGGTATCCCTGAAATGATGGATCCGGAAGAGCATGACATCATGGTAGCTCGCTGCAGTCACCTGCCCCATTTAGCGGCCAGTATGCTTGCAGACTGGGTATTGGATCCCAATCATGGTGACCAACAATCGAGACTCTGCAGCACCGGATTCAAAGATACCACGCGCGTCGCATCCGGATCCCCTGATATGTGGGGAGATATCCTGACATCCAATAAGCACGCACTCATCCAATCACTGAATTCCTTTGAGGAACAATGCCAAAAGGTTAAGAGTTGGATACAAGAGGAAAATCATGATGCCCTCTATCGCTGGCTCAAAGACAGCAAAACGAAACGAGACGCATGGTTGGAGTACTTTAGAGAACGCAGGCTCAACCAAGAAGCTGAATGACCCGTTCATGCCAATTTCCTTTTCTCCAGAAGGTCCAACAAAATGCCATTACCAGAAAACATTCTCCTACATCCCCTTGAAACGCCTGTCAAAGCTGTCATAGGCATTCCGGGCTCAAAGAGCATCACCAACCGGGCGTTGATTCTTGCGGCATTAGGTAACGGGATCACCACACTCAAGGGAGCGCTTTGGAGTGAAGATACTCAGGTGATGGTGGAGTGCCTGCGAAAGATTGGATTCCAGATCCAGGTGTCAGCTGATCCTGGCGACAATGCAAACCGGCAGATCGAAATAGAAGGATTAAGCGGTAAACTCCCGCCAAAATCATCATCCTCTCAACCTCTGAATTTACATGTCGGCAATGCGGGAACAGCGGCGCGGTTTCTGTTGGCGATGACTTGTCTGGGCCATGGACAATATCGCCTGTCTGGAGTCGATCGAATGCATGAACGCCCTCAAAAAGAGTTGATCATGGCCCTCCGTGAACTCGGATATCAAATTGAATCTGAAAATGGAAACCTGCCCGCAATCGTTCACGCTGAAGGGCCCAAACCGGGCAACTCTTGCAAGGTATCGATGCATGGGAGTTCACAATTTGCCTCGGCATTGTTGCTCTCAGGAAAAGCAGGAGGTTGGAAAGTTGACATCTCGCAGGAGGAATCGGAGCATGCTCCCTATGTGGACATGACCCGATCCATGATCGAGTCATTCCCAAAATCTGATAGAGCCGAATATCAAATTGAACCAGACTCATCGGGAGGAAGCTATTTTTGGGCAATCAGACACCTGTTGGCAACCAACAAAGGGAATCCCCACGAAAACATTCAAATCCCCAACTGGCCAAAAACTTCCTGGCAGATTGACACGGAATTCCCCAACTTTTTGCCTCTACCACCTTCGGTTTCCCGAGCAGTCGACTTGGGAGACAGCATTATGACCGCTATCGTCCTGGCACCTTTCGCAAAAGAACCAGTCACTTTTACCGAATTGGGACGACTTCGAGTGCAGGAATGTGAACGGGTCGAAGCTTTAAGGGTGGAACTCACCAAGTGCGGAGCAAGAGTTGAAGAGAAAGGAGATACGCTCACCGTGCATCCCGGCCCACTTCACGGTGCAAGCATCGACACTTACAACGATCACCGGATGGCCATGTGTTTTGCGGTGGTGGGGGCCATTGTCCCGGACATCACCATTAAAAACCCAGCGTGCGTGAAAAAAACTTTTCCAAATTTCTTCCAAAAGTTAGCTTCTCATGCCCCGGCGGGCTTGGGTATGAAGATGAGCGATGCCTCGACCGGAGAATTACTCGATCCAAACAATTTAATTGCCTAGATAAACCCATGAAGAAGGATTCCCCCATCGTGATTGCCATAGATGGCACGAGCGCAAGTGGAAAGAGCACAAATGCCAAACTTGTTGCCAGTAAGTTGGGTTTTGTCTATGTAGATACAGGTGCCATGTATCGGACTCTCGCCTGGTATTGCCTCAAGTCACGCGTCGACATTCACGATCCAAAAGCCGTCGCACAATTGTGTAAAAAATGGAAAACAAAGCTGATGTGCTTTGACGGCCATGTCAGACTGCTGGTCGATGGTTATTATCCCGAAGCCGAGATTCGCACGGCGGAAACCAGTGCAGCCGTCCCCCATGTCGCTGCAGTTCCCAAAGTGAGGGAGTGGATGAAATTCAAGCAAAGGGATTGCATCGAGTTTGGTTCCATTGTCATGGAGGGGCGTGATATTGGCACTCAAATCTTTCCTGAAACCGAGCATAAATTTTACCTGGATGCCAATCTAGCAGAACGCTCCAAAAGGCGGGAAGCCGAAGGTGTGCAGGAGGACCTCGCCAAGCGCGACCAACGTGACAGCCAGCGTTCCACCGCCCCTTTGATGGTTCCACTGGGCGCCATGATTGTGAACACTTCTGGTTTATCTCCCGATGAATCCAGTCAGCAGATCATTGACGCGATCAAAGAGAAATCACCCGCCATCCAGGAAGTGTCCCAGGTATAATATCAGATTTTCTGAAAAGAGCTGACGGCAGATTTTTGGGCAAACCTTAGAACAAGACAAGAAATGCGATTTGGTTACTTCTTATTTTGGTGCGGGTTTCGGTCCATCTTCCGAGTTTTTTTTGGTTGCCGCATTTATCACCCCGAAAGGGTTCCCGGGGATGGGCCAGTTTTATTGGCTGCCAATCATGCAAGTTTCATGGACCCCCCCTTGATTGGATCCAGTTTAAACCGTGAAATTCATTACCTCGCACGCAATACACTGTTTCGCTTTCCGATTTTTGGAAGCATTTTAAGATACATCAATGTGATTCCTGTGGATCGGGATGGCAGAAGCCCAAAAGGCCTGAGGGTTGTTTCCAATAAACTCAAGGAAGGTCATCCAGTGATCCTCTTTCCCGAAGGAACGCGCAGCCCTGATGGCAAGTTGCATGAAGCCAAATCAGGAGTGGGGCTGCTAGTTATTAAATCCGATGCCCCTGTGGTACCCATAAGAGTTTTTGGCACATTTGAAACCTACGGCCGCCATCTCAAATGGCCCAAACCAGGCCGGGTGCAAATCAAAGTTGGCCATCCGATGCAGTTTGACGCATTACGACAAGAAGCCAGGACTGCCAACAAGGATCGTATCAAGCAAATATATCAAGAGGCAGCTGATGAGATCATGATCGCCATTGCAAATCTGACCCCCAATGAGGATTGCCTGAAATTTGGAAACTAACTCGTAAGAGCTTGCCGCTTGCTTCCCTCATCGCAGAGATGCAAGATTTCCCAAACAATGTCTGATAAAAGCAAAAATTTCATTCACCTGACATCACACGTTCACGAGCTATCCTGGAAAACCGAGGTAATCGCAGAAGGCGGCTCATGGATCTGCCTCAACAAACAAACACACCTCAACACAGAGTATGATCACCATCATCAGGATCGCCCACACATGGAAGCGATTGTGGAACAGGATTTGCAGCGTCAGGCAGGTTGGATACGAGAGAGAAACATTGGGTTTCTTAAACCTGTAAATATTCTGGATTTTGAAACAACTGGCGTAAGTTTATGGGCAAAAAGTGAACCTGCGGAAATTTTTCTTAAAGACTGCATTCATTCCGAACAACCCAATAGAATATTCCACGCACTGGTTCACGGAAGTCCCGAAGAAGATCAATTTGAAATCGATCTCAAACTCATACCCCACCGATTTCAACCCTGGGTCATGAAAGCGAGCAAAGACGGAAAAAAATCAATCACCCAATGCGAAGTCCTTGAACGGTTTCGGGGCTATACTCTTTTAAAATGCATCCCAATAACCGAGCGCTACCACCAGGTAAGAGTACATCTGAGCTGCCGCCAATTCCCCATTGTAGGGGATTCGATTTACGGGGGGGGACTTCTGATGCTTTCGGAAATGAAACGGAATTACCGCCACAAGAAAAACAGACCTGAGCGCCCACTGCTGGATCGAGCGGCCATTCATCTTGCAGAATTTTCTTTTCCAGATCCTGATTCACAAGAAACCCAGAGTGTCGCAGCTCCAATGCAACATGATTGGGAGGTGGCTTTCAAATACCTCCGGAAATATGCCTCTGAATTCTGAGCTTGAAAGCGTGATCTAAAACCGGAAGAAGCTCTCCGCATTTTTAGACAGGATTTTCTTACCAAGGGAAAGTGCCTGCTTGGAACTGATGTACCCGCCTGAAACTTTCTCATTCAACACTTCAACCAGCAGCTTGCGAAAATTCTGCATTGTTCCAACTGTTTCTTCTATATGCCAATTGTCTCCGCCCAACATCATCCTTCCCTCGTCCGGCAGAATCTCGATTGCTTCGTGCAGAGCCAACTTGAAATGCGATGGACTCAATAACCAGGACCAGGTGAGATCAATCCAAATATTACGGTAGACAAACGCCATACCAAGCAAGTCCCGACTCCACGGATAAGCCAGATGCATCAGGAGAAACCGTGTACCGGGGTTTCTTTCAATCAAGGAGGCGACTTGCATTGGGTGAGAGTCACGAATGATGGCGGTCCCCAGATGCATTTGGATGGGAATATCCATTTCCGCCGCCAACCGGCAGATAAAATCAACAACATAGTCGCCAAAAGCCAATTTCTCTTCTGTAGTTGGATTCCTTTTTCCCCATGCCATTTCGGCTAATGTTTTATTGGGTTTCTTAAACTCAATGCTTCGATCATAGGCCAGGGCATTTTTAAAAGCCAAATGACCCTTTGACAACATTTGGGTTGCAAGTCCACGGATGGACTCAAGATAGTCCTCAAAGGTTTCAGGGAAATAACCGGCCGAATTCAATAATTTTATGGCTGCATTGCCATTATGATCTCGAGCATCCGAATGCCATCCTAACGCAAAAGCATTGATCCTGATAACAGACCGATATTCTGATCCAATTGAATCTTTCGCAATAAGCAATGGATTGGTGTAATCATCTGTGATCACACGGGAGATGTTAGCTTCGGAAAGAATTCTGGATTGGAAACCTGCTTCCAATCGACTCTCCTGAACACGCTGATTCAGTGTTTCCCAATTATCACGATCAATCCATTTCCAATCTGAATCTCCGTGCACAGCCAGGATCCCACTACAAACATTTCTAACAAAACTATTGGATCCACGGTCTTCCAGATATGGCCTCAGAGCATCCCATCCAAAAGGTTTGAGAGTTGGTTCCAAGAGCACTTCTTCACGATCTTCACTTGGCAATGGGTAAGGTCTGTCAATCGTCCACCCGGCATAACTCTGCTGAAACAACGCCAGGAGATTTACCTTGGGCGATAGATAAATTTTTGGAATGTGATGTTCATGTACGTCCAGAATGGGCGCAGTCAATAATTCCTCATACCACCGCTCAATTTTAGTCATCGCTGACTGAAGCAATTTTGAATACTCAAAATAAACACCTGTTTCGATGTAACCGGTAAATTAATTTTGAAATTTGAACAATTGCGATTCTGTTCGCACATACATCGAGTCTTGATCAAAAGCAGGAGTGGTATGAGTTTTGGCGTCAAGGTCGACGCGATTGAGAATTTTAAATTCTTTACTGGCGGCTGCGACGACTATTTCCCCGGTGGTTGAAACACAGATGATTTCGTTATCCACAGAAACCGGCGAACCGAAATACCTTCCACGAACACGTTCCTGATAGTGGATCTTTCCGGTCGATGGATCAACGCACGATAAAATACCACCGTCACTCCAGAAAAATGCCAAGTCGCCAACCGCGACGGGGGTTGGTACATAATTGGCTGAACGCCTGATTTCATAGGATAGCTTGGGTTTGTTTACTGATGGATCGTTCGGAGGTTCGATGGCCACAATATAATTTCCACCTCCCCCACTTCCGCAGGATCCAAAGACCTTACCTCCCGCAACGATAGGTGAACTGCAACTTCTTTTGTCGAATGCATCAGCATATGACCACAGTAATTTGCCGTTGTCGGGATCAAGTCCACTGATTCCATCAGCTGCACTGTTGACGATCAGTTGTTCATGCCCATCTGGACCTTCATAAATACAGGGGGTGGAGTAAGCTGCCTTATCGCTTTGGCGCTGGGTTTTCCAGGCAATACTCCCACTAGCCTTGTCCAGGGCGATGATGAAACTTTTTCCCAACTGATCATTTGCAACAATCAATTTATCCTTAAACACAATCGGCGAGACTCCCACACCATGCTGGCTTTTAAAGGGCCCCAGATCTTTCTTCCAAAGCCATTCTCCGGCATGATCCATAGCTGCAACAAAATAATGATCAGGAGTCGCCCAGCTCACATAAATCCGATCACCATCAACCACGGCAGAGGGAGAAGCAAAGCTGTTGAAATCATGTTTCCTGTATGTCTGATAAGGCACTTCCTTACTCCATGTGATGTTCCCGGTTGACGCGTTGACAGCGAGAACATGAAACTTGGAAGCTCCCTCATTCATACTGGTTAAATAAATCATGTCTTCCCAAATCACTGGAGAAGAATGTCCCTTACCAGGAAGATCCAACTTCCAAACAATGTCAGTCTTGTTTAGGGTGGAAGGTTTAACCGAAGATAGAGCACGGCCTGTTCCGTTTGGTCCACGAAACCTGCTCCAATGTTCAGCACCCAAACTGGTCAGGGTAGTGAGTATTAACAGACAAAGGAGAGGAGATATGTGGGCGAAAGACTTCTTCTCTAGCATAGGATTCATGAAGTCAATAGTCGCTTGCCAGAGCGGATAATCAAGGCAAAACCGAAGAAATCAAACCTTGTAAGGCAAAGTGAAACGAGTTGAAAAAACGAGACTCAACGATGACAATATTCGCCCAATGCTTCCGTAAAAACGGCATCAGAAACAAGGTCCGGATCTAGGTTGTCGGCGGAGACTTCGCTTTCACTCACAGCGACAACCTCAACATCTTCATCAAGTTTTCCCTGCAACACCTCACAGAAATCATCCAAATCAAAATCTTCAGGCAAATCGCTTCCGCACATGGCTGGTGTGACGTAAAATAGTTTTTTCATGATCCAATCAGGTATGAATAATATTCAAATTGATCCCGGGAAAACCGTTCATCATAGAAAAACAAACAGCCCCGGATTCACCTGAACGGTAACGCTCCGGGGCTTGAATAACAACCTCGAGAATCCAAATTATGAAGAATGCTCCTCGGGGGGTGTATCGATCTCTCCCAACTGCGTGTTCACCTGTTCTCCGGCAATCATCGCGTTACGGATTTGCCCAGCCAGATCATTCATGTGTCCGGGGGAATGAGGAATCATGATGGTGTTTGTGCGGGATTGATGACCGAGGTCTTTCAGGGTATCAAAGTACTGAGTCATCAACACCATGTTCATGACATCGGATGCACTGGCGGAGCGAATGGTTTTTTGAAACTCATCCACTGATTCCCGCAAACCTTCGACAATGGCCCGCCTTTGATCTGCGATCCCCTTTCCTGATAATGCCTTGCTTTCAGCCTCAGCTTCGGCGGATTTGACCATCAATATTTTCTCTGCTTCTCCTTTTTCGGTGGCAGCAACCCGTAGTCGTGTGGCCGCGTTGATTTCATTCATAGCAGCTTTAACCTTGGCATCTGGATCAATGTCGGTCACAAGAGCCTTTAAAATACCATAACCAAAATCATCCATGACCTGTTGCAGCTCACTTTTCACAACGTCTGCAATTTCATCTTTCTTTTCAAAAACATCATCCAGTCGGATACGAGGCACTCGAGCACGCACCACATCAAACACGAAGGATTTGATCTGACGTTCGGGATTTTCAAGTCGATAGAATGCTTCATAAATTTTTTCGGGAAGCACGTAAAACTGAACCGAAACCAAAACTTTAACAAAGACATTGTCCTCTGTCTTAGTTTCGACCTCTACGTCCAACTGCCTGACACGCAAATTGACATGCCCGGCTACTCGCTCAAGAAATGGAATAAGGATGTTCAGTCCAGGATTAGCGATGCGCGTAAATTTACCAAAACGGGTGATGACACCAGCTGTTTGTTGCTTGACGGTAAAGAATGGTACGACCATGAGTTCACTTTCTGTTAAGGGTTATAAGTCAATATTGGGGCAAAGATGAATAACCGCAATTACAAACAGAAAGCGCGAATAGAACCGCAACAATCTACCTTGCTGGACAGCAACTAGGGAAAAACGATCGCGGTTTATTAGAAAGTGAACGAACGGAGGAACTAGTTCGAGGAAAGCCATCAAGGACTCGAGGAAACGGCAGTGTTATCAAATTCCAAAACGGAAGTCGATTTATCACGCAAGTTACGGATTTTTAATTCCTTGAGGTACCACTGCCCTTCTATCTTCTCTACACCATTCACTTCGAATATCTTGATCTTTCGATCTTCAATATCAAAGGCTTCAGCATAGACCACCCCACCATGCTCTACCGAAATCCAGGAGCGAACTTTGTAATACCCCAATCCGGAACGTGAAGGTCGTGAACTCTCGAGCAATTTACAGCCGACACCCTTACGACGTGTGATTTTGGATTCAAAAAGTCGTTGGTCTGGCCAGTGTAAAAAATCCAATCCTAAATCAGCTGCCCAAAAATCACTTTCCCCCAGCGGACTCATGGTCTGTTCAGAATCCAAAACCTTGAAAGCAGTTTCATCAACTGGCAATTGATCCGACAGCGCCAATCTGTATCGGGGAGGTTGGTTTGCAGGATGATCGATCCAAAGCCATTCGCTATTGTTTGTACCGTCATTTTCGATTTCGAACAAATCTCTCCAACCTGCATCAAAGGTTTGAGTATGCTTTTTCACCAAATGTTCCATCCGAGATCCATCCCGCTTTCTGACTTTTAGAGTTGCCTGGATGGAACCCGGAATCCCCATCTGGATGGAGCGGAGCTGTTCGGCCAATACCTGCCCCTCACGGATAGGATCTGCCTGAATACTTCCCAATATTAAAGTGATCCCCAAAATAAACACACTGCACAAGTTTGAGTTTCTCTTCTTCATAATGGGCCTTAAGATATTTCACGAAAGATCAACTTCGCTGTGATCTTGCTGATGTTCCGAACAAGGTCGGCAACATCTCTTCGACGTGACGCACCCAATGGATGTTCAATTTCTTTTGAACTTCGGGCGGAGCTTCGATCCAATCCTTTTTGTTGGCTTCAGGAAGGATGACCTGTTTGATTCCACTTCGTGCAGCGGCCAAAAGCTTCTCTTTGATGCCACCCACAGGCAAGACTCTGCCTCTCAGGCTAATTTCACCTGTCATGGCCACTTTTGAAGAAATCAATTTTTTGCTGAACAAAGAGGCAAGGGCGGCAAAAATGGCGATTCCGGCGCTGGGACCATCTTTAGGAGTGGCTCCGGCAGGAACATGAATGTGGATGTCTTGATCTTCCATGATAGGAAGCGAGAAACCCATTGCGTCGGCTTGACTTCTCAGATGTGTCAAAGCGGCCTGCGCACTCTCTTTCATGACGTCGCCAAGCGATCCTGTAAGCATTAGCTTTCCTTTGCCTGGCAGAGAGCTTGCCTCGACGAACAAAATCTCTCCACCGGTTGGAGTCCACCCAAGCCCAACGGCAATTCCGCAATCTTCAATGATTTCGTGGTCAGGAGCAGGATGTTTGGGTTGCCCCAATTGTTTATGAATCCATGCTTCTGAAATCTCCGTGGTCCCATTGTGGTCCATTTGTTCAAGCTGCTCCCTTGCCGCTTTGCGCAAGGTCGAAGCAATCGTCCTTTCCAACTGCCGGACCCCTGCCTCACGTGTATACAATTCCACCAACACACGAATGCTGCTTGATGGAAGCTTTACCTGACGCGCTTTAAGGCCGTGGTCCTTGAGTAATCTGGGGATCAAGTGACGTCGTGCGATTTTGATTTTTTCGGCTGTGGTATAACTGGGTAGTTCGATCACTTCCAGTCGATCTCTCAATGCAGGTTGCACCGGATCAAGCCAATTGGCGGTTGTGATAAACAGGATTTCGCTGAGATCAAAAGGAAGCTCAAGGTAATGGTCGCTGAAATGCTTGTTTTGCTGGGGGTCCAACACTTCAAGGAGGGCAGAAGCCGGATCCCCCCTGAAGTCAGAACCTAATTTGTCTATTTCATCCAGCAAGATCACCGGATTCTTGACCTTTAATCGTTTTAGCGTTTGCAGAATGCGTCCGGGCATCGATCCAACGTAGGTTCGCCGGTGCCCACGAATTTCCCCTTCATCCCTGACACCTCCGAGTGAGATCCGAGCAAAAGGTCTCCCCAAGGATTCAGCAATACTGCGCCCCAACGAAGTTTTCCCCACTCCGGGAGGACCGACCAGGCAAAGGATGGGTCCGGGGAGAGGGTTCTGGAATTTCATGACCGCCAAATGTTCTAACAATCGGTCCTTAACATGAGTAAGGCCAAAATGCTCAGCATCTAAAATTCTGGATGCCTCCTCCAGATCCAGTTGATCTTTAACCTTATTGCTCCAAGGCAAAGCCGCCAACCACTCAACGTAATTCCTGGCCACAGTGTATTCCGGAAGGGAGGTAGGAATGGATTTCAATCGATCCAATTCTTTAAGTGCCGTTCCGTGCGTTTCAGGGGGCATGCCGCTCTCATCAATCAGCGCTTTGAGTGCGGTCATTTCCCGACCAGCAGGATCATCCTCGCCTAATTCACGCTGAATGACTCGAAGCTGCTCACGAAGGTAGTAATTCCGCTGACTCTTGGAGACAGAAGCTGTCACTTCTTTCTGAATGCGGGCACCTATGGACTGAAGTTCAAGTTCGTGCTTTAAAAGAGGCAACAATACCTTCAGTCGCTCAGTGACTATATGAGAACTTAAAAGTCTTTGATGGTCCTCGAGCCCAAGGTTCAAATTGGCACCGATCAGGTCAGAAAGTTTTTCAGGATCGTCTGTGTTCAGGTTGGTAGATTTGACCTGATCTGTCAGCGTGGGTGATTTCTGTAGAATTTCCTCGAAAAGTTTCTTAGCCGAACGAGCGAGAGCTTTGGCTTCCACGCTTGCTTCTGACGGCTCATGCAAATATTCAACATTCGCCAACAAATAAGGATTCGTCTGTTTGAAGTCACGCAATCGAATACGCTTTAAACCTTCGATTAAGATCCTGACCGATTCGTTGGATTGTTTCACCATTTTCTGCACACGAGCCAAGCATCCATAGGGGTGCAGGTCTTTTGGCCCGGGCTCCTCAATTTCCGGAGATGTTTGAAGTACCAGCCCAATAAGTCGATTTCCTGAAACAACATCATCTACCAAACTGGAACTGGGAGCTGACTCAATCAACAGAGGGGCTACCATGCCTGGGAAAATGACAATATCCGAAAGCCCGAGTATGGGAAGTTGATCTGGTAACGCAGCGGGAGGGTGGTCTTCAGAGGCTTCCATGGATTTGGTGGAAGCCTTGATCTTGAGTATGTCTATGATGTCCTGGTCCAAATGCATGCCGTTTGGGGGCAGGAAGAAATTGGTACGACGACTCCCTCGCCTATCGTGCTGAGAACCTATCCATTATAGCTTAGCTTGACGAGTGAAAAGTCGAGATTTCGTATTTATTCGAGGCGAAAGAAAATTCAGATCAATTTTTTCCAAGTCAGGCTTTGCACAACGCCCTTGAACCGTATAATGCCTCACCACTAAAACAGTATGATACAGGATACAGACGATTTAAGGATACAGTCGCTTCACCCGTTGCTTTCGCCCGCCATCTTACAGGAGGAGATACCCCTCTCAGAAAAAGCATCTGTGGTAGTTTCAAACGCGCGTCTCGAGGCTGAGCAGATTATTCGCGGTCAAAATGATCGCCTGCTGGTCATTACCGGACCTTGCTCCATCCATGACACCAAGGCAGCAATGGAATATGCAGAGAAACTCAAAGCAACATGTGAGCAGTTTAAGGAAGATCTTTGCATTTTGATGCGTGTTTATTTTGAGAAGCCTAGAACAACCGTCGGTTGGAAGGGTTTGATCAATGATCCAAATATCGACAACAGCTTTAAGATCAACCAGGGATTACGACAAGCTAGGCAATTGCTTCAGAACCTGGCCGACATGGAAATCCCTGCGGCAACCGAATTTCTCGACACCATCGTTCCCCAATTCATTGCTGACTTGATCGCATGGGGAGCTATCGGAGCCCGCACAACGGAAAGTCAGGTTCATCGTGAACTTGCTTCAGGCCTGTCCATGCCTGTGGGATTTAAGAATGGAACAGATGGAAACGTACAAATTGCAATTGATGCAGTCAGTGCTTCCAGACAGCCTCACCATTTCCTTTCAGTCACCAAACAGGGAATTGCCGCTATTGTTCAGACAAAAGGCAATGATAGCTGCCACCTGATATTGCGTGGCTCCAAAGCTGGCCCCAACTACGATAAAGACAGTATCCAGAAGGTCTGTGACGCACTCCAAAAACGTCAGTTGCACCAGGCAGTCATGGTCGATTGCAGCCATGGAAATTCGGCAAAAGACCATCGCAAACAACCTGAAGTTGCAGAATCCGTTGCGGAACAGATCGCCAATGGGTCGACGCAGATCTCAGGAGTCATGCTCGAAAGTCATCTGGTCGAAGGGAATCAATCCTACAAACCCGATGGTAGCTCCGTTTATGGAAAAAGCATTACGGATGCGTGTATGTCTTGGGATCAAACACTGCCTGTGCTGGAAAAACTGGCTTCGGCGGTGAGCAAGCGACGTCATTCCAGTTAGTCCACTTTAAATTCCTCGATTTTCGCAAATCCATTAGCACCTAGTCGTGCTAATGGATTAATAGCATTGGATGATATTTCGGGCACGCGTGAGGCATTCGTACCAGTGATAATATCTTCGGCAAGATAAACCTTGTAGATTTCCCCAAGAATCAACGCCTGTGGCCCAACACCTAGGGGAACAATGTCATACTTTTTGCAATAATAAGCAATGGGAGCTGTGGCCAATCTAGGTAAAGGTAATCCATCAAAATCAGCCAAATCCAATCCGCATTGATCTATTTCCGATTCGCCTTGAGGCAATGATTCTGCAGATTGAAGCACATGATGCACATGGTGGACTCGTGGTATATGCACTACAAAATGGGAGCGAAGTTCAATATTGAGCCAAGTATCTTTTTTAAAACCATCCTTTTTGTGACCTACTGAAATCGACAAAATCGGAGGTTCACTGCAAACAGCATTAAAATAAGAAAAGGGGGCCAAGTTGTATTTTCCATTCTCATGCTCACTTAATACCCACGCAACAGGGCGAGGAATAATCGTCTGCGTCATGGTGTGATAAACCTGGCTTTTTGAAAACTGCTGAAAATCGATAATCACTGGTGAAATGCAATCTGAGTTTATCCTGAAACATAAAAAAAGCCCTCTGGAAAATCCAAAGGGCTTACAAAATTAAGGAACAATCTTAGTTGAGTCCTGGAGGGCCATCAGGACCACCGCCTGGGCCACCAGGTCCATGACCACCGTCCGGATGATCACCACCGCCTTGTTGTGCATCACCCAATGGAGGTGAAATGAAAAAGTTGAAAGGGCGTGTGACCAACTGGGTTGTAGGAGGAGTTCCGCCAGTGGGTGGTCCAAGTCTGTTGATAAGATCGGCAAGAATTGTAGGCGGAATTGGAATGATTCCACCAGTGGTTGGGTTGAACTGATTGCCCCCGCCAATGCGAACGCTACGGACGACACCATCACGGGTGTAAACGTATACGCCATATCCAGCTAAAATTGCAATCTCATCAGGTGTGCAAATGTGGTAGCTGGTGGTTTCATCGCCAGCGTCAATACCGACTACACCCGTTGGAACTTTGATTTCAAACTTGGAGAGAGCGGAGGAAAATTTTTCGACCTCACCAAGAACACAGCCTTCGCGAAGATCAAGTTGAGTGTCGGTGACTGTTCCAGCACCCGTCTTTTCATAACTCAACCGGTCGACCACCACAATGGTGTCTGACTGCACGGTAATAGTGCCGGCTTTGTTACTCAATTTGAATGTCACCTCGCCACCCTCACCGGTTGTAACAACGGTGCCAGGGCCAATTTTTGTGCCCTTTGTCAGAGTCGCCGCTCCACTGCCATTATCAAATGTGGCCCCACCCTCAACTGAGGTTACGGTAGCACTACCTGTAGCTGCGTGCGTTGACGCGTAAAATCCCAAAGTGAGCAGCGCAACCGCTGTCAGAAGGAGTTTCGATTGGATACCAGTCTTGTTCATCATATATGCTCCTACAATGATCGATGTGAATTCGATTTCACACCAGCTTGCAAATCATTTTAATTTTGTCAATCAGATTCCACACAGAACCTCCTTTTAAGGAGAGGACTGAGATGGAGTTTTTTACTGCGAGACAGAAACTAACGCAGATCAAGGGGATGATCAAGGATGGAATTAAGAAATAATCCTGCAGCCCACACATAGGAGACCTGGCCTAAACAGCATCGCCACAGATTTATCAAGCTGGCTGATTACAGAGAAGATTTTGATGGAGATCTGAACCACAATCATTGGTTCGTAAAAATGGCCAACATTCAAAAAAGCCACACATGCCAAAATCGAAAAAAAGAAATCTACAAGAAAAAAAGCATCTCCAAAAATCCAGTTAGGGAGAGAAAAAGTACAGCTCAAGGAGCGGTAAACACTTCGTAATAAACACTAAAACACAAACAAAACCTGCAACACAGATCTGAAATGGTGAGTTGAAATAATCGTAAAAAAAAGTTGTCACTTCTGAGAAATTGTAACAAACTATTCCAAATGCGGTCATCGGCCCTTTCTGGATCGGTGGCCTAGTTTGTTAAAAAATTAGAGGAACTGATATGAAATTTAACAAATGGACAGTCGCACTGGCAGCCGCAGGGTTAGTCAGTTTTGGACACAATACGCAAGCGGAAGAAGCCGGCAATGCCGTGATGACCGCTCTCTCGAAAACCACCCTCAGCGGTTATGTTGACACCTCGGTGTCTTGGTCTGACACAAGTGCAGCCGTACCTCTATGGGGTCGTGTTGCCTATCAGAACACCGCAAAGATGGACGGATTCAATCTGGACGTCATCGGGTTGACCCTGGAACAGCCACTGGATGAAAGTGACTGGGCCGCTGGTTACCACGTTGATCTCTTGATCGGTCCTGATGCTAGCTGGTACTCTGGCATTTCTCCAATCGCAACAGCTGGTGCAGCAAATGATACCATTGGTATCAAGCAAGCCTACGTTGCTACCCGTGCTCCTATCGGAAACGGACTGGACCTCAAATTGGGTGTTTACGACGCAATCATCGGATACGAAGTATTCACCAATGGAGCCAACCCTAACTACAGCCGCTCCATGGCTTACAACTTGGAACCATTCTCCCACACTGGAGCATTGGCTTCCTACCAGGTCAACGAAATGATCGGATTGAGCGCTGGTATTGCAAACACCTCCCGCTCAGTACTCAATGATCGCCCTGGCACACTGGGCGCCAGCTCATCACACTTCTCCTACATGGCAGCGATCGCAATCGTTGCACCTGAAAGTGCTGGAGTTTTGAGCGGAGCAACCTTGTATGCCGGTTTCCTCGATGGTCTCGCAGGAAACACAAGCACCCAGCCTGACACCGTTAACTACTACGTCGGTGCGGCACTTCCAACCCCTGTTGAAGGTTTGGCCTTGGGTCTTGCATACGATCGTGTTGAAGACGCACCAGCTGGTGTTGCAGGTATCGACGCTGACGTGATCGGTGCTTATGCCTCTTACCAGGCTACCGATAAACTGGCTGTTCATGGACGTATCGAATACCTCAGCGGTGACGCAGGTGTTCTTGGCTACGGCGGTGTAGACGACGAAGAATTGCTCGGTTTGACCGCTACATTGGATTACAGCCTCTGGGACAATGTCATCACCCGTCTGGAAGGTCGCTGGGACCAACAGTTGGATGACAATCCTGACGCTTATGGCAGCGGTGATGATGTATTCACCCTGACCTTGAATGCGATCTACAACTTCTAATCTTATCGATTAAGAAACCTTTACTTGGCCCCGTGAACATAAGTTCGCGGGGCTTTTTTGTGCGCACCCTTGTATCGCCGATGGAGGGTGATATATTGCTGTTGTCTATGAATCACAAAGTCAAAATCTCTTTGTTATTATTACTGTCGTGCGGAGTTTTTAGCTCCGTGAGCACCTCAAATGCAGCGGAAGGATCCACTGATTTTGATCAGGCGAAAAAAGCCGAATTAAGGGAGCTTGCCAATAGTCTTTTCGGCCCATTGCCGGATGCCATGCCAGGATCGGAAAACGATACAGACTACCTTCGACACTTGGGGGAAAAGCTTTATTTCGACACCAGGCTTTCCAAAAACAACAGTATCTCATGTAATTCATGCCACCGCGTGGATCAGGGTCTGGGTGGAGTGGACAACGCTTCAGGTTCCACAGGTGCTTTCGGTGACATCGGTGATCGAAATGCTCCAACCGTGCTGAATGCTGGTTTTCAACTGGCCCAGTTCTGGGACGGCAGAGCTGAAGATTTAAAGGCACAAGCTAAAGGTCCCATACTGAATCCTGTTGAAATGGCCATGCCGCATGAAGCAGCGGTTCTAGATCGAATCAGGCTCGATGACACCTATCGCTCTCTCTTCAAAAAGGCATTTCCAAAATCAAACCCAGCCATCACTTATGACAATGTAGCCGAGGCGATTGCTGCATTCGAGCGGACTCTCATCACGGAGGACCGGTTTGATGATTTCCTGGGAGGGGATGATGAAGCACTTACGCAGAAAGAACTGGAAGGTTTGGAAACATTCACTGCCATAGGATGCACCACCTGCCACACCGGACCGCTCTTGGGAGGCTCCATGTATCAAAAAGTCGGACTTGTGAATCCATACGAAAATTTTAGTGATATTGGACGTGAAGCTGTGACTAAGGATGAAAACGATAAATATAAGTTCAAGGTGCCCACCTTGCGTAATGTTGCGATCACGGAACCTTATTTCCATGACGGGGGTGTGGCTACGCTTGGATTTGCTGTTCGAAAAATGGCCTACATGCAGTTAGGTCTTCAACTGACTTCGGAACAAACAGAGTCTATTGTGGCTTTTCTGGGGGCATTGACCGACAAGTCACGCTCAGGGAAATAGGGACCGAATCAACTTAGAAAACAGAAAACCCCCTTGAAATGAACTTTCAAGGGGGTTTTGTTTAAATAGAAACCAGACAAACTTCGATCAAGAAATAATCATATCGGCAACTGTGTGTGCAGCTGGAATGAAGGGTAGGACGTGCTCGGTGTATGGAACGACCACATCCAAAAGATATGGTTGATCTGAATCAAGCATCCTCTGCATGGCAGCCTTAAGATCCTTCCTGAACATGACTCGCTCGCAGGGGACATTAAACCCTTTGGCCATGGCAACATAATCCGGGTAAATGGCTTTCATGTTTTCAGGATCACCCAGGTAAGTATTGCCACGATTGCCCTGATAAAAACGGTCTTCCCACTGCATGACCATTCCAAGATGCTGATTATTGAGGACAATTGCTTTGGCTGCGATTTTTTCAATATGAGCGGTCGCCAGCTCCTGAATGTTCATCAAGAATGAGCCATCCCCGTCAATATCGATAACATGTTTGTCGGGGCACGCTACCTTGGCCCCCATGGCCGCAGGATAGCCAAAGCCCATGGACCCCAGACCTGCGCTGGTAATATACCTGCGTGGCTCATCATATTTAAACCATTGCCCAGCCCACATCTGGTGCTGCCCCACCCCAGTGGTGATGATGGCGTCACCACCTGTCAATTCATAGAGCATGTCAATGGTCATTTGGGGCAGTATGACTTGATCCTCCATACCTTGAAGGTGATCTCTCATGTGCTGTGAACGCATGACCTCTTCATCCACACTGTAACGGAAAGCCCCACGTTGTTTCCAATCCTCAATGCGCCGATGCCAGGCATCGAACTTGTTTTGGATAGGACGTTTTCGAATCATCTCGACCAAGCGGCCCAGTGCGTACTTCACATCACTAACGACTGGCAATTGAACCTTACGATTCTTGTTATGCTCGGACTCATCGATATCAACGTGAACAATGGTTCCTTTTTCGCAAAATTTTTCTACCTTGCCGGTCACTCGATCATCAAATCGAACACCAAAAGCAAGCAGGAGATCTGCACCAGGGTGAACCTCTGTAACTCGAACTTCGCCGTTGGCATCAGCTTCCTTCTTGAATTCACCACTTACCGCCCAATTCGCAAATGCTGCCCCATGCATGCCGAGCCACCTCAAGGAGAGCGGATCCGTTTCAGGAAAGGCCCCGCACCCCATGATGGTCGAAGTTACAGGAATACCAGTCAAACGCACCAGCTCACGGAGTTCGTGATGGGCTTCACCACTGATGATGCCACCACCGACATACAGAACCGGACGTTCTGCTTTTTGGATCAGGCCAACGATCTCGTTTAATTCCAAATCGCTTGCTCGACGCATCGGGTCGTATCCGCGAATGTTGACTGATTTTGGAAAAACCGGTTGAGCTTTTGCCTGTTGAATATTTTTCGGAATGTCAATGACGACGGGCCCTGGTCGCCCCGTTGAGGCGATGTGGAAAGCTTCCTTGACCAGTCTGGGGATGTCGGCGATGTCGGTAACCAGAAAACTGTGCTTCACAATGGGAAGGGTCATCCCAAAGAAATCTGTTTCCTGAAAAGCGCCCTTCCCGATCATAGCCTGAGGAACCTGCCCCGTAATGGCAACCAATGGAGTCGAGTCCATGAAGGCGTCCGCGATACCAGTCACCAAGTTGGTGGCACCTGGTCCACTTGTTGCCATACACACGCCAGGCTTGCCTGATGCTCTGGCGTAACCTTCAGCCGCAAAAACACCCCCTTGTTCATGCCGGGGAAGAATAACTCGGATCTTGTCTGATCGAGTCAATGCTTGGTGAAGTTCCATACTGGCACCACCAGGGTAGGCAAATATGGTATCGACCATTTCTCGCTCCAATGCAGCTACAAGGATTTCGCTGCCACTCATTGTGGGACCGATTTCGGGTTTGTCGTTGGTGTTGGACTCAATGTCCGTTCCTGACTTTTTTGTTTTGGTATCGCTCATTGCGGTTTTTTGGTTTCAAACAGCCGGCCTGCCTGAGTCATAAAAAAACCCACGACCGTTTCCAGCCGTGGGTTGTTGTCAAAAAATCTTCTTAGCATCGACAAGCCCCGGCCAGTTGGAGTACGACTACCACTACACTCTGCAGTGGAAGGACTCCCGGACCAAAGACGACCTGTCGTAGATTGTTTCTCATATAAGAAACAGGACTATTAACGAAACAAATCGAAGAGGTCAAATGCGAAATGTTCAAAAAAACTGCCCTGGCCGATGATTAGAGGCTGTTTCTCGGATACAAAACGATGAATCCATCATTTACTTCCACCCGGTCCAATGCCAATGCCAAGTCATGCAATCTGGAATGGACCCTGAACAATCGATTTAAGGCACGTTTCTGGACGGGCTCTGCAATCACATTCATAATTCCATTTCCTTGATAGATAATGGACTCAAACATGTCACCCGTCGAATCTTTAGAAAGTGCCAGGTTAGCTTTCACGGACTTGGTAGATGAAGATATTTTCACATCCTTTCCCAACCAACCCAAAGGAATGTTAGCAATACGTTTTAGTCCATTGGAAGCCATCTGCCGCACACTTGAGTTGTGAATGCGGTGCAACCATCGATGAAAATTCTTGTGATTAACATTCAGAGAATCAACTGCAAGTCGTATTTGGCCGCCATGCATACCCAGTCTAAAAGCACCAGATCCTTTGACGTGGATAGGATCGCTACCAAAAAATTTTGAGTCGCCAATATTGATATCGAAGAAAGTCTGCACACGGTTTTTGTGAATCTTTACCGAGGCTGAATCACGTAAATTACCCAATCGAGTGTCGTGCTTTAAGAAAGCATTTACTTCTCTTTCCCCGAGGCGAATGGGCTTTTGAGCATTACCAGCTGAAGCTAGTGTAAAGAACTGATGCAGTTTGTCCTTAACAACCTTAAATTCTTCAAACTTGATTTCCTCCTCGGGATTCAACTGTTCTTGTGTCGAAGAAAAACCCAGCTCTACTTTGCTTTGATTCATTTCAGGAACCAAAACAGATTTCATGACCAAAACGGTCACCAGCGCGAAAAGAGAAATTCCGGCCAAGGTAAAGGCTGCGAAGCTAAGAAGAATCATTGAAGGATTGATCCGCTTCGGGCGTGACTCAATGACATGCTGGTCACGCTGCTCGTGTCGCGTCAGCGTCTCTAAGGACCCATACAATCCACTCTGTTGAAGATCAGGTTGCTGAGAAATAAGATTTGGCTGTTCAATTAAGTCTTTCATGACGCTCTGAATTCCTTAGAGCATCCAGAATGCCAACCATGTCAAAACAGGATCAATGAACGGAAAGAGTGAGGATTTTCTCAAATTTGAAAGTGCAACAGGACTTACAAACAGGAAAATCAAACCTTAGAAACGTGGTTAAATACTGGATTACAACAAGTTAATCCGCCTCAAGGCTAGAAAAACTAAAATCCGACAATTGAGCTTTTCTCAAAAATGCAATGTCTCGCTAACACTGCAATACCTATCTTTTGCAATGCGTTTAAAGCCTTTCGCATGATTTCATTTCATGCCTTCATGCTCGGCACGACTCAAGAAGTTGCCGTCAAAAAGGTGCGTTCGGATTAAAGATTGGTCCTTAATCTTGTCGGCAGATTTTATCACTTCACCCGTCTCTTCCAGCTGTGTAATGGAGTAACCGCGCGAGAGTACTTGAACGGGGCCCAATAATTTTAATTGAGTGGAGGCTTGGTGAACGCGGTATTGATGACGCGTTAATTCAGCAGAGAAAGCGCTGCTAAAATGCTGTTTAACCTGTTCCAACTGCCGAAACCTTTCGGCCAGTCTATGTCTGGGATGCATGGTTCTAATCAAGTTGATATCCTGCGCAAGTCGTTCTTTCAACGTATTCAGCCAAAGCGTAGAAGAACGTGAAAGACTGTCCTGAAGGTCATCAATGCGCTGATTATGTCTTTCAATAACCCGTTTGGGATGGAGGTAATCCAAGCGGCGCCTGACCTGCCCCAGATGAACTTGAGCCTGCTCGCAAAAAGCCTCAATGCAGGAACGCATCCGAGGACTGGCTTCCTGCAGAAATGAAACCGCAGCTAAGGGGCCTTCAGAAATTATTTCAGCAGCGGCACTTGGAGTGGCTGCTCTAAAATCCGCCACAAAATCGCTGATGGTAAAATCAATTTCGTGCCCGACAGCGGAAATGACCGGAACGTCAGAGCTGGCAATGGCCCTGGCAACCACCTCTTCGTTGAATGCCCATAAATCTTCCAAACTTCCCCCCCCGCGAGTCACAAGGATCATGTCCAAAGGATGAGATTCAGAATCCAGGGCATGCCACTGATTGAGGCTCCTGATTGCAGCGGCTATTTCCTCTGCTGCCCCCTGACCTTGAACTCTACAACCTGCAACCACTAACTTGAGCCCGGGGTGCCGCCTGCCAAGTACGTGAGCCACATCACGAATGGCCGCCCCACTGCAGGAAGTCACCACCCCAATTTGGTGAGGGTACCTGGGTAACGGGCGTTTCCTTTCTGAATCAAAAAGCCCTTCCTCCTTAAGCTTCTTCTTTAATTTTTCAAATGCCAACTGAAGCGCCCCTATTCCGTCCAGTTCAATGCCGCGGACGATTAACTGATATTGGCCACGGGGCATGTAAACAGAAATGTCACCCTTCAGGATCAATTTGACTCCCTGCTCCAGTTGCTCTCGATGCGAAACTCGTTCTCCTCTAAAAAGCACGCAAGATAATTGGGCATCACCATCTTTGAGCGTGAAATAGCAGTGTCCGGAGCTTTGGGCTCTGAAATTACTGATTTCTCCAGAAACACGTATAGACCGAAATCCGCCTTCGAGCATGTTTCTGATCTTTCGAGTCAGGTCTCCAACAGATAATACTTCTGGTTTACTGGTGGGCTGAGTTGAGGCAGGTTTATCAACCCTTTTGGGCTTGACCGGATTCACTTCCGGTTCGGCATCGAACAGATTTTGAAACTCCCATTGGGACGATTGACGACGAGGCATATCAGTGTTTCAGAAGTTTGACGAAATCATCCAAAGTATGAACCGGGCGCTGGCAAACGTAATCCTCGCAAACGTATGCAGTAGGTTTGCCTTCAATACGAACCACAGATTGAATGAAATCCAAGTGCTTGGATAGGTACGATTGACCTTCAGAGGCGTCGGCAAGCAGCAAAATTTTTCCCGGAATAAAACGTGAATGAAGTTCGCGTTGCATTTCAAGCAGTTCAGGGGAGTCAGGGTCAGCAGCGAATACAATTTGCCGGGTTGGATGGAGTGAGTGATCCAAAGCCACCAGCATTTGTGGCATGCCTGATGGTTGCTTGCTTAAATTGGCAGAAAAATAATCCAAAGCAGATTGAGCTTTCTGGAGCTTTGTTTCATCACCAAGAATATGACTCAGCCGCAGAAGATTCATTACGGCGACGGAATTTGCCGAAGGTTCTGCACCATCATAATCATCTTTCATCCTTAACAGAAGATTCTTGCTTCCTGCTTGAGTTGCAAAATAACCCCCGTGCTTCGGATCCCAAAACATGGTGTCCTGTCGCGACTGAAGCTCTACCGCCCATTGGATCCACCTGATGTCAAAAGTGGTTTCGTACAAATCAAGCAGACCCTGGATTAAAAAAGCATGATCATCCAGGAATCCCTGAATTTCGGATCGCTCTCCACGATAGATACGATAAAGTGTCTGCTCTGATTCACTGTAGAGTTGTTCCTTGATGAAGGAAGCGGCTTTGACGGCTGCACTTTTGTATTTGGTCGCATTGGGTAAAATCTGCCCAGCCTTGGCAAAGGCGGTAATCATCAGGCCGTTCCATGCGGTGATGATCTTGTCATCAAGATGAGGTCTGGGGCGTTTGTCCCGCTCCGAATACAATTTTTGCCGGGCAGCATTGATGGCTTCTTCCACGACTTCAGCATTTACCTGAAATTGGCCGGCAACTTCAGAAATGCTCAGGCGCTGAATCAATATGTTCTTATTCTTGAATTCGCCATGTGGATCACTTCCAAGAGGTGCATTTCCACCTTTGACAACTCCGTACATGGCATTGAACCAGGCGGCACTTTGCTCTCCCAGAATGTTGTTGATTTCTTCATGGCTCCAAACATAAAACGCTCCTTCAGCATGGTCGGGCTTGCCGTGTTCAATCAGGCTGTCAGCATCTTCCGCTGAATAAAACCCGCCTTCATCCGATGTCATATCCCGGAGCACGTAATCCAGTATATCTCGCACTACCTGAGCATATTCCTCTTTCCTGGTAATTTGAAATGCTTCGAGGTAAGCAACCGCTAACTGCGCTTGATCATAAAGCATTTTTTCAAAATGAGGAACATGCCAGTGTCGATCTACGGCATACCGGTGGAACCCGCCTCCAAGGTGATCATTTATTCCTCCCTTAGCCATGACATCCAATGTCTCCAGCGTCATGGATAAGGCTTCTTTTCCTTCATCCGATGTCCTGCCTTTACGAAACATGTGACGCAGAAGGAAATTGAAAGTCACGGGTCTAGGAAATTTAGGAGCAGCACCAAACCCCTTGTTTTCTGTATCGAATTGGGAGGCGATTCGCACATAAGCCTGGTCGAGAATTGATGGATCAAGTTTCGCGGATGAAGTTGGAGTTGCAGTAAAAGCTTCACGCAACTTTTCAATCACCTCGTTACCACTATCAATTAAACGCTGTCGATCATTTTTCCAAGCGTCCCCGATCTGCCTGCAAATATCCGGAAACCCTGGTCGCCCAAACTTACCCTCTGGTGGAAAATAGGTTCCTCCCACGACAGGCTTAAGGTCCGGGGTCAACCAGACACTCATTGGCCAACCACCACTTCCTGTGGTCGCCTGAACAAATGTCATGTAGATCTTGTCCACATCAGGTCGCTCTTCCCTGTCCAGTTTGACGCAAACAAAATGTTCGTTCATGACTTTGGCTATCTCCTCATTTTCAAACGACTCATGAGCCATCACATGACACCAATGACATGTGGAATATCCTATCGAAAGGAATATCATTTTATTCTCGGATCGCGCCTTCTCGAATGCTTCCTCACCCCAAGGATACCAATCCACGGGGTTGTGGGCGTGTTGAAGCAGGTAAGGTGATTTTTCTTTGGCGAGTCGATTCGTAAAGCTCATGGCGCCTTCCTGTGTGGCTGCCTCTGCGTTGGACTTCTTCATGAAATGAAAACCAAGAAACAACGTACTCGTCGTGATCACCATCGTGCCCAGAAATATCTGAAACGGCAAAATGGACTTGGGAGTGGTTTTGGATTCGCCTGGATTCATTCCTGATCTAAACAAATTCTGTAATCGCGGTTATCCTCTGGTGCTGGTGACTCAGTCTTCCAGCAATCGGATCTCAACCTTGCGGTATTCCACAGGATGACTTTCGGACTGCAAGGAGATGCTTCCACCAAAAATCCGTGCATCGCCGCCGTTGGCTTCTATCAATAGTTTGGAATGCGGATCACCTTCATCCAACACCGGATGTGTCAGTTCGAAGACCGTTTCCCCCTCCATGATGCATTTGAGTGATTCATGGCCCCTCACTTCGACTTCCACGGTTACCCACTGCTCTCCATGATAAGTTTTGGAACTCGAGTTGGTGCAGTGCCGTTTGGTGAGTCTGCCATCTAATGAAATATGGGTACCAGGTGTGCAGATGTTGGCAGTGGACCTTTTATTTTTTCCGTCGCCGCCAAGTAACTGAACTTCAATCGAAGCGGGAAAATCCTGATCCACATCCATTGTTTCAGGAAGCTCCCCATGTAGCATCAATCCACTGTTCCGGATCGCCCAACCAGGTCCACCTTTGACCTGTTGACCAACAAAACGGTATTCCGCTCGAAGTACATAATTGCTGTAAGGGGCATGATAAAACAAATGCCCAAAAGTCTCCTTGAATTCGGGGTAAGCCTTTGGATCATATCCCACCTTGAGAATCCCATCCTCAACCCGGAATGTGTTGCCATAGTTTTCACCCAGTTTGTGGTATCGGATCTTGGGGATCCATCCATCGAGGTTCTTTCCATTGAATAACTGAATCCAACCTTCTTCAGACGATTCACCCTGAACATTTTGTGTTGAGAAAAAATAAGAAGTGGCAACGAAAGCTACCACTAGAAACGTTAAAAGCCGCTGAAAAGAAAAATTGGATTTCATGGACAGATTCAATCAGGATTATGGTCGGGACACAAGCTCATGAAACAGAATAAAGGAAGCTTACTGTGTTGAGATGTAACCCACTTAATTAGATGAGCTGCATCGTCGACCTGCACTGCTTGCTGCGAAAAGGTGATTACAAGACGCAAGTTCCCCGATAATCCAGACCATTCCGAGCGATGCTGATTATTTGAGCAAAGGGGGCACCCGCTCTGTTGCGTGGTTCCTATCTCTCAGTAACGGAGAGGCATAAATAATTTGGAAATGTGGAAAATTTATGATGATTGCAAGGGCACCTGGGTTATCACCTCATTAAAGAAACACATCCTGATGGATGAACCCCAACAAAAACATCCGATGACATTAGCGGGTAGATGCGGAGGACAGTGCTTGTTTTGGGATTCAGGAAAAGCAAAACCCAACATTCCCTTGCCTGATTTGATAAAACCCCAATTATTCATTACGCTGATCAAAAAATGACCTTCAACAAGCTTTAAGATTTAAGGACGAAGACATTTGGAAAAATCGTTACCTCTAACCAATGAGTAATCGAAGAGAAGAAAAAATGGTTGCTGGATTTTTGGCAACGATTACCTACGGGATCATCGCTTTGCCCACAGTGGTTGCCGGATGGTCAAAGTGGCCTCCAAGATTTTCTTTGTCGTCGGCATTATTGGCCCCTTTCGGACAAATTGCCGTGCAACACAATTCGAGTGCTTCTGTGGCCTTCCTTTTAACCATTATTCCAATGATTACCTTGGGTATGCTGATTACCAAATCCTGGGTTGCACAGCAGGTTCAACGTAGCCTGATTTGGTCAATAGTTATTTATTTTGCTGCCGTCATCGCTGCCATTTTTTTGAGCAACTCATAATGCACTTATCTGATTCTCTACCTGGTGCACACCACTTCGGGTTTGAAAAAAACGTTCCCAAAAACATACTGACAAAATATGCACGTTTACTATGATTCGAATCAATGAATCCAGCTAGACGCACACCTGCTCCATGCACAATTTTCGGGCATTCAGGTCCGCTTTGTCCAATGAAGCCTGTGATTATCTCAATGGTATTAATTCTTTGGGCACTCATTCTTTATTCCGAAGAACCCACCGAAGGAGAAAAACTCTTTGCCCTGAAAGTTAAACCGCTTTTTGCTGAAAAATGCATGGCATGCCATGGAGCTGATCCAGAAAAAATCAAGGGGGGATTCGACATGAGTACGTTGGATACGATCCTAAAGGGTGGCGAAAGTTTCGGGGACGAAGTCCTCATTTCAGGAAAAGGTGAAGATAGTTTCCTTTATAAACTCACTACTCGAACCATCGAAGACTATGAAATGCCCCCAAAGGAAGCAGACAAGCTTTCGCAGGAGCAAACCTGGTGGATCCGAGATTGGATCAACGCTGGTGCTCCCTGGCCTGATGACACACTTGTCGCCCAAATTCAGGATCAATACGGTGAGGGTGTCAAAGCTCCCACTTCGGGTGGACTGGATGAGGAATGGACCCAACGTCGTTACAATCCCGAGCACCTCTGGGCCTACCAACCACTCCATGTGGAAACACCGCCTCAAGACAGTCATCCCATTGATTGGTTTATTAATCGTAAACTCAAAAACTCAGGCATGCGTGCGGCGAATGAGGCTGATACAATCGAACTCGCACGACGCCTGAGTTTTGGACTCACAGGATTGCCGCCAGCTCCCAAGCAGGTACGTAAGTTCACTTCCAACCGAAAGAAGGACCCCAAAAAAGCGGTCCGCAAATACGCAAAGCAGCTCATGAAGTCTGAACATTATGGTGAACATTTTGGACGACAGTGGCTGGATGTAGCCCGTTATGCAGACACAGCTGGATTTGCAAACGATTATTCACGCCCCAATGCCTGGCGGTATCGCGATTATGTGATCCGTTCTTTCAATTTGGATAAACCATATGATCAGTTTGTTCGCGAACAGTTGGCTGGTGACGAGATCGACTCCTCAGATCCCGAGAAACTCATTGCAACTGGTTTCCTTCGTATGGGCCCCTGGGAGCAAACCGGTATGAGTGTGTTCAAAGTCACACGACAACAATGGTTGGATGATGTGACGGATTCAGTGGGTCAAACTTTTTTGGGCCATGCACTCCAGTGTGCCAAATGCCATGATCACAAATTCGACCCCATTCCGACCAGAGATTACTACAGCATGATGGCCGTATTCTCGACGACTCAGTTTGCAGAAAGAGAGGCACCGTTCCTTGAAAAGGAAAACAAAACAGGGTTCAAAGCCATTCAGAATTGGACCCAGGCAAAGATCGAGGCCTATCAGCGGCAGCACAAAGCACTGCAAGAACAAGTTAATCGAAATCGAACAAAGGAAACGGGAGATGCAAAAATTGGAGATAACGGACTGGACCCGGGAGATGAAGCCTCTTTGGCCCGCATGAACAAGAATATTTCACGGCACAAATGGGAATTGGACAAAACGCTCCCTATCGCATTTTCGGTTCACACGGGTAAAACTGTTCAAAGAAACAACGTCAGCAGCCGAATTCCTTTACCAGATGATCCGTGGAAGAAAGGGTATATTGAGAAAGATACGATACTGATGGGGGGAAGCGCTTTTGCGCCTGGTGAGCCTGTGCATCCGGGAGCCTTGAGCGTCGCAGAACTCCTCGGGGGAATGAAGAGCTCCTCATTCCCTGAAGGAAAAGGCCAACGCAGAAAAGCTCTTGCCGATTGGGTCACTGATCCCAAAAATCCTCTCACGGCCAGAGTGATGGTGAACCGCGTCTGGTCCTGGCACTTTGGAAAAGGAATCGCTGGCAATCCAAACAATTTTGGAGCAACCGGAAGCTTGCCAACCCACCCGGCACTCCTGGATTTCCTGGCAGATTGGTTTATAAAAAATGATTGGTCGGTGAAAAAGCTGAATGAACTCATCATTACTTCGTCTGCGTATCAACGAAGTTCTCGTCACCCGGAGCCAGACCTGCTTTCAACAAAGGATCCTAAGGGCGAGCTTTACGCAACTTTCAAGCCAAGGCGACTGACAGCAGAGGAATTGCGCGATGCGATGCTAAGTACGAGTGGGGAACTCAATCGTCAGGTGGGAGGTGTCCCTTGTCGTCCAGAAATCAATGAAGAAGTAGCTCTTCAACCCAGGCAAATCATGGGAGGGACTGCCTCTGTTTACGAGCCAGACCCACTTCCTGCCCAAAGAAATCGTCGCAGTGTGTATGCGGAAAAAATCCGAGGACTACGCGATCCTTTTCTGGAAACCTTCAATCAGCCAGGACCGGACAAATCTTGTGAAATGAGGGAAAATTCTACGGTGGCCCCACAGGCTTTGACTTTATTCAACAGCGAAGAAATTCATGATCGTGCCTTGGCCTTTGCCTCTCGATTGTTGAATGAAAAGGAGCAACCCAAAGCGGTTGTCAAGCGCGCCTTTGCTCTGGCCTTGGGACGTCCACCCTCGGCTGAAGAATTAAGGGTTTGCCTCCAGCATTGGAACAAAGCCACTCTGGAGGAATCATCCATAGATTACGAACCATCTGTTTTTCCAGTCGATATCAAGAGAACAGTCATGGCTGAGAAAACGGGCCAACCCTATGACTTTATCGAATCCAGACCTGCGTACCGTAATTATGTTCCAGACCTTCAGCCATGCGATACGGATCCACGTACTCGTGGATTAGCCCAGGTTTGTCTGGTTTTGTTCAACCTGAACGAATTTGCCTATATCGATTAAAAGCAGCTCGCCTGTAAACTATTTAAATTCAAAAACCATGAAACCATCCCGCATCATTACACAGCCAAGTCGTCGCGACTTCCTTTACGGATTGGGAGCCGGACTGGGTGCTGTTGCTTTTAGCTCCATGTTGAATGGAGCGAACTCCAAACCCACTTCACCGCACCATGCCGCACGTGCTAAAAGATGCATTTTTCTAATGATGGAAGGAGGGCCATCGCACATTGACACCTTTGATCCCAAACCCGAATTAACAAGGCGACACCTGCAAGAATTTTCAAGGTCGGGAGAAATGGAAAGTGCCATGTCTTCAGGCAAAAGGTATTTTGTCAAAAGCCCATTTGATTTCATCAAAGCCGGACAGAATGGAACGGACATTTGTTCGCAATGGGTTCATTTGAAAGATTGTGTGGATGACATGTGCTTTTTTCGCGGTGCACAAGTCGAATCGGTCAATCACCCAACTGCCTGCTATCATGTGAACACCGGAAATCGATTCGGCGGAGACCCTGCGATTGGGGCATGGATGACTTACGGATTAGGAACCCTGAATCAAAATCTACCCGGATTTGTCGTTTTACCCAGAACAAGCTACCCGCAAGGTGGGCCTGCAAATTGGTCGAACGGCTTCCTGCCCGCACAATTTCAGGGCACTCCGTTTCGTGCCAAGGGTAGCCCGATTCTGGACTTGAATCCACCCCATGGCACGTCACCGATCCGCCAAAGAAGCAACCTCGACTTGTTAAGCAAACTAAATACGAAACACCTCGAGGCAAGGCCTGGGCGAAGCGAACTGGAAGCTCGCATGCAGTCCTATGAATTGGCGTTTCGCATGCAATCCGAGGTCCCCGAAGTGCTGGATCTGAAAGCCGAAAACCAGGCAACGCTAGATCTGTATGGCATAGGGCAATCCAACACTGACGCATTCGGTAGAAAATGCCTGATGGCCCGTCGACTCATTGAGAAAGGGGTTCGATTTGTTCAAGCCTACGCCGGTAACTGGGATAGTCATGACTATATTGAAAGAGCACATGGCAACCTGATCCACTCGGTCGACCGCCCTATAGCAGGTCTGCTGAAAGATCTGAAAAACAGGGGATTATTGGAAGAAACATTGGTCTTTTTCTGCGGAGAATTTGGACGTACCCCAGACAACGGTCTGCGTGGAGGTGGAAAATCCTATGGCCGTGACCATAATGCCAAAGCAATGGCGATGTGGTTTGCCGGAGGCGGAACCAAAGGAGGCCACACTATAGGTGCGACCGACGAAATAGGGGCGGAAGCGGTCGAAAACGTACACCACATCCGCGATGTTCATGTTACCCTGCTTCATCTTCTCGGACTGGATGACAATAAATTAACCTACTACCATGCCGGTAGGTTCAAACAACTCAGTCAGTTTGGTGGACAGGTGATTCAGGAAATTATAGCATGAACGGATGACTGAGACATCGACATTAATTCATGTTTTCCCCGGCCAAGGTTCTCAAAAGAAAGGCATGGGAGAGGGATTATTTGAACAATTCCCCGACATCACCGCGGCGGCGAATGCAGTTCTCGGGTATTCCATAAAGGACCTTTGCCTTGAAGATGCCAATGATCAACTGAATTTAACGCAGTTCACTCAACCTGCACTCTACACCGTCAACGCCCTGACCTATCTCAATCTTAAGCAGGAATCCAACCCTGCACCTGACTTTGTAGCTGGACACAGTCTGGGGGAATACAATGCTTTGCTGGCAGCGGGTGTTTTTGATTTTGAGACTGGTTTAAAATTGGTGCAAAAGCGTGGTGCCTTGATGGCCGAAGCCAAAGGTGGTGGAATGGCTGCCGTTCTTGGAATGCCTATTGCAGAAATCGAAGCAGTCATCAAAAGCCATGGCAGCAAGGAAGTCGGGATCGCCAATCTCAACGCGCCTCAGCAAACTGTCCTGACAGGCAGTAAAGAAGCCATCCTCGACATTAAAACCGCTTTTGAATCAGCAGGAGCGAAAAGATACATTCCGCTCAAAGTGAGTGGAGCCTTTCATTCCCCCTTCATGGAACCCGCCCGTCAGGAGTTTTCAAATTTTCTCAAGACCTTCACCTTCAATCCACCTGCGATTCCAGTGATCTCCAATGTGGAAGCTGCCCCTTACCCAGACGAAGGCATCGCAAACCTGCTGGCACAACAAATCACCTCTCCAGTTCGCTGGGTTGAAACCATCCAGTACCTCAAGCAACAACCCAATCCCGAGTTCCACGAAGTCGGCCCCGGAAAAGTCCTCCAAGGGCTAATCCGTCAAATCACCATTTGATGGTACTGGACCAAGGATTGGGATGAGAGCTAATCACCGATTTCCCAATCCATGAAATCCCCAAACGTCGTAATCCCGAACCAATGCGAAAATAAAGTGTTGGAAAAACGAATTCTGGCGACAGGCAGGCACCATACTGCACCTGCTCGAGTGAAAAGTTTATCGAACGAAGGCAACGTCAATCTACAGTTCCTCTTTTGATACAGACCGAGTCACCGTTTGACCTCCTTTTGTTGGGATTCTCGTGACCATACGTTCGGGATGCTGCCGTTGGTTAGCGCGTGCGGCTTCGGCAATCTTTCGAAAATCGTATCCGTGTTTTGCAGCATTCTGCTCTTTCAACCTGCGCACGTCTTCAATGATCGAATCCTTCGTTTCTTCAACTATCGCGTTCATCACCAATAAATTCTTCTGGGGTACAAATTACGGGTAAACTGACTCCGTGTCGATCAAAGCATCGTTGGATCTGACGCCTATTGTGGGGATTTGCTATATGCCTGCAATTCCAAGTCAGTAAGAAATCCACGTTGTGCACACCTGCACAAGCAATGTGAAGGGCGTCATCAATGGCTTTGGATGGAATCACTCCGTCAGTATGCAGATTTTCAGCCAACTCTACGACCTTATCGTCGATAACAAGAAGCCGAACATCTTCTAGCAATTGCACTCGTTTTTGAGCCATGCTGACTTCTCCTTGTGCGAGTTCATCAATGACAATTTGGGAAGTCAGTAATTCGTATCGACTGCGATGTCCGTCCCACCAATCAATCGTGAGCTGTTGCCGGGCAGCTTGAATAATATCTCGCGGCTGACGAGCAACATAGTAACTCGGAATCGTCGTTTCTATGAATACTTAGTCAGGCATTTCCCAACAATCCCCATTCAACGTCCTTCAAAATCTGCGCTTCATTTAGGTCGCAACCATGGGAATCCACATAGCGCTGCAAAGCCTCTATGACTACCTCTTCCGCAGTCTTGATCCATCCAGCATGTACCATCTGCTCTAATTGACCATGAATACGGTCAAGGCATTCTACCGTGATCCTTTTCATAACCTAAAAATACCTGTTGGGCTACCAACTGACAAGATTGGACATTGTGGGGGAACAGTCATTTGAGCAGGAGAATTGCCGGAATCATTTTCGATGGTCCCGATACATGTTTTTGAGAAACCTGAATTTGTCGAATTGTGCAGTGCTGGGTAAAAGAATTACATTCCTTCCCGACAGTCGCATCCATCACTGATGGCGAACTGGGTGGTAAGAGGGGGAAAAGCCTTTAAAGCTATCCTTAGTTGGTCGGGACAGCGGTATATAGGAGTTTAATAAAGCTGGTACTCCTGCCGGGACTCGAACCCAGATCGACGGTTTAGGAAACCTCCTCACAACAACCGGGACCGTTCGGGATAACGACCCCTTAACAACATGACTACAACGCGTTATGAATCGCGCTCCAATTTCCCCAAACGTCGTAATCCCGAACCAATGCGAAAATAAACTGTTGGAAATTGTTGGAAATTGTTGGAAAACCTGCGACTCCCCGTAAAAAAGATATCACGTTCATAGATTGGAGTGAAATATAGCTGAAAGGAAGCTGAGGTATTAGATTTCAGTCATGTTGAGTACTGAAGTCTTGATTACGGTTGGATTTCTGATGATGGGTTTTGCTTGCTGAAGCTGCATATTCATCCACGCTTTTATGCGCGACTTCTCTGACATATGGTGTGAGATACATCCCTGCCTCCTGATCGAGGTATTCCAGGATTTGGGTTGCGGATAATATGAGGTTCTTTATTTTGACATACATTCCTCTGCCTCATTTGATTAATGCATCGGTTTGATTTAAAGATCTAATTGCAGATACTATGGCTGTGTGCGGAATTTTTTCTTGCTCGATGCGTTGGTTTTTCATTTTGCACTGCTCGTATGCGTCATATTCCTCCGCAGTAAGATTATCTGAGATTTGGGAGGTCGATTTTTTACCGCGGCCAGCGAAATGCTGCCAACGAACCAGTGCTGCTGAGTCCATAAACATGCTTGTGGTGTGCGGATACAATGCTCTAAAAAGGGAGAGAATTTCGAAACCATGAACATCTAAATCACCCCAGTATGTGATCTCGACATCATGAAGCCACTGAAACCGACGATAGTTCGCTACTGCAAAACCATGGCCAAGCATAGCGAAAGTGTTGGGAATGGTCGGAAGTGTAAGCAGGCTGATTTTGTTTTCTACGATGATGAGTCGGCATTTTGGTGGATTCAAATTTGAGACATGCCATGATGGCAGCGTCAATTCATCGACAGGAAATCCCATTGCTTCTTGGAGACCTTGGTCTAAGAACCGAATCAACACATGGGAATCCAGCCATCGAAGACCAAAGCGTGGCTCAAACTTAGACTCTTCCGCCACGATCTGTGAGGGTTTGAGTACCAGGTCAAGCCACTGATGAAGAATCGCTTTGTTTTGCTCTACCAACTTGGTATTTACATCAACAGGGATCTCGCGTGCGTAGCAGTGAGGTCGTGGATGATTCACGAGGAAGTTGGCCACCAGAATCAGGTCTTCTATCACATCTACGACGCCATTGAAGCGCTTCAGATTCTGGAGCAGCCATCTATCGATTAGAGTGGGGAATGCACGCTGAAGGCATTCGACCGCATCCATGTATTCAATGTATTCATTGGTTTTTGAAACCATCTTTAGGAAATCTTCCCGCGTTTCAATTTCGATTCGAACAGGAAACTGGTTCTTTCCGAACTTTCGGGATTTCTTTTCTTCCCAACGAACCGAATAGCCATAACCCACCGCTTCTTTGCTCTTGGATCGCAGTAAATGAACTCCGAGATTTGCCTTTTGTAGATCATCCGATTGCCGAACAAGTTGGCATCGGATCGGAAGAGGGAAGATCGTCTCTTCGTTAAGGCTGGCGCGAACAACATCCCAGTATTTGTTGAGAGCTTTCTTCTTTATTTCTTCTGGGGAAATCATGAGCCGGTTTTGTCAGTCAGTTCCTTGAATTCTCGTGAGTTCATGGTAAGTACCTCAGATTTTGAGGTATTCGGATCGATCATGGTTTGCACGTAATACTGCACGTACCTTTCGGCAACGCGGGCTTTGGCATCCAAGGGGGCAACAATCAAGAGCTGCAAGCCAAAGCTGGCAAATAGATCGAGGGCGTATTCCGCAAAATGGTCGTCGATTTTCGAGAACATCTCGTCCACCATGACGAAGTGGAAACGATCACTTTCGTCGGCGGCTGGGTCGATATCGTATTGGTAGGCAATGGCGGCAACCAGAATGGTGAACGCGAGCTTGGCCTTTTGGCCGCCCGACTGCCCTGCACTGTCTGAGTAGGAACTTCGCTCGTCTCCGGATTCCTGATCGAGTTCACGAGCGATAAAATCAAACCATCGTCGCACATCAGAGACTTTATTTCGCCACCGCTCTTCCTCGCCGAGGCGTCTGATGAGTTTTTCGATTCGTTTGAATCTGGCTTCGTTGGCTTCCAATGAATCTTCGAAACCACCACTGATGCACTCGCTGAGCTGTTGTTTGAATTCCGTGATTTCGCGATCGAAGACGTCCCTAGGCTCCAACCGCATAACTGTCCCGGGATTGAATTCCACGTTTTTCAAGGCTTGATTTAGAATCGCGATCTTGTTCCGAATTCGCCCTTGTTCAGTCTGCAAATTGCCATTTAGCAGGCCGATTTCATGCGTGACTTTTTCGTTCAGCCGTTCCTTGAAGCGTTTTTCATGGTGCGGCAATCCTTCCGACTCGATTTTTTCCAATCTATCTAAAAATGACCCGAGATACTCCGACTGAGGTTTCATATCGCGTTCAAATTGCGCGAATTTACGCAAAAAGCGCCCCATACTCTGTTCGAGGTTGGCGCGGATGGGATCCAGTTCCTTGCGTGCCATTTCAATTTGTTCGTAGTTGTCGCGATTAAAATTCTGCTCAGCCTGATTGAGATTTTCAGGAGTCAAAGTGCCTTTCGGGTATTCGGTATCCAATCGTGAAAAATATCCTTGGTGTATGGTTAGTTCACCTGAAGCTTCGAATTTAGTCCAAGCCGAAGAAGCATTGGCCAATCGTTGTTCCAGATTATCACGTGTGTCCTTCAAGCGAGCTTCCTGCCGTAGTGAGTCGTCGCGGTCATCATTGAGTTTCGCTTTGCGTTCTACTGCACGTTTCAGTTCGGTCTTAAGTACGCGGATACTGTCATCAGCTTGCTCTAGCTCCTCCTTTTCCTTTTTCAACCGATAGATTGTGAGGGCTTCACTCCGGTAATCGATCTGCTCGTAGGAATTAAACTTCAATGCTTGTTCAATGGCGTGAAGGCGTCTGTTAATACGGCCGAGTGCCCCCTTTTTTCGGTCTCTCTTTTCAGTCAGCTGATGGACGGTGGAGCCGAAGTCTTTGATTCGCATTTCTAAGTGCTGGATTTTAGCTTTGTTGTCCCAACCAAGAACATAGCGCCCGGGGTCCACCTGCTTGGTTCGGTCGTCTTTAACGTGGTATACGCTGCTAGTCTTGACGTGCCGCTCTTTCGTCATTGCAAATTCTTTAGCAGAGCGAAATTCATCCATGGTTTCGCAGCACGTATAATTGAAGCGTTGTTCCAATTGAATTTGTAACCATGGAAGGAGTGAGTGATTGGATTTGAGATTGATTTTGTTAAGAAGTGAATTCGGGAGAATGAGGGATTCGTGAGACGTGGTGACATCAGATTCCACCTTGAGGTAAACCAGACGCTGCCCTTCATTTCGGTTGTTGGCCAATCTCGTACGTTCTACGTAGTTGCTGACCTGTCGGTAATGTTCCTTTGGAACGAGTAAGCTGAGGCCAAAGCTGCGCAGTACCATTTCGATGGAACTCTCCCATTCGCGGTGTTCCTGTTTTACCGAAATCAGTTCAGCTGCATAAGGCAGACTTGCTTCCTGTAGCCCGAGATTTCGACAGATCTCAGCCCTAAGTTCCACCAAACTTTCATCCATGTTGGTCCGCCTCTGTTTGAGCGCGTTTCGTTCCCGTTCCAGGTTCTCCTTTTGTTTTGTCGCTTCGCGTAATTCAATAGCGAGGTTAGTTACCTCATCGTCGAAGCGCCTGAATTCCGGCTTCAGCCTACTCTGAAGTTCGTTGAGTTCTTTTCGTTTTGCGACGAAGCTGTCCGCGTCGCTGATTTCCGGTCGAAGTTCAGCCGATTTCAACGTTTCACCGAATTCGTTGAACGCCCGTTCTTTGTGTGATCTTTCAGTTTCGTGTAATTTGATCAAATTCGGGATCTCTTTCAGTCGATCACCTCCAGCATTCTCAATGTCATTTGTCAGCTTGGTGATATCAGAATCCGCCCGACCAATTTCCTCCTTTAGTTGTTGGATCGTTGTCCTGATCCGTTGAAGTTGATCGGAGACCTCATTGAATAGCGGGCGGAGCAATTTAAGTGTTCGCAACACGAAGTATGCCTCGGCCGCTGCTTTGAGAGCTTGCAGTTCCGTGAGTCGTTTTGATTGCTCATTAAATGATTCTCCAAATTTGGCAACCGGCAGCAGCAGATCCCGCTGATCGCGAATATCCACCAAGGAATTGTATGCTTCCGAAAGGTCCGCGAAGTGTCCAAGGATACCCTTGATTTGATGACCACAGTCAGGTTTTTCCAACATATGGGCACGAATGAAATCGTTGAGACTGCGAATGTCTTTTACTGCGACGGTCTGATTGAAGACGTCCATCGCCTTTTCTTGCATGCCGGCATAGGTGCGGATCCTTTTCGAGTACTCAGCAAAATGGGGCGATGCTTCCCAGCCTTTTCGTATTATCTTCTTTCGTAGCTGTGCCGTGCCTTGAATGCCGTTCAAGTGGTCTGCGATTGAGCGTTCTTGTTCCGAGAAACAGAAAACCTTGTGAATCTTCTCATCAGTTCCGGGAACCAGCACTTGTGCGATGGTGAACTCTTTTTGACTCCCTGAATTGACGAAGTGGGCTAGCAGACAGGAATAGAACTGATATCCGGTTCGGAGGTAGCGAGTCTGGGCACGATTACTTTCTTCAGAACTTCCATGGCCGTAAGCCCCCTTTACGTAACTGGACTCATTCCGTTCACGCTTACCCGTTGTTCCAGCTGCGACATTGTAATTTCGAATATTCTGAGGAACCAACAGAGTGAGAATGGCGTCGACCAACGTGGATTTGCCTGAACCGTTCAGGCCGACCAAAAGCGTCGCTCTTCCATTCGGGCGAACGGTGTAAACCTGCCCGTCTGAACTGTCGAAAGTGCCCCAATTGAACACCTCCATCTTGCTCAGACGAAATCCAGGAAAGGCAGGCAACTTATGGAAATGTTCATCCATCGCGTGAATCGCCGGAATTTTGGGCGTCGTGCTTAACTACGTGTTCGTTTAGCATTTGCCGAATGTCTTCCAATTGTTGCACCCCGATTCGTGCCTTGAGAATTCGGCGAATTTCTAAGTCGTCGCCGTCTGGATTCAACGGCTTTAGAAAACCAAGATCCTTGACCGTTCTGATGGCTGAATCGAAGTCTCGCTGAAGTTTTCCTTCATTGCTGTTCTCTGGAACGAATGCTTTCCAATCTTCATATAAATCGGCCTTACGAACCACACAACGTGTTGAGTCTACCTGTTCGTCATCAAAACGACGAAGTTCATCACGAAGCATTACGCAAAGCACAGTTGCTGCATATCCCAAGCGGCTCTTCTGAAACAGCTTCGGCAGATTCTCATAACCTTCTGGTGCTTGGTCGTCTTCCCCGATCGGACGGAGGAATGCGTAGCCTTCCGGTTCATCCAAAATCAACACCATCCCAATGAATGCGAAATGCCTCTCCAGACGGGAGCGATGTGTCAATACGATTTCCCAAACCCGCTCGTCAGATTCGTAAACCACCCCTTGCAAGAGTCTGACAGCTGCGGTGCTAGCGTCATGAAAGTCTGGAAATGTGAATCCTACCGCTGTGCGTTGTTGCGCGTCGTCCATTATTCCTCTTTGGCTTGGTTTCGAAATACCACATGAGGTAAATCAATGACTCGGGTGGATTTGCCCTCCTCTTCTAGTCGGATCTCGTCTGTGAGATCTGCATCAACATAATGATCATCCTGTCGCGCGATCTGCAAGTAACCTAACAATTCCACGGCACCAGCCTTGGGAGGATGAAGGCCGACAAGTTCCGGCAGACTGATCGCGGGCTTCGCATCTAAACATTGGCGGATTTTGTCGCGCATCCCTTTCCAATCCAGTCGGGCCATCTGTGCCAACATCCGAAATGCCGCGCCCCGTTTATTCTCGCCTGGCGAATGCTCGCTGACAGAAACTGGATCGAATGTCTGGGGAGGATTCCAGAATGTTCGATGAAACGGATTGGAGATCGCGATTCCATGGTCAATTTCGATTGAAAAGTCTCCTTTCGGTGGATTATCAACGCATCTCGTGGCCAAACCCTTGATCTCTTTAAGCAAATGCCGGAGCCGTCGACGATCATTCACCGCATCCTCGTCCAGCAATCGTCGCAATGCAGTGGTCAGACGCTGGTTCGTGCTCATGATCTTGCGAGCTTCAGCCAGCAACATAGGAACCATCTCGTGGAGATGCCGAAGACCATCATTGTGATCAGACAATTCCTTCAGCTCGCTGATGCGCGCGGTCCTCTCCTGAAGTTGCGACTGCTGCTTGGGCGAAAGAATCAGGCTTACGAAGGCATAGAAGCTGACACCTTGATCGTCCTGCTTTAGACAGTCTTCCTCATCCAATGCGAAACCTAGCAAACCTCCCCTACTATCGCTTTCGGCGATCTGCCGTTTCTGCACTTCTCTTGTAATGGACTTGAATCGTTCCTCGACCATTCTGAAATCGCCGAGCAATTCCTTGAGTTGTCTCAAGACGAAGAAAAACAACTCCCGAATCTGGGCTGCTTCGTAACGAAGTACATCACCGGTTCTCTGTATGTCATTCATTTCCGCTTCGATTTGACACTTTTTTTCTTGAAGGTGCTGCAGTCGCCCCTCCGGATCATCAGAAGCGTGTATCACGATTTCCTCTAGTTTCTGCAGTACAAGTCGAATTCTAGATTCTGTAGCAATTGAGCCGAGATCCTTTTGCACAGCACGGTCCAGAAATTGAATGACATCCTCTGTATGCGGTGTGAGTTGAAATTGAGCCTCGTCAGACCCTTTGTCGTAATAACGGGTTAGATAGCGCGAATCTTCGTGACACCATTCGTTGAGATAGTCTTCGGGACGTTGCACCAGTGCATCAGGCTCTGTTTCCTGTATCTCGTCGCGATAGGCACGAAGTTCAACGAGCAATTCAGTTTCTGGAATTGTGATACGTCCGCCTGTTTTGAACTGGCGAAACAGGAATTCGATGACGTAGGGAGCTGTTCCTGCCCGAAGGAGTTTTACCGAGGGCGAAGTCTTAAAGAATGTCTGCAGATCACGAAGCTTCACAGTGCAAAACGGAATGTTGCCATTTCATTCGAAAAAATAGTGCATACCATTGGACAAATACCGTCCAAGGCTGAAGTTTTTAGGATTAGGTTGCCTCTTCGTCATAAATTTTTTGCAGCGGCTCGGCATTGGTGGAAAGCGAGTCGGAGTGGGATAGCCTGGTCTAAACGCTCTTCCCTCCCAATAGACCCAAGTATTTATTGTATCGGCCACTTTCCGATTTCCATATCAATCTTCCCCTGAATGCTGCATAGCATGAAACTTATTGACGCTCATTCAATTTTTGAACCAACCAGATTGATAGCATGTTACGTCACAGTAGGATCTGATTTTCTGGTTGTCAAGATCCTTGCATCGAGAAGGCCATAGGTTGAAGCGACCAAGGACCAAAGTCGTTCATTTCAGCCATCCAAACATGGAATCATGGCTTGAGTGGAGGAGTCTGTCGAAGCTGTATTGAGGTTTGCAATAGCGGCGTACTCACACCGAATCACCTATAGTGTGGAGGGCGTTCGAAACTTTCTATGCCTTATCGCTTTGGGTTTGTAGAAACCATACGGGGAGATTTTGGTAGCGAAATTGCCGTGATGACTTGTGCAAATTGGATATGGACAGGCTCGATTCATTGTAAGAGAGGAGGACAATGGATCTGTCTTTTTTTTGATCAATGCCCAACTTATACAAGCAGAGAGAGGTGCGCGGCTACCAATAGCTAAATTCCACAATTGACGGCAGAAGCACAGGTTTAACCTTTCTTTACTGCCAATTGTAGAAGATTGTAAGTGTGCACTTCGATGATTTTTGGGAATTCACGTAGGTGTGATGAGATTGATGTTGGGAAAATAAGTTCGATAGCGAGCCACGTCCCGGGTGACTAGTGTGTAGCCTTCGACCTCAGCGTGCGCTCCAATGTAGAAATCTGGCATCGGCGACATCTTCGTACCTCCGCTGCGTCTGTATTTCAAAAACGCTTGCGAGGCGAGCCATCCCGCGGAGTAGGGCAATGATAATCGTTGAAACACCTCTGGATCGAGCCAACGATCAAGGTCTGCAGCTGTGGCGAATGCTGGGGCAAGCTCGGCGTAGATGATAGGATTGATAGGAATCGGCCCCTTCGCAGCAGCACGACGGAATTCTTCTTCCGACCATGCCAGCCAGGCGGTATCAGCGGTGGCGATATCGAGCAGGACGTTCGTGTCGAAAAGAATCATTCCTCGCTTCGAGTGAGTTTCATCACATCCTCGGTTTTCAAGTCAGGCTTCGCCGCACCGCGTGCACTTTGCAGCCAATTTTCAACTGGCGGAGGCGTGGCACGTTCTTGACGGAAAGCTTCAAACCAACGCGCCAATTGATCCACTTGCGGCTTGGGCAATTTTTCAATCGCGGCTTCAATTTCAGCAACGCTACTCATAGCAGCAATCTAGCACGCCACCCCCTCGGCAGGCAAGAATCGAACTGCTCATCTTGGATAGCACGTGCATTCGCCTATAGGTATTAGAACATGCTTGTAGTTTGTGAGGATGAATGATCGAGTGTAGGAATGTTGATTCAGTTACTACCAGCTGTTGGAAAAGTGTTGGAAAAATTGTGCCACTTGAAGAATTGGATCAGAAAGGTGAGCAGCGTCCCCCTTTCTTCCCGAATTCTCTCCCAATGATCCCGAAAACGAAAACTGCGGTTCTTTAAACCGTCGATATAAAAATATAATAATATTTACATCTTAGTGGTACTCCTGCCGGGACTCGAACCCAGATCGACGGTTTAGGAAACCGATGTTCTATCCAGTTGAACTACAGGAGCACGTAGGAGTCGAGGTTTAGCATGGGTAAATTGGTTTGCGAAGCCAAAAAATGATTGGAACAGGAGTTTCTTCTCGATTTCCAGATTTTTACGGGTTTTGTTTGCTGAGTCTTTGAACCTGTCTCAAAAGGATTGGAAAGGCAGGCTCGGTCATTCCGTGACCGTAGCCTTGGAGTTCGTAGAGGATCGTTTCTTTGTGTCCGGCGACTTTCATCATACGCATCATGTAGGCGTTTTCTTCATATCTGCCGAGCAATTCCAATTCACGATCTCCGGTAATAAGTATGAGTGGTGGAGCATCGGCCCTGACATGATAGAGCGGTGCCAATGCATCAATGATGGGTTGTTCGCCGGCAATGCCCCTCTCCTCACGGACGGTGAAGTGTGTGATGGTGTGTCCGCTGAATGGTATCAAACCGGCAATCGAGTTGGCATCTATGGAATGAGCCGCGAGCCATTGCTTGTCCAAACCGATCATGGATGCAAGGTATCCTCCTGCGGAATGTCCAGAGAGGTAGATTAAGTTAGGATCACCTCCATATTCTGATATATGTTTGAATACCCAGGCAACTGCGGCAGCAGCATCCTGGATATAGACGGGGCTTTTAACTTTCGGAAACAATCGGTAGTTCGGGGCTACGATGATCATTCCCTGTTCTCTGAGCCTGGAGGGAATCTGCTTTTCCCCACTGCGCAATCCCCCACCATGGAACCAGATGATAGTTGGTGCATGGTTGGCTTCTTCCGGAACGTAAATATCCAACTTACATCTTTGTGCGGCATAGGCATCGAAACCTGGTTGATGGGCGACAAGGTAGGGAATATCGCTATGTGATTGTTGCTGTTTTTTCTCTGAAGCTGAAAGATCCAGGCCAGGAATGGCTTTTCCTGATAGGATCAAAATCAACATCAGGAGATGAAAAATATCCTGTTTTAGGGACAGACGATTTGAATTCATGACTGGTAAAAGTTAAGCGGAAAAACCAAAGGCTACTGAGTGATGACTCCACCCTCCCCTGGTTGTTCCTGGTAATTCATGTAAGCCAGATAAGCCATCATCATGCACAAGAAAACTCGGTTCATTTGCAAAGCCCAAACGGCAACCAGACTTGCAATCACAACCCCAACCCAGCGGACGGTTTCTCGTCGGGACGGCCCCATGAAATCTCTAAAAATTTGTCCACCATCCAGTGGTTGAATGGGAAGAAGGTTGAGAATTGTCCAAAAGGTATTGATCCAGATCGTGAATGCCAATAGGTAGCCTAGAATAGGTGAAACACTTGAAACCAATGGGTAGCCCAGGAAAGCAATCAGTCCCAGTATCAAGCTGGCGAGTGGCCCTGCAAAACTCACGAACATGCTTTGATTACGGGAAAAATAAGCGCCTGGCAAAGTCGTCACGCCACCAAAACCATGCAGATGAATGCTCGGAACAGCCCCGTATTTGCGTCCAGCAAAAGCATGCCCCAGTTCATGGACCATGATGGATATAAAAGCTGCCACCATGAACAATACCGGCCCCAGGAGCTGATCGGCCCTCTGAAGGTGAATGCCACCGCCCAGCAGAAACATGGTCAGCCAGAACCACCAATGAACCGTTACAGGGAAACCCATGAATTGAAATCGCCACATATTCGCGAGAAAACTACTCCCCTTGCCCCTTCAACACAAGAGTCGGTTGACACGCATCTTAAACCGGGAGCGATTAAAAGTGGATGCAATATTGGATTCAAAGGGCTACCATTTGAAGGGTAGTGATGCTACGCCGTCATAATGTATCCATTTGTAATTGAGCAGGAATAGCTTCAATTGCGCTCGCGGACCTGCGGCAACAGGTCCCATATTTGGGTATCTACCCGCTCTTGACTAGGCTCTCCCGAACCGGAGGAAATTTATGCAGAATGAGGTCACGCGATTCGGGATTTGAACACGTTTAACTTAGGCCCCCGTTTCATTTCATTGCCGGGCTGAAAGCCTTAAGGTTGGACTCCAACTCAATCATTGAGGTTCATCGGGATAATTCCGGGGCCGGGAAACCTCGAACAAGTTGACTTTTGGTGTTTTTCGCGTTGAATCGTGCGCCCGGACTATTGTTTTCCGGAAATCAAGAATACGATGACAAAACAAGAGCTAACTCGACGAGAGAGATTTGTCAGGGCCTGTCGATGTGAGTCCACTGATCGACCTCCCATTTGGATGATGCGACAAGCAGGGCGTGCTCTGCCCGAATACCGGGCGGTTAAGGAAAAGCACAGTTTTGTCGAAATTGTTCAAACTTCCGAACTTGCCACTGAAGTTACTCTGCAACCCATACGCCGGTTTGGATTTGATGCGGCGATTCTTTTTAGCGACATACTAGTCATCTGCGAGGCACTGGGCCAAAGCTATTCTTTTCGGGAAGCAGGTGGTATTGAGATGGCATTCCCGGTAAGCAGTGCTGGTGATGTGCAGCGACTCAATGTAAATGGTGCGATAGAACGGTTAAATTATGTGGACCAAGCAGTGAGGATGATTCGACGAGAACTTGATCCGAATACTGCACTCATAGGTTTTAGTGGTTCCCCTTGGACCTTGGCTAATTTCATGATGGAAGGCGGTAGTTCAAGAGAATTTGTTCAAGCTAAGCGGGCTATGTATGCTGAACCTGCTTTATTTGAGAGTCTTTGCCAAAAACTGACGGACGTGATCGTTGACTACCTGAATATGCAGATAGCCGCCGGAGTGGATGCCGTTCAAATTTTCGACACACTTGGCGGAACTCTGTCAGGCAATCAAGTGGAAGAAGGCTCTCTGAGATGGATACGAGAAATTGTCGATCGATTGGACAAATCGGTTCCGGCCATCGTTTTTTCGAAGAGCACTCGCGACTGGAATGCACTGGTCAAAACAGGGGGCAATGTATTAGGAGTCGACTGGGCAGAATCACTTCCTTCGATTGCCTCTCAGCTTCCATCGAACGTGGGGGTTCAAGGGAATCTGGATCCGACAGTATTGGAGACTTCACCAGAGGTTGCCATTCGTGAAACAAAGCGTATTCTTGAAGACATGAAAGATCGCGACGGATTTATCTTTAATCTCGGACATGGAGTGCGTCCCTCATCACAAGTTGAAATGATGCAAGCTGTCGTAGAAACCGTCCAGTCCTCGACCCGCTAGAAATGACAATGAAAGTCGATCTTGATCTGATAAGAAAGTACAACGTTCCCGGACCGCGTTATACTTCCTATCCTCCTGCCACACATTTTACGGATGAAGTGGATAAGGATGCCCTGATGGATAGCATCCGGAAAAACAACGAGACCCAACGCGACCTTTCACTCTATTACCATCTTCCATTTTGCGAATCGCTTTGCTGGTTCTGCGGTTGCACCACAGTGATCACCACCGATCATAGTCGCAGTGAGAATTATTTGAATCACATTGATCGTGAAATGGATTTAATGAGGCAACACCTCAATCCAAACCGCAAGGTGGTTCAAGTTCACCTGGGTGGAGGTACCCCCACCTTTCTTCAGCCGGACGAACTCCGACGTTTGGGCAATCACATTCGGGAGAGATTCCAGTTTTCTGAAAAGGTCGAAGCCGGTGCAGAGATTGATCCACGCCGTATCACACGGGACAGCATTCAGGCTCTCAAAGATGCAGGATTTAATAGAGCATCCATGGGAGTCCAGGACCACAACCCCGAGGTCCAAAAAGCCATCCACCGCATACAACCATATGAAATGACCAAGCAGGCCATTGACTGGCTTCGTGAATGCGACTTTGAATCTCTGAATGTGGACTTGATATACGGACTTCCACACCAGACTGTGGCTTCATTCGAGCAAACACTCGATGACACCCTGAAACTACAACCTGATCGACTGGCAGTTTTCAGCTACGCTCACGTACCCTGGATCAAACCTGCCCAAAAGATATTACAGGAGCGCATGCAACTGCCATCTCCTGAAACAAAACTGGAATTGCTGAAACTCACCATTGAGAAGCTGACCTCCGAAGGTTACGTTTACATTGGGATGGATCACTTCGCAAAAGAGAATGATGAACTGACCATTGCACAGAGAACAAAAACCCTTCAAAGAAACTTTCAGGGTTATAGTACTCGGGGGGGTGTGGATATTTATGCATTTGGCATGTCATCCATTTCACAATCACAAGATGCCTATTGGCAAAACCTGAAAGAGTTGCCTGATTACCTGAAATCGGTGGATGAAGACAAACTTCCCATTCATCGCGGATACTTATTAACCGAGGAAGATCACATACGACGACGAACCATCATGCGTTTGATGTGCGATTTGGAACTCGACTATGCACATATGTCGGAGCTGCTGGGATTGGATTTCAAGGCCAAATATGTAGAGGAACTGGCCTCTCTCGATGACATGGAAGCGGATGGATTGATTCAAAAGTCAGAAGACGGATTAACAGTCACCGAATTGGGAAGACTCTTGATTCGAAACATCGCCATGCGATTCGACGGCTATCAAAAAGAACGCAAAGAAGGGCGGTTTTCTAAAACTATTTAGCAACCAACGGTATGGGGACATCAGCAAAATCCATAGCCATTCTGGGAGGAGGCATCACAGGACTGGCTGCAGCATATGAGTTGATCCAGTTGGGACATAAGCCCACCCTTTTCGAAGCCTCCCCACGTATTGGAGGTGTCATTGAAACAGTCAAGAGCGATGGATTTTTGGCTGAATGTGGTCCAAACACCTTACTGGAAACATCCCCACGCATTGGAAAACTGATCAACGATTTGGGATTGGAATCAAGAAAGCGATATGCCAATCCCGAGATGAAAAACCGTTATATTGTCAAGGGGGGGAAACCAGTTGCCATGCCCCTGTCTCCGGGCCAATTTATCACCACCAAGCTCTTCTCCTTAGGAACTAAGCTGAATCTGATCAAAGAACCTTTCATCCCCCCCTGCCCTTCCGATAAAGAGGAAAGCTTGGCGGAATTTGTCGTTCGACGCCTGGGGCAGGAATTTCTCGATTATGCAATCAACCCGTTCGTAGCAGGAGTTTACGCAGGTGACCCCACCAAGTTGTCGGTGCAACACGCGTTTCCAAAACTACACGCACTGGAACAAAAATATGGTTCCATGATCAAAGGTCAGATTCTTGGAGCACGTGAACGCAAGAAACGTGGAACCGTTTCCAAGGATAAAGCAAAGATGGTTTCCTTTGACCAGGGATTGCAGGTATTGATCGATGAACTGGGTCGGAAGATTGGAGACGGCATTAAAGTATCTTCGAAAGTTGAATCGATCGAAAAAAGCCAGACGGGGTGGAAGGTCCAAAGTTCTGGTCATTCATCAGAATTTGAAGTTGTACTTCCAGCTCTGCCGACTCACAAAATGACGGACATCGTCTTCAAAGATTCGGAGATATTGGATCTGTCGATGTTGAAAGACATCATTTACCCGCCTGTGGCAAGCGTCGTGATGGGGTTCAAGCGAGAACAAATCGAACATTCACTCAACGGTTTTGGCATGCTGATTCCAGAAGTCGAAAAACGGCATGCATTGGGAACCATTTTCACTTCTTCTTTATTTGAAGGTCGCGCACCCGATGGACATGTCACATTAACCAACTACATTGGAGGCATGCGCGCTCCTGAAAAAGCATTGTTACCCGAAGGAGAAATGGATGCCTTGATCCTCGAGGATCTGCATACGTTGATTGGGGTTCGTGGCGATCCCGTCTTTGTGAACAGACGTGTTTACAAGCATGCCATCCCACAATACGTCGTGGGATACGGGCGATATAAGGAATTTTTTGACCAACTGGAATCTCGACATTCCGGATTGTTTTTTGCGGGGCACTACCGCAACGGAATTTCACTGAGTGACTCCCTGCTGGCAGGCTTGGAAGTCGCTGGACGCATCAATCAATTTTTAGAAAAGCAATGAGTAAAACGGGTGTTTTATTGGTGAATTTGGGGTCACCCGATTCCACTTCAGTCTCAGATGTTCGCAAGTATTTGCGGGAATTTTTAATGGATGGACGGGTATTGGATGCCCCTTGGCCCATTCGCTGGTTTGTGGTCAATCTGTTGATCCTTCCCAAACGCCCCAAAGAATCCGCCGAAGCGTACGAACAAATTTGGACCAAGGAAGGTTCACCTCTGGTGGTCACAAGCAAGAAGGTTCACCAACTCTTGAAAGAACGCATGGACCACCCCGTTGAACTGGCCATGCGATATCAGAATCCATCCATCGATTCTGCTCTGGAAAAATTACAAGCAAGCGGTGTTACCGATCTGTTCATGATTCCGTTGTTCCCTCATTATGCCATGAGCAGTTTTGAAACAGCCGTGGAACGGGTCAAAGAGTTGATCGCTCAAAAGTATTCGGGAATCAAACTGACCACCCAAGCCCCTTACTTCGAAGATGCCGATTATGTAGATGCTTTGGTTGCCACGATACAACCTCATCTAGAAAAACCGTTTGATAAATTATTGTTCAGTTACCATGGCATACCGGAAAGGCACCTTCGAAAATCAGATCCAACGGGATCTCATTGCCTCAGCAAACCCGATTGCTGCGAAGGATGTCACCCCGCGCATGACTTTTGTTACCGTGCACAATGCCTCAAGACCACAGAAGCGGTTGTCGGGACACTCGGATTAAAACCTGAGCAATATGCAGTTTCATTCCAGTCAAGACTGGGCCGGGACCCGTGGTTAAAACCTTACACCGATTTTGAACTGGAACGTTTTGCCAAAGAAGGTGTGAAGCGAATCCTCGTTGTCTGCCCGGCCTTTGTCTCGGATTGCCTGGAAACGATCGAAGAAATCGGCATGAGGGGAAAGGAATCTTTTGTGTCCTGTGGGGGAGAATCTCTGGAGCTCATTCCTTGTTTGAACGAACACCCTCAATGGATCAATACCCTGGAGCGCATGGTGAAGGATTTTGAGGAAAGCCGCACCAGCGACTCATGACGCCAGCCATCGCATAATACAAACCTGGTATCCTCAGTTAGTGATCCATCAACTCCTGTATCCTTGAATCCATTTCTCTGGCCTTTTCCAATGCTTGGTCTATGGGTAATCCTTTGGACATGCCAGGACGCAGATGACCGGTCTTCGTCAGCCAGGCATCACACATCAGGCGCTGCCGCTTTTGGATGAGTGAAACAAATTCGATTCCATTTTCAACCGTGGACGAAGCCATGGCTTCAGGTGTGGGCCAGGCAGAGAAATCATCAGGGGCGCCCAGGCTCTTCAAGATCCACTGAGCGGTCAACCAATGAGCTTCCGGATTCATATGAATTCCGTCACCCGCGAATCGGAATGAAGGATTTGCATCGCGTCGAGTGCGAAGCAATTCATTCATAGGATCATGAATATCCACAACCTTCCAACCCTCAGCCCGCATGGCTTTCAACCAGGCAGCATATAAATTCAACACTTCATTATATCCTTCATAAGGTCCTTTGTATGAGGACAAACCTGCAGGAAGAGTTCGTTTGGCAATGGGGACCGGATCGAATACAGGAGGAGTCACATGGATCATGTCAGTTCCTGAAGCAATCACTCGGCTTCTAAGTCGGCGCATGCCAACTTTGAATGCTTCAAAACGCGAGACACTGTAAGGATGGTAAATCCCGCAATTCATCCCATAGCAGGCCAAAACAACCTCGGGTTTGATTTGTTCAATAACCCGATCCAACCGCTCATGAAGATCCGGACGGGGAAACCTTCCTCCCGCATGACCTTCCTCTGACAATCCTGAAACGGTTTCACTGGGGAGCCCCATGTTCAGGATATCGAGTTTTCGATCGGGAAATTGCAATCGCAAGTAGGCTTCCATATATGCCACGTAATTTCCCCCATAGGTGATACTATCCCCCAATACCAGGACTCGCTTTAGAGTTAGATCAGACCACCGAATCTCATCAGCTTTTACCGAAAGTGACGAGACCAGCAGAATCCAAACCGACGCAATGGAAATTACTGATTGGCAGTTCATGCGGATGCTTCGATTTTTTTCTTTAAGAAACAAGTTTTTCAAAACGCTATTCATGTTGTCAGTTAACGCTACGAGAATCACAAACCAACATCCATGCGATCCTTGTGCGAGGCATCCATGAGTCGTTTCATTTCGGCTACCAATTGTGGATACTGGTGACTGACGTCCTCTGTTTCAGCCAAGTCCTGCGTCAGATCGTAAAGTTCGACAGGTGCATGATCGCTGCGAAGGATGTTGCGTTGAACGGCCTTCCAATAACCCTTTCGCAGGGCTCGCTTCCCACCTTGTTCATAAAACTCCCAATAAAGGAAGGGGTGTTTTTTCTGGATATCTGAGTTACCCATTAAAGTTGGTAAAAAACTGATACCGTCCGTCATCGCAACATCCTTGCCGGCAATTTCAGCCAAAGTCGGCATCACATCCTGAAATCCGGACAGATGGTTGGATTCGGAACCTGGTTGAATGTGACCAGGCCAACGAGCAATCATAGGAACACGAATCCCCCCTTCATAGAGGTCACGTTTCATGCCTTTGAGTGGCCCGTTAGAATCGAAAAACGGCATCTTGTGCCCTCCTTCCTGGTGAGGTCCGTTGTCACTGGAAAACATTACCAATGTATCATCAGCCAAACCAAGTTCATCCAATTTCCCCAGGATTCTACCAACGTCCGTATCGATGATTTCCATCATGCGGGCGAATCCTTTTTCCTGTGCGGGCCAATCTTTTTCAACGAAGGTTCCATGATCGGGAACCTCCATGCCGTTTCGATTTGCTCTTTTGTCACCGCCAGCTTCATTGTTGGCGTGTGGGATATTCATGGCGAAATAAAGGAAGAATGGCCCATCACGATAGTCTTCAATGAATTTGAGTCCGGCTTGAGTGATCAGTTCCGGTGCGTAATCCACTTTTTGGGAGGCAACGCCTCGCCCTTCACGATCCACTGGCTTGTCATAATCATCATAAACGATGTTTCGCAATTTTACTTTTTTTCCATTTTCAACCAGCCACTCCGGATAAAAATTGTGGGCATGAAACATGTTCACATAGCCATAGAAATAATCAAAACCGTGGCGTTGGGGGTCATCCAACGGAGGAGGATGTCCGACACCCCATTTCCCTACGCACCCGGTTGCGTAACCTGCATCCTTTAAAACCTCCGCGATAGTCACGTCCTGTGTTCGGAGAAGTGATCGATCATTTCCCCGGATCCGTGTGTTTCCTGTATGAAGGCCGGTCATCAATACACAACGAGAAGGGGCACAAACGGTGGAGCCTGCGTAGTGTTGGGTAAAACGCATGCCTGCCCTGGCCATTTGATCCAGATGGGGAGTTTTGAGAGTTTTCTGTCCGTAACAACTTAAATCCCCATAGCCCAAATCATCTGCCAGTATATAAATGATATTGGGCAACTGCGCTGACTGAACAGAGACAGGCATTTGCAAAAAGGTAGCAACAAGCAGGCATTTCAGTACGCCATGAAGACAGCGATGGTGTTGTTGTTTCATAATGATCCGTGCATGTTGAAACCACGGACCTTAGATTTCAATTCGATAATCTGATGAAAAAGGCGCTGCGGAAGGTTAGCCCGCACGTTTGAAATGACATTTATCTGTAGTTACAATCGAATGCGCCACAGCTGTGCAGCAGCACAGCCCTACCGATACATGATCAATGAAGAGGATTTTCCGTCCATATTTGAATCACACGCCAAGCATTTACCCTAAACCAAACTTCCACTGAATAGGCAGTTTAGTTTTGGAGGTATTGTTTGAATTTTTTCAGCTTTGGACGAATCACAAAATTGCAATAACCTGCGTTTGGATTCTTTTTGAAATAGTCCTGATGGTAATCTTCTGCCGGATAAAAAGTATCAAGCTTTTCTATTTTGGTGACAATGGGACGAGCAAATAAAGATGCAGCCTCTTTCATCGACGCTTCAGCTATCTTCTTTTGCTCTTCATCGTGCCACATGATGGTGGATCTGTATTGAGTTCCTACGTCAGCACCTTGGCGATTAAGGGTCGTAGGATCATGGGATCGCCAGAACAATTCCAACAAGCGTTTGTAAGTGATGGTCTCTGGATCATACGTGACCTGGACTACTTCGGCGTGTCCCGTAGTGCCTTCACATACGTGCCGATAGGTAGGATTTTTAACATGACCGCCTGCATAGCCTGAGACAACCGATAAAATTCCGTCGACATCTTCCAGCATCGCCTCGGTGCACCAGAAGCAACCACCCCCAAAAGTCGCCTTTTGACTCCGTTCCAAAACCTCAGGTGAAGGAGCTGGTTTATTATCTGCTAAAGTTTGAGTTTCCGAATTCATGGTCATCCACGCGAGGACTACCGCCAATACGACACAGGGCCCAATCCATACTTTCATGACCACAGTGTCCTTCAATAATTCCAAAAATCAAGTGCGAGGTTCATTGGGGGTCAGTCCCAACTATTGACACTTTTAGTCATCAGATCCTCTTGGCACTCTTTCCTTGTTGAATTCAGGTATGCTTAGCAGAGGGCACAATTAGTGCCGAAGGATGATTCGGCTATTTAACGATGGCCATCAAAAAACCATCATAGCCTTTGGATCCAACCGTTTGCATGGAGACAGCATCCAGTTGAGGATGTTCGGAAACCAACTCATTAAACTTTCTCACGCCCTGCACGCGCGAATCGGGATTGTGTTCATCGATGATGGCTCCTTCACGAACGACATTGTCAGCTATGATGACCGTTCCAGGGCGGGAAAGTCTTAGTATGCCTGGTAAATAATCAGGATACCCCTCCTTGTCTGCATCAAGAAAGATAAAGTCAAATGGCACTTCGTTTTTCTCAGCTAGCACAGAAAGTGACTGCAATGCAGGCCCCTCAATGATCTCGACGATGCGATCAAGACCCGCCAGAGTCACATTATTCCGCGCGACTTCGGCGTGGTGTGGATCAAATTCCAGGGTGATTAATTTTCCATCATCCGGAAGAGCCCTTGCCATCCAGATGGTGCTGTAGGCCCCAAGTGTTCCCAACTCCAATACTCGCTTTGCGCCACTGATTCGAATGAGAAGATTGAGAAATTTGCCTTGAGCTGCAGAAACCTGGATGTCTGGTAAACCCGCTTTCAGGCATGTTTGGAGAGCAGCATCCATAACCGAATCGGGTTCATGCAGTAGGTTTTCAAAATAGCGATCAACGGCTTGAAAGGTCTGTGAGATCATGATTCAAGATTGAAAAGGTTTGTGCGAAATTCAAAGTTAAATCGGCATAGGAAATCTTGCTTCAAAACAAATACTTTAAGCAAATATTTCCTTGGATCATGAATTCTAATCAATTGTTCAGTAATGGTCAGATTCAAGCGGTAAGACTACCGAAGCAGTTTCGATTTGAAGGTGAAGGGGTTTACATGAGCAAAATGGGGAATGGAATCGTTTTAACTCCAACCGTTACTTCATGGGAACATCATGCCAAGTGTTGGTTCGGTAAGGTCGGGTACCCATCAAAAACTTTTCCACCTCACTAAGTGGCGATTGGAAGGTGAATTTCGCAACCATTAATCCTGAGTCGGGGAAACCGCTGTTTGAACGACCAGAGCGAATGAGCGTTTCTCCCTTTTTAGTGATCAATTGAGCATCGAAAGATCGATGACCTAATTTTTTGTTATTGTAAGCGATCGATATAAAAGCCTTTCCATCGGCATCCTCACCCACTCCACTTAATTGCCCCTCACCCTCGAGTGAAATAGCTTGTGAATGACCGGGAGAAATCTCCTTGATATTCTCCAGTGGCCCGATCACATAGGACAATTGAATATCAAGTTTCTTAGGAATTTCGGACGGAACACCAGGACTGAATGTCCAGTAGTGCCAACCTAACCATCCATTTTCTTCCCGAGGTTCCTGGACCCCATGTGTCACGCTGGACATCCCTGCAAACATGATAGGAACTCCCGAGGAATCAAAGAGGTTTACCTTCGTTTCCGAAGCATGATCAAAAGCCGGATGAGAAAACCACACATGTAAAAATCTTGGTTCGGGGTCCAGTTCCATCGCACTGATATCCATGCCAGCGGGTGGAACGTGCTGAAGCCAACCCAAGAAATCGGTATCACCTTGGGGGATGCTTTCCACCCTCCATACGGCATTAGTTCCCCCTTTATTCCATTCATCCTGCCAGGCAAGAAACTGTAGCGCGGGTTTTTCGTTTAAATCCTGCACAGAAAGTTCTGATACTGCAGTCGCTGGTTTCAAGATATCAGTTGATTTCTTCGGTTCCCGTTTAACCCGGGACCACAGTAAATACTTCCAACCCTCGCGATGTTCAATTTGCGCGAACTCAGGAGCCGCTCCCAAAGGCAAGAATGTCCATTGCCTTGCATTTCTTTCCACATCATGAAGCCCTTTCTGAATTTCCTCTTCGCTAAGTGATTCAGGCAATCGCCAAACAAGCACGTTGGAATCTTCTGCGCCGACCCACTTGGTCTGATGACCGTACTCCTCCCAAAAATCAGAAGGGATTTGTTCGCCATTGGGACCTGCCAGGTAGGTTTGAGTTACTTCGATCCCATACCCCGGACGCTTTTCACTCTCAAAATGCACTTCAATGCGATTGGACCCTTTGGGCGAAAGGGCTTTGATAAATTTAAAAGGTATGCCAGGTAAACCATCATCCACCGTTTCCAGCACTGGCTTTGTCACCAGCTGAGGGACGGAAGAGCGAACATCGCGAATGATTTTCCACAAGACGGATTGAGGCCAGAAAACCAATACCGAAAGAATAATGAAATAGACTATCAGGGAAATCGGCTTAGCATGACGAATGGAAAGTAGTTGCAACTTATCGTTTCCTACCAATTGTGCCTCAACCCCGTTTTCCCGAGACCACTGAGTGGTGCAAAGCAATCGACGCTGCATGGTCCAGATGATTGGTAAACTGGCGAAAAAGAGAAAAAAAGCCGTAACCCATACTACGACATCCCAATTGTCTTCCGTATATTTTGAGATGAAGAAAGACCCGAAACTGAGTCCTGAAATCCAAATACCTATCAGGAGACCGTAGAAGTTCATTTCTGCTCTTTCCCTTCGAGTCATATGAGAAATAATTTCTCTGGCAATCGGAGAAGTGAAAGGAGAAATAAACCAGGTAGATCGCTTTTGATTCGAAGAAAGCTTCTTCACCTTTTCGATGCTCGCCGGTGGCGGCACTTCTATGTGATAGTCTTCAACTTTCCACTCCCCGTTGGTCTGCAAGCCGCAGGTGATCGATTCCAACGCTGTCTTGCCGTTCTCAAATTCGGTCAAACAACGTTGCTCAAAACGTCTGGCAGGTTCGGTAAAATCAAGCGAAAGCGTTTTCCTTGTCGATGCTTTTGCCAAAGATCGACGGGATAACTCCATTTTCCTTATCCAGTCATCCTTCCTGTACAAATCCTGAAAAGAGGCAGCAGTGTTGGACCAGCACCTATCATAATCCCGAGATTCCAATAGTTTCCAAAAATTAAAAACATACTGGGAATGTTCTGCATGATGGATCGTTTGCCCCTTTCCTTTCAGAGCACGTTTAAGCATAACGCCCACCAAAACCGCACCCATTACCGAATTCCAGATCATGACCGTGCCTGGGGAGGGAGCTCCACCCAAAACCAATTGCATGAGAACGACCATCAGACATGACATCACGCAAATAATCGCGATCATCATGGTGAATGTCAGACCAAGTCTTGGCCAATCTACTCTTAATTCATGGTCGTGGTTTTTAACTAAATCCCAAACAAAGACACGGTCCTTGCGCGGTAAACGGCTTCCAGCTTGCCATTCCGTGCGACTCAAACAAACGAAACAAATCCAATGGAGACAAGCGAGCAAGCCAACTGCAAAGCTTTTCGTGCTTGTGTGCAACTCCCCAATATTATGTCCTTTGGTGAAATCACGAATCGATTCATACCAGGGTTCCCATAATCCAAAAGACCACGTTTCAACGGAAACTAGATGACTCACCGGACTCAAGGTGAGTTCAGGTGTTGGCCAACAAAAAAGGGTGGTCATTCCAACACCGGCTACCATCATGATTTGAAAAATGAATAATCGATGTATCTTGGGAAGCGATATCCAACGCAATTGCCAGTGCTCTAATAGAGGCTCATCTTGCGTCGCCTTTTCGCTCATTGGTAAATTCTCATCAGAACCCTGAGCAATGCTTTCAATTTGAGTTTTGAGTGCGCTTGCTTGCTGGTATCGTTGTTCTGGTTTTTGCTCCAAAGCACGCATGACGACTTCATCCAGCCTGACATCAATCAAAACTTTTTTCGAAGGAGGTTCCAATCGCTGATCAGGCAACTCTCCCGTCAGCATTTGATAAAAAACCACTCCCAAGGCGTATATGTCAGCACGATGATCCACGGATTGTGGAGAATGCGTTTGCTCAGGAGACATGTACTTTGGGGTTCCCATTATTTTCCCTGCCTCCGTGACCTCTTCCTTGGTATGGCTGACAATCTTTTTGGATTCAGGCAATTCTGCTTCCTGACCGTTTGCAATCATCTTGGCCAATCCAAAGTCGGCAACTTTGACATTGCCTCGTCGATCCATGAGAATATTTTCAGGTTTGATATCGCGATGAACAATGCCGTGGTCATGAGCAAATTGCAGGGAGTCACAAATTTGAGGAACGATGGCCAAAGCTTCACGAGAAGAAATCCGTTCACCCTGGAGCAACTGACGTAAATTGACTCCGTCCACATACTCCATCAAAAAGAAATAGAGCGGCTCCCCAGGCAATTTCGATTGTTTTTCCTGTATCATGCCTTGTGCCTGAGATTCCGCAGTGGATTTTCCTTCGAAGGGCAACTCCACCTTTCCGAAATCGTAAATCGTGATGATCCCTGGGTGATTCAGCTTGGCAAGCGCTTTGGCTTCTCTGGAAAATCTCTGAGCAAAGTTTTCATTGTGCCCAATATCAGGAGGAAGAATTTTAAGAGCGACAATACGATCGAGTTCTTTCTGTCTGGCTTTATATACAGCACCCATCCCCCCCTGACCAATCAACCCAAGAATTTCAAGCTGTGGAAATAATTCGGTCATAATCTCCAATGCAGGAGGGGTAAATCCTGGCCCGGGACCTGTCTCGGTTTCCAATCCACTTTGAAATCCCGCCTGCATCAGACATTCCGGGCACAATCCCAAAGGAACGTTTGAGGCAAGAGGTTTTTTGCAACTGGGACAATAACGATCCGTTTTCATAATCAATCCTTCATACCTTTCTTGGGAGAAAATGGATGAAGGTTACAAATGATCCGGTAATTTTATGACCGGAAGCTTGATTGGACCATTCAATTTCCTGAAAGAACCGACATCAGGTAGCGTAATTCCTCCTCCAGGTCCTGGGCATTATGGAGTGTCTGAGCTATGTTCTGCCGCAAGATTTGCCGATACCGTTTGCGCAGCCGGTGCACCGCAACTTTAACGGCTGATACGGAGATTCCCAAGCTTGATGCCAAATCTGCGTAGGGTTGCGATTCGCTTCGACCTTGCAAAGCAGGATTCAAGGCTTCAAACAAACCGCTCTTACCTTCCTTCTCGTATTCAGCCTGGAGTTGTTTCAATACTTGATCCAAAAGAGCTAAGGCCCATTGACGTTCGTACCACTGCTCAGGAGTCGCTTTATTTTCGGGTTCAAGTCCGTACCTGGTCTCAGCATCGCCGATTTGAATGGGAATATGAGCCACGCCTCCACCTCTTTTCATGGCATTTGATTTGTCCCATTGGTCCGACAGAAAGCGGCTCATCGCGGTGAGAAGAAAAGTGCGAAACCTTCCCTTGGTCTGATCTGCGCCCTCTACCCAACGACGCTCCAAAAGGCGTGCAAAAAATGCCTGTGTCAGGTCTTGGGCATCATGTGAAGAATAACCTCGTCGACGAACATAGGCATAAAGCGGATACCAGTAAACACCACAAAGATGCTCCAACGCGGTAGATGCCTGCTCTGTGTCATGGTGAGCAGCAGAAAGCACAAGTGACCAATGCGTCGTCAGGAAGACAGCTGGTTTGGGGTCATTCTGAAGTATGGTTTTGTCATCTGCTCCCATCGTTTGAATATTAGGAACAGGATGGAAAAGGTTACAGAAAAAAGAACTTCACAGTCGGGATCACCGTTTCGTGATGCCAAGTTAAAACCAGACAGGGATGTACATCCTTCCAGCCCACACGGCCACTACAAAACTGATGGTGACAGCCACTATTCCCAATAGAAGTTTCCTGGCTGGCATAAATATCATTCCGGCAATCAAAGCAATCGCTCCACCTACCGCGATCATGATTGCGTCTCCTGTTGCGATCAGTAACAACATCAAGACCACACCAATAATACTTAAAATCTCACCACCGTTTGGGTCATTGGTATTTTGATTTACACTTGATTTGCCTGGGTGAGATTTGGTCTCAGGCAATGAATCAACATGGGCACGTTTCCAGAAATACCAACCAGAACATGGTAGAACAAATGCACACAACCATGTGAAAGGAACAAAGAAGGCCTCGGAAGGAGACGGATTCCATCCACCTGTTTCACTCATCAAAGCACTGATAAAAAAGAGTCCAAACGTAATTGCAGGCAATGCAAGCAACCAGGAAAGCAAGGCAAGAGACTTGTAATGTGTCGAGTGTTGCGAATCGTGATTGGATCGTTTCGCAGAATCATCAAAATAGAAGCCATACTGAGAACCAGCTAAAATGAGTAGCAGTAAATTGACCATCGCAACCATGGTTTGTGAGATGGCGAAGTATAATACGTGGATACTTAAAAGTATCAGCGCAGTTGCATACATGATTTTCCATCGCACCAAAAGCCCGGTGATGAGAGCCGCCTTGGCAATCAGCCATATTGCAGCGCCAGGCTGGTTGGGAATGGAAAAGAGATTTGCGATCCCCTCCAAACCAAGAACGGAAACCACAATCCAAATGGGCCACGGAATATTACTGAAACCGGCCGCTTTACCAAGGTTCACTGGCATGGAGGACGAGGGGCTTTTATCGGCCTTGGGTTGGGAGGATGAAACGGATTCGAGCTGCGTCTTGAGGGCAGATACACTTTGATATCGCCTGGTTGGATTTTTCTCCAATGCTTTCACCACTATCTCATCCAGCCGCACATCGACACCGACTCTTTTTGAAGGAATTTCAAAATTCTTGTCAGGCAATTTTCCGGTCAGCATTTGATAAAAAACGATTCCAAGCGCATAAATATCAGACCGATGATCCACAGTCTCGGGTGATTCGATCTGTTCCGGAGACATGTATTTGGGAGTTCCCAAAACCTTGCCTGATTCGGTTAAGTCCTGTTGCTCATTGAAAGCTGACTGGCACTCATCTGCCTGAGATAGGTCCTCATTGTTTGAATCCAAAACGTCTGCCATGATCTTGGCCAATCCAAAATCCGCCACCTTAACGTGCCCACGTCGATCCATGAGAATATTTTCAGGCTTGATATCACGATGCACTACTCCGTGATCATGCGCGTATTGAAGCGCATCACAAATTTGAGGAACGATAGATAGAGCTTCGCGCGAGGAGATACGGTTTCCATTGAGAAGTTGCTGCAAGTTCACTCCATCCACATATTCCATCAGAAAATAAAACAACGAAGGATTCCCTTGATCTTCAGTCTGTTTTCCTGAAGCTCCACTTGCGGAAGTTTCCGAGTTGGAATTGTTTTTCTGCGGTGTATCAACCAAACCAAAATCATGAATCGTCACAATTCCGGGATGATTCAGTTTGGCGAGGGTCTTGGCTTCGCGTGAAAAGCGATCCGCAAAGGCTTTTTCGTGCCCGATATCTGGAGGAAGAATTTTTAGGGCGACAATACGGTCCAATTTTTTTTGCCGCACCTTATAAACGGCTCCCATCCCCCCCTGCCCGATCCATTCCAATATCTCAAGTTGCGGAAAGGCAGTCTCCAATTCTGAAATGGTGGGTGCTGTAAATTTTACCCGCCTTGGGCCAGTTTGCGTCCTGGTGTCCTCACCTAGCTCCACTCCGGTTTCCAATCCACCTTTGAGAAGACACTCCGGACACAGTCCTTCCGATGCATTGGAAGTGATCTTCTTTCCACAAAGCGGACATTCAAGTGTGTTTTTCATATTCAATTCCTTTTAACTATTCACTAGGAATCAAGGAACAAAGGTTACATGAAAAATGAAAAACATGATCTCAACCCCTTCCCAATACCCGGATCAAATGTTTTAACTCTTCTTCTACATCTGAGGGAGAAGCCACCGTGTGGGCAATCTCCGCTTTTAAACACTCCCTGTATTGCCGCCGTAACCGATGCACTTTAACCTTCACGGAACTTTCGGTCAGCCCAAGATCGTTGGCGATTTGAACATAGGGTTGCGATTCCCTGCTCCCCAGCAAACAGGGTTTCAATGCATCAAAGATTTGAGTTTTGTTTTCCCGGGCATATTGACGGCGCAATGTCTGCATGACCGTTTCCAAAAGTGCCATGGCCCACTGCTTTTCAAATGATTGTTCAGGGGTTGCATGATCCACTGGTTCACCAGAGAAACGTGTTTCGGCGGAATTAAGTGACAGACTTAACCATTGTAAATTACCAGCACGCTTCAGGGCTCCCGCTCTTTTCCATTCGCTGGCCATGAAACGTTTTAGAATCATGAGCAGAAAGGATCGAAAACGTCCTTTCTGGGGATCCACTTTATGTAGCCACTTTTTTTCAACCAATCGGGCAAAGAAAGCCTGGGTTAAATCCTGAGCATCGTGTTCTTGGTATCCTCTTCTCCTGACAAAATGGAAAACTGGATACCAGTACATCCGACATAAATAGTTCAAGGCTTCCTGACTTATGGATGAATCATGATTCAAAGAAGAAACCACTACGGACCAATGCGTTGTTCGAAATGCTTGTGGACGTGAGACCGAGCTTTCACTGCTTTGGGCCGGATTGTGCATGATGGTCTAGTATCCCCTAACAACTCCAAGCGGGCAAGAATGTTGAATTCAAAACTGGAAGAAAACGGCTAACCTTTATTTGCTGTTTTGTTAATTTTTATCTTTACAAATCTATATTTCTAAATTTATTTACTTTTTAGTTAAATTTATCACGAAAATAATCATGTTTTCACAATTGTTTTTGCAAATTGCCCCCAATGTTTCAGGAACGGAACTGGCCAAATTACTGGGTAAGTCCAAACCCTATGTGGCCCAGCTGAGGACCGGCAAAAGGATTCCCACAGATGAGGATGTCATCCTACTGGCTCAAAAGTACGCTCCTCAACAACTCGAGGAGTGGATGCTTTGCGCCTATCTGGATCGACTGGAAAGCAAAGATTTCAAAGATGCCAATTTGAAAAAACAGGGAATTTCATCCATCAAAAAGCTACTCAGGCAATGCAAACCCTCCCAAGCCATTCCTGGAAACCGAACGCTTCGCGAGTTTCCTGAAGCATTTTATCCCTTGTCAATCATCACCGGCGACAAGCGAGAAACCAGAGGAAAACATATCGGAGCTGGTGATTTCGGAGTTCACATGACCACGACGGCTGACAGTCGATGGATCATGAGTCTGGGGCTTGAGAAGGACTCCATCCATTATATTGACAAGGATTTCGTTCTGCAGGAAGAAGAGGAACTGATCCACCGATTTGGAGAAAGGAATTTACTGGTTATCGGAAGCCCGGCCGTAAATCACCTGGCACGACGTATCAATCGCTCATCGATTTTTCGTTTCAACATTAACCGAGATGTCGATGAGGGACTTGAGGAAATTATTTCGACCGCAAAAGCAAAATCCAAATCAAAAGACGAGCTAGCCCTTTTTTACCAGGAATCGGCGGAGGATTTAACCAAGTTGATGAGGTATCTTTTCGTTGGAGGAATCATCGATCCAACCTATCCAAAGGGCGATTATGTCACCTCCACCTATCATAAGATGCCGGGAAATACTGACATGGATTTCGGGGTACTTTCCTTTGCGGCTAATCCATTTTATGCAGCGAAATGTGAAGCAGAAGGAAGGCCCAATGATCACAAGTATGTTTCCGTTTTCGCGGCGGGCATTCACCACCCAGCGACCGCCCATGCCATCCGTCAACTGGGTAGCTATGGGAAAGAAACAGGTGCCTTTGACCAGCATCCTTATGGTGGCGTCTTCCGTGTTGAATTGGACCTGCAGCAAACTTTCTTTTCGGATCGTGTCCGTGACGGAGAGTTCTTTTGGGAAGACGACGCAGACGACCAACGAACCCCCATCGAAGATCAGGGTGAATGCCTGGTTTCCGAACTCGAATATATTGAAAATGAACGCCGCCTGGAAAATCTGAACACGCTTCAATTAAAACCAGAACACGCACTCGAAGCACGCAAGCTTGTTCAGGCCCTGCAAAGAAATGGAGTTTCCAAATGAGAAAGCGACACATTAAAACACGATCGTTTCCACGAGTCGGCTTGGTTGGAAATCCAAGTGATGGATACTTCGGCAGAACCATTGCCTTCACCTTCAAAAATTTTCACTCTGAGATTCTGTTGGGTGAAGACTCCACACGAATCAGCTTTGTTAATCGTGAATCTGAATTCGATTCTGTTGCAGACTTGTGTGACAACATAAAACTGCACGGCTACTACGGAGGGATTAGGTTGCTGAAAGCTGCCATCAAACGATTCCACGATCACTGTCGAGACACCGGAATCAATGCTGACTTCAACAAAAAATTTAAAGTCACCTATTTCTCCGACATTCCTCAACAAGTTGGTTTGGCCGGTTCAAGCGCCATTATTACAGCCACTTTTCGTGCGTTGATGGAATTTTACGAAGTTGAGATCGAGAACCAGATCCTTCCCAATCTCATCAGAGAAGTGGAAACGCTCGAACTCAAAATCCCGGCAGGTCTGCAGGATCGGGTGGTTCAGGTTTATGATGGTTTAGTCTTCATGGACTTTGACAAGAAGCGCATGGAGCGTGATCAACATGGTCTCTACGAAACGATCCATGTCAAAAAAATGCCTAACTTCTACATTGCCTACCGAGCGGATCTTTCCGAAGGAACAGAAATCTCACATAACCGACTACGCTATAAATACGATGAAGGAGACAAGGACGCTCACGATGCGATGGCTTTCTGGGCAGACTTGACCTTGACTGCCAGGAAGGCATTGGAGAGCGGTGATTCCGAAACTCTGTTTAAATGTATCAACGACAATTTCGATCAACGAAGAAAGTTGTATGAAAAATTAAAGATCCACATGAAGAAGGAACATCTTCAGATGGTGGAGCTTGCCAGGGAAATGGGTGCCAGCGCCAAATTTGCCGGCTCCGGTGGTGCGATTGTTGGCACCTACCGAAAAGATTCTGATTTTACAAAACTTAAAAAACATCTCGAGAAACACGACATCAATGTTCTGAAACCATTGTTTAAAGAGGAGGAGTCCATTTGATCAAAAAAGCTGTTATCCCTGCGGCAGGATTCGGAACGAGATTTTTGCCGGCATCCAAATCTGTTCCCAAGGAAATGATTCCAGTGGTGAACAAGCCCACGATTCAATACGTCGTTGAGGAAGCGGTCGATGCCGGGATAGAGGATATCCTCATCATCGTCAGCACGGGCAAAGATGCCATCAAGGATCATTTTAAATCAAATGATGAGCTTGAAGCCTTGTTGGAGAAAAAGGGGAAAACCAAGGAACTGGATTGCATCCAATCTCTTTCGAGAATGGCTCGTATTCAGTATACGAATCAACTTGAGATGAAAGGTCTCGGTGATGCGGTGCTTTGTGCCAAAGACTTTGCAGGAAGTGATCCAGTTGCCATCCTTCTCGGTGACACCATCATTCGATCCAATTCCGAATTTTCAGCACTTCAATCCATGGTAAAGATCCACGACACCCATGGAGGATCGGTGATTGCTTTAAGGGAAATGCCCCGGTCCAAGATCAGTCAATATGGCGTCGTATCCGGAACCGAAATATCTGAAAGAGTCATCGAAATTGACCATCTCGTTGAGAAACCAGAGCCAGACAAAGCACCCAGTTTGCTGGCGGTTTCCGCACGTTACATCGTTACTCCAACAATTTTCGAGTTATTGGAAAACACAGATCCAGGTTTTGGTGGGGAAATCCAAATCACAGATGCGCTCAACCAACTGGCTCAGCAGGAACGCATGTTCGGATTTCAGTTTGATGGTACCAGACTGGACATCGGCAACAAATTAGAATTCATCAAAAGCAATGTCCTGCTTGGTTTGGAACGTCCGGATATCCGGGAAGACTTACGACAGTTTTTGCTCGATCTGACAAAAAACCATTAACCAACTTCATTTCAACCTGTTGGCTGGTACATATGTGACATTTTTGTTACAATTGCATGACAGAAATCTGGTATATTAAGTGAAGTTTCCATATGGTCGTTCCGATCTCAGACAATTGGAACCCTGTTGGAAATGAAAACCAGGCGATATGTAAATAATCATAAAGGCTTTACACTGATCGAGCTGCTGGTGGTCATAGCGATTATTGCGATTCTCGCTGGCCTTCTTCTTCCTGCCTTGTCTCAGGCAAAAGGCAAAGCCAAACAGGTGAGATGCGCGAGCAATCTGCGACAGCTCATGCTGGCATTACAAATGTATGCCGACGATCACGATGATCGCATCCCACCTCGAATATCTTTTGGTCCCAATTGGATGACGGCTTTGGAAAAATACTATCAGGATCGCAGTCTCATCAGATGTCCAAGTGATGGACCAAAATCGCATCGAAGCTATTTAATCAATGGCTTCAACGATTATTTTGCTGTCACACTTTCAAAACCTGAGTTCGAAGAATTCAAAGAATGGCGAGGCTCCCAATACATGAAATTGGTTTCCATCCAGAATCCCTCCGACACCATCATGTTTGGCGAAAAGAAAGAGAACCGTGAAGATGTCCACATGGATTTCTACCAGGGTGAAGGCAATGATGTCGAAGCCATTGATCAAAACAAGCACAACAAATCAGGAGAACAGTCCAAAAACGGCGGCTCCAACTTCGCTTTTGTGGATGGAAGTGTCCGTTTGTTAAAGTACGGCCAGTCACTGAGTCCGGAGAACCTTTGGGCAGTCACAGCACAATGGCGCAATGCTCCGTCCCCACTGGAAGAATCCGAAACCCCCTAAAGCTTCAATCAATTTCCGATCATGAAATCATCCATCATTAAGTACCTTCTGATAGCCAACCTCATTCTGTTGTCACATCTGGCCACCGCAGACCCGGGAGATTTTTATAAGCAGCGACATCAGGAATGGGTATCACAATTTGACACGGACGGAGATGGATTTCTGAACGCGGTTGAGCGCGAAAAAATGCGTTCAACCCCCAAACCCAAGGGCAGAGGATTTAGGAGAGGCGGAGAGAGAAGGGAAAAGAAAGAAGTCCGAAGAGACATGCCGAAGCATTGGATTGAGAAGTATGACAAAGATGGAGATGGAGGGCTTTCTGGTCGGGAATCAGAAAAAGGATACTGGACTGAAAGAAGCCTCTTGTTCAAACGATACGATGTCAACGAAAACGAAAAACTCGACCCAAAAGAAACCAAGCTTCTAGCCGCAGATATTGAGGCTGGGAAGTTTGAGAGCTGGGATCATTTCGTGGCAACAACCACCCTGAAAGATGCGCAAGGTGAAGAACGCAAATCAAACTACAATCTCAGCAGTCGGCAGCGCGAATGGATGAAGTACGATTCGGATGGGGACGGAATCGCAAGCGAACAGGAGATTGCCGCTATCAGAAATGCTGAAGAGTCATTTTAGTTGAGCAACTCTGCTCCCATTAAATCGCCATGATGATTCCCATTTCAAAGTTCATGCATCCGATGCTAACTGACCGGGTCAAAGGACTTATTTGTTCACTGTATCTGATTGTTTCATTTTCCAATGCGCTTGCCGCTGACCGGGTAAAATCTGTTAAATGCAGTCAGGAAAGAGGCTTTTTTGAGGAACCATTTCAGCTTCGTTTAAGAACTTCGACACAAGGGGCACAAATACGCTATACCACCAATGGATCCACTCCCACGGAGAACAATGGCCAAATATACAAAGCTCCTTTGAGTATTCATCAAACTACTGTCCTTCGAGCCAGAGCGTTCAAGGAGGGTATGAAAGCTTCCAAAATTAAAACCCGTACTTTCCTTTTTCCCGAGGACATCATTGATCAATCGCCTGATGGAGTCCCTCCGGCAGGTTTCCCTTATCACTGGGGCCGAAATCGCGTGGACTACGGAATGGATCCACGTATTGTTCATGATCCCGATTACATGGGAGAAATCATTCAGGGCCTGAAATCCTTACCCGCATATTCCATTGTAACGGATATGAAACACCTGTTCGATCCGGAGGAGGGTATCTATGCCAATGCGCAAAATGATGGGCGGGAATGGGAGCGTCCAGCTTCCGTTGAATTGCTGCATTCCGACGGAAGTGATGGATTTCAAATTGATTGCGGCATTCGTATTCGCGGTGGATTCAGTAGAATGCCCAACAATCCGAAACATGCGTTTCGCTTATTCTTCAGAGGGGAATATGGGGCATCCAAATTGAAATATCCTTTGTTTGGTGAAGACGGAGCCGAGGAATTTGACAATTTGGATTTGAGATGTTCTTCGAATTACTCCTGGCATATGGGTGATCCAAAAGGAGCCATGATACGTGATCAAATTAACCGCGACCTCCAATTGGCCATGGGACAACCCGCGATGCGTGGGGATTTTTGCCACCTGTTTATCAATGGTCATTACTGGGGATTATACAATTCATGCGAACGACCCAAAGCTGGATACGGTGCCACTTACTTCGAAGGAAAAAAGGATGAATTTGATGCTGTCAAAGTCAGCAAAGACGAGGGAGGCATCATGGCCACCGATGGCAATCTGGATGCCTGGAGGAGAGTGTATGAAATCGCAAGGTCTGGGTTATCAGATAATGCAGCCTACTTTAAGTTACAGGGACGCCATGCCGACGGAAGTCTCGATCCAGCAGGTGAAGTTTTGATCGATGTGGAAAATGTCATCGATTACGCAATGATCATTTTTTATGGAGGAAATCTGGATGCAGCCATCACATGGTTTGGCGGGGATCGATGGCATAACAACTGGCATGGCATCCGTAACCGAAACGGGAATCAGGGTTTCAAGTTTTTCATCTGGGATGCAGAGCATACTTTCCTGGTGGACAGTATGAACGAAGGACTTCATGAAGACCGAACAGGACCGTTTCCAGCAGGTCAAGAGTTTGAATCGAGCAATCCCCAATGGCTCTGGCAGCAATGTTTGGACAATGCTGAGTTTCGCATGCGTGCTGCAGACCGAATACATGAATTGTATTACGGAAACGGTCTTCTAACACCGGAAGCAGTCAAAGCCATTGTCACCAAACGCATGCTTGAAATTGAATCAGCTGTGATTTGCGAATCGGCAAGATGGGGTGACTCTGCCAGAAAAGAAAAGCCTCTCACCAGAAATGATCATTGGCGAAGGGAAATGGATCGTATTCTCAATACCTACATCCCTCAACGCAGCGACATCGTCCTCGCACAACTTTTCCGCCAAGGCATCCTACCCGATTTTGAACCTGCGATCATAACGAAACGTGGAGGAATGATGACCATGACTGCCGAAAAAGGGACCATTTATTACACAATGGATGGAACAGATCCACGCATGATCGGGGGTAGCATTTCTCCAAAAGCAGAAATTTATAAAGAACCCCTCAAAATCAGCCCAGATACTCAAATCAAATCCAGAGTTCGCTATCGCAACGAATGGAGTGTACTGGGTCAGTTCACAAATTGATCAGTCAAAAGACTGTCCCAGTGAGCTTTCCCAGGATTGGAAAGCTTCGAGCATGTGCTTGACCTGATCCTTACGGATGGAAGCCACATCTCGGCTTTCTCTGAAATCATGGTATAGGTTGAATAATTGGTGGGAGCCATCGCCCGGGGCAACAAGTTTCCAAGGGCCCGATCTGACTGCGAATTCCTTACCGTCACGCCAAAATAAGGTACGATGCGGTAAAGGTTCACGTCGAAGTAAATGATGGGTGATATCAATGCCGTCAAGCCGGGAAACTCGATGATAAGGTTTACCTGTTGCCAGCCGCATGATGGTGGGAAACAAGTCAAAGCCCATGACTGTTTCTTCACTGACACCGGGTTGGATCCGACCGGGCCAACGTATCATGGCTGGAACTCGATGCCCCCCTTCCCAAAGCGTTCCTTTTTGACCTCGCAAAGCACCGTTGCTTGAAATGTTTTGGTGCGTCGTACCGTAATCAATATAACCGCCGTTATCGGAAAGGAAGATAACCAGAGTGCGCTCATCCAAATCCATTCGCTTCAAAGCCTCCATCACTCTTCCTACATTGGTATCCAAGGATTCCACCATGGCTTTGACGTAAGGTGCAATGTTGCTGCGGTCATTAATGATCCCCCACTTATCCTCCCAGTAATCAACTCCTTTTTGACGATGAGGAGGATCGTGCGGGCCCTGCCAGGGAAAGTGGATCGCCAGGTGAGGCAGGTAAACAAAGAAGGGATCTTCCTGATGCGATTCCATAAATTGTATGGCATGTTGAGTCAGAAGATCCGCCGTGTATCCGGTTTCTTCCTGCTTTGATTCCTGATGCCACCAATCCGGACGCCCCGTTCGATCAATGTGTGAGTGATGATCTCCGTCCCCTGAAGTCAATCCAACAAAGGTATCGAATCCCTGATGTGTGGGGAGGAAGGGAGGTTGGTACCCAAGGTGCCATTTGCCAAACATGCCTGTCGAATAACCCGCTTCTTTCAACGTTTCAGCCATAGTGTGGGCTTCGAGAGGAAGGCCGGTGTGATAATCAGATTTACCGGAAAGCGGCCCTTCAAATTTGACACCAAAGCGCTGTTGATATTGCCCGGTTAATAAAGCGGCACGTGTGGGTGTGCACATGGAACCGTTGGTGTGAAAATCAGTGAAACGTAAACCTTCCTTTGCCATGCGATCTAAATGAGGGGTTTTATTCTGCTTACTTCCGTAGCAACCCAAATCGCCGTATCCAAGGTCGTCAGCAAGTATCAACACAATGTTGGGTCTTTTGTGAGTTTGAATGGAATCCGATTGATCCTTGACTCGAACTTTAAGAGGATATGTTGCAGCCAATTCATTGCTCATTTGTTTTATTAAAGCTGAGTGCTTTGGTTCTCCTGAAACATTACGATTTTCATTAGGATCTGATCGGTGATCATAAAGTTCGCGGGCAAGAATCTTTGCGGTGTCAAAGGATCGCCATTCCGTGTAACGCCAACGTTCTGTTCGCATGGAATACCCCATCGCACGAGGTTGGGTTCCAGAAGGTGGATAAGCGGGCCGAGGATGCTGGGTAAAGGCGGCCGGTTTGACAGAAGCATTTTCATTTTTCAACACAGGAGTCAGAGTCGTTCCCTCCAAGACATGATCCGGTGCGGGTATATCACAAAGATCAATCAAGGTGGGATATAGATCAATGAGTTCCACCAGCGCCTTGGAGGATTGTTCACCACGACGAAAACCGGGAGCGGAAATCAACATGGGAACCCGAGCATCCAATTCAAAGTTGGAGGTCTTGGCCCAGAGTCCATGTTCACTTAAATGAAATCCGTGATCAGACCAGAAAACAATCACCGTATTCTTTCTTAAATCCAGCCGATCAAGTTCGTCCAATACCTTGCCAATCTGGGCATCGACATAACTGATCGCTGCATAATATCCATGTCGCAAAGCTTTGACCTGATCCAGAGACAAGCCTTCGGGAAAACCACGCATCATTTCACGGCTGTCATGCAATGCCAAGGTGGGCACATTCGCAGGTGGTTGACGGTCTTTGGGCAAGTCAATGGCATCCCGATCATACAGGTCCCAATACTTTTTAGGTGCATTAAAGGGAAGATGAGGTTTCCAAAATCCAACGGCCAGAAAGAAGGAGTCATCCTTGAGTCTCCTCAAGGCCTTCACTGCTTCCGCTGCGATTCGCCCATCGAAGTAGGCTTTATCCGGCACATCGCGCATTTCGGAGCGAGCCAGGTTCGATAGATCAGGAGGTAAATCTCCGTCAACGAAAACCGTATCGGAACCATGCGCTGCATAGTGCATACGTGCCGGAACACTCCAGGAAAGAGGATCACCTTTGAAATTGTCCTGCCTCCAGTTATGAAAAATTTTTCCAATTCCTTCAGTGTGATAGCCATTTTGTTTGAAGAGCTGGGGCAGAGTCATGAGGTCTGGAAAACGCTCGCGGAAGTGTGTGGGGAGGTCGGTGATACCCAAAGTCTCCGGTCGTAATCCAGTCAACAATGAAGCACGGGAAGGATTGCAAACAGCCTGCTGACAATAGGCCCTCTCAAACCGCATCGATGTCTCAGCCAGTCGATCCAAATGAGGTGAGCGAACCAGGGGATGACCATAACATCCCAGATCAGTCCGCATATCATCGACAGCAATAAACAGGACATTTGGACGATCTGCTGAAAATGCCGAATAGGCCAATACAAACCCATTCAACAAAAATCCCGCAAACACTTTAATGCAGGTAGAAAGCCTGTCTGGAAAAATGTTCATCATGGATAAGGCATAGCCTCCATGAACACTTTTCGCAATGACAATGAACTAATGTCGGCCTCGCTCCTTAATGACCATCATCCATTTAATTGCTTATCTGAATCCGATTTTAATCCCGCTCTGCCTTTTCCGTTTCTTCTGCCTTCTCTTCGGAAATCTGCTGCTTCCATGCTTCTATGCGAGGTGTTTTGCGATCAACTTCCTGGATAAGCTTTCTGACATCTTCAGGACTCCTGGTCACCACGGGGCGAAGGAAGACCATCAGTTCGACATCACGTTCGACTTTGTCCCTCTTCTTGAAGGCATAGCCGAGGATGGGAATATCTCCGAGTAAAGGTACCTTGCGAACAATGTCGGAAGTTTCCTGTTGGATGATTCCTCCCAGCACCAGGGTTTCACCACTTTTAACAACCATATCTGTTTTGAAACTCCGAGTGTCGAGGATGGCTCCACCAAACAAGGTTTCCCCATTCCTTATGTTCGAAGATTCCACACGTATCTTCAAGGCCACTTCTTCTGAGTTGTTAATGTGAGGTGTGACTTCAAGGATGATTCCCACATCACGATATTGAAAACTATCGTTACGTCCCCCTTCCCTGGTATTCAATGATCCGGAAATAAACGGCACCTGAGCCCCCACAAACAACTTGCCGAGTTCATTGTCCGCAACATTGATTTGTGGTTCTGCCATCACGTTGGCGTCTGTGTTTCTTCGCAGGAACTGAACTAAAATGTCCAGATTAAGAGATGAATCAAGAACACCTGTTTTAAGTGCGTTTGCCGCTGTGGAACCCGAAAACACTTTCGTAAACGAGGTCAAGCCACCGGCCTGAAAAGAACCATCCAAATCATCGGCATCGAACACCTGTGCTCCATCAGGAGACCAACGGGTGCCCAGTTTGTCCCTGAAGTCACTGGAAACTTCGACAATTTTGGCTTCGATCAATACTTGGGCCGTCGGGGTATCCAGTTCATTAACCAACTTCAAAACCTGGGGTAAGAAATGAACGTTGGAAGTGATCAAAAGGGAATTCGTTCTCGCATCAGGTACCACCCGCACTCGACCAATCAAGTCACTCACAGGACGAGAAACATTTTGAGCACCAAAGCCCCGCGGATTATCCTGCTGCCCTCCCAACCATGGAAAATAGGCATCCTCTGCCTGCTCCCTCTCCAGTTCAAAGTTGTTCTGATTCGGGTTGCCGTTGTTGTTGTTATTGTTGTTGTTATTTTGAGGTTGATTCTGGCGATTCTGATTCCGCTGCATTGCGGGAGAGCCTCCTTTGGCGAAGAGAATGTTCACGTTATTTGCCAGTTTAATAGAATTGGCAAAGTTCAATGGCACTCGCAAAGTCGTTTCACCCGCACTCGATGGAACATCCAGTTGTTTCAAAACATTCTCGACTACTGCCATGTTCTCCAGTGAATTCGAGGTCACAATGATGGAATTCGAATACGGTTCGCTGGTGATTTTTAATTTACCCAGGAGTCTTCCTGTATTGTTGTTGCCGGAGGAAGAGCCTGAGTTGTACCCGTAATAAAAAATATCAAAGTAATCCCTGGAGTTTTGTTCCTTAATGAACAGCTCATTGAGAACCTCCTCAATATCCACGGCACTGACATACTTCAACTGAAAGATGCGGGGCACAAGGCTGTCATCGGTGATGGGTTCATCGAGTGATGCGATCATTTCTTCGATGCTTGGAATGGAGGCCGGAGGGGCCTGAACAATGACGGTGTTTCGTCGCAAGTCAGCCACAAAGCTGGGTTTTTTGGCCGAACTACTGGAAGAGCGACTGTAATTGTAAACATAGGTATATCGAGAAGAACTTCCCGATCCGCCCGAGTAAAGTTCCTTGAGCTGTTCGGCCACGTCGGTGGCATCCGCATTGTCCAGAGGGAACGCCTTGATGACCGTTTCCTGGGCATCTTCATTATCCAGATGTTCCAGCAGTTCTAACATCGCCTTGTAGTTGGATTCACTGGAAAGAACGATCAGGGAGTTGGATCGGCTGTTTGCCGTCACCTCGATAGTTTCCTTGAGAGAAGTTCCACTAAGCTTTTCGTAAAGTGGTGCAATCTCACGCATCAATTCTTCACTATCGACATGCTGCAATGGAATCACCCGCACCGAAACATCCGTTGGCTTTTCCGAATCAAGGATTTCAACCAATCGCTTGATCTCAGCAGCTCGGGCTTTGGGTGTGGAAATGATCAATCGGTTGGTGGCGGTATCGGCCCATAGACGAACCCCGCTGGCTCCCCCTCCCTCAGATGGCCTGGACGGTGGTGGACCCCGACGCGATGAAGAGGATCGGCTGGGTTGCGAGCTGACACCGTCCAAAATTCCGGCCAGTAACCCGGAAAGTTCTTCTGCCTCTGCATATTTGAGTTCGAAAATTTCAATGATGGAATCAGATAGAGCCACAACATCCAATTCCATGATCAAATCACTGAGCAATCGAATATTCTCCGCAAAATCAGTTGCAATAATTTTGTTAGCGTTGTCATCGGTCTCCATCGTCCCAGTCTTGGACAGGATATTTTTAACCTTTTCCTTGAGTTCTGCAGCCTTGATGTAATCCAACTGAAACACCTTCACCACCGGTTGTCGGCTGTCATGGCTTTTGGTGTCATCCGAATCAATCAAGGTAGGGCTGATCTTGGGTTGTTGACCTTCGGGAAGCAGAAATATGGACTGGGAAGATTCGATGGCATTAAAACCTTCGAGAGCCAAGGCCTGATAAACAAGTTCGATGGCCGCACGTTTGTCCATTTTAAGCGTACTGATGATGGTCAACTTGCAGTTGACCTTGGGATGTTTCACGATGCTTTTACCGGTGGATTCAGCAAGCCATTGACTAATGATATCAATGTTTGCCTGTTTAAAACTCAAGAGTACCCCATCCTCTTTTGGATCCTCCTTGGAATTCTCAGATCCTTCTTCATTGTTGCTGATGCGTGCATTTGAACTATTGCCAGCTTGATTCCCAGACTGCGAGGGCGGGGTTTGCTGGGCGATTTCTGAATTAGGCTCGCTGCTTTCCCGCGCCCCATTGGGATTTTCTGAACTGCCCTCAGTTTCCGCCGTCTGAGACTCGGTATTTTGAGGAGTGTTTGGGGTCGGTTCATTCTGTGCATTTTCAGACTGCGCACCTTCCGAAACATTTTGAGCCTCCAATGCATCGGACGAAGGTCTCGTCATGGCAAAGACAAGAAGGATCAGTAACACAATCCCGGCGAGACCGGCTTTCATTTGATTGGATGTGGGAGTTTTCATAAAACAATTCAATGGGATGCATCAGGCATCAGGGATGTGCTCCCTATGCCTGAAAAAATAGATAATTCACTAGTGTTGCCTTCGTGCTCAACGAGGACACGGTTGGCTCCGACACGGAGTACTTTGACGCCTCGCAATGTTTCCCCCTGCTTGACCTTTCCTGTTTGGCCATCCGGTGTCTGGAGAATGGCATAAGGATCGGCAATACCAATCAATGCCATGGGCGGCGGCTTGGGGGTCCTTCCGAAGATCCCGCTTTTTTCGAGCTTCTCCGAACGTTGGGTGATTTCTGGAGGCAAGGAGTCCTGCTTTGACTTGGGTTTTCCGCGTTCTGAATTCTGGTTACTTTTTTGCGACGTGGATGAATGTTCACCAGTTGAGGTGACTAGTTTGATCGGCTGAACATCATCCAGAGGCAATTTTCGAAACATCATTTGAACCAAAGGCATCAACGCGAGGATGCAGAGCACAATGGCGAGTGATTTATAAACCAAAGTTAAACGTTCAAGCACGACGACCTCCTTCCTTTTTCCACAACTGATAATCAAGAATAATGACGTCGGCAGACCATTGCAGTTGCCCCGGTTTACGTTTGTCAGATCGAATGTTGAATGAATCAATCAACAGAGGGTAGCCGGTTGATTGAAAACGGTGCAGCAAGGGCATCAGCGATTTCATGGGGCCTTCACCTTCCATCTGCAGTGTGGCGGCAACTCCCTTTCCTCCACTGCCGGGAACCTCACGGATCTGCCCCATCTTGTATCCGGATTTCTTGACCAGATCCTGGATCGAGCGTCCGACATTTCCAACGAGATTGCTGTGATTGATTTCATGAACCTCCAATTGAAAGCGATCCCTCAGCTTTTCAATTTTCATGACCTTGGTTTCATATGAGCGAAAAAGCTCCCCCATTTGTTGGGCTTCATCCAGCTTCTTGAAATAAGCCTGACGGTCCCCTTCGATCAGTCCCAACAAAGAACTTCCGTAGAACAAACTTAAATAAACAACAATGATCACAGCACCGCCGATCAGTGTGCGTTTGTCTTTTTCTGACATTGAATCAAGCATATCAACCTACTCTCCTGTTACTTTGACTTGTTCTTGGTATCATCAGGTCGTTCAAGGCCCAAAACCGAATTCGGTAATGCAGGTCGTCGGAGGTGATCTTTTAGTGTGATCGAGATCCGCACCGTGGTATTGCGTTTTTGTTTGTCCGGTGTTTGTTCATCGAGCACAACCTGATCAAACCAACCACCCTCAAGCAATTTTGCCCGTAAATCTTCGGGGTGTGCATTTTGTGGTAAGGTACCCCTGATTTGGACTCTGCGATCGGATCCCATTTCCAATGATTCAAGGTGAAAACCAGAGACACTTTTCGCGGCCAACAATCCTACCAAATCCATATAAGGCACAGCATTCTGTTGAATGTGCTCCAGGAAACTCAGCTCCCGATCTATTTCGGGTAGTTTCTTTTGCTGTGCCTGGAAATCTTTTAATTGCTGATCCAGCTTGCCGATCCTTAAGGAAGGCTCGATGCGTCTGGCAAGCAAAGCGACGACACAAAGCACGACCAACATCGCCGCCCATCGCAAATAAGGAATTTGCGAAATGATGGGAACATCTTGGATTTCTTCCTCCGCTTTGAGTTCAATGCATCGGTCAGATTCCAATGCCCCCCGGTACTGACCCAAAACTTGAACCGGGAAGCTTGTGGATGATGCGATGAATGAACTCAGGAATTCTCGTTCAGGGAGGAGGTGATTCAATATGATCAGAAGTGATCGCACACTTTCTTCAATTCCGGTCACCAAGACTGGATGATTACCTTCTGTCTCAATCATTCTGTTGATCAAGGGAGACACCCATTCCTTCATGCCATTCGCATCCACTGTCTCCAGGGTCGGTAAGAAGGCCTCTGTGGAGGTATCACCGGATGAATTCAAAAGTTCTTGAATGGCTCCCTTTAACTGGTTCCATCCCCAATTGAAATGTTGAATCGAAGAAGGAATTCCATCGGACATTTCAATCAGGTCGATGGATGAAGAGCGAAGGTCCAATATCCAGCACTTCTTGAAACCCCGAGTCTGAGCGTAAAACGATCCCGCACAGGCACTAAGGGTAAAACGAACTTTGAGTCCGCAATCCTCCAGGATTTCAACGTAGTGTTGGAACAACGATTTCTTAATGGCTCCAACGGAAATTTCCTCAGCAGATTCAACCTCCGACAAGGTATTGGCCTGCGATTGTCCGGACCGTATAAATCCCCAGGCCAATTCCTCAGGTGGCAATGGCCACTCCTTCTCAATCTGAAGTTCAATCAAATTCCTGATAGCTGATTCTTTTGCAACCGGAACCTTGATCGGGCGCAATGACGAACCTCCACCGCTCAAAAGGCAAATACATTCGACATCTCGCGGAGAAATGCCCTCAAAGCAGTCACAGATGGATCGCTTGACTTCATCCACACTATCCTGGATCAAGTGCCCACCGTCCCCGCGCTGAATATCAACGGCAAAGGCTTTTTCATTGAGTAATCCGCTCCATAGATCGGAACGAACTTCCATCACCAGACGGTTGGAGCTTGAGGTTTTCAAATCATTCATGGGTATTCCCTGTATCCAAGGGTGGTGATTTCATAAGCATCAACTCGAACGATCACTTCGATCTGTTTACGAGCGCCAGTGGAAGTCACTTTTCCTTCGCTTAAGATTCGAAAAGTATCGGATCGGACACCAATTCTTGGGCAAAGCTGCTTGAAAATATCTGTGGTCATGTCAGGCACATTGAGCAAGGCACCCACCGATTCAAAATAACCCGAGGAGGATCGATAGTTCACCACCGATTGCGCCAACTCTCGTGTCATTCCCGGCAAACAGGAAAGCACTTGCTGCGATGCTGAGTTGATGTTGACGCGTCCAGGCAAGGAGGACTCGGACTTGACGGTGACGTAATCCGACATGGAGATAAAATCACTGGTTGATATCAGTTTATTGCCTGATCCAGAGCGATCTCCACTTCGATTTGGTCCATTCGAATTATTCGAATTTCCCCGGTTAGGTTCATCGTCGTCGTCCCCTGTTTCGACGACATCCAGCAGATTGGCTATGGTTTGAAATTCATTGTTGTTTCGATAATTGACGATGGATTTTGCCAGATCAGCGGAAACGCCTGGAATCTCAGTCAATTCCGTTTCATCGGCCTCCTGTATGGAAATTCTGGAATCTCCGGATGCCGTGGTATTGGCCATGGCAGCATGTACGGTCACCCATTCACTCCACCCTAGATCAAGGCGGCCATCTTGGTTGTCCATGGGTTCGGAAAGATCACCGTCATTTTCTTCCGGATCCAGTGTCATGTTTCGATTGGCATCCTCACCGAAAAACAAATCCGGCGACATGCCGTAAACCATTTTCAATTCATCCACACTTTGAAAAGGGGCGTTTCGTGGCAGGTAGCTGGGAGATAAAGCTGCGTAGGTATCCGATTCGGCTCCGCCTGGGGTGACTTCATCGTTACTGTCACGAAAATCAATAATGGAGGCTGCGAGTGCATCGCTTGAACCGGGCAATTTGGCAAGCTCTTCCTTTGAGGCGGTATTAACATTCAACCGGGCTTCTTCATCACGAATTCCAAAAGTCCATGTCGCAGAGGATAAATTGTCCCCACCATGTCCCACCCGGAAATGACCTCTTGAAAAGGCAATATCTTTGAATGATTGAGGTGCATCAGCCAATGCCCCGGTGTGATGGACACCTCGTTGCATTCGATCCTGCGCATCTTCGTAAAGGAGTGCTTTGGCTTTTTCGATTCCAGCCAAAGCCAGATAATAAGCCTGAATTCGATCTCCGTGATTCTTGGTAACGGTCAAATCTATCCTCGAAGCATAAAGGGTTCCCACCACAACAACCGACAACAAGGCCAGGCACCAGAGCATGCCAACCAATATGGATCCGTTGTGTGATTTCATTTTCATGGTGTCATCTTGAAGTGTTTGAGTTACCAGCGTTGTTGGAAATATTAGTTGAACTACTCTCTTCCGTTTCCGAGTGAGCCAGATTCAATCGCACGATCGTTTGAAAAACCAAGGCACCTGGTGGGGTCTGTTGTGTCTCGGCTACCGGGTTTGCCGTCGGTGCAGGTTTTGTTTCGGATTTTTCAGGAATCATCAGGGACACACGAACTGCTTCGGGAAATCCGACACGACCGGCAGAAGCGATCAAGGAAGATTCTTCGCTCTCGGTGGTTTGTTCCGGGGTTTCAGCATCACCCCAATCGTCATACCAATCCCAGCCGTCGTAATATTCAAATTTCAACCCCAGCAAATCATCGATCAAAACCTGACGCTGTCCACCCTCCAAAGGTTTGTCGTCTGGCAATGCATCTCGTCGCCTCAACAAAACGAAACGTCCTGTCTCTGGGTGCTGCACCACAAAATAACTGACCTCACAATAATCGGCTTCCATCGGGAAATTGGGAGTATGATGCCGTGTCACAAAATCAATATTATCCGCCTCAATGCCTTCCAGAGTGCGATCCAGTCCAAGTATTTCATGTTGCTCGGATAAACGATCAGCAGATCTTAGGTCAGTGGCGATCATTTCCATCACGACTCGGGCTGTTTGAATGGCATCGGAACGATCTTCCACGATAGAACGTCCAGTTAATGCAGCCTGCAGGCAAACATAAGAAGCCATCAGGATACCTGTCATAAGGCTGACACTGATCAACAGCTCGACTAGAGTGAAGCCTCTTATGTCATGATTCTGTTGATGTGTCATGGAACGGTACATGGGCTATTTCAGGGCTGAGTGGTCGTCCTGTCATTGGTTTTGGCATTGTCTCTATCTGCACTGGAGGAAATTCCGGAGGGAGGTTCAAACAGCAAGGTTTCCAAGGTGAAAATGGAACTCTCTGATCCAGGTTCTCGAAGCACTTTGACTTCGACATGGAACAGCCCTTCAGTATCGGTTTCTTTGAGGGTTTGCTCCCAAAAAAAATCGGGGAGTGAAATTCCACATTCCCCTTCTTCCGCTCCTTCAATGTAATACCCATCAGCGCGAAGAAACTCGATTCTACCCGCGGCAAACAGGGCAGCCTTGGTTTGAATCTCTGATTCCTTACTTGAAGAAAGTGATGTGGTGACCCCGCGAGCCAATCCAGCAATGCCAACTCCGAGTATCAACACAGCGAACAATAGTTCTGTGAGTGAAAATCCAGCTTCGGAATGCTTCATGGCTGGATCCTTTCCAGATTTTCAAACCGAACCCGGCAAGTAATCGGATCCAATTGAATCATTAGACCAAACCCCATGCGGTCTCTCAGTTCAATGTCTTTCCCCTCACTGGTGCCATTGGGGTGAAAAACAAAAACACCATCAGGTATTTCCTTTAAACGTGGAAGAGCGGATTCAGCTTCCGACTCACCCGCTCCTCCCGAAAACTCGCTTACGGGCTGATGAAATCGAATCCCCACGTGAGGATGCAACTGACTCGTCTTGCGATCGAAATCTTTGAGAGGAATATAGGGAGTCTCGGATGATGAATTTCTTTCTTCGACGATGAGTTTGGAGTTTTCCAAATCAATGCGAACACGGTGTTGTCGATGGGTCGAAATGGATCGACTGTATGCGGTTTTGAATGCGGCACTCAGTTTTCGAGCATTCGACCGCAACTGGGCTTCCTCATAACTCCCCTTCATTTCGGGAATCATAAGCACAGTCATAATGCTGATAATGACCAGCACAATCATCATTTCAATCAAGGTAAAACCTCGATCGAATGGGCGCTTTAAATGAGCGGTGTGTATCATTCCCAATTCGAAATGTCGGCACCTTCCGCTTCGCCACCATCGGCGTTATCGGCACCTCTGGACCAAAGATCAAAGGTCATGGATCCATGTTGTCCTGGACTGGTGTATTGGTAAGGATTTCCCCAAGGATCGGGACGAAGTAATTTGATATAAGGTCCTCGCCACTTTCCGGCCGCATCGGAGGGTTCATTGACCAATGCATCCAACCCCTCTTCTGAAGTTGGATAGCGGTCCATATGGATATAGAACTTCTCCACCGCGGACTCCAACTCCACGATATTGGCGCGGGCCATGCTGACTTTGGCATCATGAGCCGTCCCGATAAACTGAGGGATAATCGTCGCCGCCAAAATTCCGAGGATGACAACGACCACCATGATTTCCACAAGGGTAAAACCAGATCGAAACTTTCGACTGCGATCTTTTCCGATTAACATTGAGTGAGGTATTTTCATAAAAAAGGAATCAGTGAATGGTTTGGCTCATTTTGAATATAGGGAGCAAAAGCGCGATGACGATAAAACCCACAATGGCACCCACAATCAAAATCAGGAGAGGTGCAAGCAGCGAAACCAAGGTCTTGGTGCGGGCACGCATTTGTTTTTCCTCCATGTCCGCGACTTTCAGAAGCATCGTGTCCAACTTTCCGGTTTCCTCACCGACGTGGATCATTTGAATCGCGGTTTTGGGGAATAATCCTGCCTTACCCAAAGGTCCGGCCAACGAATCTCCTTTCCTGGTTTCTTCCGTCACTTGCGCAATGGAATCCGCCAAAACCTTGTTGCCAATGGTGAATTCAACAATTTTTAGTGAAGGCAACAGGGACACGCCGGCTCTGGCGAGTGTACCGAGTGTTCTGGCAAAACGACTGGTAGCAGAGGAACTGAATACCGGCCCAAGCAGTGGTATTTTTAATTTCCAGCCATCTATTTTGAAGCCACCCTTGGGTGTTTTTGCAAATCGAATGATTCCATAGACCGCCCCACCAACCAGCATCAAGATCAACCACCAGAATTTCTGGATAAAACCACTGGCGTTTAAAAGCAGTAAAGTGGGTAATGGCAACACATCCATCATTTCGGTGAGCATTCCGAATAGTCTCGGCAACACCACCGTCAGTAAAAGGATCACCGTGAAAACACCAAACCCGAGAACAAACATGGGATAAGCCACGGCTGAGACGACTTCACTTCGAACGTCGTCCTCGTGTTCCAGCAGATCAGCGACATCCTGCATGACCTGATGCAATGCTCCAGCCTCCTCTCCCACCCGAATCATGCTCACATAAAGGGAGGAAAAATGTTGAGGATGCGCTTCCATGGCAGCGGATAATGCCACCCCCTTATGCACCGATTCCCACAAGGAATTTACCACCTCCTTCAAGGCAGGATTATCAATCTCCTCCTTCATGGCAACCATGGCTTGGGGGATGGAAATTCCGGCTTCCAGCAAGGCGGCCATTTCCTGAGTAAAAGCTGTGATTTCCTTGCGTTTGATTCCTGATCCCAATCTGAAACTTTTCTGAGTTTGCAGTTTTTGGACGTAAGATCTGGGAGACTTGGAGCTTCTGGATTTGGATGCATCCACTTCCAATAGGGAAGGAAACAAACCTTGTCCATCCAGTAACTTCAAAGCATCCCTGCGGTTCTCAGCATCAATGAATCCATCCGCAGATGATCCATTTGCCTGAACGGCCTTGTATCGAAAACGTATCATGAAACCTCAACCGTCGATGCCACGCGTATTACTTCACGGAGGGATGTGGTTCCTGCGATGGCTTTTAGTATCGCGTCCTTACGCATATTGATCATGTGCTTTGAAGCATGCGCTTTGATTTGGCCGGTGGTTCCCCGGTGCACAATGATATCGCGGAGCTCTGCATCAATCGCCAAAAGCTCAAAAATTCCCACGCGTCCCTTGTAACCCATTTGACGGCATTCGTCACAACCGGCACCTCGATAAAAAGTATTTTTGGAATCCTCAGTATTCTCCAGTCCAAGGTTCACCAAATGCTCCTTTGCATCTGAATCTTCTTCGCGACATGAATCACATAATCGCCGGACCAACCTTTGTGCGAGCACTCCTTCCAGTGAAGACGAAATCAGAAATGGTTCCACCCCCATGTCTACCAGGCGAGTCACCGCACCGGGTGCATCGTTAGTGTGCAGGGTACTGAAAACCTGATGACCGGTCAGTGCAGCCCGAATAGCTATTTCAGCAGTTTCAGAGTCTCGAATTTCCCCGACCATAACCGTGTCCGGATCCTGACGTAAAATCGCCCTCAATCCCGTTGCAAAAGTAAATCCCCGGGAAGGTCGAACTGGAATTTGAGCAACTCCCTGCAATTCGTATTCAACAGGATCTTCGATGGTCAGAATCTTTTTCTCCGGTGTATAGACAGCTGTCAGAATCGAATAAAGAGTCGTCGTCTTGCCACTTCCCGTGGGCCCTGTGGTGAGAAAGAGTCCATGCGGTTTGTTTACCAGTTGGTTGAGTAAATCGACTCGCGCGGGATCCAATCCAAGTTCCGAAGCGGTCGGAACTTTCTGGTTTTTCTCCAGAAGACGCATGACCACACTTTCGCCGTATACCGTGGGCATGGTGCCAACTCGCAAATCCACTCGAGTCCCCCGATGTTGAATTTGGAAATGTCCATCTTGAGGCAGGAATCTTTCGGCGATGTTCATATCAGCCATGATCTTGATTCGAGAAATAATGGCGGCTTGAAGATGCCGTGGCGGAGGTGGTTTTTCCTGAAGCAATCCATCGACACGGTACCGAAGCTCAAGTTTGTTCTCGAATGGAACAAAATGAATATCACTGGCACGCTCACGAATGGCTGTTGAGATGATCACATTGACCAGATTCACGACCGTTGGTTCATTGGCCATGACTTCTATGTCATGCAGATTGCCTGCTCCTGAATTTGATTCTTCGGTGGGGTCCAGATTCTCTATCAATTGCTCGACAGTAATCTGGTAAATCTCGGCGATTCTTTCATTGAGCTCTGAGTCAGGAGCCCTGAGCACCTTGATTTCACAGCCGGTCATCAAACTCAAATCTTCCTGCAACCGGTATTCAAGTTCACGCGATGAGGCCACCCACAAACAACCATTGTCCGTCTTGAGAGGAAGAATCCGATGTTTTTGAACAAAATCAGAAGGCACCATCTTGACCAATGCCGGAGAAACCTCAAAAGCTTTTAAATCGGCAATATCACTCTCCCCTTGAAAGGAGAGGCTGTCGGACAAAGGCGATGTTCCATTGATGGTCATACCATTTGATGGTTTAGATTTTTTCTCCATCTCTGAGAATTTCAAAAATTACCCCGTCCCGCAAATACTCAATACCCGCAAGCTTGCACCAAAAAAAATCGCACAACAGCTTAAACTGGAAACTGTTGACCATCTCCCGCACCCGGACACATGGATACGGTTCCGCGCAATAGGAACTGGGAACACAAGCTTTGACGACAGGTGTTTGATTTTGTTCAATTAAAATATCTAAAATGTTTCAAATAAAATAAAGTTACTCACAAAATATGAAATGATCGGAGTTTATCTGTAAAATTGAAACTCCAACATGTAGTGAGAGTTGCTATGGTGACATTTCTTAGAAAAAAATGTTACCGTTTTAAAAGTTCGTTCTCCCTATAAAAAAAGGTTCACCCGATGGATGAACCTTTTAGCGGTTGGCGTGGTAGTGATGTATTACTCGAATCTACCAACAACCATTTTTCTTACGGTTTGTGGTTTGATTCGGCTGTGCAGCTGGGATAACCAACTATCCTGATTAACTATCGGATCTGCACTTGGAATGGACCAGGTGTGCCCAACAATTTCACATGATTCATTCATTAATATGCCAATCGTACCGGTTCCAATCCCTTCCGTTTTCTCTCCTTCAACAATTCTTGAATCCATGCTGTGTGGACTGGAGGTAGAGTCCAACACCTGCACGGGAACATACCACGTGTTGTTCCAATCAGTATCCGCATCCGGATGAGCATTCGGGTATTCAACCGCACTTGACCAGTCGATGTGGTTGATGATCATTGTGTGACCAGACCACGATGACAAATAACGAATCGCCAGAATGTCACCTGCCTTGGCATTTGTTAATTGATGAATCTGTGCGGAGAAACCAATCTGCTGTTCAATAAGATCGACATACCTTGTTGAGCTGGGACTGGAAGTGGTCTTTGAACCATTCAATTTGGAATCAAAGAAGGTATGGTCTTTCCAGGAATGGCCGTAGGCTTCTTTCAACAGCAGACTTACCAATGTTGCTCCCTTGGTATGATTGGCTGGCAAAATCAAATGACCCAAATCAGCAAATCGAATATAAACTGGATTGGAGTAACTTCCCCAACTACCGCCTCTACGATTGATTTCCACCCCATCCGTGTCAAAAAAGATACCTTCTGAGTGACAAGCTTGAATTTGAGACAGCAAAGTTCTTCCCAATTGCAAAAAGTGAGGAATCACCGTTGATGGAATCTCTTCTTCGCCTTGGGAAATTTCATCGATGGAATCCTCAGAGTTATCAGCATTGTCACCTGAAGAATCTGGCAGCTCCTCATTGGGGATACCTCCCTCGTCTATCAAATCCAATCGACCTATTACGAATTCGGTTTCGTCCAGCAATTCGATTTTGGAATTCAACTGTGACACCCAATTAGCGGTATTATTGTTGTAGTTGGATGAAGGCAAACTCCAGGTGTGCCCGATCACCACCCCATTCGCATCGACCAAAACACCAATCGTTCCCACACCGGCACCATGTGTCTCGTGAAGTTGACCATTATAGAACACCTTACGCGTATCGTTGCTATGGTATCCCGAAGAACAATCGAGAACATCCACTTCGTAATAGGTAGTACCAATCAGATGATTCTGAGTATCTGGCATGTTGGCAGGATAAGGCATGGGTTGGCCTAGAATAACATCCTTGACGATCCATACGTGTCCTGTCGTTGTCCCCACATCCCTCTTCACCATGACATCGCCGGGTAAAATATCGGAGAGATGCGAAATTTGATCACTGAATCCCACTTGTTGAGTAATCAGTTCCATATAACGATGAGCATTGGGACTCGCTGTGGTCACATCTTCACCCTGATTGGGATCATAGAAAGAATAATCGCTCCAATTCCAATTGTATGAGTGATTCAACAATTTGGTCACAAAAGAACCACACTTGCTCTTGTTGTAGGGAAGTTGATTATTGTTTGGGTCTCCTGGTTCCACAATCAGTGTCCCTTGCCCCCAACTTCCTCCATACTGGTTTAACGCAATTTGATCGCCATCTTCAAATTGTCCCGCAGTTTGGTAGTTCAATAAATTTTCAACCAATTCCAATCCCATTTCCAAATGATCTGTCGTTCCTGCATTGGAACCTGAAATTGAACAAACCACCGCCGCGCAAACAGCTCCCACCTTTGTTTTGAAGGACAACCCATTCTGTTGATGAAGTAATAAATTTTTCATGTTTCGATTTTCAATAGTTTCAATCTATGCGGACTGCATCCGCTTCGTCACAGACAATGCAGCGGGCATGCCAACCAGAAAAGAAGCCCGACAACTAAAGGAGTGATTGTGGAAAAACCCGCGTAAAATCAGGGCAAAAGTCCTGAATAAAAAATTACTTTTTATTTTCTATCATTCACTCAGTTTTCTAGGCGAATGCTATGCGGACCTTAGAAGGTAACCAGAAAGTCGATCTACGAGGAATCAAATCCTCATATCCTGCAATCAATATATGTGGTGAATGGAAAACGCGGAAAAGAGATTCCAAGGTTCTTGACCTATGGGAGTAGTCTATGCGGAGCTTATGATGAACAACAAGGAGTCTGCGAGCAGGCTATGCGTAATCGAAAATTTCTGGATCTCATAAAAACTTGTTATCAGGATCAAAAAACACGGCTTTTGAACGAATTGTTTTCTGAATTGGATGTTGGTATGGCATTTGCGACATTCAGAAATGAATCGAAAGGAAACATGTTCCTTAATCAATTTTTTTATTCCAAGATTTAGCCAGCAACTCGCGATACCATGCTTAAGATACCATTTATTGCATTGTTGATCATCTCAAGCTTGTGCATTGGAGATGAAGCGAGGTTGCAGCCTCTTCCAATAGTAGTGAACCGTTTGGATTTATCGGGTTCAGAACTGCAGAATTGGAATCTCATTGGACCGTTCAAATCAAAATCTCCCATTGACGAAGCTTCTAAAGATGCTTTGCCTGACCAACTGCAACAACTGAGAACCGATTCTTCATTATTACCTTTTGGTAATTCCATTTGGGAGACCATTCAATTGGATGGCAGATTAGATTTCAACGAACGTTATGGAGTTCAGGAAAACGGGTTGGCTTATGTGGTATCCATTCTGGAATCCGATGAAGCGAAGACACAATCATTTTTGATGGGTGTCAATGATGAAGCAAAGGTGTGGATCAACGGGGAACTTGTGATCCACGCGGTGAGCCCATATCGTTTGATACCTGACGAATTTCAATTCAACGCCGAATTAAAATCAGGTCCCAATCTTTGTGTGACTCAAGTTCGGAATCGATTAAGAAGTTGGGACTTCACCGTTCGTACTCAGCCGCAAAATTCAAGAATCCTCACCGGAAATCTAATATTGCCTGATGGTGCCCCTGCTTCATGGGCCCAGGTTTCAGCCAGGGATGCTTCGGGTCGATCTGCTCAAACAAGCGCTAACAATACCGGTGAGTTCTCATTGGTCATTCCGGGCCAGTTTAAGGCGCCGATTGGATTATTGTTCAAGAGCGGTTACCATGAGTCGACGCAAACACTCAATGCAACGGATGCGGAACCAATATCTCCTGCCATAACGCTCTATCCCTCCGGTTCTATTACCGGAAGAGTACTGTCAAAAGATACCGAACCTGTTTCCGAAGCCCTGTTGACTCTATATTCCCTGATCACTCATCAGGACGAAACGACGAAAATCAAAGCTCAACAGACCTGGACGGATGAAACTGGTGCTTATGAATTTCGATCAGTCAAACCAGGTTCCTATCAGGTAAAATTGAATGACACATCAAACTCAGGATCCCTTTCAACATGGTCGGATGAAATAAAAATTGATCCATCTTTTGAAATTCGGGGGATTGATTTTTTTGAGCGAAACAACTGGTTGGGTCACTGGACTCATTTCACGGGTCGAGATGGTCTGGCGAGTATGGCGAATCAAACAATATTTCAAGACAAACGGGGGTTTATCTGGTTCGGGTCAGGAAGCCGTTCGATCTTCAGCAACGGAGCTTCCAGATATGACGGAAAACAGTTTTACACCTTCCCTATCCGTGATGAAAACGAATCCAACTCCATCACGTCCATCTCTGAAACTGAAGACGGCACCTTGTGGTTTGGAACACTCAAAGGACTTCGATATCTCAAGGATTCAGAACTCCAACTTTCGGAAATAAACAAGCATTTGCCAAACACGCGGATCCGATCTTTGGAGGCATCGAATCATGCCCTTTGGATTGGCACGGATGCGGGACTTGTTTACTGGAACAAGGATCAAACAATGATTTACACGTCCAAAGAAGGCCTGCCTCATTCTGGTATTTTGGACCTTGAATTAGATGATGAAGGAGTCCTTTGGGTGGGCACCAAGGGGGGGGCGGCTTGGTTTGACGGGCAGACCTTCCATTCCTTCACCGGTGAACAGGGACTTCTGGGGAAAAGAGTGGAAACTGTACATATTTCCAGCGACCAGGCAAAGTGGTTTGGAACCGAGAAAGGGGTCACCAGATACCATGATAACCTTGTAGAGCATTACTCCAGCGAGAACAGCATGATGACATCAGATGTGTTTTCGATTACCTCCGATTCAAAAGGTTGTGTGTGGGTTGGAACAAAATCAAATCTGTTCCGAATCGATCATGGTCACCTATCTGTTTTACCCGGGACACTTATCCGTAAAATGACTCAAGGATTTGAATCCATACTCACGGATCGTTCGGGTAATGTATGGATTGCAACCGGACTTGGCGGAGTTTATCGCTATCAGGAAACCCTGCAGACAATGAATGAATCCCATGGGTTACCCGGTGAAATTATTGCCAACACACACTTGGATAAAACAGGGAATCTCTGGATCGGTACGCAATCCGGTCTTTCTAAACTATCATCAAGCAAACCAACAAAAAACACGACTTCATCCCATTCAGCATTCAATGCATTGAGAACCTTTCATCTCGAAGACGGATTACCTGGCAATCGTATTAGCGTGATCGAATCTGATGGGAAGGATGGTTTGTGGATAGGTACAGGTGGAATGTATGTCTCCTACGACGGACTTGCGCATTTCCAAAACGGTGTTTTCAGTCGAATGAACAAGCGTGAGGGCATACCAAATGGGCGCATTCATTCCATCACTCCATCAAAGGGAAATGGGGCCTGGATTGGAACCGCGAACGGATTCTGTCAAATGAACCAGGACTTGCAAACGATGGATGAATTTTCATTTCAACCACGCTTTTCTGAATACCTGAACCAGCAGGATATCAACCCAGGCTGGATTTATGACATTATTGAGGGTGAAGGCAACTCACTGTGGTTGGCGACGTCATTGGCTGGAGTTTTCAAATTGGATGAGAATAAAATCCAACACTTCACGACCAGTGAAGGGCTTCCGTCAGATCGAATCCAAGGTTTGACACGCGACCGAGAAGGTCAAATATGGCTGGCCACATTCAGAGGGATTTCCAGGTACGATGGAAAAACATTTCAGAATGTGAAGGTCGCCGCCGGGTTTCCCGATCATCGATTTGAGGATGCTTTATGCGATACCAAAGGCACGGTATGGTTCGCTTCATGGGGAAGTGGTGTTTTTGGATTTGACGGTAAAACCTGGACTCAAATAGACGAAACGGACGGCCTTGCTGATAATCGCGTGTTTACTATTGAGGAAGATCAACCTGGTTTACTCCATTTCAGCACGGCCAATGGACTGACCTCTTACCAACCAGGAACCAATCTTCCCACCGTTTCACTACTTTCCATACAAACAGATAAAGGCGAGGTCCCCATTGACCAATTGCCTGTCATCATGACGAATTCCAGGGTTTCCTTGAAATTCGGTAGTATTGATTTCAGTACGGAACCCGAGAAAAGGCAATATCGCTTTCGGGTACATTCCCTGGATTCGGAATCACCCTGGGGAAGTCCCCAACAATCTGATACTTTTGAATGGATTCCATCCAAACCGGGCACGACCATCATTGAGGCCCAAACCATAGACCGTGATCTGAACTATTCACCTCCGATAAAACTGGAGTTCACAGTGATCCACCCCTGGTATAGGGATGCATGGATCATGGGACCCGTCATTGGGATCTTTTTTGGCATCACCGGAACAGCCTTTATTTTTGGTTGGCGGTTTTACATGAACCGACGCAATTCGAGAAAACTCGAAAGACAAACGCATCGCTTGAAGGAAAAAATGTTAAGCGAACAACAGCAACAAAATCAGGCTTTGAGTGAAGCTAAAGAAGAAGCGGATCGTGCCAACCGTGCCAAAACTGTTTTTCTGGCCAACATGAGCCATGAGATTAGAACCCCCATGAATGCCATCCTGGGTTATGCTCAAATCCTGACACGGGATGCAGAGTTGAACACTAAACAAAGAGGCGCCGTTCATACGATTGCAGAGAGTGGTAAGCATCTTCTTGGACTCATCAATGATATACTGGACCTGTCTAAAATTGAGGCCGAGCATGTTAAAAAGGAGTTTCTGGATTTTAATCTCAGAGACACCATCAAAGGATTATCAGCAATGTTCCGACCTAGATGCCAAGCAAAAGGTTTGGAGTGGAAGGTTCTTTGGAACATTGATTCAAATAGCGATGGTACGGCCCCTATCCTGCTTTCGGGCGATGAAACAAAATTACGCCAGATCCTGATTAACCTGGTCTCTAACGCGATTAAGTTCACCAAAAATGGCTCGATCGAGTTAAGCATTCAAAACTTAAAGGGTAACAAAAACTCCGAGGACGTTTTTTATGAATTCCAAATCCGGGATACTGGTTGTGGTATCCCTTTGGAGGAACAACCAACCATCCTGGACCCTTTTCAACAAGGCTCCAATGCAGCCCCGGTAGGTGGAACCGGATTAGGTCTGGCAATTGTCAAAAGACACATTGAACTCCTTGGTGGAAAGCTCAACTTTGAATCCACAGTGAACCAAGGAACCCGTTTCAAGTTCAATCTGCCATTTCAACCGTCGAAATCGAACACCACTTTTTTCCGGAAAAAAGAAATGCACTCCTCGATGCCTTCCAAGAGCAGGGAAAGCTTCTCTGCATTGATCATTGATGATGTCGAAGAAAACCGTGAAGTGCTGAGTCAAATTTTAACGGACCTGGGAGCTCAAACCAAAACGGCTGAATCTGGAAAGACCGGACTGTCTTTACTGAAAAACCAACCATTCGATATCGTCTTTCTGGATATTCGCATGCCCAAACAAGACGGATTTGAGATCATTCGAGAAATAAGGCAAGCACCGAACGCCATTAAAAATGTCAAAACAGTAGCCATCTCGGCTTCCACATTTACGCATGAAGAAACTTCCTACCAACAAGAGGGGTTTGACTCTTTTGTATCCAAACCTTTCCTTGTGGAAGATCTGGTTAACTGTCTGCAAAATCTGCTTGGACTGGAATTCTCGCATCAAAATAAGGATCAAAACGATTCATGGTCGCAAGAACAGCACCCACCATCCTTACCTGATGACCTTTTGCGTCAGTTGAGGGAAGCAGCGGAAAGTTATCAAACCACTGAATTCAAGGAGTTGTTGGATCAAGTAAGATCGATCGGACCGAAAGGTGAAATCTTTGCAGATCATCTCAGTAAACTCGCCACTGATTTCGACATGAAACAAATCATTCGCATACTCAACAAGCACTCAAATGAATGATCCAAACATACAAACTTCCGGTGCCCGCATTCTAATTGTAGACGATGTGCCGGCCAACCTGCGTATTTTAAGCGAAGCTCTTGAAAGTCAGGGATACCGCATTCAGGCAGCCACCGATGGCGAAACCGCACTCAACCTGGTCGCAGCGGGTCCTCCTGAATTGATTTTAATGGATGTGATGATGCCTGGAATCGATGGTTATGAAACCTGTCGACGTTTGAAGAAAATGCCAGGTATGGCTGACATTCCGGTCCTTTTCATTACGGCCCGGAATGAAACAGAGGATGTTGTAGAAGGATTCAAAGCGGGAGGTATTGATTACTTGAGTAAACCTTTTTCCGAAGCCGAAGTCCACGCCAGGGTCGCCACCCATCTGCGTGTAGGCCGGCTCACCCAGGCACTGAAGGAAAGGAATGCAGCTCTGGAAAAAGCGATTCGTGATCGTCAAACAGCCGAAGAAACAACAGCCCACCTAAAACGACAACTGGAAATCATCTCTGAGGAGGATGCAGATCGTTGGGGTTATGCAGGTATCATCGGGCAAAGCGATCATTTGGAGAAAGTATTGAAACAAGTCCAACTACTTCAGAAAGCCGATCGGACTAGTGCACTGGTTACCGGTGAAAGCGGGACCGGAAAGGAAATGATTGCCAGGGCTATTCACCATGGAGGTCTTCGTTCAAAAGGACCGTTCATTGCAATGAATTGTTCCGCGATTCCCGGGGAACTGGTTGAATCAACTTTGTTCGGTCATCTCAAAGGATCTTTCACAGGAGCATCTTCGGATAAACCGGGTTTGTTTGAACTCGCAGACCAAGGCACATTGTTCCTGGACGAGATAGGCGAGATGCCGGTGGAAGTTCAAGCGAAACTGCTGCGTGTGATCGAATCTGGTTCCTTTACTCCACTGGGTGCCACACGGGAAAAGCAATCCGATGTACGCATTGTAGCCGCAACACATGTTAATTTTGAGAAACGCATTGAAGATGGCTCTTTTCGAGAAGATCTATACTACAGGTTGGCGCGATTTGTGATTGAATTACCACCCTTGCGAAATCGGGCAGAGGACATTCCATTGCTGGCGACTCATTTCGCCGAACAGTTTTCATTGGAACTTGGATACCGAAAGACGATTCCCCTTACAGTAGATGCCATCGATCACTTGAAAAGGCACTCCTTCCCTGGAAACATTCGAGAGCTTAAAAACATCATGGAAAGGGCCATTTTGGAGTCGGGAGGTGATTCTGTTTCACCGGAGCACCTTCATTTCATGAAAGTCAAATCGGCTTTGTCGGATCACGCAGATATACCAACTCATCCTCAAAAACCTCCGATCGATCAGGAGCAGTTGATGCACAAACGATCCTCAAGTTCCCAAAGAGGGGACTTGGATTCGGATGAATCTCGTATCATGCAATTCGTTCGGGAGAACGGAATGATCAATAATGCAGATTGCCGGTCACTTCTGGAGGTGGACCGGCATCGTGCCAACTACCTGTTGAAGAAACTGAACCAATACGGATTGCTGCAAATCGTGGGTTCAGGTCGATGGGCTGTTTACCGGTTAACCGACTAAAAAATGATCAACGCCATGCGTGCTTGGGATATTTGCGCTGCAACTCCTTTTTAACATTCGGATAATGATCACGCCAAAAGCTGGTCAGATCCTGAGTTATCTGAACGGGTCGCATGTTGGGTGCCAGAATCTGAGCCGCAACAGATACTTTTTGAAGAGCTATTTTCGGCAGTTGATCGACATCGTACAATTCCTGGATTCGAAGTGCAATACAGGGAGGAGAATCCTTGGAATAAACGACTTTGGGTGTTTTCCCATTGGAAAGTGTGATTCGTTCCGGTGCATGTTTATCTAATACGTCACGTTGACTTGAACTTAACCATTGTTTCAAAGCTGGCAAAACTGGACGTTCCTTGATTTCTTTATAACTGAACGCCCCCATGCAAATGGATTCGATCAAATGTTTACGAGCTTCTGTATCGATTCCTGGCAATTCAAATTCGGGGCACCATTCGCTTAATAAATTGAGTCTCAGAATCCATTGTTCCACCTTGGCATCCCAATGCTTCAAGCTGATCTCACCGTCTTCCACTTTCTCCGCCAACAAACGTGCGGCAGGTTCCTCCGGAGGAGGTTCAACACGTTTGGCTGTCAGCATCAAACCACGAAAGGTTTCCTGACTGGCAGCATAAACACGACGGGAGGAAGGATCCCAGACCACGGCAATGGAGGTGTCAAAATCATTGGGAAAATATTCTTTCAACCAGCTCTCCTCGATCTCCGTGGCCAATGACAGTATTGTTTGAACTTCTCCTTCCCGATTACCTATCTCACGAATTTCGGCGGCCACGAACATCTTGGCATGATGCACCACACTTTCCCGGGCAAGAACTCCACGACGTCCATGCACCAGTTCACAACGCAGAGTTCCACCGTCCATTCGAATCGCAAGCCGGTCGGAAAAACCAAGCAAAATACATTTTTGAATTACTTCATCAGAAACAGAACGAGGTTTTATATCCAACCCCTCCCGCTCAGCTATACGCAGGAAATGATCCAGGAGCGGTTTCACCTGACGAGCGGATTGAGCGTGGATACCCAGCTTTTTACAGGCTTGAAACTGAAAATTGTTTTTTGAAGCATAACTCCATGCCCGCATGAGCATAAAACAATCTGAAACAGATCGCTCTGCCAAAAATTCTTCACGAAGTTCTCGTATCGATCGATCTACTTTACGAATCAGGATATCGCGCCCCTGAGTTAACGCAGCGATCAGCGCAGCCTGATATACACAACCCAGTGCCTCCGCAGCCAGAAGCATGCGCGCATAACGAGGGTGCAAAGGAAAAGCCAACATCTGCTTTCCAAGCTCTGTAATATTCTCTTCACGATCTAGACCACCCAGATCCGTCAACAGCTCGACTGCATCATGAAGTCGTTTGTGATCAGGCGGCTCAAGCCATCGAAATCCATCCAGGTCCTTTACCCCTGCAGCTTTTAAACTCAAGATCACTTCCGACAGATCCAACCTTTGAACCTCGGGCAATTCTTGAACGGCACGCTGCTCGTGCTCCCGCTCTGTCCACAGCCGAATACAAGTACCGGGACCTGTCCTTCCAGCACGACCTGCTCTCTGATCTGAGGATGCCTGACTGATCTTTTCTACAAGCAAAGTATTGATCCCTCGATAAGGATCGTATCGGGGAATTCTTGCAAGTCCGCTGTCGATCACCAACCTGATGCCATCAATCGTAAGCGAAGTTTCCGCGACATTGGTTGCAACTACAATTTTGGGCTGATCGTAGCGGGAAACTGCTGCGTCCTGATCTTTGGACGGCAGTTCTCCGTGCAAAGGAAGCAGGATATACCCTTTGGCTTCTGAAGTATGCCGCATCGCTTCCAAAGTTTTTTGAATCTCATATCCACCCGGCATGAAGATCAATACATCCCCTTCTCCACCCTGACGTACAAAGTTCGAAAACGCTTCTGCGGCTTGATCCCAGACAGGCATTCTGTCGTTGGAATCGCCCGAAGATAGGTATTGGATGTCCACAGGAAAGGTGCGTCCCTCCGAATTCAATAACCGGCACGGAGCAAGGTATTCGGACAGTGCGGTGGAATCCAAAGTGGCGGACATCACTAAAATCTTGAGATCTGGACGAGCTGTCTGCTGTAAGTCCAAAGCACGCGCCAGGGTGATGTCTCCGTAAAGGTGGCGCTCGTGAAATTCGTCAAAAATAAGTGTCTGAATCCCCTTGAGCTCAGGATCCTGGATGATTTGCCTGAGCAAAATACCCTCAGTGACAAATCGAATCCGTGTGGAATCACTGGTGACATTTTCAAACCTAATCTGATAACCCACCTCATCCCCCAATCGACACTTTCGTTCGAAAGCCACACGTTGAGCCAGCATTCGAGCAGCAAGTCTTCGTGGTTGAAGAATAACAACTTGACCATTTCCCAGCACCCCGTGATCCAAAAGCATTTGCGGTACCTGTGTGGATTTACCTGAACCTGTAGGAGCGGTGATGAGGAGTCTCGAATCCCGTTTTAAATGCTCAAGCAAAGGATCCTGTATTTCGTAAATGGGCAGACGATTGTCCGGTGTCATGATGATGAATGGTGAATCAATGAAACGAAAAAACCGAGGCCCGTATCGGACCTCGGCTGCAATAAAAATTAAACTCTCGGGAGAGGATTAATAATCCGCGTAGCGCGCTGCAAGCATGGCGGAGAATTTCGATACTTTCATTTTGCGACGCTTACGTTCACAAGGTTTCTCGAAATGCCTGTTGTTGCGTACTTGCTTAAGGGTTCCCTCACGGTCGAGTTTCTTTTTCAACCGGCGGAGTGCCTTTTCTACGGATTCACCTTTTTTGATTTTTACTTCGCTCAAATCTGTTTCACATCCTCTCTATCACTACCTTTCGCGTCAATGTCCCAAAAAGACACATGACCGATAAGGGCCGAACAAAATGCGAAAAATGCTCAGAGGTGTCAATAGGGAAAAACGGATCGGGAATTCCAAAAATCAAAGGCTGGGGAGTGGCGTTACCAGAAATAGTCAAAAAGTATCAATAGTTGGGACTGACCCCAAAACTAAAGGGTGCGGATTTTTTGGATGAGGTTGCTGGTGGATCGATCGGTGACGAATGGAATGAATACAATCCGACCACGGGCAGTTTCCACGGTTTGGCGTTCGTCAGGGTCCAGAGTCTCAAGTGTGTAATCCCCTCCTTTAACGTATATGTCCGGTTCGGCTTCTGACAGAAATCGGGTGGCTCGTTTTTCCGGGAAGATGCAGACAGCATCCACACATTCAAGGGCAGCTAATAGTAATGCCCTGTCTGCTTGCGGGTTGACGGGACGTCCTTCTCCTTTGAGCTGCCGGATGCTTTCGTCTCCATTCAACCCTACCAGCAGAAGGTCTCCTTCCATTCGAGCACTGTGCAGGTAACGGATGTGCCCGACATGAAGAATATCAAAACAACCATTGGTCACCACCAACTGTTGACCACGATTTCGGACATCGGCACGCCACTCCTTCAGTTTGTTGGGTGCTATGATTTTACTGTCCAATTTCATCTGGTGAGATTTGGGTGGAATCTGTTTGCAATGTAGTGTTCAGCTTACCTCTTTGGTAGCCCAATAGATCGAGTGTTACGTAAAGGTATCCCAATGACTGAATCGCCTGAGTCAACTTTTCACGAGATTCGGAGTCAACCAGCTTGTTCAATTCGGATGGGCCGACTTCAATCCTGGCCAAAGAACCTTGCGAGAGTTCATGGTGCCGAACTCGAACATCATAAAAACCCTGTGCTCTGAGAATCGCTTCGGCCTGTTCTATCTGACTCAGTTTCCTGACAGTCACTTTTTCCCCGTAAGGTATCCTGGAGCTCAAGCAAGCCATCTGCGGTTTGGTGGCAGTGGGTAATCCCATTTCCTTTGAGTAGGCCCGAATTTCTTCTTTTGTTAGTCCGATCTCCTTCATCGGTGCCAGGACCTTGAATTCCCTGGCGGCTTGAGCCCCGGGTCGAAAATCACCCACATCGTCCGCTATTTCACCATACAGGACAGCCGCTACCTCGCGTTCCTTGGCAAGGACCTCTGTTTCTTCAAAGAGAGCATGCTTGCAGAAATAACAACGGTTGTTTGGATTGGACAAGTAGTCCTCGTTCTCAAACTCCTTGGTGCGGATAATTTCCAGAGGAAACCCGAATTGTTCGGAGAGCGCAATGGCATCCTTGAGTTCACTTCTGGGTAAACTGGGTGAATCTGCCATCACCGCCAATGATCGGTCCCCCAGAGTGCGGTGCGCTACAAGTGCGAGAAACGCCGAATCCACACCACCCGAATAAGCCACAACGCAGGAACCCAATTCCTGCAAAAACTTCTCCAACTGACCTAGCTTATCCACAGGTTGTTGTTGCCATGAACCACCTGATCTGTCGAGCCCTGAAAATGGCAAAACAGATTTCGGATCACAAAATAAGCCGACTTAGGGCTCGACTAGACGAAAGAATATTGAGGGGGCTTCCACCTGGGTGGGGGAATTAACATGGTGGGGCCCTGCTGCGCGGGGCCGTGAGCGCGTTGGGAACATACGATAGCCTACAGCAATGTGCGGACACGCCACTGGACGCGCAGTCCCGACGCGTCGTGGACATCCCTGCCAAGGTGCAGGCTGCTTTCTTCCCACTCTGTATCGTACCCAAGGTGGCGTATCGGTTAGAACCTTGCATTATCATAATCAGGCTATCATACTGATGATGAATGATTCATAGGATAGAGACCTCATGTACCACCGACTAGAAAAACTGATCGATCCTCACTTTGTGGAAGGTTTATGGAAACGCAAGTGGATGTACATGGCACTTGTGGGTGCAAGTTTGATGATCATTGGCAGCTGGTATATGAGTCTTCCTGCTCCAATTCTGGATAAGACAGGAAAGAAACCTACCTTTGAGATGTTGTCCTCTCAAATCAATCGAGAAGATTCCATCTTTTCAAATTCATGGAGAAAACTTTGGCCACGCATCCCAAAAATGATCCAGAAAATCCTGGTCAAACTCACTCCATCACCGCCGGCAGCCCAAGTCCGAATACATGCCTGCAATGCCTTGGGGCATCATGGGGAAAGAGCATTACCTCTCATCATCCCAAAACTCAATGATCCAGATTCAGTCATGGTTGCAACAGCACTTGACTCGCTTCATGACATCGGTGTTTCGAATGAGGAGACTTTTGAAGTCTTAACAAAAATGGTGAATCAGTCAGGATACTCCCTCGAAATCAGGAGACTGGCATTGTTGTCTTTGATTGGCCTTCATGTAGAAGAGAAAAAGTTGCTTGAGTTTTTGAATGAAACAGCCATTGCAAACAGTGATCTGTACGATTCACTGAATCCTGAATCAGTGGATATTTTTCGATCGAGCTCATCTCCAATTTTGGCCGGAGGTTTAACGGCCCCCTCGCAAATATTTGGGAAAAAAGAAATGCATGCCGTGCTTCAACTCAGACAATCACTGTCTGAGGAGTTCATGCTCTCTTTGCTGACCAGTGATCTTCTGTCCGTAAAAAAATTAGGTTCTTACCTGTGCTATCGAAGTCATTGGCTTTTGAGGTCTGAAAAAATCACTTCAATCCTGATGGATCAAACATTCCATAAGGATGATTGGATTCGTCTGAGATCCTACTCGTTTTTATCCGATTTCAGATTCCGCGAATTAAATAGGCTGAAGGAGAACCATACTCTTTTTTACCGTGCTTCTGAAGATCCATTACTGGAAATTCGCCGGCTGGCACCGGTGATGATAGCCATCAACCCGGGATCCGACCCTTTGACTATAGAGCGACTATTGAAGCTCGCAAATGAAGATGATTCAGAACTGGCTCAGAGAGCATTCAATATTCTGGCTAGAACTCATTACAAACCAGATGCTGGGCAGTTGGAAACATTGTGGAATGCCTCCAGGAAACATTCTGATCTGGCAAGCGCCATCTCCTTAGTTTCCATCATCGGCAAATGGTCACTGGGCCATCATCCTGAAGCACGAACGTTGTTGGATGATTTGAGTCAAATCAACCACCCTGTTCTTCAAATGGAAATTGCCGACCTTCAATCCTCCATCGAAATGAAACATTTGGATTCGCCCATAGAAATCCTGGCCCATATTCAGGAGATACATGCTTCCATTCAAAATCTCTCAACCAAATTTTCTGAATACAGGAATGCCGACCCGGATGACGCATTACCTGTCTCCTGGCTTTCAAAAATGGAACAACAGTGTCGTCAGCGAAATCAACAGTGCAGTATGAATCTCGAGAATTTAAGAAATCACGAAGGTTTCAGAAAGTTGCTGAACGAATGTGCAGAGGAGACTTTTAATCCCTACATCTTTGAGGATACGGTATTGCGATGGAAGGTTGACGGGAACCATGAAAAAATCCTTCCGTTGTTAAAGGAAAACATCCTTTCCCCAAAATATGGTCGCGAAGTTCTCCAAGTTATCAAAACAATAGGTCCCGAAGCTTTCGACATACTCCACGTGTTATTGGATCAGGAAGCTGAAAATTCAAGGGTTTGGGGTTTAAAATCCATCAGTGGCATATTGGATGATTTCGACCAGATGGCACCTTTTTTAGAAAGGGCCTCAAATGACTCCAGCAACGTGGTCAGGTATAACGCTAAAAAACTGCGAAGTCGTTATTTGAATCAAAAGAATTTCAAATCTGTTCCAAACAGGTAAGCCTTCTGCAAAGCTCTCTTCGTAATGTTTTGTACTTTCCCGTTTTCATGACGAAGAAGCAAAGCTCCAAGGTCAGACATTTTATGCTCGCATTTCCCTTCAAACAACGATTCAACACAAGGAATGAATAAAGCATCGGAATATTTAAAAACGGCTGATTCCATTGAGGCTTTGGAAATTGGGCGACTGGTGGACCTGGTCATCGGTGATGCCATCGAAGCTGGTTCCAGCGATATTCATATTGAGCCCTGGGATACCAGCCTGGTTGTGCGAGTGAGATTGAATGGAGTTCTACAAGAGCTGCTTCATCTCCCCATCGACCTGATGGAAAAATTCAGTGGACGCTTGAAGGTCATGGCCAACCTGGTCAGTTATGAAATGGATCGCCCGCAAGAAGGACATGCCCAGACAGGTGCGGAAATGGGCGGCGTTGAGTTACGCATGTCCTTTTTCCCTGTGATACGGGGTAATCACGCCGGAGGTGTGCTTCGAGGGGAAAAGGTCGTGATTCGAATTTTTGATCCCAACAAGCGGAGTTTCAATCTGGATGAAATTGGATTCGAGGACGAGACGCTCACATCACTCAAGAAACTCCTTGCCAAACCCAGTGGAATGATTCTCCTGACCGGACCAACAGGTTCAGGCAAAACGACAGCGATTTATGCCGCCTTGACGCACTTGATAGAAACCCATGGTTCTGCAATCAGCCTCAGCACCGTCGAGGATCCGGTGGAATACAACCTGCCGATGATCAGTCAGGCACAGATCCATCACGCCAAGGGCTTCACCTACCCGGTGGCACTGCGTTCGTTGATGCGACAGGATCCCCAGGTCATCATGGTCGGTGAGATCCGTGATGCTGAAACGGCCAACATCGCGGTGCAAGCAGGATTGACAGGGCATCTGGTCATCAGCACCACTCACAGTGGCAGCACAGCGGGTGTCTTTGCCCGCATGATCAACATGAACATTGAACCATTCCTGCTTGCTTCGAGTGTGATCGGTGTTCTTGGCCTTCGTTTGATTCGTACCGTGTGCCCTTATTGTGCCCAGCCTTACCAGCCGGAAGCCTCATTCATGAAATTGGTTCCGGAGGAAGTGCGTGAGGAAGCGAGTTTTCGACACGGCGGTGGATGCGACCACTGCGTAACGACAGGTTACAGTGGAAGAGTCCCCGTTACTGAATTACTGGAAGTCGATGAGGCGATTCGAGAAGCCATCATGGACAAGTTACCAACCCGAAAACTTCAAAACATCGCCATCGAACAAGGAATGAAAACACTTTGGAAGGCTGGAATGGAACGCGTGATCAAAGGAGAAACACCCTTGGAAGAAATCATTCGATCCATTCCCACGGATCGTTGAACGATAGTGTTAAAACCTTCCGGCGAACTTGATTTCAAGGATGCTGTTGGGCTGATGCCGTCTCCCTTTGCTCCTGTTGAAAGAATTCGTAAAATACACGACGCATCTGAGAACCAAGAAGTTCCCAATGGTTCGCGCTGGTATGGTCCTGCAATCCTTCAATCCAGTTGGCATTGAGTTCCTGGACAAAGGCAGTGATTCCAAATCGCTCCAACAAACCTTCACCAATGGTGCCGGGATTCCGAAAACTTCCCCCGGTGCTGCCTTCGGTGAACCAAGTGTGTCGGCGCATCAATGTTTCGTACCTTTTCATCCGCTCGAGATAAGCTTCCAGATCAATATTCGGTCGGCTGATGTGGATCCTGCCACTCTGATCATTGTGTAAGTCCATGGCCAGATGAATGTTTTGGTTTTGGGTATTCATCTTTTGAAACCACTGTTCCAAATGATAATTCTCAGGAGCCAGACGAATGTCGGCGGGTTTGTCCCATTTTCGATTGAGATCCATTCCCATCATATTGAACCTCGTTTTTCCCGCAGCTACACCGTCCTTGTTTGCCATGGGCATGATATAAATGCTGTAGGTATCCAAAAAAGATTCATTATCCGAAGAAGGTTCCAACAAGGACTGGATCAACCCCTGAACCACCCAGTTCCCACCTGGCTCCCAGGGATGTGCACGCGCTCTAATAAATATCCGGTAAGGAGCTGATATTTTTCCCACACGAATGATCTCCAGTTCACGACCCTGAACTGTCTTTCCTATATTTTCAATATGGATCAAGGGATGATCTGCAATTTGATCCTTCAATCGTTCCAGATCACTGATCCGATAAGGTTCCACATGAGCAATAAACAGTTCATGACTTTCGTCGGGCATCTCAATCTGAATTTGTAACTGATCCCCATGAATGATCTCAGTGGGAATCGTACGCCACTGCTGTCCGTCGTGAGAAACCTTGCATATCGTGCGGGAGGAGACAGGTACTCCGGGTTTACCATTCCACACGTTGTTCAGATGGTTCAGCACCAAGGTATGTTGACTACCCGCAGCAGCCTGAACCTTGAAATGCCAATGCCCATTGGCACGATTGGGACTCTCGCGTTCCTGATCGTAATTGAGATACACTTGAACTCTCCCCAGGTCATCCACCTCCCACCACAGGGGAGACGCATTTTCAAAGCTGGTGTCAATATAGAAAAAGTCAGATTTGGTTTGGGGCGGTTGAGGGCGAGTCCCCTTTTCGGTGATCAAAAGATTTTCGAGAAAATCCACGTGGTTCCTCCCTTGATTTCCGTTGAAAGGATCAGCTCGCCACAATTTTCCCACCAAATCAATGTCGCCATCGCCATCCACATCACCAGCTTGAGTTTCGTGAGTTCCCAAATTGGCATCCAAGATAACATGCTGTTCGAAAGAAGAAGCGTCCCCCTTAACATTATCCCAGATATACCAACGGCGAGGAGCGTCACCCAAACCCTCCATCTCTCCCGCAAATACATCCAGATCTCCATCCAAATCGAAATCGCGGAGCTGAAGCGAATGAAAAGGTCCCCCCTCCTCCTCGCGATGACTCATGGGAAGATAATGGATCTTCCAAGGTGTATTTCTGGGATCAAGGGGGGCTTCAAACCAGGCAATGCGACCTCCGGGGATCTCGTTTTCGGTGAGCAGAATATCCTTGCGACCATCTCTGTTCAGATCTGCAATCCAGCTCTTGGAGGCTCGAAAGAAAAATGGTTTCTCTTTTCGATCTGCCCAGGGTACCCCACAAAAGGCATGAGTTTTCCAATGGATCCCGTTTCCCAAATTTTCCAACCAGATTTGGCTCCGGACCAGATCGATGTCCCCATCTCGATCAAGGTCACCAGCTGAGATTCCTGAATGAACTGCTTCATGGATGTGGTGAGATGTCCAAGATCCAAAGGGATTGTTCTTTGGTATTTGGTAGGATCGAAGGTCGTTTTTGTCCGACATGGTAATCACTTCGCTCAAACCATCCCCATCCAGGTCGGCAGCAATGATGTCATGTACGGACCTCAGGTCTGGATCAAACAAATGCCTTTCCCAAGGCTGATCATTGAGGTTTTCAGGTTGGCGATACCAAGCTCCTCCAGCCACAAAATCAAGACGTCCATCACGATCCACATCCAAGATCACCCCTCCTACGTCGGAGGGAGAATTTTCACCTAATAAATGCCGCGTCCAGGATTTGTCATGTGACTCAAAGCCATACCAGAGCACATCCCCTCCCGACTTGCCGGTAACAAAATCCAGATCGCCATCACGGTCGATGTCCACCAAAGCCGTCTGCCCCCATCTGGATCCCGGAAGATTTTCATCCACAAAATGATGATAGAATTCAAATCCATATGAATCCAGTTGAATGAAGAGAAACAGAAAAATCCAACAGCGGAAATAGCGTTGGATTTTTTGCACTCCTTGCATAGGGATGGTCAAGATTTCGCGGCAATTCTTTGTGCGGTGAAAAGCACTCCAATAAAAAGCATGAAGGCTCCCACGGGAAGTAGGAAAATTCCTAAGCCTGGATCTCCTCCATAAATGAATGCTCCCCCCAAAAAGAATCCACCAGGCATCAGTAAACTGGCTCCGATCAAACAATTTGAAATTGTCCTGGCACTCTTAAGCGAATCAGGTTTCAGATGTGGAATTGAAACCGCAAATGCGATATTCACCAAAGAAAGCATGGTGCCATGAGCATGAGCCAAGGTCCACATCATGCGTCGGGTTGCGTTTGAAACGTCCAGATAGGCTCCCACTTTGAAACCATGCAAGGATTCAAGAACCAGCCCCATGGTCAAAAACACCAGCAAACTCCACCAGCCCCACTTGAGGTGTTTCAGGGTGATTCCATTCAATGGACTCACCGGCACGGTTTCAGATCTTCTGGGCTCAGCTTTATCGTGTTTGGTTTTCGATTTCATAACTCATGATGGATACTCAAAAAACCAAACCTCCATGGGGTGCAAAATTAACTTCGTCGATGGTTGGGCTATTAGCGCCTGATGACAGTCGAACCATTGACCAATCGGGTCGTGCGGTCCTGAATCCAAACAATGTCCTGATTGTTGGGGGAAGGAACATTGAGGGGGATACTACCATTGCGCTCTAATGCAGGTACCGTTCTCGGGTCTACCCACTTTTTGATCTCGGCATGACCATCAGCAAAGGATATGCCTCCAGCTCCATTGTGGTAACTAGCTGGATAATCGGTAATCTTGGTGGTTGCTGCGTCAGGATAACCCGGCATTTGAGTCACCCAGAACCCGTCGTTGATACTGTCTTCGCGTTCATCAATAAATACCCAAGTGCTGCTGGGACCGGGATCGACGAAATCGCCCGTTTTGAGATACATCCGCCACTCCCTTCCGCCAAACCAGGTGTGTTTTCCATCGTGCCCTCCCGTCCAGGAATTCATCGACATACTGCGTACCCGTGGCATCACTCTGCCGTCTGACGTTCGTACCGATGACTTATCAGCCGGGCATTTGAAAATTTCAGCCGATCCGCCAGTGTAGGCAAACAAGGGACTGTTTGCGATGACTACCGATGGATCCCAATTGGCAGGTTTCGAGGAATAATCAATCACCCCAAGACCACCGAACATCCAGCCGTAATCGTCACCGTAAGCGTGAGTGATAAAATCTTCGTTGTCGTCGGCGTAGAACATCCAGGCGAGCAACAATTGCCGGTTGTTATTCATGCACTTGATGCCCTGAGCTTTCGCTTTGGCTTTACTGAGTGCTGGAAGCAGCATACCAGCCAAGATGGCAATAATGGCAATGACAACCAGAAGTTCGATCAGAGTGAAGCCCCTCGAACGACAAGGACGAGAGTGATGACTGAAGGGAAGAGATAATTTCATGGCCTTTAATTTCGTCAACAAACTTAACGACACCACACCCTATGAGAAGCAATCATAATTTCAAGCCCAAGTTCGGGGTCAGTCCCAACTATTGATACTTTTTGTATCAATAGTTGGGACTGACCCCGAAATGATTTTCTAGAACCGCAAAGGTGTTGTATGGTCTGATTCTCTTCAGGAATTATGAAAGTATTGGTCACAGGTGGGGCAGGTTATATTGGTTCGGTTTGTGTTGAAGAACTCGTCGGGGCAGGTCATGAGGTCGAAATCATCGATAATCTGTCGGAAGGCTTCCGCGAAGCGGTTGTGCCAGAAGCTAATTTGCATGTCGGATGCTTGAGCGACCGGGCCTGGGTATTTGATCGAATTCAAAGCATCCAACCTGAGGCGGTCATCCATTTTGCTGCTCTGGCCAAGGTGGGCGAATCCATGGCCCAACCTGAAAAGTATTTTGCCAACAACGTCAGTGCCGGGCTTCATCTGGTTGATGCGTGTGTTGCCTCAGGTGTGAAGAAAATTGTCTTTAGTTCCACATGCGCCACTTATGGTATTCCAAAAATTGTTCCGCTGAATGAGGAGCATCCTCAAAACCCCATCAATCCTTATGGGGAATCCAAGTTGATGTTCGAGAAAATTTTGAAATGGTATCAGGAGCTCCATGGTTTGCAGTATGTTGCGTTTCGTTATTTCAACGCCGCAGGTGCGGGAGAAAACAGGGGGCAAAGCCATCGAGAAATGAGTCATCTCATCCCCAACGTGCTTCAGGTCGCACTTGGTCAGAAAGATCACTGCCAGATTTTAGGAACCGATTACCCCACACCGGACGGCACCTGTATCCGTGATTATATTCATATCAAAGACCTGGCCACCGCTCATATTAAAGCAATCGAATCCGAGGCAACTGGTTGCTATAATTTGGGAACTGGTCAGGGATACTCGGTTCGTGAGGTCATACAAACTTGTGAGAAAATCGCAGGGAAATCCATCAAATGCATCGAAAAAGCCAGGCGCGCCGGCGATCCCCCCAAATTGGTAGCCGATCCAGTCAAGGCTCAAACCACTTTCAACTGGAAAGCGGAACAATCCGCATTGGAGAACATCATTGAAACCGCCTGGAAATGGCATAGCGAACACCCAAATGGTTACCCTTCAGCCTCCCAGGCGGCTCCAACCCTCAACACCTGATTCCTTGCCATGTTGGTTGAAAAACAGGAAGCGACTAAATAACCGCGTCAGACTTTCTTACCCGTACGAAACCACATACTGAAACAAAGGATCCTTTTCATCCCGCTTTAAAACGGGTTTATCCCACTGAATCAGCCTTTGATACCATAATCATAGATCATTGAGCGAAACGTGAGATGTTGATTCCAACGAAAGGATGAAATCACTCCATCCTGAATAAGAATCAATCATAATAAAAAAACTATGAAACAACACATCACAATTCATTTTTCACTGGCGTGCGCAGCAACCATCGCCTTGACATCCGCCTTGGCTCAACCGGGAAGACCGGGAGGTGGTCCACCCCCTGGAGTTGGACAGTCCTTCCTCGCGCAACGACAGGCAGGTGGACCTCCAGCATTCGCTCAAGCGCTTCCGGAAGTCTATGGGATACTTGAAGCCGCCGATGCTGACGGCAACAATTTGCTCGATGAAAAGGAGCAGGCCATCCTGGTAGAAGCCATGGAGGATAGGACGATAACCAAACCCGAGTGGGTACCTGATGCCCCTGAAGGTGTCATTGCAACAAAGAGCGGCATTGCAAAAAAACTGGCTGGACTCTACGCAGGTCTCGCACCATTCGACAAGGATGACAACGGTGCACTGGAAGGTGAGGAACTGGGTTCCTTACGGGGTGCGTTCATGTCAGGAAAACTGCGAATCCCTTTCCGTGGAGCCTATATGGCTGGTCGAGGTCCTAGAAGAGGCAAGCCCATAAACCCTCCTGCTGGAATCGGTGCGATCAATGAGCGACCTGAGGGAGTCTCTGCTTTTCGGTCAGCTTTACCTGAAATATATGCCAACCTTTCCACAGTAGACGAAAACAACGATGGTCAATTAAATGCAGAAGAAAAGAACGTGTTAGCACAAGCCATCGAATCCGGAACCTTTACGAAACCTGAAGGCCTTCCTAAACCTCCTGAAGGAGTCGAGGTCTCTACTGAAGACATCGTCCATCGCCTGGCGAGTCTGTATGCACGAATTTCAGAGTTGGACACCAACGAAAACGGGACTTTGGAAGAAGCAGAAATTCAATCGATGAGAAACGCCATCCGAAGGCCTGACGGATCAGAAAGACGATTTGGCAGAGGCCGCCCTCAAGGAAGAGGAAGGCCAGACAATAGCACTCGGTCCAATCGATCCGGGAAACGTCCCTTTGAAGGCACACGTCCAACACGCTGAGTAATGATTACCACTTCATCACTTTAATCAGAATGAAGGAGTAAAATCAGCCCGGCAGTTTGAACAATTCAAACCGCCGGGCATTTATTAAAATCGCACCTGGCAAAAAACCATCATCACCCAGTTTCAAGTTAATCACCATGGATAAACCTGCTCAAAGTCGATTGAGAGCTCTCAAAGGATTGGGTTTTCTCCTGATTGCCTGGTTGGCGGTGGTGATTCTTTTTTCCATTCAACTGAACATCATTAGCCCAAGTTCGTCACTGAAGTGGGAATTGGCAGCGAATTTCCTTCAATTT